>NZ_BAKI01000004.1 GCF_000583655.1 Lentilactobacillus farraginis DSM 18382 = JCM 14108
AAAAAAACTATTCAAAAAATTCTCTTGCCTCGTTTAGCCAGTCATTTCGGTGCTTTGCGAGAGTTGAAAATCCAATATTCAGCCGATAATTTGTCCAATAATGGTTCCGAAAAGACGGCCTGGCAGCAAATTCGTTTAAAACTTCGGGATGAACTGATTTGCTTCTGGTTGATAAACTAATTTTTCCCGTGAACTCGTCAATATCGATGATCAAAGAAACAACTCGCTGGCCAACTTTAAACAGCTGATTAATATCTTTTACGTACCCGGAACGACATTCTGAAATATGAATCAAGCCTTGATTCTGATCACCCAAGTCAACAAAAACACCATATGGTTGAATCCCGGTGACAACTCCCTGAACTTTCATACCGACTTTTAATTTCATTGTTTTAAAACCTCCCGAGTAATAACTCCGTTAAAAATATATCGTACTTTAAAATAATGGTCAATTTTTGAATAATTTAAACTATACACCCATGACAAAGCCATACCTCAAAACTCGATTCCTTTGTTGAAACCGTGATTAGCTAGTATGTATCTTGCCAAAACCATTATTCGCGAAAAGTTGTTTTTTGTTTAAACTCCGCTCTTAATTATAAAAAGACAAATTAATTTGGTAAAATCAAATGTAAATCATTTACTGAAAGGAATGGTCTTGTGAGCACCCTAATCGATTTTATTCTCCACATCGATGATCATCTTGTTAATATCGTTAATACATTTGGTAATTCAACTTATCTAATTCTATTCGCAATCATCTTTATAGAAACAGGAATTGTTATTTTCCCATTTTTACCAGGAGATTCGCTTCTGTTTGCCGCCGCCGCATTGGCCGCAAATGCCACTTATGGTTTAAACATCAAATTATTTTTGCTCCTGTTTCTGGTCGCTTCTATTGCCGGCGATTCCTTAAACTTCTATTTGGGGCGAAAATTCGGTGAATTAATTCCCCGGCATAAAGTTCTTGGTAAATTTATTAAAGAAAAAGATTTAAACAAAGCCCGGGCATTTTTTAATAAATATGGTGCCATGGCTATCTTCCTTGGCAGATTTATGCCGATCATCAGAACACTAATCCCATTTGTTTCCGCAACCAGTGATTTCCCTTACCGCAAATTTATTAAATATAATGTTTCTGCCTGCATTACTTGGGTGGCCATCTGCTGCGGTGCTGGCTACTTCTTCGGTAATATTCCAATCGTAAAAGAAAACTTTTCAATGGTTATCATCGGCATCGTTGTCATCTCCCTAATTCCGGCTTTGATCGGGGTTGTAAAAGCAAAGATCACGCCAGAAAAATAGCCGTTTACAAATAAGTCGAACTATCTAAAAAGTCAGTATTAAAAAGTATTAAATTAAAACAGACCCCTGGCAGAAATTGATGAGTTTAATTGTCTTCTGCAGGGGTCCTTTCTGAAAAAAAGTGATCTTAACAAAATTAAAATCATTTCATTAACCTTACCAGCAAATACCTTTTAGGGATCCATATCCCCCAATCAATAAATGCTATCTCGATTATTAATTGGACAAACTAACTAATATACCCAAATTAACAATTTACATCCGACGTAACAATTGATATAATGTTATCTGTTGTGGAGAGTTGGCAGAGTGGTAATGCACCGGACTCGAAATCCGGCGAACCGGTTTTGCGCCGGCGCGCAGGTTCAAATCCTGTACTCTCCTTACCGTAGTAAACACTGCACCGCACAGTAAGCTAAACACTTGCTATGCGGTGCCTTTTTATTTCATTGGAGCGACACAAGATTCCATAGATAGGAATTTATCTAATGGTTTTTCTAATGGTTTTTTTCGCGTCTAATGGTCAAAATATCTTTAGTAATCAGAAAATTTTAAAACTCGTCAACAATCAATCGAAGTGGTTTATGATTTGGTACAGTTCCGGCTGGTAGCGTCTTCAAACTGCAAACCCTAAACGCCCCATCACGTTCTTTGATCTGATAGGCCAAAACTAAAAAACTGAAGATTATGGAAAAATACCGTTATCAATTGAGCGATGACCAATAGCGTCAAATTAAACCACTTCTTTAAAGTATCACATTGGCCGCCCAACCCGCCACGATAATCATACGATGTTCAATGCCTTATTATATATTGTCTGCAGTGGCTCGTCTTGACACGATCTACCCGATTATTATCCCCCCGTGGCAAAGTGTTTATACCAAATCTTTTCGTTGGCGTGACAGCAGTCTGTTAGAACAGGTTTTTCACACTATATAATGATGAATCCCGACTTAGAGAATTTAATGATTGATTCAACCATTGCCCCGGCTCACCAACACAATGTGGGGCGCTAAAAAAGAACCGATTCACAAATTGGGCACAACCGGGATATTAAAGCCATCAAAAGCCACACCTTAGTTGATACTTAGGCAATCTGGTTTATTTTATGTTAACCGATAGCTAACGTCATGGTGACCACCCGGCGCTTGAACGCTTAAAGATAGTGGATTTATAAGACGTGAATATCAGCGACGCCCGCGCTTATACTTCGTTTTAAAACGCGACATCATAATTAAAAAGCCGGATGATTGAATCAATCATTATAACGATCAATCCAATCATCCAGCCTTAAAAATTAATATTTAAGCAGCGTAAAGAAATCATAATCCTTGATTTTTTCACGCCCTTTAAGTTCTGTCAATTCAATTAGGAAAGCAGTTCCTACCACAATTCCGCCCAGTTTTTCAACCAGCCGAATAGTCGCGTCAATAGTGCCTCCTGTAGCGAGTAGGTCATCGGTAACCAAAACCCTTTGGCCGGGCTTAACAGCGTTTGTACGCAAATACAGCGACGATTTTCCGTACTCTAAGCCATAACTTTCTTCGATCGTTTCACCAGGAAGTTTGTTTTTCTTTCGGGCAGGTGAAAAACCCACACCTAATTTATAAGCGACCGGACAACCAACAATAAAGCCGCGGGCTTCCGGGCCGACAATCATTTCAACGTTTCTATCTTTGGCAAACTGAACAATTTGATCTGTAGCTGCCCGATAAACTTCACCATTTTCCAACATTGGCGAAATGTCTCGAAACAAGATACCTGGTTCGGGAAAGTCGGGATAGGATGCAATATACTTAGAAAAATCGATTGACATATTCTTTCTTCCTTTCGTCAGCTCTTTAAATAATCTTCAACAAAACTGACTAATTCTTTCGTACTAGAGACCAATAGTTTCTCCTCGGCCTTTAGTTGTTCTTGCCTCAAATGGTAACTGGGTGCCGATTTCAAATCTTTGGAAAGATAATGCGGATTTAAATTAATTATCTTATCGCGGATCGTTATAAAATCTAATTCCAAGAAAACTTGAATCATAAAGACAAGCATTCGAGGAGCCAGATTCAAATGCCTGGCCAGTTGCTGCAACTGAGTGCCAATATTTAAATTGGGATTGTTTTTAACGAACCTAAATAGTTTAGCATAAGAATTCCGATCTGGCATCCCCAATTTTGAGATCAACCGTTTTTTATAAAGATATAAAACGGTTATCTGCGGGTGACAATTATGCAAAACCGTCTCTAAGTCATCCACCACATCCGGACAGTCAACGATAAACAGCTTCCGGCCAGCCATTTTCTCCGGATCCAGATGATTATACATAAAGGCCGCTGAATCAGCATTAACGTATTTTTTTAACTGTGTATAAACATTCTCATGAAAAAAGACATAGGTTCCGGCTTGGTTAAACATTTGCTTGTGAAGCTGTTGGGTTCTTTCATCAACAATCGGCAATACTTTTTGTTTCATGTCAGAAACCATTAACTGAATCGTCGTTTGATGATGCCAAGTGTTCTCAGACAGTTCCCCAATAATCGCCAATTGAACTGACGGTTTGGTCAGCTGACCAGCAAGTTGTCCCTGACCAAAAGCAACAGCTGCTAGTTGGGTACCGTTTTTTTCCAAACCAAGCCGCAGGTGATCACCAGTCTTTCCCATTGTTTTGACGTTTACCAGCTGATCATAAGTAACTTCAAAAACCGGTTTGGGATTATCCTGTCCAAAAGGTGCGAGTACAGACAGCGTTTTTAAAAACTGATCATTAATTTTATCGGCGGAAATCTTAGCGGTCACTGCAAGGATTGGCTTTTGCTTCAGATCCAAATGCTGTTGATCGGCTGCCTGCTCCAGCTGCGTTTTCAAAACCGTTACTTTATCCTGTGTGATTGTTAAACCAACCGCCGAATGATGGCCACCAAAGCCAACGGTCTGATCACGAATTGGATCAATCGCAGCAAACAAGTCAAATGAATCGATGCTTCTACCAGATCCTTTTAACTCATCGGTCCCATCTTGGGAGGTCAATACAATCGTTGGCCGCCCATACTTTTCCACCAGCTTACTGGCAACAATTCCTAAAACACCCTGGTGCCACTTATCGCCGACGACAACCAGCGTTTTTTTGCCTGCTTCGTCGCCTGAAGCAGCCACCATTTCAACTGCCTGCTGATAAAATTGTGCAACCAGCGTTTTGCGAACCTCGTTTTGATGATCGGCAAACTTTGCCAATTCATCCGCCCGCTGATCATCAAAAGTCGACAACAGTTCGACACCAACCTTGGCATCATCAATGCGGCCAAGTGAATTGAGTCTGGGGGCAATTCCAAAGCCGATATCCTGTTCATCCAGCTTGGCCAAATCAATTTTAGCCGCTTGAATCAGCGACATCAAGCCCGGTCGTTGTGTATTTCGAATCGCGTTTAACCCAAACTTGACGATTGCCCGGTTCTCATCTCTAAGAGAAACGACATCCGCAACCGTTCCAATCGACGCGATATCAATCAGATCAATCGGCAAATCTTCCATTAGTGCCTGGGCAACCTTAAAAGCAACTCCGGCACCCGAAAGATCACCAAACGGATACGCGTTTCCCTGATCATCCTTAACCCGTGGATGAATGATACCAAATGCATTTGGCAGCGTATCGGGCAGGGAGTGATGATCTGTTACCAGAACATCGCAATGTAACGAATTAGCGGCATCAATAGCTTCGTTGCCGGCAACCCCGTTATCAACGGTAATGATTAGCGTAGTCCCTTTCTCAATAATCCGTTTAAATGCTGCGACATTAGGCCCATAACCATCCGTAAACCGGTTGGGAATGTAGTAGTCAACATTGGCCCCCAAATCATTAAGTACCTCATACATGATAGTCGTACTGGTAATACCATCGGCATCATAATCGCCATAGACCGTCACTTGTTCTCCGTTTTCAACGGCCTGTCGAATTCGCTTCACCCCTTTTTCCATATCGTGCATCAGATAGGGATTATGAAAATCCTTGGCAGAGGGGGTTAAAAATTTCTTGGCAGCTGCTGGTGTATCGATTCCTCTTTGAATTAAAATTGACGCGATCAACGGTTCAATCTGTAATGCGTCACTGAGTTCATCAACTTTTTGAGAGTCCGTATCCTGATGGATCTGCCATTTAAACTTTGATTCAATCATATAAAAACACGCTACCTTACTTTTGAGATGACAACTTCTGATTCAACTTTTCAATTTCCGACTTTAATTTGTCGATCTGTTGATCCTTGGCACCGATCTCCTGTTTGCCGGATGAATTTTTCAAGCGTGTATCAAGCGTCTTAAGACTTTCTTTTAGCTGGTCAATCTCAGCAGTCAACGCCTGCTGACGCTCATCGCTTTCACGTTGCAGGTCACGGTACTCCCGGTTTTTTCGAATATTTTGCGTCGATGAAAATAGAAAAATAATTAATGCACCGATTAATAAACAAAAAAGGATCAACAGGATCAATGGCATTTCAACAGATGTAAAACCAAAACTAACATTTACTTTTTCAAGATTCAGCATTGCAAAAATCGCAATTAAGATAATTAAAACAATGCTGATAATTGTCGTAACTTGCTTTTTCAAATGACTCCCCCCAATTTGTAACTTTATGTGTTAAGTACCGCAAGTTCCCCAAATCAATCCGCTCACAGCACCTTAACTGTTAAACTATCGACAATTGCCGAACCCGTTAAGCTTTCTTAAACGGAATATCAACAATATCAAAATCCTTAACGACTTTTGTATTCGGAAAAACCGCTTTGGCCTGTTTTTCCAGTTCATAAGCAGATTTACCGGTATATCTGGCCGAAATGTGGTTTAGCAGAAGCTTTTTGGCATGGGCCTTTTTGGCAACCTGTGCGGCCTGAATGTTTGTCGAATGGTAATGGCTGCGGGCAAGCTTGCCTTCGCCCTTCCCCAAAGTGCTTTCATGTACCAATACGTCCGCGTTTTGCGCCAGCTTAACAGCGTTCTCCGTTTTCCTGGTATCACCAATGATTGTGACAACTCTTCCCGGCTGAGCTGGGCCAATCATTTGTTTACCATCAATAACGCGACCGTCATCCAGTGTCACCACTTCGCCTTTTTTAAGTCGGCCATAAACTGGTCCGGATGGGATATGAAGTTCAGTTAACTTATCAACCATTAATTCTCCCGGATGATCATGTTCAACAACGCGATAACCCATACTTAAAATGCCATGGTCCAGTGGTGCCGTATAAACCGAAAACTTTTTGTCTTCAAAGATGAGGCCATTATTTTGACTGGTCAACTCATGAAAGCGAAGTTTATAGGTTAGGTGACTCGAAGAAACCTTCAAACTAACCTCAACATATTCCTTAATTCCTTTTGGGCCGTATATATCAAGCGGTTCATCCCCGCCTTGAAATGACCGGCTGCTTAACAGTCCTGGTAACCCAAAAATATGATCGCCATGTAAATGACTAATAAAAATCTTATCAATTTTTCTGGGACGAATCGTCGACCGCAGAATTTGGTGTTGCGTTCCTTCGCCAACATCAAACAGCCAAACCGAGTTGATTTCATCCAGCAGCCTAAGCGCCAGACTTGAAACATTTCGAAACTTTCCGGGAGATCCAGCCCCGGTTCCTAAAAATTCAATTTGCATCATTTATCGTTTCCTTAACTCTTATAATCGATCAGTGGATTCGTACATGCCACTGAAAAGCAATTTCAATTGTATCATAATTTAGGTAAAATAATCATTAGTAAGGAGATGGTCAATCATGAATCTCGATGAGTTTTATAGAGCCAGTGCAACGCTGAGCCCCCGCTTGACTCTTCTGATCTCAAAAGACGGTCATTTTGTTCCAATTAACCAACTCACAAAAGATGATGCTAATTTATTTTTGAAATCAACGGCTAAGTCCAAAAGTGGCCGAGCTACGATTACGCTGGATCAATTTCTAACACGAACCCGGATACTGTCACCAAACTTAAATTTAAGAACGTCAACCAACCACCAGTTGTTATTTGGGTTTAGAATTGTTAATAAATCAATCGTTTTTTACTAGGGGTCGAATAAAATGAAAAAATCACAGGTAATCTTAGTACTAGGCATCACCTTAGCATTGGGCTGACGGGCTGCGGCAGTAATAAGGCCAATCATCAATCAAAAGATAAGGCCGCCCTCAATGCCAAAATGGCCAACGACCAATCTGCAAATACCGATTCAAGCAGTGCCAGTAGTGACTTAAACCGTTATAACTATCATGTACCAAAAAAAGAAACGCAAAGTAAAAATTACGTTAAAAATGGCAAACTAACCAAGCCACACCAATTCAGCTATGATCGTTTTGGCACTAAGCAACAGTTGGCTCAGCCAAGCATTTCCCACGTTTCTGCAGTAGTAGGACAACATAACATTACTTATCAGATTCTAAACGTCAAAGTGCTTAAGAACTCGGCTAAAACCGCTGCCGCCAAACAGGCCGTCGCACAGGTTTTAAATTTACCCAACGTTCCGGATACCTACTATACATTTGTCATCAATTATAAAGTAACCAACGAAAGGCCGGTAAAAATTGCCTTAAATGGCGTAACAAGCGTTAAAACCAACCAGGGGCAGACACTTCAAACTTCAAATCAGTTAACGGATTCTGCCGCTGGGCAACAAATCGCCGCTGGCCAATCCCGGAAATTCGTAATGAACGGATATCTGTATCATTATGCCAATAATCCGACCACTGAACTGTCAATTGCGTTCGGCCCTGCGTTTAATACCAAAGGAAAGCAGATTGCTAACGCACCGGACCAGCTCCTGCACGTTAAACTATCTTAACGTTAGAACAGCGTTTTAAACAGTTTTCAAGCGACTGAACTTACTTTAAAATCAAAACAGGAAACCGATACCGTATTGGCAACCGCCAATGCAGTGCAGGTTTCCTGTTTTAATTAGCCGGCTAATGGGACAACCGCTAATAATGATTATTAATGAATCTCAATTTGAGCTAATTTTTGAGCAATTGTTTTGGCAACCAGGTGCGTATAACGAACATTCCCCTGCGGATTTGGATGGACATTATCCTGCCAGAACCAATCCTGTTGGCCCACACTATAGCCATGCCAATCAATTACGTAGAAATTTTTATATTTTCGGGAAGCTTTCCTAATAGTAGCATTAACTTCGGTTTCCCAATTCCGGTTGGTACATGCGTATTTACCCAGAAAATGCGATGGCCCCTGCCAATCGTTTTAACAACTTTGTCAATTTGAGCAGATGTCATTGGCGAATTGGTTCCCAAATTGATCAAAACATTTGGCGCCAATTCGCCCTGTTTTTTAAGGGCCGTCAAAACGTCGCCAGCCTGCCAAATCTGCCGGCCAACCTTCGCCGAAACGTAAGCTTGTTTAAACACCGTCTGCAGATCATGACTGTTATCAGCCATAATTGAATCTCCGACAGCTGTAATCGGCTGATGAGCGGCAATCAGATACTGTTTCTTAGTAAGATGATATTTTTTAGCAATTAAATATTGCTGTCGCGTCAGCTTTTTGTTCAATAATGCCCGCATTTTCCGTTTATTGGCAGCCAGCCGCTTCGCTTTTTTCTGCTTGGCAAGCGCAACTTTATTATGGGCATTGGCCCGACTCTGGTTTTTAACGATATTTTCCTGAAGGACGTTTTTGGGCGCCTTGGTCGGTGCAACCGCACTTCCATAAAGACAAATACCAACTAATGCCAATGCCGGTACCAGCCATAAACGTTTAATCCCATATGATGAATTGGGTTTCACAAATTCGGCAATCGACGTTCCCAATCGCTTATAATGATAATGACGAAGCGGCCGTTCAATATACCGATACGACAACTCGCTGATAATCATAATTAAAACAACTTCGATTAATGCGTTTAAAACCGGATGAGCCGCAATGTCGGAAATCCGCATTTCATAAAAGATCATGACTGGAAACTGATATAAATAAATCCCGTAACTTCGAGTACCAACCCATGCAAATACAGGATTAGTCAGCCAACGGTTAATGTCCGCGCCGGGATGGGCACACGTTGCAACCAACGTCGTTGAAACGATTGCCATAATAAACATACCACCCCGGTAAGTGAAAGTATTTTGACCAGCCAGCTCAAAGAACATAACCGTCATGACGGCAATTGATAACAGCCCAATAATATTAAGTGTCCACCGAGATCCTTGCGAAATATTCTTTCTTAAGTGGGTAGATGGCCAGATAACGGCTAACAGAGCCCCAAAAACAATTGAAAACATTCGCGTGTCGGTTCCGTAATAAACCCGGTTCAACGCATGCGGACCAGTATACAGGATTCCCATTAAAAGGCCTGAAAAAGCTGCTAATGCCAATAAAATATAAGCAATTGTTTTTTTCTTTCTGATAATTAAAATCATTGCCGTTAAAATCAACGGCCAAATTAAATAATACTGGCCTTCAATTGACAACGACCATAAATGGGTAAACGGTGACTCACCATTGAATCTGTCAAAATAACTTTGACCATGGCCAACTTCCCACCAGTTGTATAAGTACAGCATGTTGGTTGTAATAATCGACCGGAGATTCGTTAAAAGTGACCGTTCAAATAGGGTTATGTACGTGCCGGTCCCAACCAGCATAAATACAAGCGCAGGATACAGCCGTTTCAACCTCCGGGCATAGAACCCCCAAAAATCAATTTTGCCGTTTTGTTCCCACTCCTGTAACAATAAATCCGTAATTAAATAACCCGATACAACGAAAAACGTTGGCACTCCAAGGTATCCACCTTGTAAATTATAAGGCAATAGGTGATAAACAATAACCCCAACTACAGCGAGTGCCC
Source organism: Lentilactobacillus farraginis DSM 18382 = JCM 14108 (assembly GCF_000583655.1). Taxonomy (GTDB): domain Bacteria; phylum Bacillota; class Bacilli; order Lactobacillales; family Lactobacillaceae; genus Lentilactobacillus; species Lentilactobacillus farraginis. Next base: position 10,134 of record NZ_BAKI01000004.1, read on the forward strand.
GAATGCCATCAAAACCTGTTATATATCGACTTTTTTTCAGTCTTTTTCCAGTTTGTTGTGAGCGAACTTGTTGCATTAAAATCTTCCCTGTCTTAATAAAATTACTTTTACGCTACATACGTGAACGAAAAGTCCAGAATTGTGACGGTATCACCATCTTTTGCTCCAGCCTTTTTCAATGCCTCATCAATTCCCATACCCCTCATTTGGCGTGCGAATCTCAACATACTTTGATCATGTTCAGTATTTGTCATTTTAAATAGTTTTTCAATCTTATCCCCGGAAATAACCCAGGAATCCATTTCTTTATTAAACGAAATCTTAAATGCCGGTGATGCTTTTTCCTTAAAATCATACGCTTTGGCCTGTTGATCGGCTTCAGCAGGGTGGGCCTCAGCCGCATTTAACCGAGTTTGTTCCAACAGATCCGCTGTTGCGTTAACCAGTTCGGATAAGCCGGCATGCGTAACGGCAGAAATCGCCATTACTTTTACAGCCGGGGTGTCAGCGTGTTCTCGTTTATCAGCCGCCAAGCGCTCTTTGAATTCAGCCAGATTTTTTTGGGCATCGGGTAAATCCATTTTGGTAGCCACAACAATCTGCGGCCGTTTTAAAATATCAGGATCATATTCAACCAACTCTTTATTAATCGCCAGATAATCATCAAATGGGTCTCGGCCTTCGATGCCGGACATATCGACCAGGTGAAGAATTACCCGGGTCCGTTCAACGTGCCGTAAAAACTGAAAGCCCAGTCCAACCCCTTTTGAAGCACCTTCAACCAGACCAGGCAGATCGGCTACGGCAAAATCCCGGCCATCATCCAATCGGACCATTCCCAGATTTGGCACCAGGGTTGTAAAATGGTAACCGGCAATTTTAGGCTTGGCACTGGTTATAACGGAGAGTAACGTTGACTTGCCGGCGGAAGGAAAACCGACCAGGCCGACATCGGCCAATACCCGCAGCTCCAAGCTCAGCGAAATTGCTTCACCCGGTTCACCATTTTCTGCTATTTCCGGCGCCGGATTGGTCGCACTGGCAAAATGAATATTGCCACGGCCACCACGACCGCCCCTGGCAACCACCAGCTCCTGATTGGGCCTTAACAAATCACCGATAACCTCACCGGTGTCGGTATTCGTGACGGTCGTTCCCTCGGGTACCGGGACAACCAAATCATCGGCACTTTTACCGGTCATTGATTTGTTGGCACCATCGCTGCCGTTTTTGGCTTTAAACTTTCGATGATAACGGAAGTCCATTAAAGTATTCATACCGGAATCCACTTTAAAAATAACACTACCGCCACGACCGCCATCACCGCCCGCGGGTCCGCCGTTAGGAACAAATTTTTCACGCCGGAAAGCAACGATTCCGTTACCGCCCTTACCGGCCTGTACATCAATTTTTACTTGATCAACAAACATCTTATCACCATTTCAAATTAATTCTTAACTTCAAACCCAACTACTTGATACCTTTTGAAGTATACCGAGTTTGTATCGGAAGGTCAAAGGAATCAGAAAAAAAGATTAAAAGATTAAGAAATCCATCGCTTAATTAATGAGTTTCTTATCCTGATAATTAACAACTTTTCTTTCTTCGTCGATTTTACGCAACGAAAACTTGATCGTCTGGGCAACCGTTTCGGATATGCCCAACGTTTGTAACTCATCAACCGACGCTTCGGAAATTTTCTTCAATGAACCGAACTTTCGCAACAACTTATTTCTGGTTTTCGGACCAACACCGGCGATTGAATCCAGCCGAGAGCCAAGGGAATTTTTAGTGTGAACTTTTCGGTGGTAGGTAATGGCAAACCGGTGAACCTCATCTTGAATCCGCTGAAGCAGATAGAATCCCTGGCTTTTAGGATCCAAGTGAAGTGGTGTGTCACTATCACCAAACAGTAAATCAGCAGTTTGGTGATGTTCATTTTTAACCATCCCGCCAACCGGAATATTTAATCCCAGCTCATTAACCAAAACATCTTTAACCGCGTTCATCTGAATTGTCCCGCCATCCATTAAGATTAGATCCGGCAATTCGGCATGCTCCTTGAGTAAACGCGTGTAGCGGCGGCGGATTACCTCTCTGGTACTGGCAGCTTCATCAGCGTGATCAACTGTTTTTAGTTTGTACTTTCGATACAAATTTTTATTTGGCTGACCGTCCACAAAGACCACCATTGCCGAAACCAGATCAGCTCCCTGAATATGTGAATGATCAAATGCTTCGACCTTGTGGCCTGCGGGAATCCCCATTGCATCGGTTAATTCCTTCATGGCACCGGTTGTTTTACTTTCATCCAATTCCAACAAACGAAATTTTTCTTCCAATACCAATTGCGCATTTTTCCCGGCCATTTCCAATAAATCGCGTTTTTGGCCCCGTTTCGGTGTGCGCACCGGGACACCATCAACAACGGAACTGACCACGTCCGCTGGTAAACTTGCGGGCACCAGGATTTCCTTGGGCAACAGCTGATTTTTTTGCTTATAAAATTGGGAAATGAAGCTGACCATTTCTTCTTCCGGATCCGTAATAATCGGAAAGAGCCGTTTCTCTCGTTTCATTAAGCGGGATTGTCGAATAAAGAAAACTTGAATTGACAGCCAGCCCTTATCCATATAATAGTTAAAGATATCTCTTGGTGTATTATCATGAGAAATAATTTTCTGCTTTTCAACCGTAATCTCAATATACTTAATTAAGTCACGGATCTCGGCGGCCCGTTCATATTCCATCTTGGCAGACGCGTCTTCCATCCGCTTGGTCAACATTTGTTTGGCATGCCCGACATTGCCATTTAAGAAGGACTTAATCCGCTTAATCTGCCGATCATAAACTTCTTTGGGGACCACCTTAAAGCAGGCTCCCAGGCATTGACCCATATGATAATAGAGGCATGGCCGATTCTGAAACCCATTACAGCGCCGCAACGGGTAAACTTTTTGAAGAAAGTTTACTGTCTCTTCAGCCGCATAAACATTTGGATATGGCCCAAAGTAATAAGCTCCGTCCTTTAACAATGTATTCACAATTTTTATCTGGGGATCCCGTTCGTTTGTAATTTTAATGTATGGATAACCACTATGTCCCTGCTTTAACTTAATATTGAAGTAAGGCCGGTGTTTCTGGATTAACGTGATTTCCAGTAAAAAAGCTTCTTTATCGGTTGACGTAATAATTGTCTCAAAATCGGCAATTTCAGAAACCAGTCTGGCTGTTTTTCCTTCATGACTGCTCTTAAAATATGAGCGAACCCGATTCTTTAAATTTTTAGCTTTTCCAACATAAATAATCTTGCCATTAATGTCTTTCATTAAATAACATCCCGGCAGACCGGGCAACAGCGATAATTTATGTTCCAAATACTCACTTGCCAAAAATGTTCACTCCTTTACCTGATCATCATGTTAAAAGTATAACTCGAATATACGTTTGCTTCAATCGTTCAGTCTTAAATTCTCTACCAGCTGGCATTTTATCACACCCTTATTGTTTGAAAAAGTCACACCACTCTGACGTGATGTGACTTTTAATAATTAACCGGCTATTTCAAATAGACCATTCGAGTTGGTCTCAATTACTCAAATTTTGGCCGTCCTTTTTACTTAGCCTCAATAATTTTTCCGATAAAATCTTTAGCCCGATCATTCTGTGGGTTTTCAAACATTTCATCTGGGGTACTCTTTTCAAGAATATAGCCGTCAGCCATAAACCAGACCTGGTTGGCAACTGATTTGGCAAACCCCATTTCATGGGTAACCACCACCATTGTCATTCCTTCTTTGGCCAATTCTTTCATAACCTCAAGGACTTCCCCAACCATTTCCGGGTCAAGGGCACTGGTTGGTTCATCAAACAGCATCACTTCCGGATTCATCGCGAGCGCCCGGGCAATCGCCACCCGCTGTTGCTGACCACCGGATAAACTGCTTGGATAAGCATCGGCTTTGTCCTGCAAACCGACTCTGGCCAATAAATGTATCGCTGTCTTTTTGGCTTCCGCCTCACTCATTTGCTTCACCCGAATCGGGGCCAACATCAAATTTCGGAGGACGGTCATGTTTGGAAACAGATTGAAACTTTGAAAAACCATCCCCATACGTTCCCGCAAGTCCAACAGTTGTTTACCATCTACGTGTGTCAAGTCCGTTCCGTCAAACTTAACTTCGCCGGAAGTCGGCTTTTCCAATAGGTTCAGGCATCGTAAAAAGGTACTTTTTCCAGCACCCGAAGGTCCGATAACGCAGATAACCTGTCCTGATTTAACAGTACCGTTAATATCTTTTAAAATTGTATTCTCGCCAAATTTTTTGCTTAAATGGTTCACCTCAATGACATTATCCTGCATGTTTCATCTTCCCTTCGTAATAGTTCAATAATCTGGTTAACAGGAACGTCATCAGGAAGTAGAGTACCATTGCAACGAAGATTGGCATAACTCCCCGATAAGTATCGGCCCGGACAATGTTTAATTGATAAATCAAATCGGTAACCCCGATGATCGAAACAATTGAACTTTCCTTGATTAATGAAATAAACTCATTCCCCAAAGCCGGCCAGATATTTTTGAAGGCCTGCGGTAAAATAACGTAACGCATCATATCGCCTTTCGTTAAGCCAAGGCTTTCTGCGGCTTCGGTTTGACCTTTTTCAACTGAATTGATCCCGCCTCGAATAATTTCGGCAACGTAGGCCCCACTATTCAGTGAAACGGCAATCATCCCTGAAATCAACGCGGGAATATTAATCACCACGCCAATCCCAAAGTAAACAAACATTACCTGAACCATCAGCGGCGTTCCCCGAATAAATTCAGTATAGCTGATTGCCAAACCGCGGAACAATTTTTGCTTACTGAACCGCATCAATGCCAGGATGACACCGATCAAAACTCCAAAGAAGGTCGCAACCAGTGAAATTAGGATTGTATATTCAACCCCCTTGGCAAAGTAGGTCCAATAATGAAACATGGACGTATTAACCGTGTTAACCTTCATGTATTTGCCGGCAGATGCCAGATACTTATCGGTAAGGTGCTGCTTTTTAATCTGCACGATGCTCTTATTAACCGCATTAACCAAGCTGTTGGAACCTTTCTTAAACGCAATGGCGGCACCAACATCGTTTTTGTTGAGATGATAGCCGGAAGGAATCATCTTTAACGTTGGATCATTTTTGACATAGGCCTCTGCACTTGGCTTTTCAATACCCAACGCGTCAATTTTGTTCGTTTTAAGTGCTAAAACCAAATCGGTAGATTTATCCATTCCCTTAACCGTCGCGCCGGGAATTCGCTTCTTAGCCAATCCGTACTGCAGCGTTCCTGTTTGGGCACCGATCTTAGCGCCCCGCAGATTTTTAACACTCTTAAATTTATTAACGTCTTTGGCATTAATTAGGAAACTTTGACCACCAGAATAATAAATATCTGAAAAATCAACACTTTGACGACGCTCGTTGGTTGGATTAATCCCACCAATTGCCATATCAGCTTTTCCGGTTTGAATTGCGACCAATAACGAATCGAAATTCATACTCTTGATAACCAACTTGACGCCTAAATCCTTGGCGACCTTCTTGGCAACGTCAATATCCATTCCAACGATCCGGCTTTTGCCGCCCTTATTGACTTGAAATTCATAAGGGGGATAATCCGGACTGGTAACCATAATCAATTCACCCCGCTGCTTTACTTTTTGAAGTGAATTATCCGCCGCTGATGCTTGACTTGCGATCGCGCCAACCGTCAACAGGGTCACAAACATGATGATGACTTGAATAATTGCTTTAACTTTCTTTTCCATCAACTTTTCCTCTCTTAAACTGATAATACAGAATATACTACCTCATTCTTTTTGTTTATGCAATAAAATTCTAAAATTAGTTGTTTTTATTCAAATAAAATCAATTTCGGTGTATATATACATCACCAACCAATGAAAGTGACTTTTAATGATAATTTTGATATGATTGTCACGAATAGAGATAAGGAGATGAAGTAAATGTCACTCAAGATTAACAGACAGGATGATTTGGACGCTATTTTCGGCAAGTTTGCGAGATGAACCTCGATGATGATAAACGCGATAAGTTCTTAAAACATAAAAAAGATGATAAAGACAAGAAAAAGAAAACTGACAAACGTCCCGAGAAAAAGTAACCCCGGCGTTTACTTCATAATGAATCAGATCAAAAAGCGACTGTTGACAATGACGATCATTGTTGACAGCCGCTTTTTATTTGAATTCTCAATCTTCGCCTAATTCCTGTTTGGCATTCTTAATTTGAAGCTTAACCTGATCGAACCCGGTTCCGCCCAATGAATGGCGTCGTTGAACAGCCACTTCGGATTTTAGATCATGATAAACATCAGCCTCAATCTTGGGTGAAGCTTCCTTGAGTTGTTCGAGCGACATATCCTGAAGGTTTTGATGCGTTTGCAGGCCCTTTAAAACTAATTGGCCGACAATTCCATGCGCTTCACGGAATGGCACCCCCTTGGCTGCCAAATAATCAGCCAATTCAGTAGCGTTTGAAAAATCATTTTCAGTTGCCTGCTTCATCCGTTCAATATTCGGCTTAGCCGTTTTGAGCATCCCATTGAAGACCTTCAAAGAAGGCAACAGCGTTTTAACAGTGTCAAAGACGCCCTCCTTATCCTCCTGAAGATCTTTATTGTAAGCCAATGGCAATGACTTCATCGTCGAAAGCAGCGCCATTAAATGGCCATAGACACGGCCACTCTTGCCACGGATCAATTCAGCCATGTCGGGATTCTTTTTCTGAGGCATAATCGAGCTGCCGGTGGTATACGCGTCACTCAGCTCCAGATACTTGAATTCATGGCTGACCCACATACTGATCTCTTCACAAAAGCGTGATAAATGCAACATTAAAATCGCGCTATTACTTAAAAACTCCAACGCAAAGTCTCGGTCCGAAACGGCGTCCAGAGAATTGGCATAAACCTGACCAAAGCCCAATTCCTTAGCGGTATATTCCCGGTCAATTGGAAAAGTAGTTCCGGCCAAAGCAGCTGCGCCCAGTGGCATTATGTCGGTATGCGTCATATTAAACGTAAACCGTTCCTTATCCCGTTTTAACATTTGATAGTAAGCCATCAGATAATGCCCATATGAAATCGGTTGGGCGTGTTGGAGATGCGTATAACCCGGCATGACCGTTTCAACGTTTTTCTCCGCCATGGCGACCAATGTTTTTTGAAGCGTCGTAATTTCATTCACGATTTTAGGTAACCGGTTTTTTAAATAAAGATGAAAATCAGTTGCTACCTGGTCGTTTCGGGAACGGGCAGTATGCAGCTTGCCGGCAACCGGCCCAATTTTCTCGGTTAATAAGGCCTCCAGATTCATGTGGATGTCCTCATTTTCAACCGTAAAATGAAGTTTGCCTTCATGAAGTTCCTGCTGGAGTGCTTCCAGCCCGGCCACGATTTTCTTAACATCTGCCGCGTCCAAAATCTTAGTATGCCCCAACATTTTTACATGGGCCAGTGAGCCTTCAATATCTTCATCAGCCATTTGCTGATCAAATGAAATTGATGCACCGAATTCATCAACCCATTTGGAAGCCTGCTGTTGAAACCGACCACCCCAAAGTTTCTTCGTACTCATTATTTCTTAGCTCCATTTTGAGAAGCGTAGTGCCCCTGAACGGCCACTTTATCTTCGGCGTGTGATTTCGTGACCGCTTTAACAAATTGTGATTGCTTGTTTTTTAATTGAACCTGTGAATAAACCTGAGTTGGTAATCCCCAAAGCTTGATGAAGCCCTTGGCAGCTTCCTGATCAAACGAATCGGCAGCAGTATAGGTTGCCAAATCTTTATCATACAATGAAGAAGCTGATTTACGTCCAAGAATGGTGACATTTCCCTTAAACAGCTGCGCTTTAATCGTACCGCTGACAACTTCCTGAGACTTGTCAATGAAAGCATTTAAAGCGTCCATTAACGGCGAGAACCAAAGTGCGTTATAAACCAATTCGCTTAACTGTTTTTCAATCGTTGGTTTAAAGTGTGCCAAATCACGCTCAAAGGTTAAGTCTTCCAACTCTTTATGGGCTTTCAGCAAAACAGTTGCTGCCGGTGCTTCGTAAACTTCACGGGATTTGATGCCAACCAAACGATTTTCAATGTGGTCGATTCGACCAATCCCGTGCTCGCCGGCCAATGTATTCAACTGCTGAATAATTTCGGAAAATTTCATTGGCTGACCATTCAACTCAGTCGGAATTCCTTTAACAAAAGTTAATTCGATAACTGATGGGGTATCCGGCGTTTCCGTTAAGGCGTTTGTAATTGCAAACGCATCTTCCGGGGCACTGTGCATGGATCTTCCAAGACACCCGCTTCATTAGCTCGACCCCAAATATTGGCATCAATTGAATATGGTGAATCCAGATCAATTGGAATTGGAATATTGTGTTCCTTAGCATATTCAATCTCCTGTTCACGGGACCAGTGCCAGTCACGAACCGGGCTTAAAACTTCCAATTGCGGATCCAAGCTGTGAATGGCAACTTCAAAACGAACCTGATCATTTCCTTTACCCGTGCAACCATGGGCAACTGCTTGGGCGTGTTCTTGATGCGCAAGATCAACCAGGGCCTTGGAAATTAAAGGACGTGAGAGTGCTGAAATCAGCGGATACGAGCCTTCGTACATTGCATTGGCCTTCAAAGCGACTGCCGCGTAATTATCGGCAAAGTCGTCTAATGCGTCAATAACATAAGCTTCAACGGCACCAACATTCAACGCCTTTTGTTTAATGAAATTCAGGTCTTTTCCCTCACCAACGTTAATGCAGCAAGCAACAACGTCGTAGCCCTTATCATTGAGCCAAGCAATTGCAACGGATGTATCAAGACCACCTGAATAAGCTAAAATTACCTTTTTGTTTTCTGTCATATTTTTATACCTCGAATTTCTTAATTATCAATTAGTAACGAGGTTAACACCAATATTCATAAATTGCAACCATTTTTGCGTTTTATTCATTATTTTTCAAAATATTAAGTTCAATATACATTTTCGGCAATTCAGATCGCTATTTTGAAACTGCCATTTAGACCTGTTTCCTTAAAAAATAATAAGAAAATTGGCTAATTGCACCTCCTTTTTTAGCAACTAAAAAAGCGCCCGGATGTTATTATCCTGGGCGCGTGCTATAAAATATGACAATTGTCCGCCATTACCTCATTTGCAATTAATCAATCAGTGGATGATTAATTAACCTGATTTAAATGATTGCTTGGAGTTGGGTAACGTTTTTCAAGCCGACTAATGTTCTCGGAAGCAACCTGATCGAAAGAAATATCGGCCCACTCAGCAATTTGAGAAAGATACCAGAGAACATCCCCCATTTCCTTGGTCAGCTGCTGCTTATTAAGTTTGGCACTTTGAAACGTATATTTTCGAACCAGATCCGCAACTTCGCCGGACTCACCGGTTAATCCCAGTGCACAATTTGTTAAAACCTGTTCCTTGCCCATCAATGTTCGATTGGCTGCTTTTTGATACTCATCAAAATTCATCGTGACATTCTCCCTTCAATCCATTGCCAGACTTCGGCCTTCCCCTGTTTAGTCAGCGCTGAAAATAAGACTAACGGTTCATCTTGTCCCAAAGCCAACGTCTTTCGAATTAACGAAGCCTGTTTATTCCACTTGCCACGGACTATTTTATCCATCTTGGTTGCAACGGTTAAAATATCGATGCCATAGTACTTCAGCCATTCATGCATCGTAATATCGTTGCTGGTCGGCGCGTGTCGACCATCGACCAATGCAATAACGCCTTTTAACTGCTGACGCTGAGTCAAATAGTTTTCAATCATTTGCCCCCACTTTTCCCGATTGGCTTTAGAAGTTTTGGCATAGCCATATCCGGGGACATCAACAAAGAACAGCTTATCTTCGATATTGTAAAAATTCAGTGTCTGGGTTTTCCCAGGTTGACTGGAAGTTCTGGCGTAACCGTTTCGATTAATTAAAACGTTGGTTAAAGACGACTTGCCAACATTTGAACGACCAACAAATGCAATTTCAGGGAATTGGGTATTGGGGTACTGTTTTTCTGCAACGGCACTAATAGTCAGTTCAACATTGTGGACCTCCATCAAGTCACCATTCCTTTCTATGAAACCCTTTTAATTTTTAGACAAAAAAAGAGTCTGACGGTAAACTGATTAAAGTTTACATCAGACTCCCTTGGATTACGATGCTTTTTTCAACACCAATTCCGGTTCCGTGTGATCCGTAACCGTCTCTGGTGTAATAATCACTTTAGAAACATCGTTCCTGCTTGGCAGGTCAAACATAATGTCACGCATAACGTCTTCAATAATTGAACGAAGGCCTCGTGCGCCGGTATTTCTGGCGATTGCTAACTGAGCCATCTTCTGAAGGGCCGCCGGCTGGAACTCAAGCTCGGCACCATCAAGTTCAATCAGCTTCTTATATTGCTTAACAAGCGCGTTCTTTGGTTCGGTTAAAATTCGAACCAAATCGTGTTCATCAAGTTTGTCCAATGCAGTTAAAATTGGTAATCGACCGATAAATTCAGGAATTAAGCCAAATTTCAACATATCTTCCGGAATAACCGATTGCATGATATTTTTGGAATTAACGTTTTTAGCCTCGTCAGAGTCGGTTCCAAAACCGATGGTCTTATCACCAAGGCGACTCTTAACAATGCCTTCAATCCCATCAAAGGCCCCGCCAACAATAAAGAGAATGTTGGTCGTATCAATTTGAATAAATTCTTGTTGCGGGTGCTTCCGACCACCCTGAGGTGGTACATTTGCAATTGTCCCTTCAAGAATCTTCAAAAGCGCCTGTTGGACACCTTCACCGGAAACGTCCCGCGTGATCGACACGTTTTCAGATTTCTTGGCAATTTTATCGATTTCATCGATATAAATAATGCCCTTTTCAGCTCTGTCAACGTCATAATCAGCATTTTGCAACAGCTTTAAAAGAATATTTTCGACATCTTCACCAACATAGCCGGCTTCCGTTAGCGTTGTCGCATCAGCGATCGCAAACGGTACGTTTAAAATTTTGGCTAATGTTTGGGCTAAATAGGTTTTACCGGAACCGGTAGGACCAATAACACAAATATTACTCTTTTGAAGTTCCAAATCATCATTTGGATCGCTAACCATTTCATTGACACGCTTGTAATGGTTGTACACCGCAACTGCCAGCGTACGTTTAGCGTTCTCCTGGCCGATGACATATTGGTTTAACTTATCGAGAATTTGTGCGGGGGTTAACACTTTCAAAAGATCGTCACCAGACGTCTTTTCAGGTGCTAATTCCTCGTCAATAATTTCTTTACATAAGTCGATACATTCGTTACAAATGTAAACACCCGGCCCAGCAACGATTTTTTTAACCTGATCCTGTGTTTTACCACAAAAAGAACAGGTAATTGGGCCATTTGATTCGTTATCTTCGAACAATATATTCACTCCTCCATCAAGAGTTGGAAGTTAATGCTGGTCAAACAATGGAGAACAGGAATAAGGCAACCAACTTGGGCTGTCATATTTATTCTCCAACTATACGTAACTTTAACATATAATAGTTAAATTGCAATCAGAAGGATCTACTTCAAAAAAAGACCCGTTATTAAAAACGGATCTTTTAACGAAGAGACGGTTACTACTTGGAGCTGTCTTCTTTAGCTTTGTCGTTTTTTGCTTCCGTTGACTTGGCTTCTTGCTTTGAAGAATCAACAATCAAGTCAATCGCTTTTTTAATGCCGATATCGTGCTTCAGCATATCATCAGTCAAGGCACTGCGAACAGCGTCTTCTTTCATGCCATACTGAGTAGCCAAATCCTTTACCTCAGCTTTGATATCATCTTCGGTTGGGTTGATATTCTCAGCATCAACAATTGCTTCCAATACTAAATTGGTTTTTACACGACGTTCAGCACCATCAGCAAACTGTTTCTTCAAATCTTCCGGCTTCGTACCAGTCAACTGGAAGTACATTTGTTGATTAATGCCTTGTTGCTGCATTCCTGCAAGATACTGATCCATCTGACGTTGAATATCTTCATCAAGCATTGCTTGTGGCACATCCTTGACTTCTGAATTATCAACAGCTTGGTTAATCGCAGCATCTTCAATTGCTTCACGCGCTTCGTTCTTCTTTTGAGTCTTCAGATCTTCCTTGATCTTTTCTTTCAACTCATCAAGTGAATCAACGTCTTCATCAACGTCTTTAGCAAAGTCATCATCTAACTTAGGTAATTCCTTTGTTTTAACTTCATGAATCGTTGTCTTGAAAACGGCTTCTTTACCTTGAAGATCTTTTGCCTGGTAATCATCCGGGAAGGTAACCTTTACGTCAACTTCGTCACCAGCCTTGTGGCCGATTAACTGATCTTCGAAGCCGGGAATGAATGAATTTGAGCCCAATTCTAATGAATGGTTCTTGGCACTGCCGCCTTCAAACGGCTTACCATCAACCGTACCATCAAAATCAATCACGACGGTATCGCCCTTTTCAGCAGCTTTACCTTCTTTAAGCACTAATTCTGCTTCATTTTGCCGTTTCTTTTCAAGTTCGGCATCAATATCTTTCTGGTAAACTCGGGTATTTTGCTTTGGAACACTTAATCCCTTGTAATTGCCTAACTTAACTTCCGGCTTAACAGTCACATTGGCTTTAATAACCCAAGGCTTGCCTTTTTCCATTGATTCAACGTCAATCTTTGGTTGATCAACCGGTTCAATTTTAGCTTCCTCAACGGCCTTTGCGTATTCGTCTGGCAATAGAATGTTCAGCGCATCCTCATATAATGCTTCTTCACCATACATCTGGTTGAAGATTGCCCGAGGCACTTTTCCTTTACGGAATCCAGGAACTCGAATACTGTTTTTATTTTTCTTAAATGCACGGTCTAAACCGCTTTTAATAGAATCAGTACCAATTTCGAAAGTTAATTCACCATCGTTGGTACCTTTCTTTTCCCATTTTGCAGACATCTTTTTTCCTCCGAGACGACAAACTTATTTTTTACAATTCACAATTGCATAACATTGTTATTTTAACGTATTCACAGCAAAATGTAAAATGCAAAATAAATTTCCAATTAACCAAATCTTGCCTAAAAAGCAAAAAAGCCACAAGGATCACTCCTCACGGCTTTTTCAATATTAATTAGCGAAATTAGTCTTTAACGTCACTAACAATACCGGCACCAACAGTATGGCCACCTTCACGGATGGTAAACTTAGTACCCTTTTCAATGGCAACTGGCTTCGTTAATTCAACGTTGAATGTAACGTTATCACCAGGCATAACCATTTCAACGCCCTTTTCCAATTCGATAACACCGGTAACATCGGTAGTATGGAAGTAGAATTGTGGACGATAGTTTGAGAAGAATGGCGTATGACGGCCACCTTCTTCTTTAGTCAAGATATATACTTGGCCTTCAAACTGCTTGTGGGTTTGAATTGAACCAGGTGCGGCAAGAACTTGGCCACGAACAACTTGGTCACGATCGATACCACGAAGAAGGACACCAACGTTATCGCCGGCTTGACCTTCGTCAAGTGTCTTACGGAACATTTCCAAACCAGTAACAGTTGATTTCAAAACATCGTCAACCAAACCAACGATTTCAACTTCGTCACCAATCTTAACAACACCACGATCAATACGACCTGAAGCAACAGTACCACGACCAGTGATCGTAAATACGTCTTCAACCGGCATTAAGAATGGCTTGCTGTCATCACGTTCTGGAGTTGGGATATATTCATCAACGATATCCATTAAGTCAAGGATAACTTGTTCTTGTTCCTTGTCGCCTTCAAGTGCCTTAAGAGCAGATCCACGGACAACAGGAACATCGTCACCAGGATAATCGTATTCAGAAAGTAACTCACGAACTTCCATTTCAACCAAGTCAATTAATTCGTCATCGTCAACCAAATCAGTCTTGTTCAAGAAGACAACGATGTAGTCAACACCAACTTGGTGGGCAAGCAAAATATGCTCACGAGTTTGTGGCATAGGACCATCAGTTGCAGCAACAACCAAGATGGCACCATCCATTTGAGCGGCACCGGTAATCATGTTCTTGATGTAATCAGCATGTCCTGGGGCATCAATATGCGCATAGTGACGCTTTTCAGTTTCGTACTCAACGTGGGCAGTGTTGATAGTAATACCACGTTCACGTTCCTCTGGTGCTGCATCGATATCAGCATAATCTTCAGCCTTTGCCAGACCTTTAGAAGCTAATACCTTCGTAATTGCAGCAGTCAAAGTAGTTTTCCCATGATCAATATGGCCAATAGTACCAATATTTACATGGGGTTTTGTTCTTTCATAATGTTCTTTTGCCATTAATGAAACCTCCTGTTGTTTTCAAGAATTACATCAATTCGCATCAATGCATTTCTAAATGATATTATACTACATCTTCTTGAAAAGACAAAGCAGTCTAATTTCGAAGAATCCTTAAGTATTATATCGATACTTAAATTGTTTGTAAACAGATTATTATCGTTTTCTCGAAATATTTTTCTTTAAACGAATTTCATAAAACTTTCTGCTTGGTGAATTTGCTTAATCCATGCCATCATTTCCTGTTGAAACGGCTTTGGATGGGTCAAATGGCTGCCAAACAAATCAGCTGCTATTATTTGAACCCAAAAAGCTGAATCTTGAATTACCTTGTCGAAGAACGGATAAATATAACTGCTTTGCGTAAAAAGCTCTTTTTCCATCAACTGGTACTTGATTGGATCATCGGCCGCGTATAATCGGTCAATTTCCCGAAGTGCGTCAGTTAAAGCCGCATAATCAGCCAACGATTTTAATTTCGGAATCGAAATCTGATAATTCTGTTTATCAAGCCAATTAAGCGTGACCGTTTTCTCACTGGCCATAGCCTGTAGTTGTAATAACACCTGCGTTTTGGACACCTGCCAGCCAAACGGATCGGTTAGCATTGTTTCAGCTGCTGTCAAATACTCATCAAATGGTAGTTTCAGAGCCGCAGTCACCACCTGAACCTGCTGATAGGCGGCCAGTGACCCTAGATGGGCAAACCGACTGGCTGCTTGTCTCAGCACTGATTGATTCTCAGTTCGATAAGCAGTCTCTTGTTTGATAATTTCAGCTTTCCAAGCGCTTTGCCTTGATCCCGAAACGTGGCTTAAAATTTCTCGTGCCAAAATAAACGCGTGATTTTGTAACGTAATTTTAAAAATCCCCGGTAAATAATCAGGTTTATCAAAAAGGTGATCGCGATAATCAAACACAATTTGATAAGCGTCTTCAATCCGCTTTAAATTGGATAAGGCTTGGGCCATTAATAAATGGATTTGACTGTCTTCCGGGTACTTTTTCTCCAAGTGTTCGGTTTTATTTAAAACCTGATGAAATTTATGATCGCGTAGATCTGCCTCAGCACTCCAAAAGATGACCCGATCATTTTTTGAAAGTGTGCTCATCGCTATCTCCCCATTTGCCGTTTTTGGCATAAACAGATTTAATCTTGGTATCACAATAAAGCAGTGGCCGAACCCAACTCAAAAATGGCTGTTTTTGCCCGACCCCTGCTTTTATAAATTGTTAAAAGTTTATTTTTGTTCTTTAACTGCGGATTTGGCCGTTCTCTTGGCGTGCTTTTTATTAACCCGCTTATGATGCTGATTAACTTCCATGATAACCGGCAGAATCACCGGCCGGCGCTTGGTCTGCTTATAAAGGTAATCGCTCAGCGTCTCCCGGACATCCTGCTTCAAATTACTCCAGTCAAATTCTTTGTGATCTAAATTGCTCCGAACCGTCTTTTCAATAATGCCGGCAGCTTCTGCCATGAGGTTCTTATTAGCCTTAACATATACAAAGCCTCTTGAAGTCAGTTTGGGCTGAGAAACAATTCGTTTTTTCTTTCGGTCGATCGTTACAACAGCAACAAAAATGCCATCTTCAGACAAAACCTTCCGATCACGCAGAACAATATTACCGATGTCGCCAATACCGATACCGTCAATCATCGTGTCAGCAACTGGTGCACTGCCGCTGATCCACATTTCATCTTTATTAACCGAAACAATGTCGCCTTTATCCGGAATAAAGATTCGATCATCGGTAAAGCCAACCTGTTTGGCCAATTGTGCATGGGCTTCCAATAGACGATATTCACCGGAAACCGGAATTAAAAACTTCGGCTTTAATAAATTCATTATTAATTGCAGATCGGTTTGACTGGCATCACCAGATGAATTCATCTGGTCGGAAATCATTTCAACCTCACCATCGGCCCGGTAAACCATATCCCGGGTTTTGGCAACGGTTGTTTCCATTGCCGTTGAAGGGGTCGTCGTGATAAATACCAAGTCATTGGGTTCAATATTGATATCCCCCTGCTCCTTATTGGCCATTCTTTGAATTGCCTTAATCGGCTCACCCATTTTACCGGTTTGGATGATAACAACTTTATCAGCCGGTAATTGGTTCAGTTCCTTCACGGAATCGATCAGTAAATCATCTACCGGCAGCTTTAACGTATGCAGCCGTAGGGCCGTTTTAACAATTCGTTCAAGATCATGACCGGTTAGAAAAACCCGTCTACCGGTTTCCGCAGCCGCATTAAAGACCTGCTGCATCCGCAAAATGTTTGAAGCAACACTGGCTACCACGATTCGGCTGTCATGATAGTGAAAGGTCTCTGTAATGTAAGCACCGATTTTTTTCTCAGACGCACTGGCTGCTGGATTTTCCGCATTTCCGGAGTCACTTAGCAGCGCCAAAACACCTTCATCACCTAACCGGGTCAATGCGGAATAATTTGTCTGATACAGCGGCGCCGCCGTTTGGTCAAATTTAAAATCGCCAGTATAAACAACCACACCTTCTGCGGTATGCAGCGCGATTCCCAAAGAGCCCGGAATTGAATGCGTTGTTTTGAAAAATGTTACCTTAACATCATCAAAATCAATTTCCGATCGTTCACTAACAATATGGAAATCATCAAAATCATGAAGCTGCTCAGAGTCGGCAACGTTGAGTTTGGCCAATTCAATCGTCATTTGAGAGCCAAACACCGGCACATCAAACTCACTTAAAAAGTAAGAAATTGCACCAATTGCATCTGCATGTCCGTGCGTTAGAAAGACGCCGACAATTCGATCTTTATTTTCTTTCAAATAACTAAAATCAGGAATAACTACATCAATTCCCAACAATTCATTTTCGGGATATTTTAGACCACAGTCCAAAATATAAATCCCGCCATTGATGTCAATCGCGTACATGTTTTTTCCATTTTCGCGAACACCACCAATAGCCATAATCTTTACTTCGTTTTTCATGTTTCACCTCAAAAATAATATTATGCTTTTTTTAACGTTCGAATTCAGCTTCTTTTAGTTTACCATATTTTCGCAAAACAACCGAATTTTTCCGCCAGAAAGCAAGCACAAAAAGTCGTGGTCAAGCCAAAAAGGCCCAACCACGACTTTTGAAAAACAAATAATTGATTTGTTTTAATTTTAAAAATATTAACGACGCAATCCCAAACTCTTAATCAAATCACGATAACGGGTAACATCCTTATTACGCAGGTATGCCAACAAGTTACGGCGATGACCAATCTTCTTCATAAGACCACGTTGTGAATGATAATCCTTACGGTGGTTCTTCATGTGAATGTTGATTTCATTGATATCTGCTGTTAAAATTGCAATTTGAACCTCTGCAGAACCGGTGTCACCTTCATGACGCGCGTATTTCTTGATAAGTTCATTTTTTTCTGCTTGTGTAACTGCCATAATTATATTTCCACCTTTTCTTAAAATGATCCGACGACTGAGTCAGCGGCAGTGGTACCGACAAACTAAGTCGAAGGTCTGTAGCACACAAAGAACAGTATACCTAAATTACGCAATAAACACAAGCAAATCTTTTCGATTCAAGTTTAGTTGTGCTTGCAATCCCCCCGCCAGTTTTGTATAATGGTGCTTGTTGAAATTTAATATTTTTACCAAGAATTCCCTCGGAGGTGAATCCAATGCCAATTATCAAATCAGCTATCGAACGCGTAAAGACTAACGAAAAAGCTCAAAAACGAAACGCAGCGCAATTGAGTACTTATCGGACAGCTGTTAAGAAGTTTGAAAAAGCGCAACTTAACGGTTCAGACGATGCTAAAGAACTTTACATTAACGCAATTAGCGCTATTGATCGTGCCAAGTCAAAAGGATTGATCAAGGCCAACAAAGCTGCTCGTGACAAGTCACGGTTAACAGCCCGTTTAGCTAAATAATCAAATTGAGTTGTTAGTCACTTACATACTAGCAACTTTTTTATTACACATCGACTATGTCACAAAAGGTCTGATTTTAAGAACCCCGTTGGGGATATCTTAAAATCAGACCTTTTTAATAGCTAAGCATGGTTCGGTCGCATAAACTTTAACAGGAAAAGCTCAAACAATAGTTCCGGTGATCGATTTGACGACTTCATTTCCCGTTCGGTCTCGACCAATCCCAGATAAGCGTCCTTAAGTTCCTGATAATTAAAATGACGAACCGTTTGTAAAGCCAGTTTAACCCGGTATGGGTGAACCTTTAAGCTGGCTGCCAGATTTCCTTGTGAGTATCCGTGCTTTTGAAGAATCATGACTTGGATTAACAATCGAAATTGTTGAATCAAAACCGCATTAATACCAATCGGCTCTTGGCTTTCCAAAATTAAGTTTCGATAAATGTCCATTGATTCTTTGGCATTCTTTTTCAAAACACTATTAACCAAATCAAAGACACTCTGCTCAACCGAAGGGCTCACAAGACCATTTACAGCAGTCAACGTTATTTTCTTGGTATCTTTATTGTATAAAAATAGTTTTGGCAGATCATTCATCATCGTTGTCAATTGCCCGGAAGTCAACTGCATCATTCGTTCGAGCGCACTTTCATCAATTGTGTAACCTGCTTCTGTTATTCGCTTTTTTACCGTTGACTTAATTTCGCTTTCCCTAAGCTTGCCAATTTCAACCGTCGTT
Source organism: Lentilactobacillus farraginis DSM 18382 = JCM 14108 (assembly GCF_000583655.1). Taxonomy (GTDB): domain Bacteria; phylum Bacillota; class Bacilli; order Lactobacillales; family Lactobacillaceae; genus Lentilactobacillus; species Lentilactobacillus farraginis. Next base: position 29,212 of record NZ_BAKI01000004.1, read on the forward strand.
GCAACTTTCTTCAACGCCTTGGTAATCTTTTTTCTCGAATCAAGCTTTTCATAGGGGGCAAAAATCACCATGATTGTTGAACTTTCGGGGCGCTGCAGGTAATTCAAAAAGTCATCCACATGATGCTCGACTTTTGCTTTCACCCGCAATCCGGTTAAAAAGTACGGCCGATTAATCATAACCAACCGGCGGTCACCAAAAAAAGGAACCGAAACCGCGTCTTCTACGGCACTGGAAATTGGCGTTTCCTCCATATCGTAGCTCCCGATGTTCATCGATCGCTCCTCTTGGGGAATTAGCGCAGTAAACGCCCGTTTAATTTGATCCGACAGGTAAGCTTGGTCACCGAGAATTAAATAAACGCTGTCGGTTTTATTTTGTTTTAACTGACTTATTAATTGTGAAAAATTCATTTACTTTCCCCTTTAAGTTCCAACTTGGTTTGAAAACAGCCGGTGTTGTTTCGATATACATATCTTACCATACCCGATTTCTGGGTATTTAAAATTTTTACGTGGGCCTTACTTAGTGTCACCAACGTTTCTTCATTCGGGTGGTGATACCGATTGTTTCGTCCGGCCGAAATCAATGCCAGCCGTGGTTGAATCTGAGAAATAAACTGTGGATTCGAAGATGTCCGACTGCCATGATGCCCAACTTTAATAACGTCGGCTTTTAACCCGGGGTGTCGTTGGAGGGTTGCCATCTCACCCGGTTGGTCCAAATCACCCATAAAAAGCCAATTAAGGCCGCCAAATCGGCCGCTGAGAACTTCTGAATCACCGTTTTCACCCTTTCCTGACAGATAGGGATGCAAAACCGTCAGTGGTAAACCGGAAACCCGGGATTCATCATTAACCGGTAAAACCAGCGTTTCGGGGGTTTTTCCCGCTAAGCGTTTCATAAAGTTGGTATTTTGCTGCATGCCGAGTGGAATAACGATTTGCTTAATCCGCATTTCTCGGATAAAGGCCTGTAAATCCCCGCAATGGTCTGCATCCTGATGGCTAATACAAATTGAGTCAATTTGTGAAATTCCGATGCTTTTAAGATAATTGATGGAAATTCGCGCTGCCTGGTAGTTTTCAGTTCCCCGCTGCCATTTCTGTTGGTTAAAAATCGGCTTGCCGCCCGTGTCGATTAAAGTGACCGAGCGGTTAAACGGTGTTCGAATCAGGAAACTGTCACCTTGGCCAACGTCAAACATCGTCACTTCGCCATGAAGTGGATAATGAATCCAAATAAACGTTCCCAAATATAAGCCAATCAAAGCAGCCCAGCAGATTTTCAGCTTTTTTCCTAAATGAATGATCACAATTAGCGTTAATCCAAACATCAGTAAAGCAATCAGCACCGGTGGTTTACCAAATAAAATCATACCAGGTAGGCGACCAACGAGATTTAAACCATCATTAAAGGTCCGAAGAAGCCATTCTACCGGACCAGTTAACTGTGGGTTAATCAACCCCAAGCCCAATCCCAGCAAGACCAGTGGAAAAATGGTACTACCAAAAAGCGGCAGGACCATCAAATTGACCGCCAAGCTTAAAACGTGCCACTCATATAAATGAAATAATAGAATCGGCAGCGATAATAGATTCAGTAAAACCGTCTGTTTGAGAAAGGATCGCTTCGAAACGGCAATTAGACCAAATGCCAACCCATAACTAAGCTGCACACTCATCATAAACATTGCCTCAGGTAATAGGAATAAATGAATCATTAAGGTCAAGCTGAGTGCTGCCAAAGGTGAAACTTTAATTTCAACCAGCTGTCCCAACATGACGATTGCTGCGGTTAAAACTGCCCGAAGCAAGCTGGGCGTCCCACCGGAAAAAAGGTAGTAACCAGCCAGACAAGCTAATTTAATGACTATTTTAAATTTCTTTCCTAATCCCAGCATTGTTAATAAACGGTCAATTACTGTTAGAAAATAATAAACGTGCATCCCTGAGATACTAAAGATATGCAGTAATCCCAACTGCTGAGCACCTGTCATCTCTTCAAAAAAATTACTTTCCCGATTGCCGCTGATTAAGCCCATCGCATAAATCCGCAGCATTTTAGGTAATCCTCGGCAGTAGTGGTTAAACCGGGAGCGAAAATCATGAATTCGGTCAGCTATCGATTCATGCATAAGCGGTCGCAGCGATTCAATCTCGGATACTGAAAACATGTCATAAACCTTTTGGTGATGATAAAAAGCCCGCATATCAAATTGATTGATATTTGTTGCTTCGTTAATTGCCTGCTGCTCGCCGGTTACCGTTAAGATTAATGGCCGGGAACTACCGGTTATCCGCTGTTTTTGTTCTAAAGATTGAAAGCGGGCATAGTAAACGGTTTTGCGACCGGTATCCGGCGAAACAGCCAGCGTATGAAAGCGATCGCCATCACTTACAATCATATCCGGATATATTTTAATACTTTCATGACAATTGGCCTTTTCAATCGGCAAATCATTTGCAACAGTTAATTTCACGGTAATTATAAATAATAGTCCTGCTCCAAGCACCACGATTATTAATTTAATATTTTGAAGCAATCCCAGCCGGATAGCCAAAAGCCCCAGCAGAAGTGCGCCAATTAACAGATTTCCAAATAGGAAAACACTTAAAAATAATAAACCTGCCGCCGGAAAAATAAGCCAATTTCCAATAATTAATCAGATAAATAGGAGTTGAATGGCACCCTGTCCATGTCGGAATGAGTGAGTTTAATTTTATTTAACGCAACATTTTTTAATTGAATTAGTTTCTGGGCGTAATCATCATTGTGATAATTGCGTAAATAGTTAATTTTTTTAATGCCTGCCTGCAACAACATCTTTGTACACTGTAAACAAGGAAAATCCGTTACATAGATTTCCGCACCGTCAGTCGATTCACCAAATTTGGCACATTGCAAAATGGCATTCATTTCCGCGTGAATCGTTCGCACACAATGACCGTCTACCAAGTAACAGCCAACGTCAATACAATGATCATCACCGGCCACCGAGCCGTTATAGCCCCCGGCAATAATCCGCTTGTCACGGACAATAACCGCCCCGACCGATAAGCGTTCACACGTACTTCTTGAAGCTAATAGGACTGCCTGCATCATAAAATACTGGTCCCACTTAATTCGATTATCCATTTTTTCACCTTCCATGAAATAAATCATATCTCAATTTTAGGTTTAGGGCTACACACAAATTGACGATTTTAAATTATCAAACGTTTTATCACCAAATCCCGGTACGTCTTTAAGCTCTTCAATTCGCTTAAATTGCCCATGAGCTTGACGATAAGCAATAATCTGATCTGCCTTTTTATCGCCGATGCCGTTTAATTCTTGAAGCTTGGTCTTATCAGCAGTATTCAAATTAATTTTTCCCGTTTGATCACTTGAACCGGTCGGCCCAGCTGACGCCTGAGCGGCCGAATCAACAGCGGCACTGTCAGAGCTAGCTGCCGGTGCTGATTGGCTTGGCGTCGCATTTAACGACCGATTACCTTTAATTTCACCCTTGATTGGAATATAAATAACCTGCTGATCGGCCAGCTTCTGGGCGAGATTGATCTGTTTCTTGTCGGCCGATCGATTGAAACCGCCAGCCAAGTCAATCGCGTCAACTACCCGCATATTTGCGCCAACCTGGTAAACCCCAGGATTTTTAACCGCTCCCTTCACATCAACGTAGAATTGCTGATTGGTGCTTTGCGAGGCGCTGGTGGCTGCCGTCGAAGCAGTACCTGCACTTGTTGCCTGTGATTGACTTGCACCGGTACTCGTCGATGTCGCCACCGTGGCGGCCATTTCTTGACTTTGAGGATGATCCTTTGCAGGATGATTGAATGCCAACATAAAAATCCCAATTACCAAAACGCCAATCACAACGACCACGCCAACCAAAACCTGATAAAAATACGTCTCAATAAACTCGTGAATCCTATTCATACTGTTCCTCCCTTCTATCATTAGATACGAAAAAAGGATTAGCAGTTTTCTAATCCTTTGGACCCATTACTTATTTATTTTTTTGAAGTGCCGTGACCGCTTGAGAAAAGGTCTCAACGGGGATGACTTTCATATTAGGCGCGTACTTTTTGGCCGTCTGTTTAGCAAGTTGATAATTCGTCAAGTGGCCGGGTTCATATTTCAAAATTGTTTTGGTTGGTTTAAGGTAAGGTGCCAAGAAAATCTTAGCGCCATTCTTTTTGGCCGCAATAATTTTTTTATCAATTCCCCCAATTTCACCAACTTGACCATAGGAATTAATAGTTCCGGTTCCAGCAACTTTTTGGCCATGTCGCAGATCCTGATTTGTCAGCTGGCCGTATATTTGCAGTGAAAACATTAACCCACCAGATGGACCGCCAACTTGGCCGGGGTTTACCTTAATCGGCACACTCGTGTGGACTTTAACATCATCCGTCAGCGTAATCCCAATTCCCGGTCGATGGTTGGCAATTTCAATCAACGGCTGGGTAACCCGGTGCATTTTCCCACTTCGCTTATAATCAATCGTTAATTTCTGGCCAACTTTTTGCTTTCGAACGTAATTAACGAAACCATCTGCGTTTTTAAATTGATGGCCATCAATTTTAACAACTACATCGCCCACCCGCAGATGATGATAAAACTTGGATTTCTTTTCAATACTTAGAATATAAATCCCATTATACGTTCGTTTAACCTGCCGGTGAGCATGCTTATATGCCGTATAAATTGCCTCACCAATTGAGCTTTCCATGTAAAAATGCTGAACTTTGTCGTATTCCTTCATATTCTGGCCGTCAGTCACGCTATCATCCGATTCAACAGAGTAATATGGGCTTAGCTTAGCATACAGATAGGTTAGTGGCCTGGCCTGCGCAATACTGACGGAAGTCAACATAAACATGCCTTTCTGTTTATCCGGATGGTTCTTGATTGATACAATTTGACTCAGATCCGAGGCATCGCCGGGGCCCTCAATATAATTCGGCAGCGGCCAAAAAAGGGCTGCCAGTATGATAATCGCAGCGATGACGCCCAGAACATATTTTTTGATTCCCTTCTTTTGCATTAATTATTCACTCTTCTATCGAAATTTATTTTGAAGTGCCTGAGAAACAATTGGCGGCACAAATTTTGAAACGTCACCATGAAATTTAGCGATTTCCTTGATCATACTCGACGACAAATCCCGATACTGCCCCGCAGTTGGAATAAAAACGGTTTGAATCGTCGGCGCCAAGCGTTATTTAATCCGGCAATTGACATTTCAGCATCAAGATCAGCACTCCCCCGCACACCGCGTACTAAAACGGATGCTCCGATTTCTTCAGCCAAATGAACGGTTAATTCTTGAGAGGTCAATACCTCAACTCGCTCATTTGATTGAAAAACCGCCTTGACAAACCCAGCGCGTTCTTCAGGCGTAAAGAGCGCCTTTTTATGCGTATTGATGCTAATTGCGACAAATAATTTATCAAAAATAGTGCTGGCCCGTCGAATAACATCGATATGGCCAAACGTAATCGGGTCAAAACTACCAGCATATAATGCATTTACCATATTATTTACTCTCCATTTGATACGTATAAATTGTTAAATTGGTCAAACCATAGTTTTTCTGCTTCACTACCGTAAAACGATCAAGCTTATCCGGTAATTGGGTCTGATTATCAGTTTCACAAATCACAACAGCATCAGCCGCCAATAATTTCAAAGTTGCCAAAGCCGTCAGTGTTTCAACAATCCGCTGCGCTTTATACGGTGGATCCAAATAGACCATGTTAAATTGCCAATTGGCCTTTGCCAATGACAATAACACCTTATCTGCCGTGCCTTTAATGACTTCAAAACGGTCAGCTTCATGAATCTTATCAATGTTATCTTTAATGGTCTTAATCGCTTGATATTGCCTGTCAACCAATACGGCCCTTGCCATTCCTCTTGAAACCGCTTCGATGCCCACTGCACCGGAACCGGCAAATAGATCCAAGAAAGTGCCGCCATCAAAGTATGGTCCCGTCATACTGAAAAGGGACTCCTTAACTTTGTCGGTCGTCGGTCTGGTTTGGTCACTCTTGACCGGATTTAAGCGAATTCCGCCAAATTTTCCTGATGTAATTCTCATCGTAACGATTCCCCACTAGTCATTAAAGTCTTCTTCAAATTTTTCGTCCAATTCAGTTGGATCTTTCCCCTGAACTTCTTTTACCAGCTCATTTAATTTTGAGGGAACCACCTGTTTGACATAATTCAACGCAGTCAGCTTCTTAATGGTGTCCGCTTCATCATCTGCGCTAACATAAATAATTGCATACCGCATATGCTTTGATACGTAATCCAACCGCCCGAAGGTTCGTAAATGACGAACATACTTTAGCGAGTGTAAATAAACAATTAATCCAACTGTTGCTTGAATTTCAAATGGCAAATTAACATCTCCTTGTAATTAGTTGGTCACTGTTTGATAATTGATTCGTTCAAGCCGCTGCCGGCCACTGATATTCAACACCATACCAATACAGAGTGCCAGGGTCATCATGCTGGAACCACCATAACTGATAAACGGAAACGTCACACCGGTAATTGGCAGCAGACCAACAACGCCACCCATATTAAACAAGGCCTGAATGGTTAAGTAAGTCGCCACCCCATAGCAAATCAGACTTTGATAAGCACTGCTGCTTCGAATGCCGATTAAAACCGTTCTAAAAATAATCAGGGCCAAGACGGCCATAACAACAATGGTTGTAAACGCGCCTAGTTCCTCCGTTAAAATAGCCATAATAAAGTCGGTATTCGGTTCAGGCAAATAACCCGTTTTTTGGATACTGTTTCCCAAACCGGATCCAAACAGGCCACCGTTACTGATGGCGTAAAAAGAATTTACAAGTTGCTGGCCAACACCGGTGGCGTGCTTAAACGGGTCGACAAACGCCGTAATTCTGCTTAATTGATAACTGTGAATCCGACCACTTTCTGACAAGGGCACCAAAACAAACATCAAAATGGCATAAGCACTGCCCACCAGCGCAAGCAAATAAGTAACGCCCCTTTTCCAGGAAAAACCACTGGCAATCAGCATGGCAAACACGATGGTAAAATTAATAGCCGCACCGCCCACATCTGGTTGAAGCAGAATTAAAACCAGTATCATCAACACAATTATCAGTGGATAACGTAGTGTCTGCCACCACTTTGCCGTTGAAATCGTCAACTTATCCTGATCTTTTGCGATTGCATCGGCTATTAAAATAATCAGATAAAATTTAGCAAATTCCGCCGGCTGAATATTGATTCCGCCGATGGGAATCCATCCCGCGGCACCATTGACCGTTTTTCCGACCGCCAGTAGCCCAAATAGGACCGCAACAAAAAGATACCCCAAAAAGTGCAGTAACCGCTGATTACGAATCTTTTTAAGATTAAGGGCCGTGGTTCCAAAAACCAATCCCAGACTAACTAAAACAAAAATTACCTGCTTAATCAAATAGCTTTTAGGACTGCCGCCGTTTTGAATGCCGATGTTCGCACTGGCAGAATAGACCATAATAACTCCCAGTATACATAGAATGATGTACGGCAAAAAGATAAATAAATCCAGATGTTTCAAACGCGCCTTGGCCATAGTTTTCACTCCACTTTTCCTCAAAAATTGTTCATGAAACATTGGTCTTAATTATAGCATACCAAGAATCAGACGCCGACTTTCAAAAGTAGACATAACCGGATTTTAAGAAGCGGCCAGCCCCCGCATCATTTTATTTCGTCACCCGGGGTTAAACCAAAACAGCAAAAAAGCCCCCGCTAGGAACTGGGTCATCGACCAAATTCCTACCAGGGGCTGGCTTAATTCGTCTAATTACTCAAATTAAGCGTGTTTTCTTCTCTTAGCTTCTTTTTCACGTGCGTTAGTGTTCAAAATCTTCTTTCGAAGCCGAACAAAGTGAGGCGTTACTTCACACAACTCATCTTCGTTCAAAAATTCAAGCGATTCTTCAAGTGTTAAATGAGTTGGGGTTTTAATCCGCGCCATGTCATCTGAACCGGCAGCCCGGACGTTTGTTAAGTTCTTACCTTTGGTAATATTAACCGTAATATCGTTTTCACGGTTATTTTGACCAACGATCATCCCTTCATAAACTTCCGTACCCGGATCAATCAGTAATTCACCACGACTTTCAATGCCCATCATGGCATAAGTGGTTGCTTTGCCGGCATTCATTGAAACCAAGGTTCCCTTCTTCCGGCCAGGATTCCAACCCTTGATAACCGGCAGATACTTTTCAAACGTATGGTTCATAATACCGTAACCACGCGTTAATGACAAGAATTCAGTTGAATAACCGATTAAACCTCTTGATGGTGCCAGGAAGGTTAATCGAGTCTGGCCATTATCGTTGGTCTCCATATTTTGCATTTCTGCTTTTCGTTGTGAAAGCGTATCGATAACGGAACCAGTGTATTCATCAGGCGTATCAATTTGAACTGATTCAAACGGTTCGCACATTTGACCGTCAATTTCACGATAGATAACTTCCGGACGGGATGCCTGCAGCTCATAGCCTTCTCGACGAAGCGTTTCAATCAAGATTGACAAATGCAGCTCCCCACGACCGGAAACAACCCAAGATCCAGGCTGATCAGTATCCTCAACTCTTAACGAAACATCGGTATGCAATTCCCGCTTGAGTCGATCGCCCAACTGACGGGCAGTCACAAATTTACCATCCTGACCGGCGAATGGTGATGTGTTGGTCCCAAATGTCATTTGCAAAGTTGGGGCATCGATTCGCAGAATTGGTAAAGCTTCCGGTGTATCCGGTGATACGACGGTTTCACCAACATTAATTTCTTCCATTCCGGAAACTGCAATTAAATCACCGGCTTTGGCTTCGTTGATGTCAACTTTCTGAAGACCGATGAAGCCCATCAACTTGGTAACCCGGAAGTTTTTCTTTGAACCATCCAGCTTCATAACTGTTACGTTATCGCCAACTTTAATTCTTCCTCGGAAAATTCGACCAATTCCAATTCGGCCGACAAAATCATTATAGTCCAATAACGCCACTTGGAATTGAAGCGGTTCGTCAGAATTATCGATTGGAGCTGGGATATGCTTGATAATCGTATCAAAAATCGGTTTCATTGTATGCTCCTGAGTCGAAACGTCGGAGTCATAGCTGGATGTCCCATTCATTGCTGAAGCATAAATAACCGGGAAGTCCAATTGTTCTTCATCGGCACCTAATTCAATAAATAAATCCAATACTTCGTCCACAACTTCTTCAGGTCGAGCACCTTCCCGGTCAACCTTGTTAATCACAACAATTGGCGTCAGGTGTTGTTCCAAAGCTTTTTTCAGAACGAACCGGGTTTGCGGCATCGTACCTTCAAACGCATCAACAACCAGTAAAACACCATCAACCATTCGCATGATTCGTTCAACTTCACCACCGAAATCGGCATGTCCCGGTGTATCCAAAATATTAATTTGCTTATCGCCGTACTTAACTGCCGTATTCTTTGAAAGGATGGTGATGCCCCGTTCTCTTTCAATGGCGTTTGAATCAAGTGCACGATCTTCGATTTGAGTATGAGCAGCCAAAGTATCGGATTGCTTCAACATTTCATTAACCAAAGTTGTCTTACCGTGGTCAACGTGAGCAATAATAGCGATATTTCGAATGTCATCCCGTGTTTTAAGTTTTGTATCCAAATTAGTTGCTTCCCTTCATTAAATAAATCAGACTCGCATGCGACACACCTGAATATAAATTATCCTATTCGCATAAAAAAACTGTGACCACTGTCAATGTCACAGTATGATTCATCACTTACCAACGATAGTAAGAACATCTCGATGTGCATTTCGCGTTGCTAATAATACCGCTGTTGATGATAACATACCTAATTGCTTGCCGTCAATAGTCGTGATCTTTAATCCGACCGCTTCGGCCAGAATTTTACCGGCACCAAAATCCCAAGGCTTCAGGTATGAAATATACCCAACCAGCTCACCGCGCAGGACTGAAATAATGTCAATCCCGCGCTGCCATAGATTCGCATGCCGAGTGATTTTTCAGCAATTTCTACCATATTAAAATCATTATTCAAAACCATCGGGCCGCTTAACCCGATTAAACCGTCTTTAAGTGCCGTATCGGCAACCTTATCCAGTGGGTGCCCATTATCAAAAACGCCTAGTTTGGGGCCACCCGACAGCAAGTGATTCCCAATTACATCCAAGATATAGCCCAATTCGCCAATACCATCCTGATAGAGGGCAATCATAATTGCAAAATGGTTGCGCTGCTTGACAAAGTTCATTGTCCCGTCAATCGGATCGACAATCCAAACCCTTCCCTGCGTGGAGTCAACCCGGTCACCAAAACCCTCTTCACCAAGTATTTTGGCATCAGGTTCAAACTCCCGAATTTTGGAAACAATGAATTTTTCGTTTTGTTTATCAATATTTGTCACAAGATCCCGACGACTGCTTTTAGTATTAACGGTTAACCGGGTATCAATACTTCTTAAAACATTGTCCCGCGACTCACGCAGCCAGCCCTTGACGGTTTTATCAATTTTTTCAAGTTCACTAATCTCCATGTTACGCCTCGTTCATCTTTAAATTTTTATCAACTTGTTTGGCATGTTTGATGACCTGATAAACATCATATCCGGAACGTTCTTTGAATTGTTTTTCAAGTTGTTTTTGCTCCATTTTTGAAGGAATCACGTCACGAAACTGTTGATAGGCATGATTAAACGTCTCTCGGTCAACGCCATCCGGCTTTTCGTAGGCCTCTTCAACTTTTTGAAAAAATGTAACCAGCACAACAACTTCACGGTCACTCAATCCTTCAAGTAACGGATATGCGTAATTATCGTTCATAAGTATCCTCTCCGATCAATACTTCGTGATGAAATAAATTCAAAAAAGCCGGTCTTTATTTTCAATTATAAATTATTTCAAAACTTTGTGAAATGAAAAAGTCGAAAGAACCTTAATAACTTTAATTTCAAAATTAAAAACGACCTGTCTTTTTAAAATGACAGATCGTTTTAATGACTGTTTGCTTTATAACGTAATTATCAGATATGAGTTGGGAAGCCCAGTGCAATATCGGCAGCTTCCTGAATCGGTTCGCTCAGTGTTGGGTGCGGATGAATTGTCAAAGCAATATCTTCAACGTTCATCCGGCCATTAACAGCCAAACTTAATTCAGCAATCAGATCACTTGCGCCGGGACCGACAACCTCGCCGCCAAGAATTGTTTTATCATCCTTGGTATAAATCAGACGAACAAATCCCTCAGCTTCGTCAAGTGAAACTGCTCGCGCATTACCGGCAAATGGGAATTTAGCTGTTGCAACTTCAATCCCTTTATCCTTGGCTTGTGACTGAGTCAAACCAACAACAGCCATTTCAGGATCGGTAAAGCAGACCCCGGGAACGCCGACATAGTCATTGGCTGTGTTCTTACCGGCAATCGCACCGGCAGCCACTTTGGCTTGGAAAAATGCCTTATGGGCCAAGGCAGGACCCGAAGCAATATCACCAATCGCGAAAATATGCGGTGAATCGGTTCGGCCTTGATCGTCCGTTTGAACGATTCCGTGATCGTCTAATTTAACCTTGGTATACTCAAGACCCAAGTCATCCGTATTCGGTCGGCGGCCAACCGTTACCATGCAGTAATCAGCCTTAATCGTTGCTTCTTTGCCATCAGCTTCATAAGTAACACTGACACTGTCAGCATCTTGTGAAGATGATTTAGCCGTGGCACTGGTAATAATGTCAACGCCCTTCTTCTTCAATGACTTCTCAACAATCGAAACCATGTCTTTCGAGAAGCCTGCCAAAATAGACGGCGTTCCTTCAATGATCGTAACGTGCGATCCCATATTGGCATAAGCGCCTGCCAATTCGGTTCCGACATAACCACCACCGATAACAACAAATTCTTTTGGAATTTCAGGTAAATTCAAGCCTCCGGTTGAATCAACAACCCGACCATCAAACTTGAATCCCGGAATTTCAATTGGATGAGAACCACTTGCAATAATCAAATTGTCAAATTGAATGGTTAATCCGGTATCTGCACTCATAAATTGTTGTGGGCCAACGGGCATTACCCGAAGTTGCGTATCACTGTCCAAAACAGCTTCGCCTTGAATCACATCAACTTTGTGCTTCTTTAGCAGCATTTTGACCCCACTGGTCATTCGATCAACCACTTTTTTCTGTTTCCATTCCTGGGTCTTTTTGAAATCAATGGTTGCCGGTTGCGTAGTGATCCCATAAGTTGAAGCATCATTTGCGTCTTGGAAACGATGGCCGGCTTGAATCAATGCTTTTGACGGAACACAGCCAACATTCAGACAAACACCGCCAAGCGTATCTGATTTTTCAATTAACGTTACTTTTTGTCCTAATTCGGAAGCTCGGATTGCGGCAACATAGCCGCCAGGGCCGGCTCCAATAATCACGGTCTCTTTCTTTTCAACATCAGCCATTATTCGATCATCCCTCCATCAAAAGCATATCCGGATCATGAAGCAGCTTGTTCAACAGGTTCAAAGCGTTTTGAGCAAGCGCGCCATCGATCAATCTGTGATCATAGCTTAAGGAAAGTTTCAACATGTTGCCAACTTTGATTTCGCCATCCTCAGGATCAACGTATGGTTCTTTGGCAATCTTACCAACACCCAGAATAGCAACTTCCGGTTGATTGATAACCGGTGTGAACCAACCACCGCCAATTGAACCAACGTTACTAATCGTGATTGAACCGCCGCTCATCTTATCGGCAGACAGCTTGTTGTCATATGCTGCTTGGGTATTTTCAGTAATTTCCTTAGCAATTTCAAACATGCCCTTGGCATCAGCATTCTTAACATTTGGAACGTAAAGGCCATCATCGGTATTCGTTGCAATGCCAATGTTGTAGTAGTGCTTGTAAACAATTTCCTGGGTGGTATCGTCAATTGATGCATTAAACTCAGGATACTTCTTCATAACAGCTACCAATGCCTTAACAATATACGGCAGGAAGGTCAAATGAATGCCCTGATCTTTGGCAATTTCCTTATACTTCTTCCGATTTGCCATTAAAGCACTGACCTCAACATCATCAAATGACGTTACGTGCGGTGCAATATCCTTTGATTCCCGCATCGACTTGGCAATGATCTTTCTCATCATTGACATCGGCTCACGGGTCTCAAGGTCAGGCTGAGCAGACTTGTAAGGCTTGATTGGACCACCCGTTGCCTTTGGTGCGGCTTCCTGGCCAGCAGGCGCAGCTTGAGCCGGTGCTGCTTGAGCCGGTGCAGCGGCGGGATTAAAGTTGTCAATATCAGCTTTGGTAACCTGCCCGTGATTGCCGGTAGCAGGTACTGCAGTAATATCAACGCCTTTATCACGCGCATATTGGCGAACAGATGGCATTGCCTTAACTAATTTATTTGGATTGGCAGCTGTTGGATTACCAGCAGGTGCAGGAGCAGCCGTGGCTGCTGGCGCCGGTGCGGCTTCTTTTTCAGGTTCCGGTGCCGGTGCTTCTTCCTTTGCAGGTGCAGGAGCTGAATCATCCGCTGTATCAGGCGAACCATCATCAATGGTAATCAGGACGTCACCAACTTCGGCTGTTTCACCTTCGTCTTTATCAATACTCTTAACAGTTCCAGCTACCGGAGATGGTAGCTCTTGAACGGACTTGTCGTTTTGAATTTCGACTAATGGATCGTCCTCTTTAACTTTATCGCCAGGCTTGACCAACCATGAAGCAATTTCACCTTCGGCCATACCTTCACCCAGCTCAGGGAGTTTAAACTTATAAGCCATGGGATCTAACTTCCTTTCTTACTTAGAATTTTAGTAGTTTAAGATTTCACGTACTTTAGCTTCAATATCATCGGCATTTGGCAGCCAATCATTTTCAGCCATCGCAAACGGGAAGACACTGTCAGGAGCTGAAACACGGCCAATTGGGGCATCAAGTGACATAATATCATCTTCAGCAATGGCAGAGGCAACTTGAGCACCAACGCCAGCCATCTTTTGAGCTTCCTGAGCAACTACTACTTTATGAGTCTTATCAATTGAGTTAAAGATCGTTTCAGTATCGATTGGTGATAGTGAACGTAAATCGATAACTTCAACTGAAATATTCTCTTTTTCTAATTTATCAGCCACTTTCAATGCTTCATTAACTTCAGCACTGTAAGCAACAATGGTAATGTCAGATCCTTCACGAACAACTTTGGCTTTATCTAGCGGCACAGTATAATGACCATCGGGAACTTCATCTTTCATTGAACGATAAAGTTTCAAGTTTTCCATGAACAACACCGGATCGTTATTTTCAACGGCTGAAATCACCATGCCCTTTGCATCGTATGGGTTAGCAGGTGTTACAACCCGTAATCCCGGAATGCCAACGAACAGATTTTCCAACGAATCACCGTGAAGTTCAGCAGTATGCGTCCCACCACCAAATGGTGTTCTGATGGTAATCGGCATGGAAACATCACCCGACATTCGGAAACGATTTCGTGACATTTGACCACCGATTGAGTCAACGGCTTCCATTGTGAATCCCATAAATTGAATTTCCGGAATTGGTCGCCAGCCGGTTAATGCCAGCCCAATTGACAACCCAAGAATTCCTGATTCAGCTAACGGTGTATCGAAGACACGGTCAGTACCGTATTTATCTTGAAGGCCGACGGTTGTTCTGAAAACACCACCGTTTTTACCAACGTCTTCACCGAAAATCAATGTCTTCGGATCATCTTGCAATACTTGGTCAAGTCCATCCGTAATTGCTTTAATATACGTTAATTTAGCCATGATTACTTCGACTCCTTTGCTTCAAATTCTTTGATTTGGGCCGCAACATCTGGGGTAGGTACTTCAAATGTGTGTTTCAGGAAGTCACTAACCTTTTGCTTAGGTGCAGCTTCAGCATCCTTCATATCCTGCTTGAATTGATCTTTATATTGAGCGACCAATTTATCTTCTTTTTCTTGATCCCAAAGTTTTTTATCGGTTAATACTTTTCTCAGTCGAATAAGTGGATCACGATCGAACCAAGGTTTTTCTTCTTCTTTAGTTCGATAACGACTTGGATCGTCACCAGCAGAACTGTGAGCACCGAAACGATAAGTTAAGGTTTCAACTAATACCGGACCATTACCGGAAGCTGCAAAGTCACGAGCATCCTTAGCTACCAGATAAGTTGCCAGAATATCCATTCCGTCTACTTGAACGCCTGGAACACCTGAAGCAACACCCTTTTGGGCTAATGTTTCAGCGGCAGTTTGCGTCTTTCGCGGTACTGAAATTGCCCAACCATTATTTTGAACAAAGAAGACAGCTGGTGCTTGGAATGAACTGGCGAAGTTGATTCCTTCATAGAAGTCACCCTGCGAAGTACCACCGTCACCGGTAAATACATAAGCAACCGTGTCTTTTTCATCATTCTTTTTAATTCCTAATGCGGCGCCGGCACATTGAACATATTGAGCGCCAATGATAATTTGTGGAATCCATGCACGAACACCACGTCGTACATAGTCATAGCATTGATAGTGACCCTTTGACCATAAGAAGCCTTCCTTAACGGTTGCCCCATGTTGGATCAATTGTGGTAAATCACGATATGCCGGGAACAGGTAATCTTGTTTCTTCATTGCGTGAGCAATTCCCATTTCGGAAGCTTCCTCACCGAAAGTTGGCGCATAGAAGCCTAAACGACCTTGACGCGAAAAGTTCATCGTTTGTTCGTGTAATGCACGTTCCCAAACCATCTTTTCCATCAATGTAACCAATTCATCATCACTAAAACGGTCAAATAATTCCTGATTAACAATCTTGCCATTTTCGTCAATGACTTGAACTGGTTTCTTGTATGGATCGCTCATCGTCGATTTGATGTGCTCAAAATCAACAACATGCTTACTCTTTGCTGCCATAGATAACACTTTCCTTTCCTGTAAAGCCAGAATTGTGATGCACAAACACTTCACTTCTAAACCACACTTAAAATTTAGCATTTTTTCAGCCCATTTGCAAGCCCTTACATTACTTTCAAAAAGGTTTTTTCGCTTATTTCGTTTTTCTCTGTAAGCAAGTCATGAAACCGCCTGTGAGAGTAAAGATTGTGAAAATTTATATGTTCATTTGTTTAATAAATTCGCCTTCATTCATATCATAAATTAATACATTAAAATTCCAAAAACACAAATCTCACAACAATCACTCCCCTGCTTCCAGATGAAACACATAGTAATTTCCCTTAGATTAAGATAAAATGGTGCTAGTGAAAAAATATTCGGAGGTCTTTGATTTGTTTTTAATGGATGATATTGTTCGAGATGGCAATCCGGTACTACGCCAGGAAGCCCGAAAAGTGACGTTCCCATTAAGTGACGCTGACAAGAAGTTGGCTCACGATTTAATGGAGTACCTTGAAATCAGCCAAAATCCGGAACTGTGTGAAAAATATAAATTGCGAGCAGGCGTTGGTTTAGCAGCCCCACAAGTTGGCGTTTCTAAAATGATGGCGTCCGTTTTGGTTCCTAATGATGATGAAAATGAAAAAGATAAGCCCCTTTTCAAAGACGTCATTATTAACCCGGTGATCGTCTCCAACTCAGTTCAACGAGGTGCGTTAACTGAAGGTGAAGGCTGCCTTTCTGTTGATCGGGATGTTCCTGGATATGTTCCTCGTGCCGCGCGAATTACCCTTAAGTATCAAGATGTTGACGGTCAAACACATAAAATTCGATTGAAAAACTATCCGGCAATTGTCTGCCAACACGAAATCGATCATTTACACGGTATTCTTTTTTATGATCACATCAATAAAGAAAATCCATTCCAACGTGATGACGATGAAATTTTCATCTACTAATTACGCTTGGACCGGGAATTCCCAGAGAAAAAGAGACTGAAACAAAAGTAATTTTGTCCAGTCTCTTTTGTGTAATCACGATTATTACCGAGTGGACACATGTGCCGGAAGTTAACCGCCTTTCGTCCCACTCTTTATCAAGCTATTTACACGATTGGTTTTTGTAAGTGAAAAAGATTATTTCAAAGTAATGAAAATTAATTTCAATGGTCGAACCAATCCAGTCCTAACAGCCATAACTTGATTTTCAAATCAAAACGCGATGCTGCGGTGCTAAAGCCATCACCTGATTGGTACTTTCATTATTAATGCAGCCGATTCAAATCATCAATATATTCAACTGTCGTTAAATTAATTAAATACGCCACGTCAAAATGCAGGCGGTCATCCAACTGCCAAATATCAGTTACCACAAAAGCGCTGCTGCCCCTGCCATGCGCATGAATGCCATTTTTATCACTATAAACAGCTAATTCTTTGCCCAGCAGCGCCTTTAATTCCGGAATAGGGACCCTGACCCGATCAATCGGCAGATGATATTCAAAGGCCATGACCCCTCTTCCCCAAATGTTGGCTATCATTTCCGAGTGAAGTTCCGCTTCATTTATCGGTGCAAGCTTATTTGTTGAAATCAGCGTTTTAATTACTTCGATAACCGCTTTATTAACCGTCCGTTGGGAGGCCAATAATCTTTTTCGACTGGGCCGGGTCACAAACAGATAATGAATTAAATTATAAACAGCAAATGCAGCAGCCAAACCAATAATAATTTGAATGGTGAGTATCATAGTCAATTCGCTCCATTTCGTTTCACTAAGTTAATTCTACCATGAGAATGTATCTGCGTTGGCTATCATGTTTTATATACTTATTCCTTGTATTATGGTAAAATAACTGCATTAGTTGTGTTCTCACAACCACTTGTTCGGAAAGAAACCTAATCGTTTCGAAAAAGTACATGAATAAAGGAGTTTTTTTATGATTTTTAAAGTTTTATATCAACCGACGCCAAACAAACGCCCCGTCGGGAAACGACCCGCTCTCTGTATCTTGAGGCCGATACAGAGGTCGAAGCACGTGCTCTGGTAGAAGACAATACTGATTACGCAATCGAGTTTGTCGAACCACTTCGCGGAGAACACTTGGAATACGAACAAAAAAGTTCGAATTTCAAATTAACGGAGTTTAATAATAAATGAGAAAGCTGAACGTCAAAAATAACGAAGCGGCTATCTATGGCGTTGGTGGACTTGGTGAAATCGGTAAGAACACCTACGGCATTCAATTTCAAGACGAAATTATTCTGATTGATGCCGGAATCAAGTTCCCGGAGGATGATCTTCTGGGTGTTGACTACGTGATTCCGGACTACAAATATTTGGTGGATAATAAAGACAAAATTAAGGCGCTTGTAATCACCCATGGGCATGAAGACCATATTGGCGGTGTTCCATACCTGATGAAGGTTCTAAACGTTCCAATTTATGCCGGCCCATTGGCTATGGCTTTAATTAAAAACAAATTGGAAGAGCATGGCCTTTTAAATTCTGTCGAGCTCCACGAAATCAGTGATAAATCGGTACTGAAATTTCGAAAAACCAAAGTTTCGTTTTTTAGAACCACCCACTCAATTCCCGACACGCTGGGAATTGCTGTTCATACGCCAGTTGGCGTTATCGTTGAAACCGGTGACTATAAGTTCGACCTCACACCGGTAACCAACCAGCCGCCTGATCTTCAAGAGATGGCCAGACTGGGCGCTGAAGGTGTCCTCTGTCTGATGTCCGACAGTACCAATGCCGAAAAGCCCGTTTGGACAAAATCCGAAAAATGGGTTGGTAATTCTATATCCCATATTTTTGATCAGGTTAAAGATCGGATTATTTTTGCGACTTTCGCATCAAATATATCCCGAATTAAAACCGCTTGTGACAATGCCCTGGCCAGGGCCGTAAAATCGCCGTCTTTGGCCGAAGCATGGATGCAGCAATTGTTAATGGCCGGGAGCTGGGGTACTTGGATATCCCTGATGATGCATTTGTGGACGCCAATCAACTCCAGTCATTACCAGCAAATAAGACCATGATTTTATGTACCGGATCACAGGGGGAGCCTATGGCCGCCCTTTCAAGAATTGCCAATGGCACCCACCGGCAGATTTCAATTCAGCCGGGAGATACCGTTATCTTTTCAAGTAATCCAATTCCTGGTAATACCACGAGTGTTAACGACGTGATCAACAAATTGGAAGAAGCCGGTGCAAACGTTATTCACGGTAAAGTAAACAACATTCACACTTCCGGACACGGCGGTCAGGAAGAACAAAAGTTAATGCTGCGTTTGATGAAGCCGAAGTTCTTCATGCCAATCCACGGTGAGTATCGAATGCTGAAAATTCATACGGAACTTGCCGAACAATGTGGTGTGCCGCTTGATCACAGCTTTATCATGCAAAATGGTGACGTATTGGCACTGTCAAAGGACAATGCCAGATTAGCCGGTCATTTCCAAGCTGGTGACGTTTATATTGATGGCAGCGGTATTGGTGATATTGGCAGCATCGTATTACGTGATCGCCAACTGCTTTCCGAAGAAGGCATTGTCGTTGTTGTTGCAACCATTAATCTGCATAATCAAGAAATTCAATCCGGTCCTGATATTCTTTCCCGTGGATTTGTTTATATGCGTGAGTCGGGTGAACTACTCGATGAAGGCAGACGGCGGGTATTCAAGACAATCAGAAAAGCGATGCATAATAAAAAGGCAACTGAAGCTTCGATTAGAAACGCAGTCATTGATGACTTACAAGAGTTCCTGTATGACAAAACGGAACGTCATCCAATGATTTTGCCAATGTTGATTATGAATGGCGGTCATTAATGATCTTGGAATCACTTAATGAATTATTTTAGGGAGCTTGAGAATCGGATCTTTTAATCATTCGATTTTCAAGTTCCTTTTTACATATTAAACTTGTAAGTAACGGGGGCATTTTGGCAAATGGAATACTTTATAATCGTTAATCCGACAGCTGGTGGCAATAACGGTCGGAAAGTTTGGCCGCAAGTTGAACAATACCTCGATCAAGCAGCAATTTCATACCGGACCTATTTTACAGAATACGATGGTCACGCGGTCTCAATTGCGATGCAAATTCTAAATCAGGTAACGGCAACCAACCATCCCGACGCCATTATTGTTGCCGCGGGTGGTGACGGCACCCTTCACGAAACATTACTGGGATGCATGCGCTTTTATGCTGAACACCCACTTCTTCAAAATCCGCGGGTACCGATCGGCGTCCTACCAATCGGTTCCGGAAACGACTTCGCGCGGGGATTAAAAATTTCCCGGCAGTGGCAGGACGCGCTTCAGGTAATCTTAACCACAAAAAAACCAGTAAATATTGAAATCGGTCACTTTGACAACCACGATTATCAAAGTGACGGTTATTTCCTTAATAATTTTGGCATCGGCTGGATGCAACCGTGGTCCACTTTGCCAATCATTCGTTATTAAAAAGTCATCAGCAACTTAGCGGCTTCTCATACTGGGCATCCGTTCGCCATGCGATTAAGTCATTAAAGCCTTTTAGGCTGACCGTCAGTCAACCGGATGGTACTAAGATTACCTATCCCAGAGCTTTTCTGGCAACCGTAACTAACCAGCCTTATTTCGGCGGTGGCATCAACATCGCGCCAAAAGCGTCCTTGTACCAGAAACAGTTGGATTTGATTATCGTAGAAAAGCCAACCCGGCGGCAAATCTTCTTATTTATTTTTATGCTATTATTAAAAAGACATTTAAAATTACGATTTGTTCATCATTTTTCCGAAACCCACTTTGGCTTGGATACACAGCAAGCACGCTATGGTCAAATCGACGGTGAAGAGCTGGGCGACAAAGTCTATCACGTCTCATATGAAACGCAAACTTATCCGTTTTGGGTTCGTCGCGCTAATCAAACATGATTGCTATAACAGCCGGTGTCACTCGCCAAAGGGTTGCCGACTCATTAATATCGTTTAGAAAGTACAAGATCGAGGTAAATCTGATGTATTCTACAAGCTACCTGCTATTTCAGTCCTTAACTGCTGTCGCTCTAGGTGATGCTTTAGGCGTCCCATTTCAATTTGAAAAGCGCGAAAAACTACTTGAAAACCCCGTTGATACCATGATTGGCCACCGCTCGTTTGACCTGCCCAAAGGCACTTGGTCCGACGATACGGCACTATCAATTGCCTCATTGGTCAGTCTTTCACTCGGATTCAATCTGAATGATCTCATGACAAGATATTCTCAATGGTATCATTATGGTGAATACACGCCCTTTGGCAAAGCCTTTGGTGTTGGCAAGACAACTGAAGATGCCATTAAGCGTTTTGATCAGGGGACGAAGCCGGAACTTTGCGGCGGCGTTGATGAAATGAGCAACGGCAACGGTGCTTTAATGAAATTAATGCCTTTGGCTTTCTTTATCCTGACAAGCCACCATCAGTATCGATTTAACGATCAAATTGCGAATCTTATTCATCAATTTACGGCAACTACCCATCGGCACCCGCGAAGTCTGGTTGCTTCTGGAATCTTAACCAACGTTATTATCAGGACAATTCAGAACCCCAACAAATACGCCATGTTAAAGGCCATTCAGGAAGCTTTGACTTATTATGGGGATAAACCCCTTTACAAGGATCAGGTGCCCTATTTCGAGCAGCTGGGCCGAATTAACTTTCTACGTCAGTCAAGCACCCAAATTAAAAGTTCACCTTATGTCGTTGATACTTTAAACGCTGTTTTTTGGTGTCTGTTTAATTCAGAACAATACTTTGTCGCTGTTAAGCGAGCAGTTAATCTTGGCAATGACGCAGATACAATCGGGTCGATCACTTCAATGCTGGCTTCCTTACTCTACGCACCTGTGACCTTCCCGCCGAATTGGCTGAGAGACTTGAAGGGCCGTAATCAAATTAAAACGGCCGTCTCCTTTGCACTATTATCAGACTATTTTTAATTGAGAGTGGCAGAAAGTTGCCATTTAGCGCACGCTTTCGCTCGATAATAAGTCGTAAGTGCATAAAATGGGGCTGGAACAAAATCACTTTTGTTCCAGCCCCATTTTTCGATTAATTGAACAGCTGTCTAGTCTTCTGAAGCATCCATGGCTTCCAAAATCATATTCAACTGAACACACTCCTCATTAAGATGATTCATTTCATTACCAAATTGCGGTTTAATCACCACTGTGTTTTTATCTCCATTGTTTGCTGAACGGCAAACCTCAGCTTCTTGAGATTTCAACTGATCCAACTTGGAAGCTGCTTTTTGATATTCTTTAAGAATTTCTAACTTATTGCTCATAGCTATAAACCCCTTTGAACGTATAAAATAATTTGATTACAGTCAACCGCAACTTTCCCAATGAAGACGTTACGATCATAAACTAAATTTCCTGCTAACGTCTGGTAATATTAACAGATAAAAATTAGTAAATCAATACTTTTAAAAAAAGAGTTCCCAGTCGCAGAATCGCCTAATATAAATGATAATTTTTTATTTATAGGTTTCTTTAATTTCTTCGGTTGTCGGAATCGAAGGCAATGCCCCCATCCGTTGAACCGTAATGGATGATGCCTGTTGCGCATAAATCAGTGCATTTTCAATATTGGAAAAATCTGGGTTAACTTTCGCACTAAACGCACCAATAAAAGTATCCCCGGCAGCCGTTGTATCCTTCGCATGAACTTTGAAAGCAGGGACAAAACCACTAGCCTTGGCGGTATGATAATAGGCACCCCGATCACCAACCGTAATAATCACATTTTGTATTCCCATCGCCGCAAACTTGGCTGCGTTATCATCCATTGAAGCTGTGTCTGTTACTGTAATTCCCGTTAACGTCACACTTTCAGTTTCATTTGGCACAATCAAATCGGTCACTGACAACAATCCCGGCTTAATAGTCGCTGCCGGAGCCGGATTTAAAATCGTCATCACACCATGCTGCTTAGCAAGTTTAAAGGCCGCATACGTAACTTCCTGTGGTGTTTCAAACTCCGAAATCAAGACATCGGCGTCGGCAATTAACGTTTCACTTTTCGAAATAACGTCGGTTTGCATCGCTTGATTAGCGCCGCCATAAACCATAATACTATTTTGACCGGCTTCGTCCAATAAGATCACAGCCGAACCGGTACCTGATTGATCGGTAACCGTCACATGATCCGTATTAATACCGTCCTTTTTTAGCGCGGCAATCATAAAATCGCCAGCGCTGTCTCGACCAACTTGGCCGATAAAACTGGTTTGAGCATGTGAACGAGCAGCCGCAACTGCCTGATTGGCACCCTTTCCACCAGCCGAATTGGTCTTGCTCTTGGCACTGATTGTCTCACCTGGTTTGGGCATTTGTGCAATATGCAGTGTCGTATCAACGTTTAAACTTCCAAGTACAACCACTTTGTTTGTCATGTTTTTCAAAGCTCCTCTTAGCATAATGGTAGGACCTAGCCAGCAAACCAAGACTGTAGCTGGATTGCTTTTTAGTCACCCATCACTTTTAATAATCTTCTCTGTCAAAAATATTTTATAAAGTTCCTGAATCATGGCTTTCCCGAGCCGAATGACCGGCATTAGGTAAAACCTTTCACTAAAGAGGATACCAGATTTGAAAAGGTTTTACAAATACTTTTTTTACGATCGAATATCCCTGACACTATTGCGTTCAATCAGTTCGATTGGTAAAGACACCTCCTGAAAAGCTCTCTTTTGGTCTTGAATCCGTGCCAAAATAAGCTTAGCAGCACTTTCACCCATTTCAAAAGCAGGTTGATGAATCGTTGTTAAAGTGGGCGTAACATACTCGGCTAAATCAATATCATCATAGCCAACAACCGAAATATCATCGGGAATTCGAAGGCCGGCTTCGTGAATTCCCCGGTATAAGCCAATTGCAATTTCATCATTTAACGCGAAAATTGCCGTTGGCTTAGTTGCCAAGGCCGATTTAGCAGCGTGATAACCGCCCAATTTGGTTAAGTCAGTTTCAATGATCCGTTCATTAGGAATTGCCATTTGATGTCTTTTAAACATATCCAAAAAGCCGACCAATCGCTGATGTAAATTCAATGTCGGTTGCTTATCGGTAACCACCGTCACATCACGATGACCTTTCTTAATCAGATAATCTGCCAACATTTCACCGCCATGATAGTTATTAACGTCCACTTTGTCTCCTTCAGTAATCGGTGCCTGGTCCGTCAGCAAGTAAGGGATGCCGTTTTGATTCAAAATATTATCAATGTAGCTGACATCTGAGATCGCAGAAGCGATTATCATGCCGTCTGCGGCTCGACGAATCGATTCAAAGAGATAATAGCTTTCCAGCTTTTGATTGTTGTTAGAGCCAAAAATAAGGGGGATATAGCCGTTATCCATTGCAACCGACTCAATCCCCCGCAAAAATCGACTAAAAAACGGGTTATTAATATTCGGCACCAAAACGCCAATGGTGTGTCCACTTCTCCGAATCAAACTTTGGGCGTTAAAGTCTGGTGCGTACCCCATTTCTTTCTGCAGCTGGTGAACCCGCTTAACGGTTTTTTCACTAAAACGATCGTCCTTACCATTCAAAATTTGTGAAACCGTGGTAACGGAAACGTTGGCTCGTTTAGCCAAATCGGTAATGGTAACTTTTTTTGTCATAACGATTCTCCATTCAAGACATAATCTAATACAGATAAGTATATCATGATTGAATTAAACTGTTTTACCAAATTTGAATTAACGCCCAGTCAATCTTTAAAAGTTGACCACATTTAACAAACCATTACTTAAGTTCATAATGTCAAACAGCCACCAAAAATGGCAGATAACAAAAAAACGGCTGAAACAATCATCAAACGATTGTCCCAACCACAAAGTTGAACGATTTTCTTTTAAGCAATCTTAATCGTTAATCAGCATTAAGACTTAACAATTTTATCAATCTGAGCTAATTCATCAGCCGTAAAATCAAGGTTATCCAAGGCTTTGAGGTTGTCTTCCAAATGGCCGACCTTTGAAGCGCCGGTGACAACACTGGCAACCGTCTTATCATGAAGCAACCAGGCTAATGCCATTTGAGCCAGATTTTGACCACGGTTTTTGGCAAGGTCATTTAACTCGTTTAGCTTTTTAACCAGTTCTTCTTTACCATGTTTAATAACGAATTGATTACTCCAGTGAACCTTTACATCATCACTCATGCCGCCAAGATACTTGTCGGTCAACAAGCCTTCAGCCAGTGGACCATAAGCAATCAACGCCTTGTTTTCATCTTTTAACGTCTTTAACAGGCCATCGTCTTCAATTTCTCGATTCAGCATATTATAGGATGCTTGATTAACAACAAACGGCGTATGCAATTCCTTAAAGTAGCGACTGATTTCTTTGGTTTGGGCCGCGTTATAGTTGGAAATTCCAATATAAAGTGCCTTACCTGAACGAACGATGCTATCCAAAGCATTAGCGGTTTCTTCCAGACTGGTATTCGGATCAAACCGATGACTATAGTAAATATCAACATAGTCCAAGCCCATTCGCTTCAAACTGCCATCCAGGGCGTTGATCAATGTCTTTCTGGACGAGAAGTTACCGTATGGCCCGGGCCACATGTTAAAGCCGGCTTTCGTGGTGATTACCAGCTCATCTCGATACGGTTTCAAGTTGGCCCGATAAACATCTCCAAACATTCGCTCAGCTGCACCTGAAGACGGCCCATAATTATAAGCAAGGTCAAAACTAAAGATACCTTTATCAAACGCCTTTAAAATCACTTTCTCGCTGTCACCATAGTTGCATTATCGCCAAAACTATGCCACATCCCAAATGACAAAGCAGGTACTTGAAGTCCAGAATTCCCTGCCCGTCTTACAACTGCATGATCATAACGTCCTTCATTTGCCTTGTACATATACATAAATCAATCCACCTTTAATAAAAATTAATTACCTGCCAAATAGTTTCCCAACTGATTGTTGATTATGAATCAATGTAATTGCTTCACCGAATAAGTCCCCCACTGAAACAACTTCCAATTTCTCAAACTGATCAGCTTGGGCAATGTTGATTGAATCCGTCACGATAACCTTCTTAATTGCTGACGCTTGGAGTCTTTCCTGAGCGTTGCCGGAGAAGACAGCGTGGGTTGCAACGGCATAAACATCGGTTGCGCCGGCCTTTTTCAAAGTCTCAGCAGCAATCGTCAGCTTAAATGCCGTATCAATCATGTCATCAACAATGATCGCCTGTTTGCCCGTCACACTTCCAATGACTGATTCTGGAACCGTTGTTGCATCTTCCGGGGAACGATTATCAATAATGGCAATTGGGGCATCTAAAAGCTCAGCAAACTTTCTTGCCCGCGAAACCCCGGTATGATCGGGTGAAACAACCACGCTGTTGGCATCATCGTGCTTATCGGCAAAATAATTTGCCAACAATGTGTTAGCTTTTAAATGATCAACTGGGATATTGAAGAATCCCTGAATTTGGTCGGCATGTAAATCGAGCGTCACAACCCGGTCAACACCATCCATTTCCAAAAATGAGGCAACCAACTTGGCAGTAATCGGCTCACGGGAACGCGCCTTACGATCCGCCCGTGAATACCCATAATACGGAATGACAACGTTAATTGACTTGGCACTCGCCCGCCGAACGGCATCAACCATGATCAATAATTCCATTAAAGTTGAGTTTACCGGGTCGGACACCGACTGAATAATGTAAACTTCGTCGCCCCGAATGCTTTCGTTAACGCTAATTTTTATTTCGTCATCACTAAATTTTTCAACAGTTGCATCACTAAGCGGCACGCCGACTGCTTTGCTGATTGCTTCAGCAAGCGGACGGTTGGAGTTTAAAGAAAATAATTTAACCTTAGGATGTGATTTCAATTCAGCCATGTTACCCTCCAAGTATTCTTGTTTAATTAAATATTACCATAATATTGGTCCAACGATACAGTGAATCACCGTGAAAAAATAAGAAGAAATCACTCATATAACGTTTTCATCACGCAAAACAGCCGACTAATTTGAAACCGACTGCGGTCCTTGTTCAAATTGGGCAGGGGTAACCCCGGCCATGCCAATCATCGGATCAATCAGTTCACGCGCAATTACTTCCTCGGTCAGACGTTTCGGTAATTCATTTGGCTGACCGTCATCAGTTGAATCCCCACCTTGGACCGCCGGGGTCATATCAACTTCCGCTACCGGCGATACCGCTGATGACGTCTCGGAACTAATCCCAATAGCAGCTACCAATCGGGCAACCAGACTGGTTTTTCGATTAACCGACAAACTGCGGACACACTGCTCAAAAGCCTGCTTTTCTCCCAGCATAATCAAAAAATCACTTGCGCGAGTAACGGCCGTGTAAAGCAAATTTCGCTGCAGCATCCGTGAATATTGATGGACAATTGGTAAGATCACCATTGGGAACTCACTGCCTTGGGCTTATGAATTGAAGTACAGTAAGCCAACGTAAATTGAACCCACTCATTTTTCTCGTAAGTCACCTCGGTTTCGTCAAAATCAATTATGATTTTGGTCGGTACCGTTTGATTTTTAGGTGCCTGCATACCGACAATAATTCCCAAATCACCGTTAAAAACGTTTTGCTCCGGATTATTAACCAATTGGAGTACCTTATCACCAATCCGATAAGTATGATCTTTAATCGTTACTGATTTTCCTTCAGGATTAACCTGCCAAACATTTTGCAAAACGTTATTCAGATGATCAATTCCGGCCGTGCCCCGATACATCGGTGCCAATACTTGAACGTCCATCAAGCCGAAGTCCTTTTCCTTTGCCCGTTTGGCAACTTGTTCAATAACTGAGGGCAGCTGCGCTTCATTACAAGCGATAAACGAACGGTCGGACTGATTTTGGTCAAAGTTGTCAGAAAGCCGACCGGCATGAATATCGTGCGCCAATTGAACGATCGAAGAACCCTTTTCCTGACGGTAGATATTATTCAAATGCATTGCCGGTAATTGTTTGGAAACCAGTAAATCATGAAATACCTGACCAGGGCCAACCGAAGGCAGCTGATCCTGATCGCCAACAAAGACAACCTGCATATGATTTGGTACCGCCCGCATCAGTAACTTAAAAAGAAAGGTATCAACCATTGACATTTCATCAATAATCAGCAAACTGCCCTCAATATCCTTTGGGGACGTATAATCGGCAGATTCCTGGCCATTCAGCCCCAACAACCGATGAATGGTACTTGCCGGCAGTCCCGTTGAATCAGCCATGTGCTTGGCGGCCCTACCTGTAGGAGCTGCTAAGACAATTGGAAAAGGCTTATCTTTATACTCATTCAAATCCAGCGAATACTCATGGAGCCGGGCGTAGGTATTGACAATCCCATTAATAATCGTTGTTTTTCCGGTTCCCGGGCCGCCGGTTAAAATAAAGACCGGTGACTTAATTGCCTTTAAGATAGCTGTACGCTGCGACTGATCATAATTAATACCAAACTTATTTTCAACTATTTGAATCTGTTTTTTGATCGCATCATCCGAAAAATCAGTTTCGCCGTCATCTTTGTTTTTAATCACCCGATTGAGATGTTCGGCAATTTGGACCTCGGCATTATAAACGTAACCAAGATAAATTCGATCGTCCTCGCCAACAATTTTATGCTCTTTTGCCAGCGCAATTAATGACTCCCCCAATTTTTGGCCACTGACAGGGACAGTGCCATTATTATCGAGCAGCGAACCTGCCATTTTCAGCAAATCAGCCGTTGTTGTATAAGTATCACCGTTTTCAAAGCAAAGTTCCTGAATGGCGTAAAGCAGGCCTGCTCGAACCCGTTCGGTGGAGGTCGCGGTTATTCCCAGCTTCAATGCAATGGCATCCGCCCGCTTAAAACTGATACCGCGGATATCTTCAACCAATTGATAGGGATTTTTAGCAATTATTTTTAGCGCGTCACCATGATATTTTTCATAAATCGCTGACGCCACCTTACTGGAAAAGCCATATGAATTCAAGCCAACGATCACTTTCTCAAGGTCGTCGTTTACATCCAAATTTTCTGAAATTGCGTTGCGCTGTTTTTGCGTAATCGGTACCCGTTCCAAAACTCGTCGGTCTGCACTGATTCGTTGAATGGCGTCATCTCCCAGCACCTCAACTACCCGTTTGGCGGTCGCTTGACCAATACCTGGAAAACGGTCGCTGGAAAGGTATTTCACGACCCCTTCCTTGGTAGTCGCAATCAGACTTGTATAATTGCTGGCTTGAAATTGTTTACCATAACGGGGATGGTCAATCACTTTACCAACAAAATGATAACTGTTTTCTTCAACAACATCGCCGAAACTACCGGTAACAACGATTTCACTATCCGGCCAGCTAAGATTGGTATTGGCAATTTCAATTAACAAAACCTTATAAAAGCTGTCATTGCTGGAAAAGAAAATCGCCTTTAGCCGGCCATCGACGTACATATTTTGATTTAAATTATCTTGGGGTTCAAATAATCCCATCGGTTGATCCACGTTCATTCTCCTCATAAAACAACTTTAATTCATGTCATTTTGGCCTATGCGACTAATCCTGATTTGGTTTCTTTTTATTTAATTGAACAAATTTTTCAATATCTTTCAACTTTTGCTGGCCGTTCTTAAAGTATGTTGGATCATATTGCTTGGCTTTTTTAAAATAATCTTCAAAGTCTTCCCCCAATACCATGGCAACCAGGCCTCGATTAAAATTGGCCTTGCCATTTTGAGGCTCTGCCTTTAAAGTTAAATCGTAAAAATCTGCGGCTTGGGAAAAGTTTCCCAAGGCTAACAAATTATCACCAATCATTTGATTAACGACCGGATCCTTTTGACGGGTACTCTGAGCAGAAAGGGCAAATACCATCGCCCGTTTATTATCTCCCTTTGCCATATAGCTTTGGGCCAACATAATATAAGCTTCGGACTGCAGCTTTTGATCGTCGATTTCTTGAAAAATCTTAATCGCCTTATCATATTCTTCGGCAGCATAATAAACGTTACCAAGTCCAAATTTCAAGGTATCCAAAACATCTTGGTCAGCTGTTTTAAAAATCCCCAAAGCCTTCATGAGAAGCTCTTCAGCCTGTTCATAAGACTTGCCCTCAACCAATAACGTCGCCAAATCATAATAATGATGATAATTATGCGGATCGGCATCAATTTTAGCCACTAGTTGATGCGTCAATTGGGCTGCTTTTTTCTCTTCACTTTCGCGTTTCTTAATATATTTACGTTGATTTTCCTGATTCTTTTTTTGTAACTTTTTAATTTTATCTGAATTATTCTCTTTCATCATTTGGCCACCTAAACTAAATCAGTTTCGTCCAATTTCTTGTTTAAATAACTGGTATCATTCCACTTTACAAGTGAGAACGACTGCCTTGATCACTACTATCCAAAATAGTGGTACTGGTATTCGCCAGGCCACCGCGTTTGCGCAGATCGGCCAGCGGGGTCCCCAATAAGTGGTTGATCTCGGCATTCAATGCCGCACCGTGGCTGACAATCATCACGTTTTTTTGCGGATTGCTACGAACAATCTCGATAATTGCGGGTGTCATTCGATTAATCACATCAACAAAGCTCTCACCGCCGATTTCGGTTGGATCGTAAAGAACGGGGTGGTTCCGAAAATTCTCAAATTCTTGGGGATACTGTTCTTTGACGTCGGTAAACTTCATTCCTTCCATCTTTCCCAAATCAAATTCTTCCAGTCGGGACATCAATGAAATAACGGGATGACTTTTTAATCGTCGTGCAATCGTTCCAGCTGTGATTCTGGCTCGTTTGATCGGGCTGGCATAAATATGATTGAAAGGTACATTTTGAAAATGATCCGCTAGTTGTTTCATTTCACGATAACTTTCAGAAAGCAGCGGTGAATCACCTCCGGCCCCCTGGTAACGGCTTTCGAGATTCCATTCGGTTTTTCCATGTCGTACAAAATATAATCGCGTCAAAAGCCATTCCTCCCATATGTTAATCACTCACTATTATGACAGCATTGGCGAGGAAATTCAAAGAAATTCAGTGTGCGAAGCAAAACGGTTAATGTCCGGAATATAAGGCGTGAATCTTGAAAATCCTGGGCCTGGATTTTTAAGATTTATCCCTTATATGGAGCGGCATTGTTTTGCGCAGCAGTCCTCAAACCAACAACCCCACTTTCCGCTTCAAATCCCAATATTACAGTGGTAAGCTTATTCTAATCAGCTTTTCTTTTAACGGGCAGCCCCCTTAGGATTGCTTGTCAAAAGAAATCCCATTGTTAGGAGGAAATGTCGATGCTCCAGACGCTTTTATTTGCTTTGATTCCAATTATCGTCACGATTGGAATTGGTTACTTTGCTGCTTATCGAAATGATTTTGACGACCATGACAGCCAGCAGTTCGTTAAACTGGTCATGAATTACGCCTTACCTTTCAGTGTTTTTGCCGGAATTTGGGGAACGCCCAGAAAAATTATTATCGCGGATATTCCCTTAGCCGGCTGGCTTTTGGCAAGCATGGTCGGCTGCTACGTTATCTTAATGATCGCTTATCGGTTCGGCTTTCGACTGCCATTGGATTTATCGGCGCTTAGATCGTTGTCGGTCGCCGATCCATCAGTTCCCTTTATCGGGTCGGCTATTCTGCCCCTGTTATTTGGCGATCAAGTCAGCGCCATTACCATCGGCCTTTGTACTTTAATTATTAACATCCTGCTTTTACCGGCAGTTTTCGCTTCCTTGGCAGAAGAAGGCGAAGTCACTTCTATCAGCGAACGGCTCATCAGCACGTTTAAAAAGCCGTTAGTTCTTAGTGCCCTGCTGGGATTTGTCATTGCCTTGGCTGGTTGGCAGATGCCCGCGGAACTGGAGAATACCTTTATGGTTCTTGGTAAAGTTGCCGGTGGATTGGCACTGTTTTCCATTGGGATTGTCCTTTTTACAAGAAGAATTACAATCAGTCCCTCTATTGGGATCAGCGTTTTTGCCAAAAACGTTCTCTTTCCGTGTGTTATCTGGTTAATCATGCTGGCAGTCCACGCACCGGCCGGTATTATCAATATCGTCGTTTTAACCTTGGCAATTCCAACAGCTACCATGCCAACAACTTTGGCCATTCAATTTAAAATCAAAGAATCGGAAATTGCCTCCATTCAATTTTGGAGCACGGTTTGCTCGTTTGTCAGCATGCCAATCTTCATGTGGTTGATCGGCTAACCCTATAATATTGTAAGTTATTTCATAAAAAGGAGATTCAAACCAAATCGGTTGAATCTCCTTTTTGAAGCTTTATATAAGCCAATTGTTAAACATATTGTAACTCTTTAGCCTGCTTGTAAGCAGCATCAATAATGGCAGAACCAAGGCATTCCTCACCATCATAAAAGACGACTGCCTGACCAGGTGTAATGGCCCGAACGGGTGCGTCAAAATCAACCCGCACTTTCCGGCCATCATCACTTAAATGAACCGTTACACCGGTATCTTTTTGTCGATATCGGAATTTAGCCGTACAGTGAAAGTCATGACCACGATCCAAATTATTAACCCAGTGGATATCGGAAGCTTCCAAATAATCTGCGTACAGTAACTCATTATGATAACCCTTACCGACGTACAGAATATTCTTTTTTAAATCCTTGCCAACCACAAACCAGGGTTGGTTGTCGATACCATCGCCACCAATACCAAGGCCACGACGCTGACCGATTGTGTAATACATCAAGCCATCATGCTGCCCCTTGACCTCACCGTCAACAGTCATCATCTTACCAGGCGTTGCCGGCAGATAATGGCCAAGAAACTGCTTAAAGTTCTTCTCACCAATAAAACAAATCCCAACGGAATCCTTCTTATCAGCCGTTGCCAATCCTGCTTTACGCGCGATTTCCCGAACTTCCGGTTTTACCAAATTACCAATCGGAAACATAACGCGATCCAACTGGTCGGCAGATAACTGGCTCAAAAAATAGGTCTGGTCTTTATTGCCGTCGGTTGCCCGTAAAAGATGGTTATGACCATTCTCATCGCGGGTCAACTGAGCATAATGACCGGTTGCGATGTAATCGGCTCCCAGCTCCAGTGCATAATCCAAAAAGGCTTTAAATTTAATTTCCTTATTACAGATCACATCCGGATCGGGTGTTCGGCCCTTTTTGTACTCATCCAAAAAGTACGTAAAGACCCGATCCCAATATTCCTTCTCAAAATTGACCGAATAATATGGAATCCCGATTTTATTGGCTACCTTGCAACATCTTTATAATCTTCCGTTGCCGTACAAACGCCATTTTCATCGGTATCGTCCCAGTTTTTCATGAAAACGCCAATCACATCGTATCCCTGTTGTTTGAGCAAATAAGCCACAACTGACGAATCAACGCCACCGCTCATTCCAACAACAACCCGAGTTTGACTGTTGTCTTGCATAAAACCACCATCATTTCAATTAGATTCTGGAGAATCTACGAGTGAAGGTCGTAATTTCCAGTAAAATTTATATTAACGCATTCTGGGCCGAAATGCTACTGATGACCCCATTGACTAATCATTAAAATAGTCAGCCATTAACTTTTGAACCGCCAAATTGTCTTCGGGTTTACCAATTGAAATTCGCAGCCAGCCAGTTTTTAATCCGTTTCGCACTAAATAGCCGTTTCTAAGTAGATAGTCGTGCAGCCGATCCGCATCCCCAGCCTTAAAGAAAATAAAATTGGCGGCTGATTCATAAAACGGCAGATTTTGTTTCATCAAAAAGTGGTGCCATTTGTCGCGTTCCTGGACAACTGTTTCAACCACCCGGTTAACAAATTCCGTATCCTTAAAAGCAGCCGTTGCGGCAATTTCTGCAAACGTACTTAGATTATAAGGCAACCTGGTCGCCTGCAGATAGCTCATTAATGGCGGGTTGCAAACCGCGTAACCAACCCGAAAGTTGGCCAGGCCATACGCCTTGGAGAAAGTCCGTAGAACAACCAGATTATTAAACTGTTTGGTTAGCTGAATTACCGAAGCTCGTTTATCACCAACGAAATCGATATAGGCCTCATCCACAATTACCGTTACCGATTCCGGAACGGTCTCCAGGAACGATTGAATCGTGGTGGGAGCCAAGAACGTCCCGGTTGGATTATTGGGATTGCACAGCCAAATCATTTTGGTGCGAGCCGTAATCTGATCTTTGATAGCCGTTAGATTCAAAACGCCGGCATTGTCGAGCGCTACTCGTTTTATAACAGCCCCTTCGATTTGAGAATGAAGCTGATATTCGGAAAAGGTAAGTGCCGGATCAATCACTTCGTCGCCGGGTGCCAAAATGACTCGACATAGCAGCTCGATCACTTCATCCAACCCGTTGCCAAAAAGCAAATGATCCTCATCAATCCCAAAACGGTTTGCAATCGATTTTCGCAGAACCTCTGCATTGCTGTCAGGATATAAATTAGCATCGCTAAAATGCCATTTATCCAGCGCCTTGGCAACCTCAGGCGAAGTCCCAAAGGCATTTTCATTAGCAGACAGTCGTACTAATTTTTTTAACCCGTATTGAGATTTTAAATCGGCTAGGGTTTGCTCAGGAACGTAGGGATTCAGATGTTTGACTGATTCTTTTACCATAAGCGGCCTCCACTCTTCATCATTTAATTACCAATTTTTAATATCTTTTCGATCATGAATTCTGCTTTGACGGCCCTCTCGACTGGCCAGCTCTTCTTTGATCTGCTTTGGCGTAATGCCGCGCTCCGCCATCAGCACTTCCACGTGGTAAGCCAAATCGGCTACTTCCAAAATAAAGTCCGGATCCGAATCATTCTTAGCGGCTACCACTACCTCAGTTGCCTCTTCACCGACCTTTTTTAAAATCTTGTCCAAACCCTTTGTAAATAAATAATCAGTATACGATCCCTTTTCAGGATTGTTCTTTCTCTTTAAGATCAAATCATATAATTCATCCAAATTTTGTTCAGCCATTATTTTTTCTCCTCCAATACTGTTCGATAAAAGCAACTGGTGTGGCCCGTGTGACACGCCGGCCCAGCAGGAATTACCCGCATTAATAACGTATCCTCATCACAATCGATCGCCATTGAAACCAATTCCTGGGTATTACCGCTGGTTTCACCTTTATGCCACAGTTCCTGGCGACTGCGGGACCAAAACCAGGTTTGCCTGGTTTTTAAACTCCGTTGATAACTTTCCTGATTGACATAGGCCATCATTAATACCTGGTTAGTCCGATCATCAACAACAATTGCCGGAATCAACCCATCAGCGTATTTGGCAAAGTTTGGTGTTAACGTACGATCACCCCATCTGTTTTTAATTGCTGCTTAACATCACTAATTGTCAGTTCACCAAAGTGAAAAACTGATGCGGCCAAGGCCCCATCGACATTGGTTTTCTGAAATACATCTGAAAAATCACTAAGCTGGCCACAACCACCAGAAGCAATAATTGGTACCCCAACTGCCGCGGTTAATTGCTGATAAAGGCGAATATCATAGCCGCTTTTAGTGCCATCCTTATCCATACTGGTAACCAGCAGTTCACCAGCGCCTCTTTTAACGCCTTCTTTCGCCCATTCAATTGCGTTTAAACCTGTGGGCTGACGGCCGCCGTTAACAAACACTTCATAGGCATCGGTTTCGGGGTTGAATTTAGCATCAATCGCCA
Source organism: Lentilactobacillus farraginis DSM 18382 = JCM 14108 (assembly GCF_000583655.1). Classification (GTDB taxonomy): domain Bacteria; phylum Bacillota; class Bacilli; order Lactobacillales; family Lactobacillaceae; genus Lentilactobacillus; species Lentilactobacillus farraginis. Next base: position 64,851 of record NZ_BAKI01000004.1, read on the forward strand.
AAACAACACACTGACTGCCAAATTTTTCGGCCCCGGCGGTAATTAATTTCGGCTGCCGAACGGCCGCCGAATTAACAGCTGTTTTATCAGCCCAGCTTTTAAGAGTGCCATCATATCGGCAACGTTGTGAATCCCACCGCCAACTGTTAGCGGCATAAAAACCTGACCGGCCACCTTCTCAATCGTTTCAACGATGGCTTTTCGTTTTTCGTTGGTTGCCGTAATATCCAAGAAAACCAATTCATCAGCACCCTGCTTTTGATAAGCGGCGGCAATTTCGGTCGGATCACCGACATCCTGCAGATTAACAAAGTTAACCCCTTTTTTAACCCGGCCGTGATCCACATCCAGGCAGGGAATAATTCGTTTAGCCAACATTTTGATCCACCTCCGCCAACGTCGACAGCGGTAAATCACCGGTTGCCATTGCCCGGCCGACGATGGCCGCTTTAATCCCCGTATCAGCCAGCTGATTTAAGTCGGCAACGTTTCGAATCCCGCCCGAAGCAATCACCGTTGCTTCCTTGAAGCGACTCTGCAGATTGCTTAATTGTGCCACATTAGGGCCGCTCATGGTCCCGTCTCTTGAAATGTCGGTCACAATAAACGTGCCAACGCCAAACGAAACCATTGAAGCCATTAACTCGGCCATTTTAACCCGGCTCTGTTCCAGCCAGCCGGAAACGGCAACCATCCCGGCTTTGCCGTCGATCCCCACGACAATTTGATCTGCCCCGAATTGTCGGATGGCTTTTTGAACCAGCTCAGGATCATTCAAAGCCGCTGAACCAAGAATCACTCGTTTAACACCGGAAGTCAGGTAAGCGTTGATTTGCGACAACGATCGAATGCCGCCGCCAACTTCTACTGCCAGATTGGTTTGCGCACAAATTTGTTGAATAATTGACCGATTGATCGGCCGACCCGATTTGGCACCATCCAAGTCAACCAGATGTAAGCTGGTCAAGCCAGCCTTTTCAATTGCCAACGCCTGTTTTACCGGTGATTCACTGATTAATGTTGTCTGATTAAAATCGCCCTGGTACAGGCGGACACTTTCCTGATTTTTTAAATCAATTGCGGGAATAATCTGCATTTTCAACCATCTCCTTAAATTTCGTTAACCCGGCGAGCCCGACCTGCCCACTTTTTTCAGGATGAAACTGCATCCCAATCACATTATCTTTTTTCACAATACTTGGCATTTTAACGCCGTAGTCAACGGTTGCCAGAATATTAGCTGCAGCTGTTTTTACATAGAAAGAATGAACAAAATAGCTAAACTGCTGATCAAATACGTCAGCAATTGGTGCTTTTTGGGTTACCTGGTTTTGATCCCACCCCATGTGGGGAACCTTAACCCCAAGATTATCCGGAATGGCAACGACTTCCCCCTCAATTAACGAAAGCCCGGCTGTTTGACCAAACTCGTAGCTTCGGTCAAATAACAGCTGCATGCCCAGGCAAATCCCCAGCATCGGGGTCCCCTGCCTGGCAACTTGTTGAATAATCGGAATCAATTGACGTTCGTTTAACGCATCAACCGCTTTTTTAAAAGCGCCCACTCCCGGTAGGATCACCCCATCGGCTGCCAAGATTTTTTGTGGGTCGGCACTCAGCTGGTTTGGCACGCCCAGAAAATCCAGTGCTTTTTTAACGTTACGCGTATTGCCCGTATCATAGTCAATAACAACAATCATCAAATGACCCCCTTGGTTGATGGAATCCCCTTAATCTCAGGATTTAATGTCACAGCCGCTCTTAAAGCCCGTCCCAAAGCTTTAAACAATGTTTCAATCTTGTGATGGGTATTACGGCCGTAGAGTACTTCAGCATGCAAATTCAGCTCCGCGTTAAACGCAAATGCCTGGAAAAAGTCCTCAGTAACTTCCGTATCATAGCCGCCTAAATGGTCATTGGCAAATTCAGCTTTAAATACCAGGTAGGATCGACCTGACAAATCAATCACGACCCGGCTGAGCGTCTCATCAAGTGGGATTAACGCGGAACCAAAACGTTCAATTCCGGCCTTATCGCCCAAAGCTTCTGTTAAAGCCAACCCCAGCGCAATACCGACATCTTCGATCGTGTGGTGCGGATCCACATCCAAATCACCCTTGGCCTTAACAACCAACCCGAAGCGTCCGTGCTTGGCAAATGCCGTTAACATGTGATTGAAAAAGCCAATTCCCGTATCAACCTGAATCTTTGAATAATCATCTAAATTTAATGTCAATTCGATTTGAGTTTCGTTTGTATTTCTTGAAATAGATGCTGTTCTCATTTTGATAGCTCCTCAATTTGGTTTGCCCGGGCTGCTTGTTGGTCGGCGGCCTGTAAGTTTTTAATCAACGTTTTGATTTGCGGCTGATATTGGCGAAGGGCCAATCGGTTAACCACTAATTTGGTGTTAACCGGCTGCAGCTTGGCATATACTTTCAAATTATTTTCCCGCAGTGTTGTTCCCGTTTCAACAATATCCACAATGGCGTCCGCCAAGCCAATTAGTGGCGCCAACTCAACCGAACCTTCGATTTTGATGATTTCAACATCTTCGCCGATTCCTTCAAAATAACGCTTGGTAATGTTGGGATATTTGGTCGCGATAATCTTGCGGCGCTGCTGTTGGGGATTAAAGTCCGCTGTTGATGCCAAGACGAATCGACATTTACCGACGCTTAAATTTAACATGGCATATTGAAAGTTCGTTTGCTCGTCTAAAATATCACTGCCGACAATGCCAACCTGAACGGTCCCGCTATTTAGGTAAGTCAAGACATCCGGTCCCTTCACTAAAATAAATTCATATCTGGGATCATCTTTAAAAATTAATTTTCGACCCTTGTTCCTTAAGCCCGAGCAGTTAATACCGCTCGCCGCCAACAGCGGTACTACCTGCTGTTCGGTTCGTCCTTTTGTTAAAGCAATTTTAATTGGCGCCATATTATTGCCTGCCTTTCGTTAAATCTAATAGTCTGCTGCCGGTGCTGTCAGCCAATTGCTTTGCTGCCTGACGTGATTGGGAAAGGCAGAGCGTTGCGTTTTGCACTTCAGCCAACTTGCTTTCCGCTAATTCCCATTGATCATCATCAAAGTAGATCAGGGTCTGTCGCTGGTCAACAGGCAATTCAGCCCGCTCCACCAACGCATCAACGTCAAACGCAACGCCAACCGCCGAGACCTTCACTTTCTGGAAATTGGTTAGCAAATCATCATACCGGCCGCCACTGAATAAATAATCCGCAGATTTGCCGGTAAATCCCCGAAACGCCATACCGGTGTAATAGGATTGCGGAGACGGAACGCTTAAATCCAGTGTCACGTGATCCTCTGGGAACTGCTGATTCAGAAACGATTTGGTTGCAATCAGACTCTTAACAATTTTTTCAACTTCAACCGCCCGCGGCAACGTTTCAACAATTTTGATAACCTGATTAAAATCACCAAACAACCAGGGCCACTCAGACAAAAACTTTTCAAATGCTGTCCCCGTTAGTGGTGCCCAGAGGCTTTGATACCTGCTCAGATCCTTGTCAAACAACGCCTGCTTGAGACTGGCTTTGGTTGGATCCGGTAAAGGCAACTGCCGAATCACCGCTTCAACGAATTTGGCCTGACTGAGTTCAACCGTCACATCTGCCAAATTCAGCTGCCGGCACCCCGAAAGTGCGACCTGAAGACATTCCCAATCGGCTTTCAGTCCTTTATAGCCGATGATTTCAATTCCCGCTTGGGTAATCTGGTTATAACTACCGGAGAGCCGCTTTTTTACCCGAAAAACATCACCGTTGTAATACCACTTAACAGGCAGCTCAATTCCGGTTGTACTCATCACTCTGGCAACCGGTAAAGTCAAATCCGGCCGCAGAACCAGCGTCTCACCCTGCTCATCCAAAAACTGATACGGCCGATAGTTATCCGCACTCAACGGCTTAAAGACGTCCGAATATTCCACAACCGGTGTCGTTAACTTACGAAATCCCCGGTTTTTGAAGAGATCCAATAATTTTATTTGAAGTTGTTCCTTTACTTCTGCCTGACTGCCAAACTCATCACGGGTGCCGTTTGGTAAATTCTTATTTTTCACTTCTGCCACTTCCTTTGATTTCTGGGTGTTAACCGTTTTGCTTCGCACACTGTTTTAGGACTGCTACTCAAAGCAACATTCTGCATATAAGGGATCGGTTCAAAAAATCCAAACCCGGGATTTTCCGAACCGACGCCTTATATTCCGAACGTTAACCGCTTTGCTTCGCACACTGTTTTAGGACTGCTGCTCAAAGCAACACTCTGCATGTAAGGGATTCATTTCAAAAATCCAAACTTCGGATTTCCGAAATGAACGCCTTACACTTCGAGTGTTAACCGCTTTGCTTCGCACACTATATAAAAAACGTCCCCGAAAACTTCATTCAGTTTTCGAGGACGAATTTTAATCGCGGTTCCACCCCAATTTGCAGCTACCTCACGATAGACTGCCTTACGTTGCCAACAACTACTCATCGGTTTACTTTGAAACCCGATAACAGTTGCGGTAACCCTGATAACGCTAAACCTGCGAATTGATCTACTCCGTTCAATCAATTAGTTCATAGATGTGTTTTCACCAGTCGAAATGATTCCTTCTCAGCTACGGAACTCTCTTTACATTCAGAGCTGGTTACTTTTTCTAATCAAAACTTTATTTTATTATTAATCCTTAATTTATAAGAAATCATATCACGATATGCCAAAAAGTCAAGTTGGTTTTTCCAAGTTAATTAAAGAAACTCTGCCAATCCATGATAACCGTGTCCGATTTCGGCAATACTGTGCGCGTCACTGCCGTAAATCAATGGAATGCCCATCTGCTTTGCCAGAATAGCAACTCCAAAGTTGGGGTACGGTTCATTACATGCCGTTTTGTATAGGCCAGCCGCATTAAAATCGAGCTGTTGACCATTAGCACGAACCGTCTCAAGAATTGATTGAATCAGCACCTGATTCTCGTGATTATACCGAGGCGCCAGCTGAAAATGATCCTGAAATTTACGAATCAACGTTATGTGACCGATTCGCTTGGGCCCAAATTGCCCCAAATCTGCCGCTGCTGCTTGCCGAACCAACTTAAAGTACTTCGTATACAAAGCCTGAGAATCACTGACAATCGACAATAACCCGGTGTTGAAATCAGTCAGCGTATCATCAACACACCAATACTTATTATCTCGCCCCTTCATAAAATGAACAGACAAAATATTATCATCGGTTTGCGGCCCATATTCGTTTAAAAAATCCCGCGTCCATGAAATAAAATCCGCCAAATAATCAACTTCAAAGCCGATATTAATTTTAATTTGATCCGCATATTTCTTTTTCATCGCCCGCATTTTGTTAAAGTAAGGTGTCAGATCACTCATGTCAATTGATGCTTCGGTTAGCCCTGTCAGTTGACCAGCGTACTCACGATTCAACTCCGGCGGCAGTGGTGCGTGCTCCGTAATGCTATATTCTCCAAAGCCCAGCCGAATTGCCTTTTGAATCATCAGTTCAACATCATCACCACTACCATGCGGACAAAACTCAGTGTGAGAATGGCCTTCGCGTTTAACCACATTATCATCCTCTGTTTAAAAAAACGTCAGTAAACTCTACTTGGAATAACACAACTAATCAAGCGGTACCTTTTGAATCCAACCTTCAGGCGCTTCAACATCACCGAATTGAATACCAGTCAATTCATCATAAAGTTTCCGGGTTAACGGTGCAACCTCGGTTTCACTGTAAAAAACGTGCAGGTGATCTTGATACTCAATGCCGCCAATTGGTGAAATAACAGCAGCCGTCCCCATTGCGCCAGCCTCTTTAAACCGATCCAAGTCATTAATGAATACGTCCCCCTGGACAGCTTTCAAACCAAGCCGATGCTCAGCTAAATACAGTGCAGAAAATTTTGTAATACTTGGTAAAATTGAAGGTGACTTCGGCGTCACAAATTCATTATCTTTTGTAATGCCAAAGAAGTTCGCTGATCCGGCTTCTTCAATTTTGGTATGAGTTGCCGGGTCAAGATAAATAACATCTGAATAACCGGCCTTGTGAGCCTGATCGCCAGGCAGCAAACTACCGCCGTAATTACCACCGACCTTACTCTGACCAGTGCCATGAGGCGCAGCCCGGTCATAATAAGACGTTGTAAAGTTGGTTGGTTTTAAACCGCCTTTGTAATAGGCGCCAACGGGCATGGCAAAAATCGTAAACAGATATTCTGAAGCTGGATGAACACCGATATTACCACCAACGCCAATCATTAACGGTCGCAGATAAAGGGTCGCACCGGTTCCATAAGGTGGAACGTAATCGGCATTAGCCGCTACCACCTGCTTAACTGCTTCAATGAACTTGTCTTCCGGATACGGTGGCATGAGCAGCCGCTCACAACTATTGTGCATCCGCTTGGCATTCATGTCCGGTCTAAACAAGTTAATACTGCCGTCTTTAGTCCGGTAAGCTTTCAAGCCTTCAAAATCAGCCTGCCCATAGTGAACCGAGGTTGAGCCTTCAGAAATATGTAACGTACTGTCTTCGGTAAGTTTGCCGGCATCCCATTTGCCATCCGAATAGTGAGCCAGAAATCGATAAGGTAAATCCATGTAATCGAATCCCAGGTTATTAAAATCCAACTCTGATGCGGGTTTTGCTTTAGCCATAAAAAATCCTCCTAAAATATGTCATCAACAATCATCGGTTTGGTCTAACCAATTTCTAATAGTCTAATATTTTAATGGCCGCGTGTCAACCAAATTCAGATCGCACTTATTTAAATTTTAACTTTACGCTTTAAAAACACAAAAAACCGTCTCTCATAAATCTGAAAGACGGTTTTATATCTTAAATTGAACTTTTTAGACTATCAGGTACGCTTATAGTTCAACCGGTACAACCCAGCCATACTTATCTTCAACGTCACCTTCCTGAATGCCGAACAAGGTGTCGTAAAGTTTTTGCGTAACGGGACCCGGCTTGGTCTCACTGTAAAAGACGTGTTTCTTACCCTTGTAAGTTAACGAACCAACCGGTGAAATAACAGCAGCCGTCCCCATTGCACCAGCTTCAACCAGATCATCCAAATCATCAATTGCAATTCGGGCTTCCTGAGGATTTAAACCCTGATCCTTAGCAATTTGCAAAATTGATTTTTTGGTGATTGAAGGCAGAATTGAATCTGATTTTGGTGTTAGGAATTGGCCATCTTTGGTAATTCCATAGAAATTAGCACCATCAAATTCATCGATGTACTTATGCTCACGTGGATCCAAGTATAAGCAACCGGCAAAGCCTTCCTTTTTGGCTAAAATCGACGGCAGCAAGCTGCTTGCATAATTGCCGGCAGTCTTAGCCTGGCCCGTTCCGGCACCGGCAGCCCGATCGTATTCACTAACCATGTATGGCATTGGTGTCAGGCCTTTAATATAAGCGCCAACCGGTGTTGCATAAATGTGGAACGTATACTCATCCGAAGGCGTTACCCCAACAACTGGTTGCGTACCAACCATGAATGGCCGAATATATAAAGCACCACCAGAACCATAAGGTGGAACAAACTCCTGGTTGGCTTTAACAACGGCCTTAACGGCTTCCACAAACTTATCTTTGGGATACTCGACCATTGCTAATCGTTTAGCTGAATTGGCCATCCGTTCTGCGTTCATACTAGGACGGAAAAGATTAATCCCGCCATCCTTTCGGCGGTAAGCCTTCATACCTTCAAAAACTTCCTGACCATAATGTAAATCTTCAGCGGCTTCGGAAAATGTAAGTGTTGAATCGGTTGTCAAGCCACCGTTCTGCCATTTACCATCTTTAAATTCCTCATTGTAGCTGTATGGTAAATCTCTATATGTAAAGCCTAAATTGGACCAATCAAGATCCTTAACATCTTGTTTTGCCATTAAAAGAAACCTCCTTAAATTTAAAATCAAGCCACACTGGTAAGCGGCCAAGAATCCTAATTTTATAATATCAAGGTGGTTGGGTTGAAAAACAGCCTAGCTTGCTGATAAAAATAATAGCTCTTAGCACGTTTATCATTGTATCTTAATTAATATCTAATTTATCCCTTTTAAAAAGAGCTGTCAACATAAAATTTAACAACGATTACTCAAAATGCCGGCTTGCCAATCACGGCGGTCCAAAAGAAAAGATCCAGCTGATAATTAGAATCAATTCTCAATCATCAGCCGGATCCAATTTTACACAGATACCGATTGCTTTTTAACCAACACGTTTCAAAACGTCTCGGTCAATTAAATTGTTAATTAAAAAATTAAACTGCTCAATGCTTTCCTTAGTTTCAGAATTTTTAAAAATATTCACCTTTTGAAGACCGTTACCAGTCGTAATCGACATCCGAAACCCATCAAGTTTTTTGGCAACCATCATCTTAAATTTGTATCCCGTCCCGTATGGGGAATTAGGATCCAGTGAACGTTCCAGAGAATAGTTGCCGGCCTTGGTTTCAACGAATCCCAAATCCTTTAATGTATACCTTTTCACCTCGGGACTTATTTCGTAAGTGCTGGTATCGCCAGCCAACTTTACCGTCTTTGAGAAGGCCATTACATCTTCACTCCCTTATTTTTAAGTCGATCAACTGTCTTCGTAATCGCCGTCACCAGCTTATCCAAATCGTCATAGGTATTATAACGACCGAAACTGATTCGAATCGATTCACTGATTCTGGGGCTGTTTTTACCATACATGGCTACCAACACATGGGAAGGCTCAATACTACCGGCCGTGCAGGCAGAGCCGCCTGAAACGGCAATGCCGGCCAAGTCAAGGTTGGTTTGCATAACGTAAGTTGAAATTCCCTTCAGCCAAATGTTAAAGACATGGTTTAAATTGTTCTTGGCAATCTGACCATTAACGTCAAAATCAATGCCATTTTCGGTTAACTTATCAGCAATATAATGCTTAAATTTAAAATACTTTTCCTGGCGTCGGGCCTTTTCCTCGCTGGTGATCGTTTCAACTGCCTTGGCGAAACCGGCAATTGCCGGCACGTTTTCCGTTCCGGCTCGTCGCTTGGTTTCCTGGTCCCCACCCTTAATCAGGCTGGGGAAATTGACACCGGTACGACGATAGAGAAAACCGATCATCTTCGGCCCATTAATTTTGTGGGCCGAAGTTGACAGCATGTCAATATGGTCCCGTTGAACGTCAATATCCAATAAACCATAAGCTTGAACCGCATCCGTATGAAACCAGGCTTGATGGTCTTTTAGAATTTCACCGATTTCGTGAATTGGCATCACGGAGCCAACCTCATTATTCCCCGTCATAATAGATACCAGGATTGTCTCATCATCCAAAGCGGCTTTAAAGTCATCTAATGAGATGTTTCCGAATTGATCAACCGGCAGGTAGGTTATCCGAAAGCCAAGCTTTTCAAGGGCCTTCATTGGCTTTAAAATCGCTTCGTGCTCAATCGCGGTTGTAATGATATGTTTTCCAAGGGACTGGCGGGCCAATGCCGTCTGCATAACCGCTGTATTATCGCTTTCCGAACCGCCACTGGTGAATACGATCTCGTCCGGGTCAGCATTAATGGATTTAGCAATTACTTCCCGGCTGGCTTCCATAACTTGTTTAGCCTGTCGACCAAGTCCATAAAGAGTCGAGGCGTTTCCGTACACGTGCTTATATTTGTCCATTAATTCAGCATAAACTTCATCCGAAACCTTAGTGGTCGCGGCATTATCCAAATAAATTTCTTCCAAGAATTTCACTTCCTTGCTGCTTCATTCCTAAATAAATCAATCAGCATTTGGCCAGACTTTTTGCCGGCCGTAACAATAAATTGATCAAAACTGACTTCAGCGTTTTCATCCCCAACATCGGACATTGCCCGAATAACGGCATACGGCGTCTGATTTTGATAAGCCACTTGACCAACTGCTGCGCCTTCCATTTCCGAACAAAGCGCATCCGGAAAGTCGGCTTTGATCTTTTTAATCCGCTGAGAATCCGCAATAAACTGATCACCGGAGACAATTAAGCCAAAATGAGCCGGCACCCCACTTTGCTTGGCCGCTTCAGCAATTTTATTTTCCAATTCTTTGGATGCCGGAAAACGAGCCGGGAAACCGGGTAACTGACCGATTTTATAATCCGAGGCCGTTACATCAACATCGTGATAAGCCGTCTCTGTTGAAATTACCAGATCACCGACAGCCAATCCTTCACCGATTCCGCCAGCCGAGCCGGAATTAATAACCGCGTCCACGTGAAAGGCATTAATCAGCGTTGCTGTTGTAATACCGGCCTGAACTTTGCCAATTCCGGATTTAACCAAAACAACCTGCTGACCATGAATTTGACCACTATAAAAAGTCATGTGACCATATTCTCGAGTTGATTCATTTTCCAATGCGTCTTTTAAAATGGCAAGTTCCTCGTCCATCGCGCATATTACACCGTACGTCATATTCAAACCAAACTCCTTAAATTTCAGTATTTAACGACTCTAATCGCCAATCTAGTTAACAAAGAATAAAATCAGATAAACCACCACGATTAGCCCAACTAAAATGCCGATCGTCCAATTTAGCCGGCGGTTAATCCGATGCCACCTGGGAGTTTTAAAGTCGGTTGGACTTTCACTAACCGGCTGTTCGCCAGGCTGCTGGTGGGTCCTCGCGTATGCCCGCTCAACTTCAACCCGTTTCTTATCGCGCTGTTTAAAATCGGCATCCTGCTGCTGTTTTAGCTTGCGATATTGTTCCCGGGTGAGTGATTCAGCATCCTTTTTTTCATCGGTCATCGCTTAAATTGTCACCTACTTCTGCATTAACTGCCAGTGTTGAATTGCCATAATTGTTTTGGCGTCTTGGATTTCGCCGTTTTTAATCATCGAAACTGCTTGGGCCTGGGTCTTTTCCAAGATCTCCAAGAACTCCCCCTTGTCACGCGGCAATTTATCTTTTACCGGTTCCAAATCAGTTGCCAAATACAATTTCATATATTCGTCTGAAAAACCAACAGATGAATAAAAGCCACACAGTTCTTCAACATGTTTCGGCGTATAGCGGATTTCTTCGTTCAATTCACGAATAACCGCATGGTGAAAGTCGGCATCCCGTTGATCCACCTTGCCGGCCGGAATTTCAATCGTCGTTGCCTTAACCGGTGCCCGCCACTGTCTCTCCAAGATAATTTTATTATCCCTGGTAATGGCCAGTACTCCGATCGCACCGGAATGATGGACAATCTCCCGATACGCGGTTTGACCATTTGGTAAGCGAACCGTTTGTTTTTCAACGTTAATAATGGCGCCATCGTAAATTGGCTGTGACTTGACGACGTGTTCTTCAAAGTCCACAAAATCACCCTATTTTCCATTAATAGTTATATTCTACAAATATTCCGTTTTGAATGCAATTATTGACCCGCTTCGGTAACAATTTGCCCTTGGCCGCTTGAGGCCCCTTCTGGCCCTCTACAACGACATAACCAACCCGGACACCCGGGACAATTTTGGCGTAATCTTCGCCGTGAAACGCGTTTTTAAAGAAGAACAAGTCATCGCCTCGGTCCTGTGAAATAAAGCCAAAGCCATTCTTAGCATTGTATGTTTTTACTTTTCCATAAAGCATTTAAAACCCTCCTGAATTCGCTGACAACCAAAAAAGAGGCCGATCGACCGGTTAAGTCGGTCTTCAACCTCTTAATTGTACTGGTTTACCACCAGTTTTTAAATGTTTTTTCAATTTGTTAACAAATTTTGATTATTTAACTTCAAATCCTTCGGCAACCGTTTCCGGAAACTCACTGCGAACAATTTCAGCACAGGATTTGCAGAAAGTCGGATAATCGCTGTCCACGCCAACGTCTGTTCTGACCAAACGACAACGTTCACATGTCTTACCCTTGGCAGGCTCAACCAATAATGCCAAGCCGTCATTGTCAAACTTATCGCTCTTATCTGAAGCATCGCTAAAGTCCTTTACCGTTAACTGCGAAACCAACAAAACAGTCGCTAAATTAACGTTCAGTGATTCAAGCAGACCTTTTACTTCACTGGTTGCATAAATAGTAAGAGCGGCTTCGGAAGCCTTACCGATTTCCTTGGCATCCCGGGCTTCTTCGAGTACTTTCAAAACATCATCCCGGTACTTCATGAACTTGGACCAACGTTCCAAAATGGCTGCCTCATCATCAAAGTGCTGCGGCTTTGGAATATCAGTCAATTGAACAAATTCCTCAGGCTCTTTCAAGAAGTCCCAAATTTCTTCGGCAGTATGCGGCAAAACCGGCGTCATTAACTTCGTCAACGTTGTTGCAACGTTGTACATAACCGTCTGCATGGAGCGACGCTTGTGGCCGTCCTTTCGATCAATGTAGACGATGTCTTTTGCCATATCTAAATAGAAAGCGGACAAATCAGTCGTCACAAAATTTAGAAATTTCTTATAGAAGGTCAGAAAATCATAACGTTCAAAACTCTCACGGGCCTCACCCAAGAACTTATTCAGTAAAATCGTCATATACTGATCTTGGCTTTCCAACTTGTCAAACGGTACCGTGTTGGTCTTTGGGTCAAAGTCAGCTGTATTCGCCAGCAAGAAACGCATGGTATTTCGAATCTTCTTGTAAGCATCCGAAATCTTAACAAAGTTTTCCTGACTAACCCGCACGTCGGCAGATGTATCTACGGAAGTTACCCATAACCGAACGATTTCGGCACCCATCTTTTTAATAATATCAATTGGTGCAATGGTGTTTCCCAGTGACTTACTCATCTTATGGCCCTGGCCATCAAGCGTAAAGCCTTGTGAAACAATTGATTTGTACGGTGCCCGATTGGATACGGCCACACTGGTAATTAAACTTGAGTTAAACCAGCCACGATACTGATCGGATCCTTCAAGGTACATATCAGCCGGATAGGTTAATTCCGGACGGTCAGCCAAAACCCCCTGATGAGAGGACCCTGAGTCAAACCAAACATCCATAATGTCGTTTTCTTTGGTAAACTTGCCATTTGGTGAATGTTCGCTGGTAAAGCCTTCGGGCAATAAGTCCTTGGCTTCCCGTTCAAACCAAACATCCGAACCATATTTGGCAAATAAATCAGCAACGTGATCAATCGTTTCCGGCGTAATAATTGCTTCACCGTCTTCACCGTAAAAGATTGGCAGCGGTACGCCCCAAACCCGTTGCCGGGAAATGACCCAATCGCCACGATTCTTAATCATATTGGCAAGTCGGACTTTGCCCCAGTCAGGGTAAAACTTCACGTCCTCAATCGCATTTAAAATATCGTCTTTAATCTTATCAACGGAAGCAAACCATTGCGGTGTTGCCCGGAAAATAATCGGTTTTTTAGTTCGCCAATCAAATGGATAACTATGGTTTAATGGCATGTAATCAAGCAGTAAGCCAGCTGCCTTCAGCTTATCCAAGGCAATCTTATTGGCATCTTCATAGAAGACACCGGCAAAGTCTGCACCGGCTTCTTTGGTTAGATAACCACGATCATCAACCGGCGCAAAAATATCAAGACCATATTTACGACCAATGTTAAAGTCATCTTCACCATATCCTGGAGCGGTATGGACAAGTCCGGTACCGGCATCCAGCGTGACAAAGTCACCCAGCATTGTTAGTAATTTACGATTGTGATCAAATGGATGCTCGGCAAGGATACCTTCCATCTCACTACCCTTAACTGTCTTGACCACCTTAACATTCTTCCAGCCAAATAACGCCTCGTCTTTTTCAAGCAGCTCACTGGCAATCACAAACTTCCGATCATCGCCTTCCGGTTGAACAACCGCATAGTCGAAGTCTGCATCCACTGTAATCCCTTCGGAAGCCGGAATCGTCCAAGGTGTCGTTGTCCAAACCACCATATAGGTTTTGCCATTTTCAAGAACACCTTTACCATCGACCACTTTTTCACCATAAAAGGCTGACGGTGAGGTAATGTCGTGATATTCAACTTCGGCTTCAGCCAAAGCTGATTCGGATGACCATGACCAGTAAACCGCTTTTTGCCTTTATAAATCAAACCACGTTTGGCAAAGGCGCCAAAGACCCGCACTTCGGCCGCTTCAAATTCATGCTGCAGCGTTAAGTATGGGTGCTGCCAATCTCCGGAAACGCCAAGCCGCTTGAATTCAGTCATTTGTCGTTTAACTTGTTTCATTGCGTATTCCTGACACAGTTTTCGAAAATCGTTGGTCGACATTTTCTTCCGATCATAGCCAGCTTGCGTCAACTTTTGCTCAATTGGCAGTCCATGGGTATCCCAGCCGGGAACATAAGGTGCTCGATAGCCGGTCATTGATTTATACCGAACAATAATATCCTTGGAAATCTTATTCATCGCATGGCCCATGTGAATATCACCATTGGCATACGGTGGCCCATCATGAAGCACAAAGCTGGGTTTGCCCTCATTTAATTTTTGTCGTTGTTCGTACACTCGGTTTTCTTCCCAGGCTTTTTGACGTTCAACTTCTTTTACAGGAAGATTGCCACGCATTTTGAACTTTGTTTTGCCTAAGTTTAATGTGTCTTTAACCCGCATTATTTGACTCCCTTTCTCTAATAAACTAATAGCATAATCAAACTTTAACGATCTCAATCCGACTTGTCATGATAATTGAAACAAAAAAAGATTCCGCCCAAGGGACGAAATCTTCGTGGTACCACCCAATTTTAGGATTAAAAATCCTATCTCATTTATTAAAATCGATATGTACTAGAGCTGATCTGTCAAATTCCCGGTGACTGCTAAACTCTCACCATCATTAGCTCGCTGTGGTTTCGGAAATTTGATTTTCTGGTCTCTAATCGATTTAATTATTTTTATTTTGATTATCGGGATAAATGACAACTGTCTGCAAATTATCATGATCGGCTGCCGGCGTATTTTCAACCGCATCAGCTCGATTACCCTGTTTGGTTTCTGATTTTACATCTGAATTTGCTGAGTTGTCAAGATCTCCAACCACTTTTTCGATATCTTCATAAGTCGTTGTCGGTCCGTCTTCAACCAATCGATCCCAATCCGCGCCTTTAATAACCGCCAATTGACTCTCCAGCATAACTTCCAATCGCTGACGGAAAACCCGGGTGTTCTTTTTCAGATCATCCGTTTCAATTGCCAACTTCTTTGCCCGCTTGGAAGCTTCTTCCAGAATGTGATTTGACTTTTCATTGGCCGTTTGAATAATATCATCAGCCTTCTTTTGAGCCTCGCGATTAGTGATTTCAGCTTCCTTTTTTGAATTACTCTTAACTTTGTCAGCTGCTTCTTGAGCCACCAGAATTGATTGGTTCAATGAGTCCTTCAGGTCATTGAAATAAGAGAGTTTGTCTTTTGATTCGCTCAACTGAGACCTTAAATCTTTATTTTCTTCCAAAATAATTTGATAATCTTTGATAATTTGGTCAAGAAAATCATTAACCTCATCAATGTTGTAGCCTCGTAATTTCGTTGAAAACTCTTTATTGTGAATATCCTGTGGACTTAATACCATGATGAACCAATCCTCCTATTTATTCCGGTTATACACGTTTATAACAAGTCTGATTTTATCTTTTTTTGTTATACCGGCAATTTCATTTATTACAATTCTGCCATATCCACGCACAGAAATAATATCTTTTGTAGATAATTCCAAGTCGGGGCGCTGGGTATCTGCCCAGTTAATCCGAACTTCCCCACTGTCAACTAACTCTTTGGCATGATGCCGTGATATGTGAAAGCCATCGCTAATGAGTGCATCCACCCTTAAAGATGAAACAGTCGTTGTCAGTTCTTCACTTTCATCGACCGGTATAATCACTTGTTCGGGCGGCACCTGTTCAAGCTTCACTTTAATTTTACCAATGTGATCCACTTGTGTCTTGACATAATCCGCCATTTCAGCCTGAACCATAAATTGCCATCTAAAGCCATCGGTAATAATATCACCAACGACGTTTCGGGCTATCCCGGCTCCCATTAATGACCCTAAAATTTGGCCATGCGCCAATGTCGCAAACTTGCTTGGGTAGTCGATTTCAAAGGTTGCAATTCGAAAATCGTCAATTTTCGGTGTAAAGTAATCCGGATAAACCAACACCCGCTTTAACTCGGCCTTTTCATAGCCGCCATAGGTATCAAACCGGATGCCGTCATGGCGGTTAATAATTGATTCCAAAATAAAGAGCTGCCTTGGATTCAAAAAATCAGTCAAAATCGGTCGATATTCATTTTCAACTTGCCCGCTTAAATGATCAATTGATTCAAGAAACGGGACTTCATCACGGCGAAAATGTTGAGAAACGTTCGCATCAACAGCCATCGTTAATTCTCCTCTTCTAACTAATACCCATAAGCAAACTCAATTAACAGCCGACCAACATACGAAATGCCGCCTTGAACAAACGTCAGCACAATCAGGGCAACTACCGGCGCAAAGCTGATCATACCAATTGACGCAAAATTAAACAATCTTTCAAACGGTTCAACAATCCGACCCAGAAAGCGGCCGAATGCGGTTCCATAAGCATTCGGGAACCAACTCATCAAGCATAGATGACAATTGCCAACATATACACCTCAATGAGTTTATTTAATAACCAAACGATGAAGCCGATTACAGATATCAATCAAATACCCCTTATCTCTTGTTTAAACTCTAGCTACTTAGTGACTTTAAAATTCTTTGGCGAGCAGATAAAAATGTTTTTATCAAGCCGATTGATATTGCCATGAATCGCAAATAAAACGCCGTTTAAAAAGTCAACCATTCGTTCAGCCGACTTAATATCCAGTTTATCCAACTTGATAATTACCGCGTTATCGTCCAACAACTTTTCGGCAATCGTGTCCACATCCGTATAATTGGTGGCTCAAAGACAACAATATTGCTGCTTACCGTCGCCAAATCTTTTCTAGTTAAAGGCACAACATTATTCACTGGTTTTGCATCCTCATTCTTTGGCTTATCCGATTCCATTCCAAAAAAATTAGCAAAATTAAACTTTTCTGACATGTTTGTTTCCTTTCGAATTTCACCACGTTCAAACAAGCACTCGATTTTTATCGGCAATCACTATTTATTATGACGACGACGGTGCTTAAAGAATGGTGGAATATCATCCTGTGAGTTATCGTTATCGGCCTTGCCTGAATTATCCGAATTTACATCAGGTTGAAACGGGTCAAAATCCTTCTTTTCAACATCATTAAACTCATCATTGCCGGAAACGGACGGACGGGCGGCAGCGGGTTGTTTTCGAATATCCCAATTACCAAGCGGGTCAGTCGGTTCGTTATTAGCCGACGAACGACCGTGGGACGGTTCTTGGGAACTGTTACCACCGTTGTTTCTCAGCTGACGTGGTTGGGCACTTGATTGTGGGCGGGCTGACGGCTGCACTGTTCGGGTCCGCCGGGTTTCCATTCGTCCCTGTTCAACAGCCTTCTTATCAATGCCGGTTGCAATAACCGTTACCCGGACCTCATCACCCAATGATTCATCAATTGAAGTCCCGAAAATAATGTTCACATCACTTGTAGCAGCTTGAGATACAATATCGGAAGCGTCCTGAGCTTCAAAGAGTGATAAGTCGGGTCCACCGGTAATGTTCAACAATACCTGTTCGGCACCGTCAATCGAAACTTCCAGTAATGGCGATGAAATTGCCTTTTCAGTTGCCTTTTTGGTTCGGTCTTCACCGTTGGCAGCACCAACACCCATCAGTGCAGAACCTTGATCCTGCATCGTGGTTTTAACATCAGCAAAATCCAAGTTCACATAACCAGGGCTGGTAATCAAATCGGAAATTCCTTGAACACCCTGCTTCAGAACGTTATCAGCCTCTTTAAAGGCATCCATCATCGGTGTCTTTTTGTCAATCATATCCAACAAACGATTATTGGCAATGACAATCAACGTATCAACATTGTCCTTTAATTGGGCAACCCCTTCATCGGCATATTTACTGCGCTTGGGGCCCTCAAAAGAAAATGGTCGGGTGACAACACCGACAGTTAAAGCACCCTGATCCTTGGCGATTTTAGCAACAATTGGTGCAGCGCCGTTACCGGTTCCACCACCCATACCGGCGGTGACAAAAACCATATCAGCGCCTTCAAGTGCTTCGGATAATTCCTGTTCACTCTCTTCGGCAGCTTTGGCACCAATTTCCGGGTTGGAGCCGGCACCCAAACCGCGTGTCAGTTTCGGTCCCAGTTGAATCTTAGTTTCCGCTTTGGAAGTGGAAAGTGCTTGGACATCCGTATTTGCTACGATAAATTCAACGCCTTTGACGTCAGAACTGATCATGGTATTAACAGCGTTGCTGCCACCGCCACCAACACCAATCACCTTAATCACTGCACCGTGATTTTCGGTGGAATCAAGTGAATATTCCATAATAATTTTACCTCCGTTTAATGACTAATCAAAGAAATCGCTAAAGAAGTTCTTGATTCCTTCGCCACGTTTTTTCTTCTGTGTTTTCCGTTTTGGTTGATTTTCTTTATCTGAAACGGGCGCTTGTGGTTCAGCTTCATCCGCAAACTTGGGAACTCTGGTTGACGTTGCGCCAACTGCCGATCGGACAATCATTTCGATATCCGAAAGGTCCGCAAAGTATGAAACTAAAGAGAGTCCCGCTGTAAAGGACGGGTGTCGCAATCCCATTTGATCAGGAATATAGACTCTGACGTTTGTATTAAACTGATCAGCAGCTAATTCGGCAATTCCCGGAAGGGCCGCAACGCCACCACTTAAAACAATGCCGCCGGGCAACTCAAGTGCTTGGATCTGATCAAGCCGATTTTTGATTCGATCAAAAATTTGGCTTAGACGAGCCTCAATTATTTCAGCTAAATAATGTTCATCAATGTAGGTTGGTTCCGCCTGACCGACAATCTCGACAGGGAATTGATTATCCGCCGATGCCTGCAATGAATCTGCATAACCATAGTCTCGTTTAATTTTTTCAGCATTCTCAACCGAAGTATTCAATACAATTGAAATATCTTTGGTAATATACTCGCCACCTTCAGGATCGGTAGTGGCATACTTTAGCTGGTGATCATGAATAACCGAAGCAGTCGTTTGGCCGCCGCCAAGATCAATAATGGTCGTGCCAAAATCCTGTTCACCATCGTTTAAAATTTCATGCCCTTCCGCCAATGGCGTTAACACCGTCGAAATAATGTTTAAACCGGCTTTTTCAACCGCTTTCTTTAAATTGTGCATAATCCCTTTGGAACCGGTAATCAATTTTCCGTGCATTTCCAACCGGACACCGACCATCCCCCGAGGGTCTTGGATATCGTCAAAGCCATCAACGATAAACTCTTCTGGTTGAATATCGATTACTTCCCGTTCCTGAGGCAAACTGGTACCCAATGCGGAAACCGCAACGTTGCGAACATCTTCGGCGGTAATTTCACGAGATTGGTCATCCAAGGTTACCAGGCCGTTACAATCTTCAATCCGCAACATGTTTGCCGGGACACTGACAACAACATCTTTAATTTCAATACTTGCTTTTTCTTGAGCTTGATTTACGGCACTCCTAATCGCTTCAGCGGCCTGGTCGATATCGACAATGACACCGCGACTGAGGCCGTTAGAAGGCTCATTTCCCACACCAATAACGTTTAGTTGCCCTTTTATTTTTTCTGCAACAATGACTTTTATTGAGGTAGTTCCTATATCAAGTCCCACATATAAACCCGAATTATCCATATATGTAAGGAACCTCCACATCTAGAATATTTTCTGAACATAACATAAGTTTAACACAATGATAACGCCGGAAAAAGATTAATTGACGCTAATAATTGCCTGTAATGCTACGAGTTACTTTTTGTCTGTTTTTTGGGTGTCTTTTTTGTAATCGGATAGGAATAGGCACCTACTTCCAAGTTAATAATGCTCCTGGTTTTCAGTTTTGCGTTGATACTTGGATAATAATCCATCTTATCGCCGAAACTGGCTACTGACGCATAAACCTTGTTACCATCGTTCATCTGCAGATAAACCCGATCCCGATTACTTTTAACCGGTGAGTAGCTGATTGTATTAATTGCTGCTCGAACCGGTGCGCTGATCCGTCGATACTGGCGAATCGTTCGCCGCAGGGTTTTCGGATTCTTAAACTTTCGTAGAATCGGAAAACCGTCCCGGGGATTTAAAACTTTATTTTTAATAATAACGCCACTCTTTAAAATCGGCTGATAGCCGCCATTTGTGTAAAGGTAGCCAATTGTCGGGTATTCCTCAACCCGAATGGTCACCCGGTTGAAATGGTTTAAACTGATTTTAACCGACTGCATGCGTCGGCTTTGACGCTTTAATTGGCCGGCTAATTGATTTGTTTTTCCCCAAACACCCAGTAAGGGCTGCCCCTTTTTAATGGGCGAATCGCGTTTAATCTGCTTGGTACTGACAATCTCATTTCCAGTGATCCGAATGCTTTTTACTCTGCTGATAGGCGATACCAAAAAAATCATCACACAAATGATCGCGACAAAGAGAAGAATCAGC
This sequence comes from Lentilactobacillus farraginis DSM 18382 = JCM 14108, assembly GCF_000583655.1. Lineage (GTDB taxonomy): Bacteria > Bacillota > Bacilli > Lactobacillales > Lactobacillaceae > Lentilactobacillus > Lentilactobacillus farraginis. The sequence continues at coordinate 85,400 of NZ_BAKI01000004.1, forward strand.
GGCCACATTCGTTTAAAGTTTCGAACCTGATACCCCTTCATAAAACGGTGCCGAACCCGCTTTTTCGGGGGAGCCGCCTTATGACCGGCCTTTTTGGCAGCCTGCTGCCAAGGCGTCAGCTCCTCATCATGATCATGTTTTTTGCTCATTATCGTTCCCCCTGTCAGCAAAATTGGGGCAATTGTTAATTCCCGGTTAAAACAATTCCCGTCATGAACATTCCAACTTAGATTTTATCAGTTGTTTAGCTTAATGTCATTTCATCAAATCCCGCGCAATTGCCAATATCCGATCGCTGAATTGACAACGCCGAGTTTTTTTGAATTTTCTGACATTTTCCCACGCTCTTTTGGATCATGCATCAGTTGATCGACAGCCTTTAACAAATTTTTAGGATTCAAATCTGCTTCTTTAATCATTAAAGCCGCTCCCCGAGAAACCAGGCTCATCGTATTTTTGGTTTGATGATCGGCAGTCACGTATGGACTGGGAATCAAAACTGCCGGAATTCCCAGTGCCGTGATTTCGGCAATACTGGTTGCCCCAGCCCGGCCAATAATCAATGCAACGCTTGGAAGTACCTGTGGCATATTATGAATATACGGCAGGATTTTAATGTTTTGATTTATCCGGGTTTTGGCCAATGCCGTCATCACATGCTCGTAACGTTTTTGGCCAGTCACAAAGACGACCTGATACGATCGCTGATTAAAATCCTTAATTGCCCCGATAACAGCGTTGTTGATGGCTGGAGCCCCCTGACTGCCGCCAAAAATCAAAACTGTATCCCGGTTGTCATCAAGGCCAAGTGATGACCATTTAAAGTCACTATGAACATTGGCAACCTGTTGTGCCCGGGGATTCCCCGCAAAAATCACTTTTTCTTCAGGAAACTGCGCCTTGGCTTCATGAAATCCGATAGCAATTTTATCCACATATCTACTTAAAAATTTATTGGTTAATCCAACTGCGCTGTTTTGTTCATGAATAATGGTTGGGACGTGGGCCTTGGCCGCTGCATACACGACCGCGCCGGAAACATAGCCGCCCGTTCCGATTACAACGTCCGGTTTGAAATCCCGGATAATTTTTTTGGATTCGTGGACACTTTTTAAAAATAAAGCGATTGTTTTAAAGTTCTCCAAAGATAGTGAGCGTTTAAAGCCCTGAATCCTCAAAGCAACAAATTTAATCCCCTGCTTTGGCACAATTGAACTTTCCAGCCCCCGATGCGAACCAACATATAATACCTCCGAATCGGGTTCCTGTTTCATTAAATCCTCAATAATTGCCAGGGCCGGATAAATATGGCCCCCGGTGCCACCACCGGAAATAATCAGTCTCATTATTGGGCCTCCTGCTGACGGGTTAATTTTTCGACGTCCTTAATAAATTCATCACCACGTTCTTCAAAAGTCTTGAATTGATCCCAACTGGCATTGGCCGGCGAAAGCAACACAATATCACCGGGCTTGCTGTAACGGTAAGCAACCGGCACTGCTTCATCCAGATTTGCAACCTTGGTAATGTCTTGAATACCGGCTTTCTTCAACGCGTCTTCAAGCAAATTCGCCGTTTGGCCAAACAAAACGGCCGCTTTTACATGCTTCTTAAATTGTGGAATCATTTTATCAAAAGTGTAGCCGCGATCCAAACCACCGGCCAAAAGTACAATCGGCTGATCAAAGCCTTCCAATGCAACCTGAGTCGCCTCAATATCCGTTGCTTTAGAATCATTATAGAATTTCCGATCATCGGCTTCCAAAACAAACTGCAGTCGGTGCCGCACACCCGTGAAAGTCTCCAAGACGTTGGTAATCGCCAGGTTTGATTTTCCCAATGACTTGGCTGTCGCAATTGCGGCTAAAGCATTTTCAACATTTTGGCGTCCCGGCACTTTAATATCACTGGCATTCATAATGAATTCATCATTGTAATAGAGCTTACCGTTCTTTTCATAAGCGCCGTGATCAATCTCGCTGCTCCTGGCAAACGGAACCACTTTAGCTTTTGAACGTTTACTTAATTGTCGCCATTCATCTGAATCAAAGTTGACCACAAAGAAATCATCAGGTGTCTGATTCATCGTAATCCGCATTTTGGCGTTAACGTAGTTCTGGCGGGTCTTATGATAATCCAAATGATTGGAGAAAATATTCGTTAGTACCGCAACACGTGGGTGCAGCTTTTGAATGCCTAACAGCATAAAGCTGGATAATTCCATAACCAGCGTGTCATCGGCGGTCGCTTTCATTGCCGTTTCAGTTGCGGAAATCCCAATATTTCCAACCGCGTAGGCGTGTCCTTTTGAACGTTGCTCATTTAAAATTTTCGTAATCATCGTTACAGTTGTTGTTTTACCATTGCTGCCGGTGACACCGATAATTTCAGCATCCGTAATCTTGGCAGCCAACTCCACTTCCGTAATAATCGGCATCTTTTCTCGCACAGCCCGAGCAACCACTTCATTGTCATAGGGAATCCCCGGATTTTTAACCATCAAATCAAAATGTTCATTTAGAATATCTGCTGTTTGCCGGCCGGTAATAGTTTTAATGCCCCGATCCTGCAACTCACTGATTTCCGGAAGTTGATCACTAGGCTTGGCGTCGTTTAAAACAACCGTCGCCCCCAACTGCTGTAATAATTCAGCTGCATGCGTGCCGCTCTTACCAGCCCCTAGAACCAACACCCGTTTACCTTTATAATCCTCAATCATTTTCATCGTTCATTTATCCCCTTTTATTTCTAAAGAAGTAACGTTTCTAAGTATGTTTATCTTACTGATTACTATTTAAATACACAAAGAGGTCGGTTGTAAAACCTCAGCCTCACACCAACCCTCAAATAATCGTTATAATGCTGACAACAGCCGCAATCAGTCCGATACTCCAAAAAACCAGGTCGATTTTCCACTCGGACCACCCACTCATTTCAAAGTGGTGATGAATCGGTGTCATTTTAAAAACCCGTTTTCCGGTAAGCTTGAAAGAAGCAACTTGAATCATCACACTAGCAGTTTCAAGAACATAAATAATGCCAATAATTAAAAGTGAAAATTCATGGTGAACCAGAATCGAAACACAGGCCAATGCACCACCAAGCGCCAATGAACCCATGTCACCCATAAAAATTTTGGCCGGCTTGTGGTTGAAAATGAAAAATGCCAACAAACCACCAACAACTGTAAAACAAAACATTGCAACATCAACTTGACGCTGAATAGCCGCGATCACCCCATAGGCAGCAAACGAAATAACGCCCAAGCCGGCTACCAGGCCGTCCAAGCCATCGGTTAAATTAACCGCGTTGGAAAAGCCAACCAGCCAGAAGACAATAAATAAGATGTACCAATAACCAATCCGCCAATCAGCACCAAACGGAATTTTGATAGCCATTGGAAAGCCCTCGTGAAGATAGACAAACGAAAAAACAATTGCGGCCACTATCTGACCCAACAATTTTTGCCAAGCCTTTAAGCCTTCGTTTTGCCGCCGAAACAGCTTAATACTGTCATCCCACATGCCAATCAAGCCATACGCGACCAAAACAAATAACAAGATTGACAACGTCGGCGTCAACCCGCCGTGAATCAGGGCAACAGCCAGATCGGCCAAAACAATTGCCGCGATAAATAAAATTCCGCCCATTGTTGGGGTCCCGGATTTTTTCTCATGCCAGCGAGGCCCTTCTTCACGAATCATCTGACCCTCGTGTTTGCTTCTAAAATACTTAATTAAACCGGGCATAAAGAGTACCGTTATCACAAATGCCCCAATTGTTGATGCTAACCAATTCCCCATTTTCTTTCTAAACCGTCCTTAACCGTAATATATGGATTTTATTTTTTGACACTATTCAAAATTGACCTTCAGTGTTTGACCCTTTTTAATTGCTTTTGAAAAGGTAATGCTTTGACGATCCGCGTAACCAGACCCCGTTGTCTTCAGCTTTAAACCGGCCAGCCGACAGAAGGTCGCAACGTCCTGCTTACTCCAGCCGATGACCCGCGGCATCTTCAGCGTCCCATTAGTCAAAATAAAGACCCGTTTGCGTTCGGCCAACTTGGTTCCCGCACTGGGCGACTGTTTGATAACCGTTGCCCCATTTCCGATCGTCACTACGTCAAAATTCTTCTCGTTCAGTATGCGCTTTGCTTCAGTCGTTGTCTGATAGGTAACTGTCGGGACCGCTTTTTTAGCAACCGTCTGCTTCGTATTCGAATTTTGAAGTGCGCGAACAATGACCGGCTTAAATATTTCCGCCATCAACTGGGTAGCCGTCTTGGTACCGGTCAGTTTCGGCTGCTTCATCGTAATATACATAACATAACGCGGATTATTGGCAGGAACCATCCCGGCAACCGAATATAGATAACTGTCGTCACCGGAAGCATAGCCGCCATAACCATTGCTGACCTGCGCAGTTCCTGTTTTTGCCGCCACACGGTAGCCTTTAATTTTATAGTCCTGACCAATTCCATACGATTTATAAACAACGTCCTGCATATGGTCACGGACCTTCTTAGCCGTCTGCGCTTTTATTGGTGTTCCAACTTGCTTGGGCGCGTACTTTTTAACCGTTTTGCCAGTATTGGGATCCGTAATTTTAGAAATAAAATACGGCTTCATCATTTTACCATTATTCGATACTGCAGTTAAAGCCTGCATCATCTGAATCGGTGTAATTTCGATCCCCTGGCCAAAAGCAGTGTCGGCCTGTTCAATTGGATAATTGAACTGCATTCGGCCGGCCAACTCGTTGGGAAGGCCGGAATTGGTTGTCTTCAAAAAGCCAAATCGTTTAATATATTTTTTCCAGGTCTTGGGCCCCATCTGCTGCTCCAAATGTGCCATGGCAACGTTACTGGAAAGTGCAAATCCCTTGTTGTAAGTAATATATCCCCAGCCGGCTGTATCCCAATCAGGAACAATCTTGCCGTCAATTGAATATCGTCCGGACTCATAGGTATCATTCCCGTGAAAATGCCCTGAATCAATTGATGCTGACAAAGTAAAGATTTTCATTGTTGAGCCGGGTTCAAACGAGTCCGAAGTAAAGGTATTCGTCCAAGCCTTACCGATACCGGACAGCGTCGCAGCATTAAAACTTGGCCGTTGTGATTGGGCAACAATTTTGCCGTCTTGGCATCCATCAGAATTGCATTTAAAGAAGCCGGATGAACCTGCGACTGAACAGAATTCATTTCACTTTCCAGCAGTGTTTGAATTCGCGAATCAATGGTTGTATAAATATTGTCACCATTTTTTACCTTGCGCTCTTTTTGTTTTTTACCTGGTAATTTATACCCGTAAAGATCATAATCAGCATTTTTGAAGCCGTTTTTTCCGGCAAGCACCGTGTTAAAGGCCTTTTCAATCCCCATTTGACCAATCAAACTGGTTGTCCCTGTCTTTTGGTTATTCTGAGAAGTTGCCACCCCGATTAGATTCGACGCAAAAGTGCCGTTAGGATAAAGACGAGCTTGCTGTTGAATAAATTTAATTCCAGGCAGATGCTCAGCTTCGATTTTCTTCTTCGTAATCAATGAAATATTGGTACCGGCACTGCCAAATTCAACCTGAAATGGCTGACTGTCGCTTGGTGAAAGAATTTTAAAAGCTTTTTTCTGTGAAATCGGTAAATACTTCGCTAAAATCCGGGCTGTTTTGTGTTTATTAACAACGTACAGTGGTTTATTGTTTAACCCCCGCTGGTTTTTATCAAGTATCGCATAAAGCGAATATGTACTGGTATCCTCGGCAATCGGATCGCCATTGGCATCATAAATCGTGCCCCGTTTTGCCTTGATAGTGTGCGTCTGGTTATACAGCTTTTCTGCACGTTCATTTAAATTAACGTGTTTAACATTCTTGCCAATCGCGATCGTGGTTAGCCGCAATGCCAATACCAAAAAAACCATGAAAAAATCAAAAGCAGTGAAATACCAACGAGCTTTCGATTTTTACGTGCTTTTAAGTTTTCTTCGGGATGATTAGATGGTTCTTTCATTTAGTAACATTCCTTATATTTCCATTGGAAAGCGTCATACCATTTTCCTTGGCAATTTTCTGCAGCCGGCTGCTGCTCTGCAACTCACCAATCTGCTGCTGAAGATTGGTGTTGTTATTATGAATCGCTGTAATCCGGGTATCCAAGTGTTGAAGTTGATGCTGTGAATTGGATAATGCGATTTTGGAAGAAACCACCACCAACATCAACACAGTTAAAATTGCACTACCACAAACGATTAATGTTTTTTCAAAAGCGCTGAGTTTTAAATGCTGCTTTGGCAGAACCCCAGGCGTTGGTTTGACCCGTTCGGGGGTCGAAACATAGGATTCCGGTTCTTCTTGTGTCAGGTTACGAGCTAAATTATTTTGTGCCATTTTTATGTATGCTTCTTTCCACTAGATTTTTGTTCGTTCAATAATTCGCAATTTTGCGCTGTGAGCTCGATGATTTTCTGCAAGCTCACGCTCATTTGGAATAATCGGTTTTCTTGTGACAAGTTTATACTTTGGCTCAAGTTCTTTAGGGATAACCGGCAGATTTGGTGGTAAATCAGGCAAGGATGCTTTTTCCTTAAACATGGTCTTCACCAACCGATCTTCAAGTGACTGGAATGTAATGACGCTGATACGACCGCCAACCCCCAGCAAAGCGAGCGCTTGTTCCAGCGAATCTTCCAAAGCCGACAACTCATCATTAACGGCGATTCGAACCGCCTGAAAAACCTTTTTGGCGGGATGGCCGCCATGCCGCCTGGCCGCAGCCGGAATGGCTTCCTTAATAACGGCTACCAAATCAGTCGTTGTGTTAATCGGCTGGTGCGCCCGGGTTTGTTCAATTCGCCTGGCAATTTGTTTGGCAAACTTTTCTTCACCATAGCGATAAAAGATCCGAACTAGCTTTTCATACGGCCATTCATTAATGATTTTCCAAGCATCAATTGGATTATCCTGATCCATCCGCATATCCAGCCTGGCTTCAAACCGATAGCTAAATCCCCTACCGGCTTCATCAAACTGGGGCGATGAAACGCCCAGATCATAAACAATGCCATCGATTTCAGTGACATTTTGGTCAGCCAGTGCCGCTTTGATATTTCGAAAATTATCATGAATCAGCGTTAATCGCCCGTCTTCAATTGCCTGATGAAGCTGTTGTTGATTGTAAGCGATCGCTTCTTCATCCTGGTCAAAAGAATACAGGTGCCCCTTATTTAATTGTTTGAGTATTTCTGTGGTGTGTCCCCCACCACCCAGCGTTGCATCAACATATGTACCGTTGGGATCAACGTCCAAACCATTTACCGCTTCGTGCAGTAAAACAGTCACATGCTTAAAGCCAGACATACAATCACCACTTTTCAGTTAGCTATTATTTTTTAATTATTACAGATCAATGATGTTCTCGGCAATTTCATCAAAATGAGCCGCAGCATCACTTGTAAAGTCCTGCCATGCCCGTTCGCTCCAAATTTCAATTCGATTGGAGACGCCGACCACAACACACTTTTTTTTCTATTTTCGCGTAATTTCTTAAGATACTCGGAATATTAATGCGACCTTGTTTATCAAATTCGCATTCTTGGGCTGCAGAAAAGAAAAAACGAGTAAAGGCCCGCACGTCTCTTTTGTTAATGGAGAGCGCATCGATCTTGCCTTCGACTTTTTTCCATTCGCTCATTGGATAGCCAAACAAACAGCCGTCCATGCCTCGTGTAATAACGAACTTACTGCCGAGATCCTGACGAAATTTAGCAGGATGATGATCCGCCCCTTGGCATCCAGGTTGTGCTGATATTCACCAAGAAGCATTGACCCCATCCCCCTTAATTCAACTTGCACTCACATTCTACCACAATTCCCCACTACCAACCACATCGCACCAATTTTTGTAAAAAGAATGTCACAAACCGCAAACCAAGCAAACTTGTCATTTCACAAAGCCCGCCAAATCAATATTCAGCGACGACTAACAATTAGCTGCAACGCTCAAAAAAAGACCAAAAGCCAATCGATTTTCTTGACTTTCAGTCTTTCTTAATAATTATTTTAAAATTTGATTTAAAGCTGTTGTGCCATAAGCAAGGTCATCATTATTTCTACGTCATCAACATATAGATGAAAACGCCCAGCCAGCTAATTAGTAACACCAAATCACTCAACCGCCAAAATAAAATCAGAAAGCGGCGCAGCGTCATTTGGGGATCCATCAAGATCTGCCACAAGAGGCCACCGAGCCCAATAACCATCCAAATAATCATCACTTGAGGAATTAATGAACCAGTCGGCCGGGAGTCACTTAACTGGTAAATAAAATAAAGCAGACAGGGCGGCCAAAAATCAACGGGGACAATCGGCAGTCGTTTTAAACCGGCCCGCTTTTTTCGAATGAAGATGATGATCCCGGCAATCAGCAGCAACCCAATCAACTGCATTAAAAATGTTGCTGTAATGGCCGCCCATAAAGGAAACCGCATCGTTTGTCCCTCCCAATTTTGACAAAACGTATTGCAATGACAGATAATGATGGTTAGACTAATTATTGAATCTAATCAGAAAGTGGTGCAAATATTGGCGCGTAAAAAAAGAACAACGTTTCAAAAAATCACATTAGTATTCGTATGGCTGATGATCATCGTCACGGTTGGCTCATTAGTCGCTTCCGCGGTTATTACCATTATGGGTCAGATGTAAATGAATCGCTCAATAAACAAGGCTGGACATCAAATTAAATTGATGTCGGCCTTTTTTATTTGCCATCATTAACGTTATTTCAAACCGATTTCTTTTTAAAAACCTCCCGAGGCTTACTGCCGTTTTGTGGGCCGATATAACCACGATTCTCAAGATCGTCAATCAGCCTGGCCGCCCGATTATAACCAATCCGAAAGTGTCGTTGAAGTAACGACGTACTTGCCTTTTGCTCGTTAACCACAAATGAAAGGGCATCGTCAAATAAATCGTCTTCCGAATCGGCCTCATCTTCCTGCTTGATTTCTTCATCGCTGACCATCATGGATTCATCATAATCAGCCGACTGCTGATCCGTAATGAATTTAACTACTCGTGAGACATCTTTGTCCGGAATAAAAGCGCCCTGAACCCGAATCGGGGTGTTGGAATCAATCGGTAGAAAGAGCATATCCCCTCTTCCAAGTAATTTTTCGGCACCGTTCGTATCGATAATGGTTCGCGAATCAATCCCGCTTGAAACGGCAAAAGCAATTCTCGATGGTACGTTGGCTTTAATCAAACCGGTAATGACGTCTACCGAAGGCCGTTGGGTTGCCAAAATCATATGAATCCCGGCAGCCCGACCCATCTGCGCCAAGCGAATGATTGCGGCTTCCACATCATTGGAAACCGTCATCATCAAATCAGCTAATTCATCAACAATCACGACAATGTATGGCATTGGCTGAATTTTAACATCGTTTTCCTGATTGTTTTTAGCCGCAAACTCATTAAACGTACTGATTTTTCGCTGACCATACTTTGCAAACAGTTCATAGCGGTTTTCCATTTCCGAAACCACCTTTTGAAGTGCCCGAGCGGCTTTCTTAGGCTCTGAAACAACCGGACTCAGTAAATGCGGAATACCATTATAAACGCCTAATTCAACTTTTTTGGGATCAATCAACATCAACTTAACCTGACTGGGTCGGGCATTCAGCAAAATACTGGTAATAATGCCATTAATGGCAACCGATTTCCCGCTACCCGTTGAACCGGCGATCAATAAATGCGGCATCTTAGTCAAATCCGCCGTAATGACATTTCCATTGACATCCTTCCCCAGTGGCACTTGAAGTAAGTGACCATGCCGATCAGGTTGATGTTCAACCACATCTCTGAAAGAAACGGTCGCGATTTTTCGATTAGGAACTTCGATACCGACCAATGACTTTCCGGGAATCGGCGCCTCAATTCGAATATCTTTAGCCGCCAAAGCCAAGGCAATATCATCGGCTAAATTAACAATTCGACTAACCTTGACACCAATATCCGGGTGGATTTCATATTTAGTAACCGACGGCCCCAGGCTAACATGCTTAATTTCTGCTTTAACGCCAAAACTGTCCAATGTTTTTTGAAGAACTTTGGCATTATGATCAATCGATTTTAACTCACCGGATTGATCATCTTGTGACATTTGCGTTAACAAATCCGGTGTTGGCAGGCGATAAGAATCATCTTCCTGAACGTTTACCAGATCCACATCGCTGGCCTGCTTTTTAGCAGGTTTTTCAGCAGTATCTTTTTTTGCCGCTGCCGATGACGCAGGCTGCTGTTTTGCTTCATCGGCAACCGGCATTCCTGAAATCGTAATAGCCGAAGTCGAAAACGACTGCTGCTCTTCCGATGACTTGGGTTGTTTTGGGGATGACACCTCTTTTTTCGGTATCTCACCGGCTGGCTTTGACGAAGATCGGTTGGCTTTAAAACGGCTAACCCTGTCTTTAATTTCAACAGCCGTTTGAAAACCAACTGTCACGGCTTTTCGAATACCAATAAAGGCTTTGTTAAATGAAATATTAAACAAGACAAACCCACCGGCAACAATTAGCAGCACACTAACAATGCCAACGCCGATATTGCCAACCAGCATATGTAAAAAGACAAAGCAGATTGCCGATAAAATGCCGCCGCCGATATTTGATGTTGTATTTGAGGATGTCATGTCATCCGTCAGTTTTCCCCAATTAACAGTCACAAAATCAACTGGTTGAGCTGTTTGAAAATATTCAGCCAAACTGAGAATTGTCAAAATCCCCAATAGAATCATGCAGGTACCAAATAAATGGCGCCATTTCACCTTTGGTAATCGGGAAAAGCCGGCCAGCCAAATGCCGCCAGCCATTATTGCGGCCAATCCAATCGGATATAAAGCACCGACAAAAATCCGGGTCAAATTAATAATAAAAATACCGACAATGCCAGCCTGAAAAAGGCCCAATAATGCCCAAACAGCCATCACAATGCCCACAATATTAACTGCATACTTTGAAAGAAAATCCGCTGATTCTTGCTTTTTGGCAGGCCGCCCCCGTTTTTTAGCGGTGCGTTTTCGAGTTCTTTTTGTTGCCATTTTCGTTCTCCTCAATAAAATAATTCGTTCACAATTGGTTACTGATGCTTTATTTTAGAAAAACCGGCAGCGATTATTTGATAGTTGCACACCCGATGATTACCGCAACAGTTTATTTCAATTTATCGTGCGGATACCGATGAGTCCGTTCCAACTGATTGAAGTTTTGCTGTCGCAAGACTTCATAAATGACAATTGCACAACTATTCGATAAGTTTAAAGCCCGAATATGCGCGTCATCCTGAGGAATTCGAATTGCTTTTTCAGGATTTTGACGCATAAACGGCTCCGGTAAACCGGTTGTTTCCTTACCAAACAACAAATAATAGTCCTGCTTAGGGTCTGAATAATCAGGATCGGTATAATCCTGGTTGGCAAATTTGGAAACCAGAAATAAATTCTGAGGATTTTCAACCGTTTTCAAAAAAGCCGGTAAATTTTTGTGGTAGTTAATTTGAACCTTATTCCAGTAGTCCAAGCCGGCCCTTCTCAGGTGTTTATCGTCCAGTTTAAAGCCCAACGGCTCAATCAAATCCAAGACCGTATCGGTCCCGGCACAGGTTCTGGCAATATTTCCGGTGTTCGCCGGCATTAAGGGCTCAAATAAAACAATATGATTTGTCATTTTTTCCTCCGTTACTAAAAATGATTAATTAAAATTGATACATCGACGGTTATTTCAGTAAGACCGTCAAGTTGAGAAGTTGATAACAAGCGCTGCCCGCGACCCCAGTGAAGCGGGGTCATAATCATCATATCGCGCCGCAGCTCCTTTGGCAGTGGAAAACGATACGTTAATGACTGAACACTGCTGCTTGGATAATGCTTCTTAAAAAGCGCCAGTACGTTTTGGTTGGAATAGGAACTGTTGGGCTGATCATGGCCGTATAGTAATTGCCGTAATTCTTTCAAATAACCGCCATTGGGAATCACTTTAATCAATCGGCCGCCGGGTTTAATAACCCGATTAAACTCACGATACGAGGATGGCGAAAACAAGTCAATCACACTTGAAAAAACCTTTTGATTAAAAGGCAGCCGCGCCAAATCAGCAACGCAAAAGAAGGTATTGGGGTTACCGTAACGAGTCGCTAAATTAATCCCGTCCTTTGAAATATCAAAACCAATCGCGACATCGTTACTGTGCCGACGTTCTAACAATCGAGCCAACGGGGTTCCCTCACCACAACCGACATCTAAAATTGTTTCCGGTTCAGCTGCCAGTGAAGCCCCGATTGCCTGAATAATCCCATCAAACAAACCGGCTTGTAAAAGGCGTTGCCGGGCCATTAACATTTGGCTGTCATATTCGTTATTAGCGGCTTTGGTTAGAAAAAACAGTGTGCCCTTTTTGGAAAAGTCAAAAGCGTGTTGCGCAGGACAAATAAGCTGATTTTGCGCAACACTTTTAAACGGTTGCCCACATACGGGACACTGAAACAGCGCTAGATGACGACTGACAAACGCGGTCCCCATTTCGATTTTTTTCAATTTCCATGCCTACCTTTCGTAAACCGCCAAATAGGTCTTCATGTCACTTGGCAGCGGTGCCGTACAGTTGATAAACCGGCCACAAAAGGGATTAAAAAAGCGCAGCTGCCAACAATGCAAAGCCTGCCGCGGAAACGACTCATCTTTTGGATTATAAAGCCAATCGCCGACCAGCGGGTGGCCGACAGCTTTCATATGCACCCGAATCTGATGTGTCCGCCCAGTATGCAGCCGGATCTTTACCAGGGTCCGGTTTTTCAATCGCCTAAGCGGCCAAGCTTCAGTAACCGACATTTTACCCGGAAGACCGATTTCACGCTTAACAAGCGAATCCGCCGCCCGCCGAATCGGTAGGTAAATTTCAAAATGGTCGGTCGAAAATTGCCCCGCAACAATTGCCAAATACGTTTTTTTAATCCGATGATCCTTTAATTGCTTATCTAATACCGAATGAGCAAAATGATGCTTGGCAAAGATTACTAATCCGCTGGTGTCTTTATCGAGGCGGGTAACAATGTGGATTTTTTGATTGGCGTAGTGCTGCCGTTGATAGTAGCCCTTAACCCGATTAACCAGGGAATCATTAGCCCGATTATGAGCCGGTACCGAAGCTACGCCGGCCGGTTTATTAACAATCAAAAAATGTTCGTCTTCAAAAATAATCCGAATCGGCAAGTTTGAAGGTGGAACATGGTCATTTTCCGGTTCAGGCGGCAAGACAACCGTTACGATATCATTGGTGGTTAATTTTCGATTAACCAGTACCGGTTCCCCGTTCACCAAGGTTTTGCCGCCGTGATATTTAATTTTTTTAAGCAGCGTCCGGGTAATCCCATATCCCATAATAAACGTCCGAACCTTTATCGGTGCCTTGCCCTGGTAGGTCCAATTAAATTCAGTCATCCAAATCAACCTTGCCAATAAATGAATTGCTGACCCGCCGCCAAAATTGCATATGCCGATACTGAGCAAATGCAATCCGTTTTTGAGAAATCCGATACTCAACTGAGGCAATCTGTCGCGTTGTGATAACCTGATGATCGCAGGTTAAGATTGTCCGATGAGTTGATTTAGGGACAATTTTTATCCACTCATCGGGTGCGATAATTAACGGAGAGCCCAGCGTTCGAAAAACCCGGTTGTTAATCGAAGAAATCTCAGCCATCTGAATAGCATTTAGTCGCGGATTAATAATCGCACCACCAATCGATTTATTATAAGCAGTGGACCCGCTGGGCGTCGAAATACAAAGCCCGTCACCCCGAAAACTCTCAAACAATTGGTTCTTGATATAAACGTCCGCCACCATCGATCCACTGATTTGCTTTAACGTCGACTCATTCAACGACAGACCAATATCAGCAGCCCCACCACCGGCATAATTAACTTTAATATCCAGCAGTGGGTAGGCAACACTTTGCCCATTATCGTTTTCCAGACTGGCCACCAAATCATTGACTTCATAATCCCGCCAATCCGTATAGAAACCCAAATGACCCGTATGAATACCAATAAATCGAACCCGGTCGCTAATGTCCTGGTAGTGATGAAAGGCGGATAAGAGCGTCCCATCGCCACCAACCGAAACAACAATTTCAGGGTTCAACCCATCAATAATTAAATTGGGCGATTTTTCAATTTGTTTTCTCAGCAAAGTCGCCACAATGTTTGACGCCTCTACTAAATTACTGTATATTGCTATTCTCATTCTGATGACTTCCCCGCATCCCCAGTCGAAGCATCTTGCTTAGTTTCCTGAAGTTCACCACGAATTTCAGACATTTCTTCATCCAGCTTAAAGGCCGCTTCCGCGGATCGTTCCAGTCGAACTTTCAAGTCATCCGGGAACTCACCTTTATACTTGTAATTCAATGAATGTTCAACCGTTGCCCAGAAATTCATAGCAAGGGTTCGAACCTGAATTTCGGCCAAAATAACTTTCTCACCGTCCAGCATTTGAACCGGATACTCAAAAATAATGTGGTAGGAACGATAACCACTCGGCTTTTTATTATGCACGTAGTCCCGTTCTTCCAAAATGTTAATATCCGTTCGCTTCCGTAACAAGTCCACCACCTGATAGATATCTTCAACAAATTGACACATAATCCGTAACCCGGCAATGTCTTCCATGTCTTCTTCAAGGCGGTCTTCCGAAATATGCCGCCGAACCATTTTTTCTTTAATACTGTCAACGGGCTTAACGCGACCGGTCACAAATTCAATTGGACTTCGACCGTCCAACTTAAGAAACTGCGCGCGGATTCCCCGTAACTTAACTTTCAATTCATCAACAGCCTGTTTGTATGGAATCAAAAAGTTGTCCCAATCTTCAACCAAGCTATCACTTCCAATCTTTTTTATGAAATAAGCAGCTGACACCCGGCCGTCAACGCATTTGCTTTAAATCAAAACGGCCGGTTGGCTGATATTTTTTATTCATTCAGTTTTTAAATTTTACAATCAGACTATATTTTAACATAATAAATGTGGATTCCCCAAAATGGGGAAGCACATTTATGAGCAAATATATTGTTTTTAGCTCAAAATTTGGTATTCTTAGATAAGTAAATAATTGGTATATTACTTTTATTTGTCGATTAAAAATTGGAGGGGCATTATGGTTCTCGAAATTTATTTATTCATTGATCCGCTAAATCGACATTGTTATGACGCTGAAAAAACGATCGATAACATTTCCCGCAAGTTAAATACCAAAGTTTCCGTTCGATTCATTTCCATGTTAAATATCAAAATTTTAAACCAAATGGCAGCAAAAAATGGTCAACAATTCGACCACAAACTGCCTTATCATATTGTACTTGATTCTAAAGCGGCATCCTTTCAGGGTAAAAGGTTGGGACGCCGTTTCTTGATGGATTTACAGCGGGAACTCCTGCTCAATCATCAAACATACAGTGATGAACTGGTTTATTGGTTGGCGGAAAATAACGGGTTGGATTGTGAAATGTTTAGGGAAGATAGACGATCGGAATTAGCGGAAAACATGTTTCGATGTGATCAACGGATAGTTCACGAAATGTCGGTAGATGAGCCGGCGACTGCAGTGCTTTTCAATTCAGCGGTTGATAATAGTGGCGTGCTGATTAAGGATTTTGATTACAATTCTATGTTTAAGTTCTGTGCGCGAAGCGTAAAGTCCGTTCAACACTTTGAAGATTTGGTCAAGCAGCATCAAGATAGTAATCAAGGTGCCAAGATTTTGTATCCGCAATCAAATTTCTTCTAATAGAAAGTGCCTCAATTAGTTGACAGCTTCAAAATCAAACTTAATCAGCGTGGGACGAAAGACCGTTAACTTTTAGAACCTAATCGAATTAGCCGAATATTTTGGGCTTAAATGTTTGGCTAATTCGATTACGTAATCGGAAAGTGTTTTTCGACGCACGTTTGCGCTCGGTAAAATCGGGATTAACCAAAACGGGACCGGACAAAATTATTTTTGTCCTGGTCCCGTTTTGATGTCTTTAATACCACCTGTTTAAATTAAAGCTGGCAACTATCAGTTTAAACCACTCATTTAGAATAACTTTTCAAATTCATCAAGCCGCTCTTCAAAAATCTTAAAAGCCCGCGTTAGATAATCCGGCTGGGTCATGTCCACGCCGGCTTTTTTCATAACATTAATCGGCGTATCCGAACTACCGGACTTCAGGTAATTCAAATACCGGTCAACATCTGCCTGACCACCGTTAACAATTTTATCAGCCAGTGTCGAAGCTGCTGCAAAGCCGGTCGCATACTGGTAAACGTAAAAGTTATAGTAGAAGTGCGGGATTCGTGACCATTCCAAGCTGATCTGTTCATCTGAAACAACCCCGTCACCATAATACTTCTGATTCAATTGACGGTAATAGTCGTCAAGAAAGTTAGCAGTTAGCGGCTGTCCCTTGGCATCCTGTTCGTGGATGTACTGTTCAAATTCTGCAAACTGGGTCTGCCGGAAAACGGTTCCCTTGAAACCGTCCAAATAATAATTTAGAATGTGGCGCTTCATATTCTGATCATCTTTGTATTTATCCAGTAAGTAGTCAGTCAGAATATTTTCATTCGTCGTCGACGCAATTTCAGCGACAAAAATAGAATAGTCACCGTATTGATAAGGCTGATGGTGGGAAGCGTAATAACTGTGCATACTATGACCGGTCTCGTGAATCAGCGTGTATAAATTATCCAGATTATTCTGCCAGTTCAAGAGAATAAATGGATTCGTGTCATACGTCCCTGAAGAATAGCCGCCGCTTCTTTTATAACGGTTCTCAACAACGTCAATCCACCGATTATTGAATTCTTCTTTTACATGACTGACGTATTCCGGCCCCATTACCTGAAGAGCATCGAGGGCAACTTTCTTGGACTCGTCAAATGTATATTGTGGTGACTTCTCACCAACCAAAGACGTATATAAGTCATACATATGCAATTCATCCACACCCAAAATCCGCTTACGCAAAGCGACATACCGATGCAACAAGTCCAAATGGCGGTTGACCTCGGTAATCAGGTTATCATAAACCTTAACGGGAACTTCATTTGCTGACAGAGCCGCTTCCAATGCGGAATGGTATCCCCGCAGCCGGGCCTTGAAATTATGATTTTTGACATTAGTCGTCAAAGTTGAAGCCAAGGTATGCTGAAACTGCTGATAAACCTGATACAGCTTTTGAAAAGCTTCTTTTCTGACGGTTCGATCGGCTGATTCCAGCAAAATACTGTAAACCCCTTGGGAAAGTTGAACCTGATTGCCGTTTTCATCGGTAACCGACGGAAAAGAAAGATCAGTATTATCCAGAATTCCAAACGTTTTCACCGGATGAAAAAATGTCATCGGCGCCAGCCAAAACTTCCTCGACATCATGATTCAGAATGTGCTCGCGTTTGGCAAACGTTTGATCATACAACCGTTGATAGGCCTTTAATTTAGGTTCCTGCTGATAATAGTCAGCCATTTGTTTTGGACTAAGCGTCAGCAATTCGGGATCAAACCACGCTACCGCCGCCCCAAATCGGGCTGCCAACGACTGACTGCGGGCATACATTGCCTGATAACGGTCCTGGCTGGTGTCCTGATCGTTCTTCAGCTGGGCGTAGACATAGACCTTCTCCAGCTTACGGGAAGCCGCCAGCAGTGCTTCAGTGGCTTTTAGCAGGTCAGCTGCACTTTTCCCCAACGTTCCGGAAAGCTGCTGCAGTGCTGTCAAATCGTTTTCGACCGCCTGATAATCCGTTTCAAATTCAGAATCAGTTTGATAAATTGTTGTCAGATCCCAGGTTAATTCAACCGGTACATCTTTTCTGAGTGGTAACTGCTTTGTTTCTGCCATTAATGACATCCCTTCCTCAACTATTTAACACTAGATTATCACAAGAATCGATCTGCCGTTAAAATAAACCATCGTTTTTGATCATAACTGTCAAACCAGACAGGCTGCTTTAAAATTTGAATGCCGGCCACTGAATGGCGCAGATAGCCCTGGTCATGAAGTTCAATCAACAATCGTTTGAATGCCATTTTGAAGAATCGGTGATTATCGTTAATTTGCGCAAATTCAAGCCCAAATTTTTCCCGACTCAATTCCAGCAATCCGGCCAGCAAATCATCGGAAATAAACCGATAACCATCGTCAAAGAGCCGTAAAATCAGCCAAACCCGCCAACAAAGGATTGATTGATGAAAAATCGGCAGCCCACTCCCCTGATGACCATGACAAATCATTGGACAGCCCACAAAAAGCCGATTAAATGCGTAGCAGTCCGAAACACTTGGCAGCCAAGTCCGCCCCCGCTTCAAATTACTTCTTTGAATATTCTGCAGTTGGTGCAGCAGCAAGCGCCTGGTTGTATTGGTATTGGCCCGCCATTTAGCTGTGGGCTCACCGGACTTCAAGAATTGCAGCAATGCTTTCAAACTAAAAAAATTTTGGGTATCAGCCGTTAGTTTGCCGGCAACTTCCCGAATTTGATAATGCAGGCAATAGTAGCCCACTTCTTTTGAAAAACAAATAAAATAAAAACCAAGCCGGCAGTGATATTGGGCAAATCTAGCTACCATATCGGAATGATAAGTACCGGTATTGTAACGAGCCCCCAAAATCCACAGCACCCGGCGGGCAACCTGGTGATACCCAGCCGTCCGCCGTTTAATTTCCGCAAACGAAATCGGGCTGCACTGATATTCAATAACCGTTTGCAGCGTGGGAACATAAACATCGGCCCGTTGATTAATATTGGAAAAAACGTGTTCCAGCACGGCCGGATGGCCCAATGCGGTTACGTCCTGCTTTATTTTCATTTTGCCGGCCAAATGTGCCTGACTCTCATTCTCACTGTATGGACACTGACTAATCGAAAGATGACTAAAATGGGCTATTCGGGATTGACCATGTTTTAAAACAACCGATTCATGACAACTTGGACAATGATAAGCCGGTTTTGAAAATGGGCTGTTTTCAGCTGCCCGCTTGGACTTCCCGCTAACCTCATCTGCTTGAATCAAGCGCCCGTTCAGTTCGGCAATCAGCATTAATAATCCCTCCTCGGATAAGCGTTCATTAATTAAGTACGGGAACAGCCAACCATTTTTTTATTTTTGGCAAAATTCCGCAAAAATAGGGCCATATGCTATCAATCATGCCAAAATTGGTTATAATTATTGGTAAATCTATCCATCAGGAGACTGGAGACTACCAATGCTTGAAAATCTATTAGCATACATCAAACAAGAAGACGTTGCAGAACAGCTTTATCATAGCTTAATCGGCATTGAAATCGAAGAACATCGGATTCAAAGCGATGGGCAGTTAAGTCGGCATCCCTACCCAAAAAATTTAGGATCCAGAAAATATCATCCCTATCTCCAATCGGATTTTTCCGAATCAATGAATGAACTAATTACCGATCCCAACCCAAACATCAGCGGTGTGCTGGATCAATTGGATACCATTCAAACCGTTCTTTATCGATCGATGAAGGACGATGAATATATCTGGCCGCTAAGTATGCCCCCCGCTTTGTCGCAAGAAGATATTCACTTTGTGGCAACCCATTTTGAACGGCCGCCATTTCAAAAATACCGTGATTATCTCACGCAAAAGTATCAGGTCCCATTAAAGATTGTCACTGGTCTGCACGTTAACTTCAGTATTCCCGAGCCGGTCATTAATCGGCTGTATACGCATTACGAAAATCAATTCAAAACACTGGTGGAATTTAAAAATGCCCTGTATTTTCAAATTACCCAAAATTTTGTCCTGCATCGTTGGCTGCTGACTTATTTATTTGGCGCCAGTCCGATCGCTGAAAAAGGATTTTTTTCGGGGGAAACACCTAAAGAACTCAAGCAACCGGTTCGAAGCATTCGAAACAGCATTTACGGCTATGTCAACAAGCCGGCTGACCAAGTAAACGTTACGGTTTATTCGAGTCTGGGTAATTATGTTGACCGAATTTCAGATGCCATCGCCAAGCACCGGCTGTTTTCGGCAGCAGAATTTTATGGGCCGGTTCGGCTGCGGGGACAAGCATCCCTAAAAGATTATCGAACCAGGGGGATTTCTTATTTGGAATTCCGGGTAATGGATAACACCCCGTTCACACCTAATGGCATTAGCCGGCACGCGTTGTACTTTTTAAAGTTCTATTTGATGTATCTACTGGTTCATCCAGTTGATATATCCAATATCCATGAACAGCTCAAACAATCTTTTGATGATAACAACCGGGTTGCACTGGAATCGCCGGACCAGCCGACATTTAAAGAAGCCGAGGGCATCAAAATCTTTAATGAACTCATTGAAATTGCCAAACAGCTGCACGCACACTCGGAACAGCTTCAGGCACTGGACGACTTTAGTGAAGTTCTCAGTCATCCCGAGCTGACCGCGTCGGCTATGCTGCTGCCTAAGATCAAAAACAACAGCCTCATGCATTTGGTATCGAAACCGCCAAAAAATGGAAAACTCGTCGTACCACGACTGACCACTTGCTGCCAGCCATGTCAAATCTGAATTCAAATGCGCAGCGTCTGATTTTTCACGCGATTGCGCTTGGCATTCGGTACTATGAAGTCCGCGATGAGCACGGTGAAGAGCTGTTAATGCTGACATATGATAATCTGACCCAGGTTGTCTATGCTAATAAGGTTAATGATCAGCCCTTGGAATATCTTTATGAGCTGTTTCCAGACATCAAAGAGGCCGCTTGGAAACACTGGTAGTCACCATTTCTTAAAAAATCAACAACTAAAAAATCCAGAATTGCGTTTAGCCGAAAATGATTAGTTTCCGGTTAAACACAATTCTGGATTTTTCTGGTATTGGTTAGCTGGTAAAATAGTCTTATCAAAACTGTAACGTACAGCCACATTTATTTTAATGGCATAAAGACCGTAAATACCGTTCCCTTGGGATGATTGTCAGCAACGGAAACAGTCCCCTTATGTTCGTCGACAATCCACTTGGCAATAGCCAAACCAAGCCCGTTGCCCCCGGTTTTAGCGTTCCGTGATTTGTCAGAGCGGTAAAAGCGTTCAAAGACATGCTTTTTGTCAGCATCCGGGATACCGGAACCGGTATCCCGAACTTCGATTTTTAGCCGGTTGTCCCTAACTTTGGCAACCCGGAAAATGATTGTTCCGCCTTTTGGGGTGTACTTAATCGCGTTGTCCAACAAAATAATAATCAACTGTCGAATCAAATCCGGGTCGAAATGGCCCTTTCCCGCGGCCCGAATCGACGTTTCCATTGATTTGGATTGGCTGCGGGCAATTTCTACATATGGTTTAATTGTCTGTTCAAACCAAGTTTGCAGGCTCATCTCCTGACGATTAATCTGAATAATATCCGCATCCGAACGCGCCAGTGTTAACAAGCGGTTGGTCAATGTTTGCAGGTGTCTGACTTCTTCAAGTGTTGTTGAGATCGGTTCAGCCTGTTCCATAACACTTGATTTGGGCTTGGTCAGTAAATATTCCATCTGATTTTGAATCACCGTCAAAGGTGTCCGCAATTCGTGGGCCGCATTGGCACTAAACTGCTTTTGACGATTCCACGACTCCAAAATCGGCTTCATACTTGAACGTGAAAGAAAATAAGCGACACCGAATGCCAGAAACCAAAAAATCAGCAGCGTAAGTAACAGTGACTGCCGAAATCCCCGGATTGCCAGCAGATCTGAATCAATATTCTCTAAAATCAGCGCATAACGACCTGCATACATCGGATTGGGATTCGTCTTTGGAACCTTGATTAATAAAGTCCGAAAATAATGCCACGAGTTATCAGAAGACATTAATGTCATCTCCCGAATTTTATTAACTTTGGTAACGTCCAGCCGGGTATTGCCAAAAACCTCATAAAGCCGGTTCCCCAGCATTTGATTATTCACAATCTTACCCTTGCTGTTAAAAATTAAGACATTTGTGCGAAAGGGCGTATTTCGAGCCGGCGGCGGTGTCTGCGAGTTTCCCGAAGTCTGACCGGTGCGAAAAGTCGGCTGACGTCGGTTAGTTAGAATACCAATCTTTTGCCAACGCAATCCGCGATCAATATTTTCGTAAATCGATTGTTGGAAGAAGAAATTAACCACTAATCCCAAAATTGCAAATAAAAGCGCAAAGCCAATCAGTTCCCTGGCAAACAAAGACAGCTGTTGCTTTCTTTGTGGATTCCCCTTAATCACGCAAGCTCCTCCGTTTCAAACATATACCCCACGTTTCTTAATGTTTTAATCGGCTTTAAATCCGTTGCCTGCTTAATCTTTTTTCGTAAATTACTCATATAAACTTCAACAACTGAAATAGCCGTCTCCGACTCAAATCCCCAAAGTCGATCAAAAATCTGTTCCTTTGTGATAATCGTATCGGGATTTTGAAGAAAGTAAACCAGCAGGTCAAACTCCTTGCCGTTTAATTCCAGTATTTTCCCCTTTACGTTAACTGTTCGTTTGCTCAAGTCAACCGTAAACGGGGCCACGACCATTTGATTATCATTTCCCAAGTGACCGCTTCGTTTCAATAAAGCCTTTACCCGCATCAATAGCTCTTCTCGATGAAACGGCTTGGTTAAATAGTCATCAGCCCTAATTCAAAACCGTGAACCTTGTCATCCAACGTATCCTTTGCCGTCAGGATTAGTACCGGCATCGCCAAATGGGATTGCGTCCGCCAATGTTTGAGAATGTCATAACCATTAACTTGAGGCAACATTAAATCCAAAACAACCAAATCATAAATACCTTCTTCTCCCAGCATTTGACCTTCAAAGCCATCGTGAGAGACCGTGGTTTGGGCGATTTCACCTAAAAACAGTTGCAGACTCTGAGCTAATGATTCATCATCTTCAATTATTAAAATATGCAGTTCTTTCATTTAATTTTCTTCTCCTTTATCAACCAGTTATATCTTCTCACTAAACTATCTGTTTTACATGAGTTCGTCAACTATTCAAATTTAAATTAACACAAATGAAAAATTTTAAGCTTGATTTATGGTAGTTTCCTTAGAATAACATCTATTCAAAGAGAAGGAGGTAACTTGTTATTACAGGATTCAAGCAATTATTTAAATTTGGGGTTATTGGATTCGGCAACACACTCCTAACCTACATCGTTTATTTATTGTTACTGGCACCCACCGGCGCAACGATTGCGATGGCTGTTGGTTATGGCGCTACATCACTACTCAGTCTGACACTAAATAATCATTGGGTCTTCAAAGCCCATGCGCAATTTAAATCAGTTGTTGTTAAATACTACGTCACTTATTTATCTACTTGGGCTCTCAGTACCTTGCTTGCTGGTGTCCTAAGTCATCTTTCAATGGTTAACGACCATTTGATTCCGATCTTTAGCTTAATCATTACTGTACCCACCAATTTCTTATTATCAAAATTTTGGGTATTCAAAAACACATCTATGAAGGAGGCACAACGGTTTGGAAATTAATAACAACGCTTCAAGGAATATCCAAAATCAATCTTCAAGAAAAATTCGTTTGGACTGGCAATTGGGACTTGTCTTATTATTAGCCCTATTTTTATATGGTTGGCAAATCTGGAAAGCTGGTTCCGCCAATGCTTTTTATACGTCCGCCATTAAAAGTATGACGATGAGTTTTAGCAATTTTTGGTACGGCAGCTTTGATCCTGCCGGTTATATTACAGTCGATAAGCCACCGGTAGCCTTGTGGTTTATGGCTATTAGTGCCAAAATCTTCGGCCTACACGGCTGGAGCATTGTCCTGCCCTCGGTTCTGTTCGGGGTCGGCTCAGTTTATTTAATGTATCGACTGGTCGCCCCATATTTTGGAAAAAATGCCGGCCGACTGGCGGCTTTGGCCATGACCATTACACCAATTGTCGTAGCCGATTCAAGAACCAACAACATGGACGCGACATTGGTATTCTTTTTACTTCTAGCAGTCTGGTTTCTTGAAAAGGCAATTGCCCAACGAAAGGTCTGGACGCTAATCGTCAGCTTTTCATTAATCGGAGTTGCCTTTAACGTTAAGATGCTTCAAGCATTTATGATTTTACCAGCTATGTACCTGTTTTACTGGCTGGCAGCCAACGAAACTTGGAAACAAAAGATTAAAAAACTGACCTTTGCGTCAGTTGGTTTAGTTGTTTTTACCCTGGCCTACCCACTTTCAGTTGATCTGACGCCTACCAGCCAACGACCGTATGTCGGTGGCTCTGAAACCAATTCAGAGCTTGAATTGGCCTTTGGCTATAACGGTACCGAACGATTACTGGGCCAAACGACAGGAACCGGTGGCACCTTTGGTGGCGGCATGAATGCCAAAAGTCAGGGTAAAAATAAAGGCATGCCCGGTGGCGGTAAAATGCCGACCAATATGAAAAAAGGGGCTGGTAATGCGCCTGGTGGAAATGCCCCAACCGGCAAAAAAGGGGCTAATCAACCAGCAGGCGGCCCTGGCGGCCAAGGCAAAAAAGGTCAAATGGCCGGTGGCGGTGGCGGCGCCTTTAATATTGGAACAATTGGTCCGTTCCGTTTATTCCAATTATCACTCGGCCCACAAATTAGCTGGCTGCTGCCATTTGCCATCATTGGGTTGATTGGTGGACTGGTTTACTTCCGGGACCGGAAAAAACGCTGGTATCACCTAACCCATGAGCAAAAGCAGCTGGCGCTTTGGACGGGGTGGTTAGTCCCGGTTTACGGCTTCTTCTCTGTTGCCAGTTTCTTTCATCCCTACTACACCATTATGTTGGCACCGCCAATCGCGGCCCTGTTTGGAATTGGGTTGGTTGCTTTAACAAAACTGTTTAAGTCCACTTTACGGACCAACTGGAAATTTTACCTTCTGCCACTGGCTGTTTTGGTAACCGCGGCCCTTCAGGCCTGGTACGTTTATTCTTATTACCCGTGGTTGACCTGGCTGATATTGGCAGTCGCAGTGATTGCCTCCCTGCTGCTCATTTTATTCCCTCAAACTAAGGCCAGCCGTGGTATCATCGCCGTTGCTACACTCGGGATTCTCGCTGCACCGGGTTGGTGGTCGCTTACACCGACACTTGCGGCTGAGTCGGCCATGATTCCAACTGCCGGCCCATCACTGCTGCAAAGTGGTAGTGGCGGTGGTGGCGGTATGGGAATGGGTAATTCTCAAGTAAATATCAAGCTGCTGAATTATTTGGAAAAACACCAGGGAAATGCGAAATATCTCTTTGCAACCAGTGATTCAACCAGCGCGGCGCCTTACATTATCAAAACCGGCAAGGCTGTTATGGCGATGGGTGGTTTCAACGGAACCGATCCGGCAATTACCCTCAATCAATTTAAAAAGCTGGTTAAAAATGGTGATTTGAAGTATTTCTACTACTCTGGCCGTTCCGGAAATACCAAAATTATTAATTGGATTAAAAAACACGCAACCAAAGTTAAAAGTAGTTTGTATCAAAGTACCAGTACCACCAATCAGCCAACCACAAGCGGTTCCAGCCAAGCCAAATCTGCTGAGAAAACAATATCGGCAGGTAAAAATACGCCGAACGGCGCAAAAGCACCAGGTGGCGCAAAGAAAGGTGCTCCCGGCAATCTGAAACGTCCAAGCACTTCTAAGACAAAGCAGACCAGCAAAACTGCTCAGGCAGCCAAAAGTAAGACTGCTCAAAAATCCCAGGCAGCAATGCCGGGTGGCATGGGCGGAATGGGTCAATCCGGAACACTGTATGACTTATCAACTATTTACAAATAAAACAAAGGAGGTCTTCACATGGAAAATCACTCGGATTTAATTTCAATTGTCTTGCCGGTTTTTAATGAAGAACAAGGCATCGAGCAAACAATTGACACCTTGGAAACCTTTATTGGCAATCAGCCCCAAAATTTTGAATTAATTTTTGTCGACGATGGCTCAAAAGACGCAAGTGTTGCCTTAATCCTGCAAGCGCAGCAATTGCACAATAATATCAAACTCGTTCAATTTTCCAGAAACTTTGGTCATCAACTTGCTATTACGGCCGGTATCCGTTACACAAGCGGTGATGCGGTTGTCGTCATGGATGCCGATTTACAGGACCCACCCGCCGTGATTGTCGAAATGATCAAAAAATGGCAGGCTGGTGCTGACGTTGTTTATGGCAAACGGGTTTCCAGAGACGGCGAAACGATTTTTAAAAAAGTAACCGCGGCATTGTTCTATCGAACCCTTAAAAAAATCACCAATGTTAATATCCCGCTTGATACCGGCGACTTCCGACTGATGGATCGCCAAGTTGTTAATGAATTAGCTAAAATGAACGAAACCGATCCATATGTGAGAGGCATGGTGAGCTGGGTCGGCTTTAAACAAGATTCTGTCGAATACGAACGACAGGAAAGAGTGGCCGGAACGTCCAAGTACCCGCTTTCTAAAATGATCCGACTGGCAATGGATGGTGTTACCTCATTTTCATCTTTTCCACTCCAGTTGGCAAACTGGCTGGGAAGCCTTTCAATTATCTTTAGTATCGGCTATTTAGCCGTTACTTTAATCACTGGTTTTCACACGCTTCAATTTGCGATTGTCTCCCTCTTCCTGTTGGTTGGTCTGATTTTCCTATCACTGGGGTTGGTGGGCGCGTACCTGTATCGGGTTTTTGAAGCTTCCAGGAGACGGCCGTTATACATCGTTTCAAAAACCAGTGGCTTTCAATCCGGTACAAAAAAGCACGCTTCTTCAACAGCCGGGCATCACACAACGATGTACTATGCCAGGCCGGGAAAAAAACAAACCTTTGAACAAAAACAGTTAAGAACTTAAGCTCAAAATAAAAAACCGTCACCGCCAATCATTATGATATTTGGCGGTGATGGTTTTATTTTGACCAATTAATTACTTAAAATAGTAACGGCTTAGTTCAAGCGCACTGTTTTCCATAATCTGTTGACCATATTCATTTAAAACATCCTCAGTAACCGTTGTCTTCTTGCCATACTCGTTGGCAATCGCAACTTCATCACTGACAATCATATTGACCGGATCATTACTGAACAATTGAAGCTTCAAGAAATACCTGCCTTCATACAAAAACAGATCCGAAGTACCATTTTCCAAGCGTAAAGCTTTTGAAAGTTCAATAAAATCATTTAAATCATCAAATTCAAGAATAACGGTTCGTTTCTGATGACCAAATTCATCATTGGTCTTTTTATCATTTTGCGGCTTGTCGTCCACACGATGTTCGTCAATATATTTTGAAACCTGATCGTGTTTCCCACGTCCGTCGCCGGAACCAAGCAGCGGTTCATCTTCATCAGACATATCGACATCTTTACTTATAAAAAGCTCAAGGCCGTTCTGATTTGGAAGAACTTGGAAAGTGACGGCATCATTATTTTGAAATTGATGATCCTTGTCGACTTCCTCGAGAATGCTATAAAAGAAACTTTCAATTTGTTTATGATTTCCGAGTAAGTCCAAAACGGTAATCCCGCGTTTATCAAGGTCATCATTTCCGATCAAAACTCGAATTGTATTCTCGTTGATCCGTTCCATTTCCATAGTTAGCCACCCCTTTCAATCTCCGAGGGTAATTATTATATCATTGTAACACAATTGTTGTCCAAGTAAATGATACGGCTAAAAATGGTTAGTGACAAGTAAATTATTCTTTTTAATCACTGTGCGTTTCTAATCATTCGTTCTAAATCACTTTTACGAATGTCGCGCGGTAAGAAACAGCGAATTTCATCATCATTAAAACCGATTTGAAGCCGATTTTCATCAATTAAGATCGGTCGCCGGATCATTTCCGGGTGCGCAACCAGCAGATCCAGCAAGCCACTAATCGTCAGTGAATTGATTTGATCCTTAAACTGATCGTAAACGTAGGAGCGAGTCGAAATTAACCCTTCCGTGCCGGTTTCCGACAACATTAAAATTTGTTTTAACTCATTTTTGGTTAGCGGGTTTGAAAAAATATTTCTTTCCTCAAACGCAACTCGATTTTCAAGCAACCATTTTTTGGCTTTTCGGCAGGATGTGCAGCTGGGGGTTGTTAAGAATTTAATTGTCATAATAACTCATCTCCTAATAATCTTTTGTATATCTAGATTATAAAGGAAAAAGTTATAAAAATCATAAGATTCACAAAATAATCAAACAAAAATCCAACTTTCATCACATTTACCTATTTCATAAATCAATGGTTAAATGTCGACTTGCCAAAATCGTCTCAACCTGCGAACCGGCAGCAGCCTGCGCTTCACGTTTCAACTGCTGTAAGTCACCCTCGGCCGGTAAATGTGTTAGTAGTAATTTGTGAACACCGGCCGCTTTTGCCAGCCGACCCGATTCAGTTGTGGTCATGTGCCATTTTGTCCCGGTTTTGGCCGCAAAGAAATTTGTATCCGCCATTAACAGATCCGCCTGATCCGCGAAATCGGCAATTTCCGGGAAATAAGCAGTATCGGCTGTAAAGACCAATACCCGCCCAGTTTCTTTTTCAACTATTCGAAGTCCAAACGCCGGAACCGGATGATGCATTTTCAAAAAACTGATGGCAAATGGACCGACTGTCAATTGTTTTTCAGGATCATAAGCAACGCCCTTTGTCGACTTTGGCCAAGTTAAACCCTCAAAATTAATCTTATCAAGTGAATGGCCATATATCGGTAACACCGCCTGATGATAACGCTGCTCATGCAGCTGCCAATAATATTGCAAAACCCCGACATCTGCCGTATGGTCGTGGTGATAATGCGTTAAAATAAGTCCATCCAATTTTAAGGGATCAAATACTTCTTCAAGGCTTAAAAGTGCCGCGCTGCCACAATCGATCAGCAGATGATAACCGGCGGATTCCAATAGATAACTACTGGTTGCATTGCCATTTGCCGGATAGCCGCCTAAAAATCCAAGTACTGTTAATTTCAATCAATCCGCCTCCTGCTTTTTGAACCCAGTATAAATGAGCATTCATAAAAAGTAAATGTTTGGCTAGCCATCTCAAAAAAAGTATAATGAATTTGAATACAGGAGGTGGGGATTGTGAAAAAACAAATCGCAATTACCTTTGGTGACAGCCGGATTATGAATCAAATCAGAGAGAAGCATCCTGATAGAAAGCTTGTCACTTATAAGGCGTTAAATCAAACAGGTAAGCTTATGATGTTGGATTATTCAGGAGAGAAACCGGTTTTTCAATCACCGGTGCTCTATGATGTTCTGGGCCATGGCGGTACGGACAATTGGGATAGCTTTATCAGTTTCTCAACACTGGATTTAAATTTCGATCAGCAGAAGGTTTTTGACGCCAGAATCAATCAATTGATCAGCAATGGGTTGCCGACCGGGATGTATTCTATTTATTCCTTGAATTATCATAAGGATATCAGTCAACGGGTTATTTTGGGAACTTGGAAATCGTACCGTGATTTTGAACTTTGGAAAAACGCCTCACATGAATTTGTTCCAAAAGAATATCGCGATTCGCCGAGCTTTTATTCACATGAATCCTATTACACGCCCGCTGAAGAGAAGTAAACTTTAACCATTTTATAGATAATCAATAAAAATATCAGGCTATTCACAGGAACTCAGTTTCTTGCAAACAGCCTGATATTTTTTCTAACCAACCCGTAACGTTAATGCATTAATGGAAACCACAATCGTACTGAGGGACATCAAAACGGCGCCGACCATCGGACTCAATAGGATGCCGGCAAAGGCTAAAATCCCGGCTGCTAACGGAATAGCAATGATATTATAACCAGCACCCCACCATAAGTTTTGCTTCATCTTTTCCGAAGTCCGCTTAGCAAGTTTGAAAAGATCAACCACGTCTTTGGGGTCGCTTCGAACTAATACAATGTCGGCCGAATCAATTGCGACATCGGTTCCGGCACCAATGGCTACCCCGACATCAGCACCACTTAAACTTGGCGCGTCATTAACACCGTCGCCAATAAACATTGTCGGGCCTTTTTGCTGATATTTGGAAACAATTTTTTGCTTATCTTCAGGCAATAGTTTTGCTTGAAAGTCACTGATCCCCAGTTGTCGGGCCACACTTTCCGCAATTGCCGCATTGTCGCCTGTCAACATTACCGGTTGAATGTGGTGTTGTTTTAAATAATCGATCATTGGCTTGGAGCCCGGTTTAATTTCATCACCTTCACCAATGGCGCCAATTACCTGGTTGTTTTCAATTAAAAAGCTGATTGAATTATTTTTATCAGCCAACAATTTATTAACAACTGTTTGATCATATTGCACCTGATTTTTATTAAAGAAGTTGCTTGAAACTAATTGGTAAATCTTTCCGTTAACATTACCGATTAACCCAAACCCGGGAATCTGTTGAACGTTTTCAGCCGACTGAATCTGAAGATGATTTTCCAAAACGGCGGTCATCACCCCCTTAGCCAGTGGGTGACTGGAGGTTTGTTCCAAGGAACCGGCAATCTTTAAAATATCAGTTTTTGAATAGGCATCATTAAGCGTTTGATAAAAATTGAGTTTGAAGTTCCCCGCCGTCAAAGTACCGGTTTTATCCATCAAAACATAGTGAACCCGGTTAGCGCGTTCCAAAGCTGAGGAATCCCGAATTAACAGACCATTTTGTGCGGCCAATGCCGTCGAGCGGGAAACTACCAGTGGAACTGCCAGGCCGAGTGCGTGCGGGCAGGCAATGATCAGGACCGTTACGGCAATCGGTAGTGCCACCGTAGCCCCACTAACGAGCATCCAAACAATGAAGGCAATAATTGCTACTGAAAGTGCAGCGTAGAATAAATACCCGGCCACCCGATCAGCAACGGTTTGCGCGTGAGATTTATTTTCAGAAGCATGCTGGACCAGCTGCATCACCTTATTCAAAAAGCTGTCCCCCTGAGCTTTGGTAACTTTAAATTCAAAAGTACCGTCATTATTAATAGCACCGCCAATAACTTCATCGTTGACGGTTTTGGAAACCAGCTTGGATTCACCGGTAACCAACGATTCGTTTACCGTTGTTGTCCCTTTAACAATCAACCCATCGGCAGGAATTTTTCCACCAGCTTGGACCTGCACAACATCGTTCACCTTTAGGTCAGCTACATTGACGGACACAACCTGACCGTTTTTAACAACCCGGGCAGTATCAGGCAACAGCTTGGACAGGGCATCCACTGCTGAACCGGCACTATCAATTGATTTCATTTCAATGATATGCCCCAGCAGCATAATATCGATCAATGTTGACAGTTCCCAAAAGAATTCATCAACAGGTGGGGTGACGTGGAAAAGATGATTGGCAATCACTGAGTAGATACTGTAGAAATAAGCAACGGTAATCCCCAAG
Organism: Lentilactobacillus farraginis DSM 18382 = JCM 14108; assembly: GCF_000583655.1. Classification (GTDB taxonomy): domain Bacteria; phylum Bacillota; class Bacilli; order Lactobacillales; family Lactobacillaceae; genus Lentilactobacillus; species Lentilactobacillus farraginis. Next base: position 116,800 of record NZ_BAKI01000004.1, read on the forward strand.
GTAATCAAAGACATCATTCCTGGTTTTTTAGTCTGAAACTCCGTTTTGGCACCCGAAAAGAATGGCTTGCCGCCGTAAAAATACAGAATCGAGCCAATTACAGCCAAAATCAGCGGTGACCAAACGAACTGAAACGTTAAGCCTTCATGCCAGCCATTGGTGAAAGTAAAACAACCGGGACGGTAAGCACCAGTGAAATCCAAAAGCGCCGATTTAAGTCGCCCATATTCATATTCATATGATGACCATGCATCCCCGACATTTGATGATCATCCGACATGTCCATACCACCCATTTGGTGATCCATGCCTGTCATACTATCATGTTGCATTGTCATATGATGTTGGCCTGACATCGGTGTTTTTTGGGCTGTCAATGATTTTTCCTTTTCTGATTGAGCCTGCATCTTATTCATTTGATCAGCCGATGACGTCTTCATATGTCTTATTGATTCCTCATGTTTTGCCATGATTAATCCCCCCTTCTCAACAACATCTTCGTACTTTATTTATTAAACGGTTCTTATTACCAACTTCCATCTACAATTGTAGACTTAAAATCCAAAAAGTGCAACTACAAATGTAGACTTCAAGATTTTTGAATATTGTTCAGACAATATTTCACTGTCTAATAATGGATCCAAAAAGAGGGTCAGCAGTTACTTAACAAAGTAGTCTGCTGACCCTCAAAGCTTTGGAGACATTCGATTAAAATGACGGTTCGTACGAGACTCGAACTCGTGACCTCCTGCGTGACAGGCAGGCGTCCTAAACCAACTAGACCAACGAACCAAAATTGCGGGAGCTGGATTTGAACCAACGACCTTCGGGTTATGAACCCGACGAGCTACCAGACTGCTCCATCCCGCGATAATATAAAATTAAACTGTTATTGAATGACCCGTACGGGATTTGAACCCATGTTACCGCCGTGAAAGGGCGGTGTCTTAACCACTTGACCAACGGGTCATTTAACGGAGAAGGAGAGATTCGAACTCTCGCGCCGCTTACGCGACCTACACCCTTAGCAGGGGCGCCTCTTCAGCCACTTGAGTACTTCTCCAATATGGGCCTAAATGGACTCGAACCATCGACCTCACGCTTATCAGGCGTGCGCTCTAACCAGCTGAGCTATAGGCCCATTATAACACATAAAAAGCGGGTGACGAGAATCGGACTCGCGACAACAGCTTGGAAGGCTGTGGTTTTACCACTAAACTACACCCGCATATTTAATTATAGTGGCGCGGGACAGAATCGAACTGCCGACACATGGAGCTTCAATCCATTGCTCTACCGACTGAGCTACCGAGCCAAAAGCGGTTCGTACGAGACTCGAACTCGTGACCTCCTGCGTGACAGGCAGGCGTCCTAAACCAACTAGACCAACGAACCAAAATTGCGGGAGCTGGATTTGAACCAACGACCTTCGGGTTATGAGCCCGACGAGCTACCAGACTGCTCCATCCCGCGATAATTAAAAGGAGGATGAGAGATTCGAACTCTCGCGTGGTTTGACCCACCTAGCGGTTTTCAAGACCGCCCCCTTCAGCCACTTGGGTAATCCTCCATGAAGTAACATCAAAAAAATGTATTATAAAATAAAACTGAGTCTAATGGACCTTGTAGGACTCGAACCTACGACCGGACGGTTATGAGCCGTCTGCTCTAACCAACTGAGCTAAAGGTCCAAGAAGGTCCAAGACCCTATATCGCGGCAGGGGGGATCGAACCCTCGACCTCCCGGGTATGAACCGGACGCTCTAGCCAGCTGAGCTACACCGCGATGATGATGCCGTTGATAGTATTCTATCAATCGGGAAGACAGGATTCGAACCTGCGACCCCCTGGTCCCAAACCAGGTGCTCTACCAAGCTGAGCTACTTCCCGTTGAACTAATGCACCCAGTAGGAGTCGAACCTACAACCTTCTGATTCGTAGTCAGACACTCTATCCAGTTGCGCTATGGGTGCAAAATATGCCGAGGACCGGGATCGAACCGGTACGGTCATCACTGACCGCAGGATTTTAAGTCCTGTGCGTCTGCCAATTCCGCCACCCCGGCATAATAAAGCGGAAGACGGGATTCGAACCCGCGACCCCCACCATGGCAAGGTGATGTTCTACCACTGAACTACTTCCGCAAAATGCCGACTAGAAGATTCGAACTTCCGACCCCCTGTTTACAAGACAGGTGCTCTGCCAGCTGAGCTAAGTCGGCATACAACATTATATTATGCGCTTAATAATATTCAATTGTAATGAGCCGTGGCAGTCTCGAACTGCCGACCCTCTGATTAAAAGTCAGATGCTCTACCAACTGAGCTAACGGCTCAATATGGAGGATACAGGGATCGAACCTGTGACCTCCTGCTTGTAAGGCAGATGCTCTCCCAGCTGAGCTAATCCTCCATAAATCGCGTGGCAACGTCCTACCCTCGCAGGGGGCGATCCCCCAACTACTCTTGGCGTACAGAAGCTTAACTG
>NZ_BAKI01000003.1 GCF_000583655.1 Lentilactobacillus farraginis DSM 18382 = JCM 14108
GGTTCATTTTTTTCGACACTAATCTCAACCAAAAAATCCGCCCCCATACATTAAAAAATGCACAGGGACGGATTTTCCGTGTTACCACCCATATTTGCGTCAAATCAACGCCTCTAATTGTTAACGTGGCGATTCCACGTACCTTGAGCTTTCACTCTTAGTAATCACTCTAAGCTCATCTTCAAACAACTTTCTGCTCCGCCCTCTCACTAACGGCAGTCGCTATTAGCATCATCATTGTTTTACTCTTCTCGTCATCGTGATGATTATTAAATGTTGATTAGAATGTTAAATGTTAATAAGCATTGTACACTCTAAATCTAAATTGTCAACTATCACATTTCACCTTAATACTAAAAACATACACAAAAACAGCGACTCAATCAAAATAACAAGTCGCTGTTTTTGATATTACTGAAAATGGCAATTTTGAAATAAACTCATTCACCAGGTTGATAATCCTGATCAATAATCATGACTGGTTTAATGACTGAGCCATTATTAGATGCCTGATTAGCTTCATTGATCTGCTCAAAAGTGTAGAATTTTTCAAGCTTATCAAACGGGAATTGACCGGCTTTCCAGAAATTAATAAGCTTTTGAAGCGCCAACTGTGGAATTGCATCGCCCATCAAAACACCGTCAACATGCTTTTGCAACGCGGTTAACTCATTCCATGGCATAAATTCCAGGGTTTTAGCGGTAACGGCAATTGGTGCCAAATGACCGCCGGAAGCCAAGGCGGTAATCGCCTGGTGCATGATTGACGAAATTCCGGTCGTATCAATCGCAAAGTTGACACCTTCACCATTCGTTAATTCTTTAACCTTATCAACCCAATTCTCGTTCAAACTGTTAATCGTGTCGGTCGCACCAAGTTCCTTAGCCATTTCCAACCGGCTGTCATGAATATCGACACAGATGATCTTTGAGCAGCCTTTGATTTTGGCAGCCATTAGTGCACCGGACCCCACTGCGCCGGTCCCAACAATCGCAATCGTATCGCCTTCTTTTGGCTTCAAGCCATTAAAGACGGTACCTGACCCGGTCACAAAACCGCACCCAAGCGGCCCAACTTTTCGCAAATCAATATCCTTATCAATCACCGTCACATTTCGTTCCTGAACCAGTGTTTCAGTTGTAAACGAGGACTGATTAAAGAAATTGTGAATGGGCGATCCATCTTCACGGGTAAAGGCAACCGATCCATCCGGACGAACACCGGCCATGTTTAATTGTGCCCAATTCACACAAGATGATGGGTGACCGGTCAAACAATTATGACAAGTCCCATCGTAATCGTATGACAAGATAACGTGATCGCCAACCTTGACCGTGCTGACCTGTGAACCGACCTTCTCAACAGTGCCGGCACCCTCATGACCAACTACGCCGGGATATGGATACTCACCGGCGGACCCGTTTCGAACCGCTTCATCCGTATGGCAGATACCGCTGGCTACAATATGCACCAAAACTTCGTGGGCTTTGGGCTGATCGTCTACTTCCAAACTTTCCAACTGAAAATCTGCATTTAACTTTTCAATGACTGCTCCTGTAATCTGCTTTGTCATTATATTACTTCCCCTCGAATTCAAACCAAATGACAAACTCTCGAAAGCCCTTCCACCGCTTTTAGACTACAACTATTTTTATGCAGTTACTAGCATTTTGCTTGAAACCTTATACACAATCATAAATACCAAAAATACAAAAAATGGGTGACAGAATGCTGTTCACCATCATAAGCTGTGGATAATTATTCACATAATCTTTTTTATTCTTTTTCACCGCTGCCCGGCGTCTCTTCACCTTTTTTAACCGTATAGGATTTGGCGCCAACCCCGGCTAAATGACCATCTTGAGCGATCAAATATTCTGGTCGAATGGGCTTATTTTCAAAAAAGGCTTCCAAAATTTCTCGGGTGCCGGCAGCATAACGTGCCTGAGCAGACAATGATGTACCAGACATATGTGGAATCATTGCCTGATGCGGCATGCTTCGCCATGGGTGATCGGCTGGTGCTGGCTGTGGGTACCAAACATCTCCTGAATAGCCGGCCAAATGCCCCGATTCAAGGGCCCGAACAATGGCATCCCTATCGACTAATTCACCTCGACTATCGTTAACAATATAAGCACCGCGCTTCATAGTGGCCAACAATTTATCGTCAAACATATGATACGTTTGGGCATGTAACGGGGCACACAAAACTGCTACATCAACAACCTTGGCCAGATCTTTAACATCTGCTACAAAAGTAGCTCCCAATTGCTTTTCAACTTCAGCGGGTAGTTGATGACGCTGCGTATAAAGTAATTTAACATTAAAGGGTTTCAGCCGTTCCAGTACCGCCCGGCCGATTCGTCCAGCGGCAACAATCCCAACGGTCATGCCCTCAAGATCGTAGGAGCGTGAAGCTGCGTCCGCAATATTCCAACCACCCTGCTGAATAATTTCGTGAGCCGGAATAAAGTTTCTGACAAGTGCCAATACCTGCATGACATCAGATTCAGCAACACTGATGCTATTACTATAGGTTACTTCCGCCACCGTAATGTGGTGTTCATTGGCGGCGTTCAAGTCTACGTGATCCGAACCAATACCGGCTGTAATTGCCAATTTTAAATTTTTGGCCTTATTGATTAAATCCGCTGTCAAATATGCCGGCCAGAACGGTTGGGAAATCACAACGTCTGCGGTTGGCAATTCCTTTTCAAAGACCGAATCCGGCCCTTGCTTATCTGACGTTACAATCAATTGGTGACCATGGGATTCCAAATATTTTCGCAACCCCAGTTCACCAGAAACACTGCCCAACAATTCACCAGGCTTAAAGTCAATTCCCTCAGGGCTGGGAACAGTTGAGCCATCCGGATAATGCGTTATTTCAGGAATTGAATCCCGAGCATATTTTGGCGGATAACCACCGACGGATCCGGATACAACACTGCTAACACTTTTGCCATGGACGGTCATTCCTTTCCATTGTCCAGACCTACTCCCAATCGTCATTAGTTTAGCACCAAAGTAACCGGTTACACTATCAAAACGCTTTTTATTTTAACTCCCCGCCGCCTACCGTCATTATCTTGACACACCCACTGTCTTCCGCTAAAATTAGTGTATTCTATGCGAGAGGAAAAGATTGCAATGACATTTTATGTTTATCAAACTTGGCAAAACCGGTAAACAAGTCACACGAACAGGTGCGGCTTGATCTTTAAGTATGCGATCAGCACGCATCTGTACCGGCAGTCTTTTCCAAAAAGAAACGGTCTGTACAGATATTTCCGGACAGACCGAATCATCGACGAGCACTTCGGTCCAAAGCCGAGGTGCTCGTTTTTCGTTCGCAGACAGAACTTAATACTTGAAAGGAGAAGAAAATGAAAAATAGATACAAACTGCTTGGCGTAATTGCAATATTATTTATTTTCTTAGGATATGCCTTTTTTACTGAAAGCTCCAAGCAGCGGGCAACCAAAACCCCAACCGTCGGGATTTTACAATTAATGTCCCACCCCGCCTTGGACGCAATTCACCGGGGTATCATTCACGGTTTGAAAGAGGAGGGTTATCAGCCCGGCAAAAATATTAAAATTGATTTTCAAAATGCCCAAAACGATCAAAGTAATTTGAAAACCATGAGCACCAAATTTGCCAACGAAAATGCCGATCTTTCAATCGGTATTGCCACACCGTCCGCCCAAGCACTGGCCAATACCATTAATGACAAACCGATTATTTTGGGAGCCATTACCGATCCCAAAGGAGCCGGCCTGGTTAAAAATAACGTCAAACCCGGCGGCAATATCACCGGCGTATCGGATCAGGCACCCCTAAAAGAACAACTCGGTTTAATTCAAAAGTTTATGCCTAAAATGAAAACGTTAGGCATCATCTATACCTCCAGCGATGATTCAGCAGTCGCCCAATATAAGAAGTTCGCTAAGATCTGTAAGCAGGCGCATGTTCGCTTAAAAGCCTATTCGATTGCCAATACCAACGATTTGAATCAGGTTGCCGAACAGGCTGTTTCAACCGTTGACGCGATCTACGTGCCAACCGACAACACCATTGCCGGCGCCATGCAGACACTGGTTGGGGCTGCCAATAAGGCTAAAGTGCCGGTCTTTCCGGCTGTTGATACCATGGTAAAAGCCGGCGGCGTGGCTACCTACGGCGTCGACCAATACCAACTGGGTGTCGCTACCGGTAAGATGTCAGCTCAGATTTTAAAAGGGAAACGTAAACCGGCAACTACCCCTATCAAATTCTTCCGTCATGGAAAATTAATTATTAACGAAAAGCAAACTCAAAGATTGGGAATTAACATTCCCGAAAGCTTGTTAAAGGAAGCTCAGCAGAAAGGGGAATTAATCAAATGAGTATTATTGTTTCCGCTATCGGTCAGGGACTGGAATGGGGAATTGTCGGCATCGGTCTGTTCCTGACATTTCGAATCCTTGATTTCCCGGACATGACCGTTGAAGGGACTTTCCCGATGGGGGCTGCTGCTTGTGTTGCCGCCATTTACCACGGTTATCCACCATTTGTTGCCACGTTGATTGCTTTTGCGGCCGGGATGTTAGCCGGGTTGGTGACCGGACTGTTATATACCAAAGGCAAAATTCCCGTTTTGCTATCCGGAATTCTGGTAATGACTGCGGCTTACTCTGTTAATTTTCGAATTATGAATCGGGCCAACCTCAGCCTATACGGAAAGCCGTCAATGCTGCGAAATCATTTTTTGGCATCATTGCCGCCTTACTTTGACACTGTCACATTAGGATTGCTTTTTGTAACCATTGTGACAATATTACTAATCTATTTTCTGCAAACCAATTTAGGCCAAGCCTTCATTGCAACCGGCGATAACCCAACGATGGCCCGTTCATTGGGGATTAGTACGGACACCATGCAAATTATGGGACTAAGTGTTTCCAATGGTCTGATCGCGCTGGGCGGTGCTCTGGTTGCCCAAAACAACGGCTTTGCGGATGTCAATAGCGGCATCGGGGTTATCGTGGTTGCCTTGGCTTCCATTATTATCGGTGAAGTTATTTTCGGTGACCTCACTATGAATGAACGTTTGATTGCTGTCACCATCGGCAGTATTCTCTACCGGTTCGTTATCCTGATTGTCTTAAAACTCGGCTTTAATGCCAACGACCTCAATTTGATTTCGGCCATTGTTTTGGCACTCTTTATGATGTTTCCGGTCTTCGAAAAACGTTTCCGACTTCGCCACACTTTTACGAGGGGGCTAAGCAGTCATGACTGAACCAATTTTTGAATTAAAAGATGTCGTGGTAACCGTCAACCAAGGAACCCCGGAACAAATCAACATTATGGATCACGTCAACCTGGCTATTTATCCTGGTGACTTTATCACCATTCTGGGCTCTAATGGTGCCGGTAAATCAACACTGTTCAACGTCATTGGCGGTAATATTCGTGTTACCAGCGGGCAGATCCGCCTTCACGGTCGGGATATTACCAACATGTCGGTTGAACGACGGACCCGCTTCCTAAGCCGAGTTTTCCAAGATCCTAAAATGGGCACTGCGCCCCGAATGACGGTTTCGGAAAATCTATTACTATCAATGAAGCGCGGCCAACACCGGGGCTTGGGTCCCCGCCGTCTCAAACAAAGTATGGCCCATTTCAAAGATATTACCTCTGTCATGAACAACGGCCTTGAGGATCGGCTAAATACCGCAACCGGTAAATTATCCGGCGGTCAGCGCCAAGCACTGAGTTTTCTGATGGCAACCATTAAGCGTCCCGAAATTCTTTTATTGGATGAACATACGGCCGCACTTGATCCGCAAACATCCCAGGAATTAATGAACGCCACCAATTCACAAATCACAGCGCACCACTTGACATGCTTAATGATTACCCATCACTTGGATGACGCTTTAAAGTACGGCAATCGGTTAATTGTTCTCGATCACGGTAAAATCACCTACGACATTGCCGGCGATGAAAAAGATAATTTAACTAAAGAAGAACTTCTCAGTTTCTTTAATGACATCGAAGGTTAATAAAAACGTCCCAAAAGTTTCAATTGATTGAGCTTTTGGGGCGTTTTTTTCGTTGCTTTTGGTGTTAACGGCTTTGCTGTGTGCGCTGTTCTGCTAAGCAATGCCACTGCATATAAGGGATTCGTTTCAAAAATCCAAACCTCGGATTTCCTGAATCGACGTCTTATACTCCGGGCATTAATCGCTTTGCTTCGCACACTGGTTTTAGGACTGCTCCGCTAACCCACAAGCCTGCTTGTAAGGGATTTATTTCAAGAACCCAAACCCGGGGTTCCCGAAATAAACGCCTTACACTCCGGCTTATCCCGGGTTAGCTCCGCGCACTGGTTTAGGACTGCTGCTCAAAGCAGCACCACGCCATATAAGAGATTGATTTGAAAAATCCAAACCCGGGATTTCCCAAATCAACGTCTTATATTCTGGGTGCTAACCGCTTTGCTCCACACACTAACCATTTACCACATTTTTCGCCCTTCCCGCCAGGAAAGCCCTTAAATTGTCGACGGCAATGCCCATCAACCGTTCGCGGATTTCAGTTGCGGCCCATGCGATATGTGGTGTTAAGAAGCTGTTTTTTGCGGTTAATAGTGGATTATCCGCGTTAATTGGTTCCTGAACAGCTACATCCGCGCCATACGCGTACAACCGGCCACTATTTAAGGCATCGGCCACATCTTTCTCGTTGATTAAACCACCTCGGGCCGTGTTGATTAAGATAGCTCCCGGTTTCATTTTATCAAGCGCATTATGGTCAATCATCCCAGCCGTCTCAGCCGTTTGTGGCGTATGCAAACTGATAACGTCCGCTTTTGCCAAAACATCTGTTAAGCTGACTTGCTGTAGCCAATCTTCCTTAACTACTTTTTCGTGATGGTTATAAAAGATAACGTTCATCCCAAATGCATGGGCAATTTGAGCCGTTGATTGGCCAATATTACCAAAGCCAATTATGCCCAACGTTTTTCCAGTTAACGAAATTAATGGCGTCTTCCAGAATGTGAAATCATCTGACCGACTCCACTCACCGTTTCGAACGGCTTCACTATGCAGCCCGACCTGATTGGTAATCTCCAATAACAGCGCTAACGTGTGCTGGGCAACGGCGTCCGTTCCATAACTCGGAATATTGGTAACCACGACATCGTTTGCTTTAGCTGCCTCAAGATCAACAACGTTATACCCGGTTGCCAATACGCCGATATAGGTGAGCTTCGGTGCCGCGGCAATCACCCGCTTGTCCAATGGTGTTTTGTTGGTTAAAACAATTTCAGCATCCCCAATTCTCTCCAGAATCGTATCATCGTCTTCTGCCGTTCGATCATAATTTTTAAAATTGCCAAACTGCTTAAAACCGTCCCAGCTCAAATCACCAGGATTCAACGCGTAGCCGTCCAAGTCCACAATCTTCATGTCAATCGCCTCCGAATTATTTATCACCATCATACCGCACCGGCTTTTTAATTTGGGAATAAATGATTAATTGTTTAAACCCCCGATTACGATACCATTGATTGTAAAAGCTTCATTTCTTTGGATATCAATTGGTACTGTTTTTGTAAGTAACGTAAATTTTAAGCAAATATCCGATCAACCTTCTTTCTAAATACCTAATAATTACAACCCGTTGGGGGAATTAATTTTCGGCTTCAATTTTTAATCATCAATTTTTCACACTTTCTTCAAGATTGTGCAAAATAAAAGATGCATCCAGTTCACATTTGTAAGCGTTTGAAATACACTAATGACGTGAAAAAGTCATCACTTTCTATTAAAGTCAATTGTGAAATAAAGCATAATTTCTTCTTTATTTATTCACGGAAAATTAATAGATATCTTGTAAACTTAATATCAGATAAAAGAAAGGAAGTGAATCAAATGGAAAATAAACAACAGACGCCATCAAAGAAGAAATTCAAGATGCCTTCCGCGTATACCATTTTATTCTTAATCATCATTTTCGTTGCTATTTTGACATGGCTGATTCCTGCCGGCCAATATTCAACCGACAAAGCCGGTAATATTATTGCCCACACTTATAAAGCGGTTGCCGCTAATCCCCAAGGAATTTGGGATGTTTTCACGGCCCCGATTTATGGGATGATCGGAAATGACCACACTGAAGGCGCTATTTCAATTTCCCTATTTATTTTGGTAATTGGTGGTTTTCTAGGTGTTGTCAACCAAACTAAAGCTTTGGACGATGGCATTTCATCAGTCGTTTCAAAATATAAGGGCAAAGAAAAGATCCTAATTCCGCTTTTAATGATCCTATTCGCCCTGGGCGGTTCAACTTATGGGATGGCTGAAGAAACCATTGCTTTTTATCCATTACTGATTCCGGTTATGATCGGCGTTGGCTTTGATAAAATGGTCGCTGTGGCAATCGTCCTGGTCGGCTCCCAAGTTGGTTGTCTGGCTTCAACTGTCAATCCGTTTGCGACCGGCGTAGCCTCACAGACGCTGAACATTTCCCCTGGAGATGGGATTTTATCTCGAATCGTTCTGCTAATTATCACCGTGGCTATTAGTATCCTTTACGTTTACAGATACGCTTCCAAAATCGAAAAGGATCCTGCGCAATCCATCGTTTTTGATCAGCACGAAGATGATCTCAAACGATTCGCGTTGGATCATAAAGATCAGGCCGGTGCCAAGATGACCGGTCGGCAAAAAGCCGTTCTTTGGCTATTTGGGCTGACTTTCCTGCTTATGATTATCGGTTTGATTCCATGGGACCAAATCAATGCTAAGTGGACTTTCTTTGCCAGCTTCACCAAATGGCTGCAAAGTATTCCGGTACTCGGTGATTTAATCGGTTCCAACCTGGTACCGTTCGGCTCTTGGTACTTCACTGAAATCACCACACTCTTCTTCTTGATGGCGGTCATTATCATGTTCGTCTTCAAAATGAAGGAAAGCACTTTCGTTGACTCATTTTTAAACGGAATGGGTGAATTCCTGGCGTTGCCATTATTGTGGCCGTTGCCAGAGGTATTCAGGTTATCATGAATGACGGTAACATCACCGCAACTGTCCTTCACTGGGGAGAAATGGGACTATCAAATCTGGGCTCGGTTGTCTTCATCATTCTGGCCTACATTTTCTACATCCCAATGTCCTTCCTGATTCCATCAACTTCCGGTTTGCTGCCGCCACAATGGGGATTATCGGTCCGATGGCAATTGCCGGTGTTGATCCAAGCTTGGTCGTAACTGCTTACCAAAGTGCTTCCGGCTGGGTTAACCTGATTACCCCGACTTCCGGAGTTGTGATGGGCGCCTTGGCAATTGCCAATGTTAATATTACCGTTTGGTGGAAATTCATGTTCAAGTTAATGATTTATTTGTTCCTGACAACAGCAATCTTCTTGGGCATTATGGCACTGCTCTAAAAACTTCAAAATTCATTGGTCATTTTTTGGTCAATGAATTTTATTGTGCCGGCCCAGTCAGGCTGCTACTGATATTTAACAATTAATTTTAAAAATGGAGGCTTTCAAAATGCAAAAAATTGTTACCGAAACCCAACAGAAGCAGGCCGTTGATGCTTTAAAACGGCTGGTCAGCAAACCATCCGTTCACGACGACGCGACGGTTTCCGAAACAACGCCCTTTGGTAAAGGAATTGACGAAGCGTTGACCGAAGTATTGGCAATCGCCAAAGAAAATGGCTTTACAACTTACAAAGACCCCAACGGCAACTATGGCTATGCTGAAATCGGCTCAGGTGACCAAACATTTGGGATTATCGGCCACGTTGACGTTGTCCCAACAGGCGACCCCAATGATTGGGACCATGATCCATTTGACGCAACGATTGTTGACGGTCATATTTATGGTCGGGGAACTCAGGACGATAAGGGGCCTACCATGCAGCCATGTTCGCCGTTAAGGCACTCGTCGACCAAGGTTACCACTTCAACAAAAAGATCCGCTTCATTTTTGGTACCGATGAAGAAACCCTCTGGCGAGACATGAAAGTCTACAATAAAAAAGAAAAACCAATTGATATGGGCATCGCCCCGGATGCTGAATTTCCGTTAATCTACGCAGAAAAAGGATTGGAGCAGGCCTACCTGGTCGGCCCCGGTCAGGATGATTTGGCAGTTGACCTTCAGGGCGCTTTTAACGCAGTGCCGGCAAAAGCTCACTATAACGGACCGGAACTGGTGGCAGTCAAACAGGCCTTGGACAACCACCACTTCCAATATGAAAACGACGGTGCCAACGGGATTACCGTTCTGGGCAAATCCGTTCACGCCATGAACGCCCCAGCCGGCACTAACGCCGTACTTCGACTGGCGATTGCACTGGATGACGTTTTTCCAAGCAAGCCATTAGACTTTCTCGGCAAACTGTTTAAAGAGGACGCCACTGGAACAAACGTCTTGGGAAATATCGAAGACAAACAATCCGGTCACCTAACCGTTAACATTTCCAGCCTTAAAATAACGCCAACCGAAACCCGAATGCAGCTTGATATGCGAATCCCGGTTACCGTTAATCGAGATGATTTAATCGAAAAACTAAAGGCAGCTGTTGCCCCTTATGACCTACACTATGAAGCCTTCGATTATCTGGCACCGCTGTACGTCCCAACCGACAGTCATTTAGTCAAAACACTGATGGCTACCTATCAGGACTTAACCGGTGATGACACGCAGCCGCAAATTTCCGGTGGCGCTACCTATGCCAGAACCATGCACAATTGTGTGGCGTACGGCGCGATGCTACCGGGGACCCCGGATTTCATGCATCAAGTTAACGAAAATTGGGAATTACAGTCGATGTTTAAAGCCATGGCTATTTACGCCGAAGCCATTAAACGCCTCTGCGTAGACGATAAGTAGTTCTTTGAGTTCAAGTTAAGAAAACAGGTATTCAAACGATTAAGTTCGCTTGGGTATCTGTTTTTTGTTGATAAAGCCGATTAATTTAAATACGAACTATCATTTTTAATTAGGTACCGAAACAAAATCGTTGACCTTTTAAAAATTATGTCCTATACTTCATATTGTTAGGTACCTAAATAAAATATTTTGAAGGAGTTTTTCCCATGACAGATAAAAACGACTTATTAAGAAAAATCTTCGGTTTCCTTCACGGCTCACAACGGTTGGCCCGTCACGCTGCTCGTCCTTATCAATTACGGGGGCAGCATCGGGTTCTCCACGTATTGGCCAAAGAAGGTACCCTGATTCAATCCCAATTGGCTGAAATTTTGGACATTCGACCATCATCTCTAACCGAACTATTGTCTAAGCTCGAGGATCGTGGCCTGATCAGCCGCACCCCCGACGAAAACGACAAGCGGGTAACCAACGTAACGTTAACGGATGCCGGCAAAAAGGCCATTGAAAATGAAAGTGGCACTTCTGACAAATTAACTGACGATATCTTCGCCGGCCTCTCGGATGAAGAGATCGAACAATTAAACAACTTATTTGATAAGCTGAATCGTTCACTTAAAGAGAAGCTGCCGGCTCGTGATGAACGACCGGATGGCTTTCCGGGACATCACCACCATCACGGTTTTGGTGGCCCCAGTTTTGGCGGTCATCACGGTGGCCCTCGTGGTTACGGCTTTGGTCGTCCCAGACTATTTTAATTAGTCAAAAACATCCTCATCAAAATTCGGTGAGGATGTTTTTCTGCATCATTAATGCATCAGGTATCTATTTAATTTAAGCCGGACCTTTTGTAACATCGTTATAAAATCACTAAGCCATTAATTTAGCTTACTTTTGATAAAACCAGCCGGCATAGTGTTTGGTCCACCTTAAGTGACCATTAATCAAATGACTGCTCTTATAGGAAACTCTGGTTTTGCCTGATACGAGCCAAACATCATCCGTAAATAGGTTCGCCCACCATTCTTATAAGTTCCTTTAATCACGTATGACACCGGTGTACTACGACGATAAGCCAAATTTTCGATCGTCGTTTTTGACTTTTTTTGCGTCGCAATCGTTAGTCGATTAGCTTTAACCGATAAAGTCGGATAAAAGTTGCCGGTTTTGGCATATCTGGAAGTAAACCTCCCCTGCAGGACTTTGGGCATCCCGGTTGTCCATTTAGCGGCCGCTGTCGGCGTTTGAACTGCTGCCAGACTGCCAAAAACAGCTGCTGTAAAAATCAAACTTTTTACTATTTTATGACTGTGCATTCAAATCACCCCTCACGTAAAATCATACCATGTGAGGGGTGATTTGATTAAATAAGGCCACTAATTTTAATTATCAAGCTGACATTCGAGATAAATAGCACCGGGTGCCGGATTATAACGATAAGGTGCGATTGGTTTAAAGCCGGCTTCCTGATAGATTTTTTGAGCGGCTTGCATTTTAGGAATTGTATCCAATCGAATCGTTTCGTAGCCAAGGCTTTGTGCACTTGCTAGGATTCGGGCGACCAACTCATGGCCAATTCCCAAGCTGCGAAATGGTGTCTTAACGTACAACCGTTTCATTTCGGCAATCTTTGGCGCAAATTGGTGAACCGCAATCCCACCGGCCAATTGATGGCCAACATAAGCCAAAATCAAATCACCGTTGGGTCCACCATAACGTTTGGATAATTCGGTCAATTCAGTCTCAAAATCTTGAAAGCCCAGATCCAGATTCAGGGATCTGCTGTACTCAATGAATAACGCCTTCGCAATTTCAAAGTCATGTGCTGTTTGGGCATGACGATAGGTTACTTTGTCTGCACTTGGTTGTTCCATGAAATCCCCTCCATAATCTGAATGTTAGGAGCTATTTTACAATAGGTAGCGGGACAAAGTAAAGAGTGTGCGGAACAAAGCGGTTAACGTTCGGAGTATAAGGCGTTCGTTTTGGAAATCCCGGGCTTGGATTTTTGAAACGAATCCCTTATATGCAGAACGTTGCTTTGTGGAGCAGTCCTAAGAATAAGTGTGCGGAGCAAAACGCTTAGCACCCGGAATATAAGACGTCGATTTGGGAAATCCCGGGTTTGGATTTTTCAAATTGATCTCTTATATGGAGCGGTGCTGTTTTGCGGAGCAGTCCTAAGAATAAGTGTGCGGAGCTAAGCGATTAATGCCCGGAGTATAAGATGTCGATTCAGGAAATCCTGGGTTGGATTTTTTGAATCGATCTCTTATATGCAGTGGCATTGCTTAGCGGAGCAGTCCTAAAATCAGTGTGCGGAGCTAATCCGGGATAAACTGGCGTGTAAGGCGTTTATTTCGGGAACCCCGGGGTTCCCGAAATAAATCCCTTACATGCAGGCTTGTGGGTTTGCGGAGCAGTCCTCACACCCCCGCTAATCGCCCTTCTTCGTAACATCTTTTGAAACTTCATGAAGCTTCTTATCCAAAGCCAGCTTGGCTTCGTGTTCTCGTTCACTGGCAGCTTTCTGTGGCAAAATCAAGTTCAAAACAATCCCGATCACTGTCGCAAAAGCCAATCCCGTAAATTGAAATTTACCAAGCTGCAGATAGGCATTTCCGATTCCAATGACCATAATTGTTGATGCAATCATCAAATTACGCTTCAAGCCCATGTCGATTTTATTTTCAACCATGACTTGAATCCCGGCAGTGGCAATTGTCCCAAATAGGAGGAAGCTAATTCCGCCAATAACCGGTAACGGCATCTGCATAATCAAAACGTTTAATTTATTGACAAAGGCAAACAGGATTGCAAACCCGGCAGCGCCCATCAAAACATAAACACTGTGAATCTTAGTAATTGCCATAACACCAATATTTTCACCGTAACTTGTCATGGCAGGCGCACCGACCAGCCCGGCAAACAAGGATGCCGCACCATCACCGGCCAATGTCCGGTTCAACCCGGGATCCTTAAAGAAGTCGCGATTCGTCAATTCATCTAAAACCATGATGTGTCCCATATGCTCGGTCATCGTAACAAAAGCAATCGGCGTAATTGAAAGAATGGCCGCCCAATCGATTTTAAAGTGATAGGACAAACCCGGAATTTCAAACGCCGGCATCTTAAACCACGGGGCCACTGCAATCGCATGCAAGTCAACCAAACCGCAAAACGCAGAAATAATATAGCCGCAAACAATCGCCAGCAAAACAGGAATCAATCCAATAAAGCCTTTAAACATCATGTTGAAAGTAATTGCTAAAAATAGCGTTATCAATGCAATAATAAAATATTCCAAATTATAATGAGAGCCTTT
Organism: Lentilactobacillus farraginis DSM 18382 = JCM 14108; assembly: GCF_000583655.1. GTDB lineage: Bacteria > Bacillota > Bacilli > Lactobacillales > Lactobacillaceae > Lentilactobacillus > Lentilactobacillus farraginis. Next base: position 14,229 of record NZ_BAKI01000003.1, read on the forward strand.
CATCATGGCATCTTTGGCCGCACTGCCGGCAAGTGAGAGCCCGATAACCATTACAATTGGTCCCACGACAATCGGTGGCAGAATTTTATCCACCCAGTCGGAACCAACAGCCCAGATAATACCGGCAACAATCATATAAACCAGTCCAACACCGACAATTCCCTGTCCAACTGCTGGATAACCGGTTGTATTCATCAGGGCGTACATCGGCGTAATGAACGCAAAACTTGACCCCATGTAGGCCGGAATCTTGCGTTGCGTAATCATAATATGTAGCAATGTCCCAACGCCGGAAGCAAATAGCGCAATGCTGGGGCTCAAACCGACCAGTAATGGCACAATCACCGTTGAACCAAACATTGAAAACATGTGCTGCAATGAAAGGCCGACCCACGGCCAAAATGGCGGCATATCATGAACATCTAAAATTGCCCGATCATCGTGAAACTCGTTTTTATCACTCATTATCGTTCAACACCTCTTCATTTTTTTGAAACCAGCCGCTAATCAAAAAATCCATCATCCCCGAGTTACCAGTAAGATGATGGATTTTAATTCGGATTAAGAATCAGCCCGCCTTAAATGTCGTCCTCTTACCAGCCTCACAGGACCAGAGTTAAAGATCGCTTTTGTTCTTAATCGATTATAGTATAGATACTGAAGCAACACAACGTGGAGCCCTTGAGTTAACGGCACCCTCTAAGCTTGTTTTTTAAGCATTCGTTGGCAGGCTTCGCTTATCGTTCGAAACTTAATCTTTGGCGGCATAATTTCATCCGGGGCATCGAAGACACTGTCCTGAATGTCAGTATTATAACGGTCTATGGCAGCCGTATTAATATGTTTCTCAATCCCCTGTTTGGGCAGTCCAAATTGAAGGGACCCCTGATAATTAACAAACATGCCCACTTTTTCAAAATATTTTGGCAGATTATTAATTTGCGAATAGGTATTCAATTCATTTGAATCATGTTTCAGCCATTCTCGAAGGAACGGAGAAAGACAGTCCGGGCGAGTCTGGGGCAACGTATTGTTTAAACTGACAAGTTGTGAGAGCCCGTCTTCTTCGCCGGCGTAGTCCAGCACAAAGTAACGTTCAAAATTAGCCGTGACAGTTTGCAGATCCTTATTAGCAATCTGCCAGTGTTCACCAATGTGAACCAGCATTCGCCTACCGCGGGGAAATCCGATTGGAATTGCTAACCCCATCGCTTCTTCTTTACCCCGGGGATTATCCGAAATACCGCCATAAAGCTTTTCTGTTGCCAACTCATCTTGAATGATGTCCAGTGGAATACCGGCGTACACCTTTTTTAAGCTTACCAGCATGTTCCAGTAATTTATTTGTTTGCCAATCGGCGTAAAACCAACGTCTAAATATAATCGGCTCTTGTCAACCTGCTCCGGCGAAAAATCATCGTCAAAATGAAGGACGTCGCCCATCGCCAGTGTTGGCAGATAAAAAATCACGCCGTCGTTTTCCAGCATCATTTCACGATATTCCCGGCTGGTTTGGCTCAGCAAAACCCGATCCGAAAAACGATTCACCCGGGTTACCAGTGAATTAATCGCGTCACTCATTTGGGGCCGGAATTTTTCGAATTTAGGGTTATCAAAAACTGAATCAGTCATAAAATCTCCTTATTTTTATCACAATCAACAAAACGTTAAAAAACACCCTTGATTCAGGAAATGTTATCTCAGAGAAGTATAGCTGGATTGCGACATTTATGCAACGAACAGTACAGGGCCAGCACCATTAATCAAATTTATCAATCATTCATCCAGAAAATGTAACCGCCAGATTCTTTTCTAAAGTTGCTTTTCCATGTCAATATGAGGAATATCATCTTCCAAATATACGTCACTAACGTCATGGAAGCCAAATGCGTGATAGAAATCTTTTAAATAGGCTTGCCCTGCCAGCACAATCTTGTTAGCATGTGGTATTAATCGGGTAGATTCTTGAAGTGCTGTTTGAAGCAGTTCTTTTGCCAAACCTTTACCCCGAAAATCTTTTGCGACAATTACCCGCCCGATTCTCACAACGGTTTGATTTTTTTCGGGAATAATTCTCAGATAAGCCATCAAGTCACCATTATCATTTCTAAATGTTAAATGATAGGCACTCAAGTCATCGTCGTCGACCTCCTGATAAGGACATTCTTGTTCCACAACGAAAACTGCGACCCTTAATTTATAAATATCAAATAGTTCCCGATTGGTTAATTCTTGAAATGACTTAACTGTTGATTTTATCATTGTTAACAAAACTCCTTTTGTATTTTGGCTTGATTTTAGTGATGGGTTGATTCGGTGTTAATCGCTTTGCTCCGCACACTATTTTCTCTTTCTGTTATAATATATTCGACTAGGTTAACTTGCAAGACAACTGTAAGAATGAGGTATTGATGTGAATAAGCATGACAACGAACCACAGTATAAAAAATATGATTTCAATTCGGAACAAACCCGGCGCAGCCAACGCAAGCGGCAATACAGCGGCTGGTGGTTTGCGCTTTTGATCCTGATTGTTGCCCTTGCCATTGCCGTTTCACTCAGCTGGTTTCTTACCGGCAGCGGTAGTAAGTCGTCCAAGCATTCGTCGAACAATGGCATCACCCGAACAATTAAAAAATCTGAAAGTGCTTTAAAAAATCGAAAAAGTAAGGGGTCACTAACCAGCAAACTCGAAAGTAATCGGGTTGCTTCTTTTAAAGAGAAACTGAATTCGGCTGACAATAATGGCATTACCAAGCAACAACGAGCTACATTACAACAGTCTGTTAATCAAGAATCTAATCAGTCAGTCAAAAAGAGCGAACAAAGTCTATTAAACCAGACTAAGACCAAAGCCACTCAACCACCCAAGAAGCCGAAAGCTGCCGATCCATTTGCGAGTGCCCACACGTTTTCGTCAATTCAGGACGCCAAGAGCTGGGCCAACGCAACCAAGCAGGAATGGCTAAAAGCCGGTTACGTCAATTATACAATTACATCAAACGGCCAAGGTTATTACACTTTGAAATTTGTTAAATAAGCTGTAATTTCGACCATCTTGGCATTTATTAAGTATTGACCACAAATATAATTTATTTTCATCGGCCTTGGAAAGATTTATGATGTTATTGGGAGGGTGATTAAGAATGGAGATCAAAGTGCCATTAGCAAAGGGCCTTTTGCCCGATAAGTATGCCAAGTATGCCGCTTCAAGTGATAAAGTTGACGGAAAACCAGTCGTTTCATTTCCAATCCAGGTGACCGGCGTTCCTAAGAATGCAAAATCACTAGCTTTAACGCTAATTGACTGGGATGCCGTTCCGGTTAGCGGTTTTCCTTGGATTCATTGGATTGCTGCCAACATCGCGCCGGATGTTTTGGAAATTCCCGAAGACAATAGTCGTCAGCTAAAAGTCCCGATGGTTCAGGGACGCAACAGTACCGCTGGTGGCCTAATCGGTAACCAGGATCCCAACACAGCTTGGCGATATAATGGACCGGTTCCACCCGATAAGGTTCACAATTACCATCTTTCTGTTTTTGCACTGGACAGCGAGTTGCCATTAAAAGATGGCTTTTGGTTGAATGAGCTGCAGGATGCCATGCGGGGCCATATCTTAGCAACCGCGGAAATAGTCTTACCGAGCCAAAATTAAAGTGTGCGGAGCTAACCCGGGATAAGCCGGAGTGTAAGGCGTTTATTTCGGGAACCCCGGGCTTGGGTTCTTGAAATGAATCCCTTACATGCAGGCTTGTGGGTTAGCGCAGCAGTCCTAAACCAGTGTACGGAGCAGAACGTTGCTTAGCGCAGCAGTCCTAAGAAAAGTGTGCGGAGCAAAACAGTACACCAAATCATTTAAAGGTACTAACTAAAATTGTGCGGATTAGTGATATAATAAACATATTAATTAACGGCAAGGGGGCCGCTTCTCATGGAAGCCAATTACAAAACCATTTTGGTGCCGGTCGATGGATCCAAACAAGCTGAGGATGCATTAGCAAAGGGTGCCTTAATTGCAAAAAACAACAACGCCCATCTAGATGTCCTTCACGTTCTAAGTACTACCCAATACGGTTACAATTACGGTGGTATGGTTGATGGTGACGTTATTAACAACTTAGTTGAAGATACAACGGATTATCTGAACAAACTAATCGATCGGATTAAAAAAGATGCAGGAATTGACGATGTCAGCATTCACATTCGTTTTGGAAATCCGAAGACGGTTATCGCTTTTGAATTTCCACGTGACCACAAATCTGATTTAATCGTTATCGGTGCTACTGGTATGAGCCGGCTGCAACGGGTCCTTGAAGGTTCGGTTTCTTCATTCGTTAATCGAAATGCCCATTGTGATGTCATGGTCGCTCGGACAAACCAAAAGAACGAACCATCCGTCCCGGCAAAGAAATAAGCAAATTCGGGATAATAATCTGAATAGAATTAAAGGGCTGGTCAATTTGACCGGCTTTTTTATTATTTTAAAGTGCCTTTTCTTTATCAGGTTCCTTCAATCAGGTATCATTAAGTTAGTTATGTAAGCGCTGTACACGGATTGGAGGAATGACAATGAAGGTGCTGGTTATCGGCGGTATTGCAGGTGGCCCCTCTTTTGCGACCCGATTGCGTCGAATTAATGAAGATGCTGAAATTATCATTTTTGAGCGGGGAGCAGCAATTTCGGTTGCCAGCTGTGCGCTGCCCTATTATCTGGGTGGTTTAATTCGGGATCGCTCGACCGTTATTGAACGCACCCCCGAAATATTGAAACAAAAGAATAATATTGACGTTCGACTGTATAACGAAGTTACTGCGATTGATCCAAAGCAAAAGCTGGTTCATGTAATCAACCACCAAAACAATCAATCTTATACCGAAACTTACGATAAATTAGTTATCGCTACTGGCGCAAGCCTGCTGTCCCCGAAATTAAGGGGATTGATAAAGCTGATGATGCCTTCGTTCTCCGGGCAATCACCGATGCGACAAGATCAAGCGCTTTTTAGAAACCAAACGGCCAAAGCGGGTGACAATTCTGGGCGCCGGTACCATCGGCATTGAAGTCGCAGAAAGTTTTGTTAACAACAATATGGATGTAACAATCGTTGAACAATCCGGTCAGGTGGCCGCACCATTTGACAGCGAGATTGCCGAAATTGTCGCGGCAGAATTACAGGCACAGGGTGTCCATGTTCTGCTTCACCACACCATTAAAGAAATTACCGACAATGGCAAAACACTGGTGTTTGATAACGGTACCACTCATCAAACCGATATGTTGTTTTTGGGAACCGGTGTTCAACCAAATAGTCAATTGGCAGCCGATGCCGGAATTAAGTTATCCGAAGATGGCCACATCATCGTTAATCAGCAGTTGGCAACTAGTTTGCCCGATATTTACGCCATTGGGGATGTAATTGAAACCACCAGTCTCATCACCGGTCAACCAATTCCAAGCCTTTTGTCAAGTGCCGCTAATCGTCAGGGCCACTTACTGGCAGATGTCTTTAACGGCGCACCATTAATCTATAAGGGCTTTATCGGTGCGGGCGTCGCCAAGTTCTTTGACTTAACCGTCAGCTATGTCGGCTATACTGAACAAATGCTCCAACAGGCTGGGATCAACGACTACCGTTCGGTGTTTATCACGCCGTTTGATCACGCCTACTTCTTTCCAAATGCCGACCGGGTTAACTTCAAATTACTTTATCAGGATAAAACCGGCAAGATCTTGGGCGGTCAAGCCGTTGGCAGAAACGGCATCGATAAACGAATTTCTCAACTTTCGGTTGCGATTACCGGAAATTTGACGGTCACTGATTTGCCATCACTTGAAATTCCTTACTCGCCGCCCTACTCTTCAACCCGGGATGTTTTAAACATCGCTGGTTACGTTGCCATCAACCAATTAACCAATCGAACGGCAACAATCAAATTAACCGATATTCCGGAAACAGATTTTAAATCAGCCTTCTTCTTAGACATCCGGGAGGCCGGCAAGCCGGCAGCCGGCTCGGTGACGCCAACCTTGAACATTCCACTATCTGAACTGCGGGAACGAATCAACGAGGTGCCAACTGACAAAAAAGTCTATATTACTTTCAGAAAGGGGCTGGGGCCCTATAATGCCTCGCGAATACTAGCTGGAAAAGGCATCAAAGCAACCATGATTGAAGAATAAATTAAACAAGAAGCGGTTAAGATGACATTATGTTACTTTAACCGTTTCTTTGTTACGTTTTATAACATAAGTACGACTTGAAATTTATTTTTTTAGCATACCGTGATCGTTTATTCACCAAAGAAATAAACTGATAACCGCTTATTCATAAAATAACACGGTCATGTTTTCCTTGAAAAAGGATTGAAAACACTGCTATTTCAGCGTAAGATCATTTTTAAGATCTTCAGTTTAAAAAAGATCAGGCGGCTATAAAAAAGATTTTTAATGTAACTAATTCTAACATTAGAAATGCAAGCAGGTGGCAGGCTTGTCAAATTGAATAAGAGGTGTTGTGATGATGAAGATACTTGTGAAGCAATCCGATCAAGAATCACCAAAATCATTCAAGATTGACAAGTCTGACGACCAGTTGATGGTAGCCCCTGACGCGGATATTTCTACCGGTCAGGCCGCTTTACTGGGACTACAGCATTTATTAGCAATGGACGTTTACGTTGTACCGATTATTATTGCAGGTATGCTGAGTTTACCCCTCGCAAACAAAATGGGATTAATTCAAGCAACCTTTTTGGCAGCCGGGATTGGCACCATTCTACAAACTGGTGTCTTCATGAAAATGCCGGTTACACAGGGGGCTTCCTTTGTCCCTTTGGGAGCGTTGGCTGGTATTTATATTGCCGCCGGTCGCGGAACAGTCGGCATGGCCACTATTTTTGGATCATTAATTGTTGGTGCGTTGTTTGTCCTAATTTTAGGATTTACGCACGTTGTTCCAAAACTAATCCAAAAATTCGTACCATCACTGGTTGGTGGCACCATTATTACAAACGTCGGTTTATCACTAATTCCTTCAGCGCTTAACGACAATATTTTTCAAGCATCCGGAAACTTGAATAGCAATGTCCTGTTGGGGATTATCACTGCCGGTGCACTCGTTGTCTGTGTCATGATCAGTCTTCACTTTCCACAATATGATCGTATCTTTCGATTAGGTTCAATTCTAATTGCTTTAACCATCGGCACAATTGTGGCTGCGTTTATGGGTCGGTTTTCGGTCAAATCCGTTTTAGAAGCGCCGTGGTTCAGCACACCCAAGTTTGCTTTAACCAGCTATGGCCTTCACTTTTCCCTTTCACCGATTTTAACCATGCTGATTATCTACATGGTGTTAATGACTGAAACAACCGGTACCTGGTTTGCCGTTTCAGCGGTTACCAATACGAAACTCACGCCGCAGCGAATCAATCGGGGTGTCTTCGGTGAAGGTGTTTCCTGTCTTGTCTCAGCCCTGGTTGGTTCAACTCCCGTCACGGGCTACTCCACAAACGCAGGAATTATCTCGATTACCGGAGTTGCCAGCAAAAAAGCCTTCATCGGTGCCGGCATCTGGTTTATTCTCTTCAGTTTTGTTGGAAAGTTATCCGCCTTGCTGGCAGCCATCCCATCAGCCGTAATCGGCGGTGTCTTTGCAATTATCTGCTCAACAATTATGCTCAACGGCCTAAGAGTTGTTAGTCAAAGCCATTTTGTGGAACGCGCACTTTATATTTTGGGTATTCCAATCATTTTAACTTTAGGATTGGTTTTAATGCCAAGCAGTCTAAAAAACGAAGCACCGACTTTTGTTCAATATCTGCTTGATTCACCAATTGCAACGGCAGCTATAACAGCGATCATTTTAAATCAGTTGTTACCCGACAACCAGCAGCTGAAACTGACAAAAGTCGAAAAATAAGGAAGTGTTTTAAATAATGGATACAAAGAAGATTGATCAATACATGTCATTAGCCGCCAAAGAAGCTGAAAGCAATTTAAAAACCGAAGCTGGTGGTCCGTTTGGTGCGGTTATCGCTAATGAACAGGGCGTACTCGTAACCGCCCACAATCAAGTATTAGCGGATCAAGATCCAACAGCCCATGCAGAAATCACTGCTATTCGAAAGGCAACTAAGAAATTGGGAACCTACGATTTAAGTGGTTATACGCTTTATACATCGTGCTACCCCTGCCCAATGTGCCTGGGAGCAATTATCTGGTCAAACATCAAAGTTGCTTATTATGGCAATACAGCAAAAGATGCTGCTAAAATTGGTTTTCGAGATGATTACATCTATAACTTTATCAAAGGCAATGGTACGGATAAAACGGTCTTGGATTTAAAATCAAGTAATCGTGATCATACCATAAAAGCATTCAATCAATTCGAGGATCGAAAAACGAAGGTCATTTATTAAACTTGCAAAATGAAGCAGGGTCAGGCGAAACTATGTTCTGATTCTGTTTTTTATTTTGTCAATTTTCGGGTGCCACTTTTCCATATTTAAAGCAAATTCAAATTAATTTCTAATTAAGTTGTTATCATTATCATAATCGGCTAAAATTGTTTTTAACACGATATGGAGGGACAACATGGACGCAAAACATACTTCAAAAATTAGTTTGTTTCAATTGGTTATGCTGGCACTCGGATCACTAATCGGGTCTGGCTGGCTGTTTGGTTCTTGGGAAGCTTCCAGAATTGCCGGGCCGGCAGCGATTATTTCATGGATAATTGGTGGTGTGGTGATTGGTGCGGTTGCTTATGATTATGTAGAAATTGGTGCGATGTTCCCGGAAGCCGGTGGGATGAGCAAATATGCCCAATATTCACATGGACCACTTTTAGGCTTTATCGCTGCCTGGGCCAATTGGATTTCACTCATTACATTGATTCCAATTGAGGCTGTTGCCGCCGTCCAATATATGAGCACTTGGCCATGGTCTTGGGCCAACTGGACCCATCAATTCCTGCGAAACGGAACCATCACCAACACCGGTTTACTGGTTGTTTTTGGCTTTATTTTAATCTTTACGTTGCTAAATTATTGGTCGGTCCGGGTACTAACCGGATTTACCAGCTTAATCTCCATTTTTAAAATCGGCGTTCCCACACTAACAATCATCATGCTGACAGTCTCCGGATTCTATCCACAAAACTATGGCAATACTTGGCATGAGTTTATGCCGTATGGAAGTGCGCCGATCTTTGCAGCAACTTCAGTGGCCGGCATTATTTTTTCCTTTAATGCTTTTCAAACCGTTATTAATATGGGAAGTGAAATCCAAAATTCCCGAAAAAACATCGGTCGCGGTATTGCTATCTCACTTTTAATCAGCGGTGTTCTTTACATTGTCCTCCAAAGCACCTTTATTACGGCGCTCGATCCAAATATGATCGCCAAAGCCGGCTGGCATGGTATTCAGTTCAATTCTCCCTTCGCTGATTTGGCAATCCTGCTTGGCATTCACTGGCTGTCTGTCCTGCTTTATATGGATGCTTTTGTTTCGCCATTTGGAACCGGCGTTTCATTTGTCGCTTCGACCGCCCGGGCACTTTACGCTATGGAAGGAAATCATCATATTCCCAGCTTTATCGGCAAAGTCAATACCACTTACGGGATTCCCCGGGTCGCCATTATCGTTGATACCATCCTTAGTATGGTCATGGTATCCATTTTCCGTTCTTGGGCTGTTCTGGCCACCGTTATCTGTACGTCAACTTTAATCGCCTATCTGACCGGACCGGTAACCGCCGTTTCGTTCCGAAAAATGGGGCCAAATTTCAAACGACCGGTGACCTTAAAACACCTTAGCTGGTTGGCTCCCCTTTCCTTTGTCCTAGCTTCCTTGGCTACTTATTGGGCAATGTGGCCCACGACAATCGAAGTTATTTTGATTATTATCTTAGGGCTTCCCTTTTACTTCTACTATGAATATAAAACCAGCTTTGTTAATACGCGTAAAGCTTTTTGGTCCGGCCTCTGGATGATCGTTTATCTTATCTTCATATCTGCGATTTCATACGCCGGAAGCCAGCAATTTAATGGAATGAACTGGATTCCTTATCCTGTTGATTTTATTGTCATTATCATTGCCTCTTTGGGCTTTTATTATTGGGGCATTCACAGTTGGCAAATTTTTCCGGACTACTATCAGGCAAAAAAATTAAACGAAGGCGTTAAACTGGAAGAAGATAACCAAACTCGCCAATAGTAAATGATTAATTTGCGTTCATAGCTGAAAAAATGTTTGAAATGTAGGTTTATTTGATCGTTTTGATTTTTCTATTTATGCTATTTTGATAAATCACAAGCAAATAAGCATTTTGGATCGTTAAATAAAGAACCCCCAAAAGCGTAATCCCAGCACTATTCCAAAAAAAGCATAAGCTCTTCTCCTTACCATCATATTAGTCACCAACGCACTTTTTTCATTTTACTTCATTTGCAATAATTTTCTCATTTGTTACACTAGTTGTCATTGCAAACAGGAGGTAAAAATGGATTCTGACAAAACAACTAAAATTGGGTTATTTCAACTGGTAATGTTAACGCTTGGTTCTCTAATCGGATCAGGTTGGCTTTTCGGTTCTTGGGAAGCTTCAAGGATAGCGGGCCCCGCTGCCATCATCTCATGGGTGATTGGTGGTGCGGTTATTGCCGCGATCGCTTACGATTACGTTGAATTGGGCGCAATGTTTCCGGAAGCCGGCGGGATGAGCAAATACGCCCAGTATTCTCACGGACCGCTTCTGGGATTTATTTCTTCGTGGGCCAATTGGATTTCACTCATTACATTGATTCCAATCGAGCTGTTGCCGCCGTCCAATATATGAGTTCCTGGCCGTGGTCATGGGCCAATTGGACCCATCAATTCCTAAAAAATGGGACAATCACAACTACCGGACTCATGGTCGTTTTCTTGTTTATGCTGGCTTTTACACTGTTAAACTTCTGGTCGGTTAAGATATTAACCAGCTTTACCAGTCTCATTTCAGTGTTTAAGATCGGTGTTCCGACACTAACAATTATTATGCTGACAATTGCCAGCTTTCATCCTGAAAATTGCGGTCATTCATTGCACACGTTCATGCCATACGGGTCGGCACCCATCTTTGCGGCCACTTCATCAGCCGGGATTATTTTCTCGTTTAACGCCTTTCAAACGGTTATTAACATGGGAAGCGAAATTGAGAACCCCAAGAAAAACATCGGTCGTGGTATTTTCATCTCACTACTGATTAGCGGGATCATCTATGTCGTCCTACAAAGCGTTTTTATCACAGCAATTAAGCCATCGGCCGTTGCCGCGCATGGTTGGGGCGGGATCAACTTCAATTCACCATTTGCCGACTTGGCAATCATGTTGGGAATTCGCTGGTTATCCGTCCTGCTATACATGGATGCCTTTGTTTCACCGGTCGGTACCGGCGTTTCCTTTGCCGCATCAACCGGTCGGGCACTTTACGCCATGGAAAGTAATCAGCACATCCCAAGCTTCTTGGGAAAAATCAACCAGAAATACGGGATTCCCCGAGTTGCGATGCTCGTCAATTTGATTTTAAGTATGCTGATGGTTTCTGTCTTCAGGTCTTGGGCAACGTTGGCAACGGTTATTTGTACGTCAACTCTGATTGCCTATCTGACCGGACCAGTGACTGCAGTTGCCTTTCGTAAACTAGCACCGGACTTCAAGCGACCCGTTAAGTTGAAAAACTTAAGCTGGATGGCACCATTATCGTTTGTATTGGCCTCATTAGCTGTTTACTGGGCAATGTGGCCAACAACAGTCGAAGTTATTCTGGTTATCCTATTGGGCTTGCCGTTTTACTTCTACTACGAATATCGGGCCGGTTATGTTAATACACGAAAAGCTTTTTGGTCAAGTATGTGGATGATCTTCTACTTGATCTTCATCTCAATCATGTCTTATATCGGCAGTCATCAGTTTAACGGTGTTAACTGGATTCCGTATCCTTGGGATTTTGTTGTCATCATCGTTGCTTCTCTTGGTTTCTACTACTGGGGAATCAAGAGCGCTCACGTCTTCCCTGATTATTATCAGGCTAAAAAATTAAACGATACGGTTAAAGAATAAAACAAAGCATCGGTACAGCTATTTTTTCAGATGGCTGCACCGATGTTTTTTTATGACGTCCTCCCAAGGCACTTTTTATCATAACCCAATTTCCAGCTGGAAAAAACCGGCCGAAATTTTTCGTTCCGACCGATTTTAGGCATCAAAAGTGCCCCTGCCAAGGTATATTCATCATACATCAAATTATTGTCTTCGGGTAAATTAGTGGTCGATACAATTTTTTAAAGAAAATGCAGCGGCTTTAATCTCACGTCCCCGTTGAGATCGCTGGCTTTAAAATCGATTTATCCACAATCATAACCGTTGGCAAATCATTAACCACGTGTTATATTAGGGGCATTGGAGGATGATATATATGAATATGACTAAATTCGCTACAAAAGCTTCTATTACTTTGGGGGCAGCTTTAGGATTAGGTTTGTTTGTTGCACAACAACCTGCCAATGCCGCAACATGGCATAAGGGTACTCCTTCCGCTGTTCGGGGAACTTGGAAGACTAAATCAACGAGTATCGGTAGCGGTTCAACGAAACAAACTGCATACGATAAAGTCACAATTGGAAAAACTGCAATCTCAGATTACGCTTATACAGGCAAAAATAAGCTGGGCATGAAAGGAACATCTGCACAATATGCCGTGACTGGAAAGTATACTTACATAATCAAGGCTAAGATTTCCAAAAAAGTTACGATGACCCTTCACGTTAAAAAGACCAGCAGTAAAGTAATCGTTATTGGTAACGGTACTAAGAATACCAATCCTGCTAAATATTACAAAGCTTAATAAAGTGGGCTCCACCGCGTACTTGATTGCGTTGGTCGGGGCTCTCTTTTTGTTTATAATTCGACATTCAAGGTCAACTGATTATTTCTCCGTTACTTTGTTCTCTTTCCCGAGTATGCTATATTGGAGAAATTAGGAGGTGAATCCCGTCATGGAAATCAATACATCGATCAAGAAGCATTTAATTATTTTTTTAGACGCGTTGCTATTATTTTTTATTTTTGCAGGACCGTCAGTCCAAGCGGCTGCCTGGCATCAGGGTACGCCAAGCGCGTTACGCGGCAACTGGCAGTTAGCAGCCAAAACAGAAGCCGGTCCCAATGGCAAAGCGATTATTTATTATACATTATCATTCAGCAAAACAGCCATTAGTACCTCGGCTACTATTAATGGCAAAAGCTTGGAATACCGGATCCGACCGGTTGATTATCAACGTATTTCAAAAAACACCTACTTGGTCAGAAATCATGCTTCAAACGGAAATGAATCATTGCTAACCATTAACCAGGTTAACAAGAAAAAAATGATTGTCGGTAATGGCACTAAGAATACAAATAAAATGGCTTATTACAAAGTGGGAAAATAACCTTTTTACGTTTTTGAACCGGAACCACCCTAAAATTAACCGGATTGTTTTCACCACTGTTTAAATCGAGTAAAATTCTTAATTTTATCAGCCGCTGTCACGTGTTAGAATGGTTATTGTAATTGTTTATTCACCTACGGGTAACAATTGACAACAAACCACAATATTTTGAAATTAATTTGGAGGAATTTTTTTATGAAGAAAGCAATGTTGTTTGTCTTTGGGGTCTGCCTATTAGCCTTGGGGGGCTGTGCCAATACATCAAAGGTGGTTTCCAAATCAACAGACGCTGTTGATTCAATTAAGAGCGGCCAAGCTGTCGTTACCTTGAAGACAAAATCAGGAGTTGGCAGCCAACAAACGATTGATGGTGGGACATTTACCTTGAAGCCATTTGTTGTGGCTTTGAACCAATCAAACCAAAGCCAACCTACCAGCCATTACTACATCAACAAGAATATGCTTTATATTCAAATGAACAAAGTTTGGTATAAACAACCCATTTCTAAAAACAGTCAACTGATTAAGAATACCCGTAGCCAAATGTCTGCTCGTTCAGCGGCTCAAATCCTTAAGGGGATTAAAAAGGATTTGAAATTAAAATCCAACGATAAGACTTATACGCTCTCCTATGATGGTGACAGTAAAAAGGCAACCAGCGTTGCTAAGAAAGTGCTGATTTCCCAGTCCGGTAAAGCTGCTGAAAAGAACGCCGACAAGATCAGCGTTTCCCACCTGACGTTCAAATACACGGTTAACAAGAAAACTTATTTACCAACAAAATCAAATATTAAGATTCAATACACCAGTAAAGGGGAAGCTGCTACCACTACTGTTAGCGGTAGTTACGCCGACTTGAATAAGATTAACAAAGTTGATGTTCCTGAAAGTGTCATGACTCAAGCCAAGAAGTTCCCGGCAAGCTTAGCCAAATACATGGGTACGGATTAAGATGATTTAGTATCCCAGGATACTGACAACAGCCGGTTAATCACCGACTAAATCATCATTAAAAATAGTCTCCACTATTTGAGAAGCAACGTGCTTTTCGATAGCGGAGATTATTTTTAATTAAAAGTAATTTTCAAGCCAACCGCCCTAACATGATATGATATTATAAGTATTAACATACTTGAAAGGATGTTCATTTATAATGAAATCAAAGCGGAAGACATTACTCCTCAGCTTTTTAACCCCACTTATTATAGTAACCTGCTATTTTATTTATCGTAAATTCGCGCCATTTGGCAGTTCATCCGTAATGACTGTCGATATGGGCCAACAATATATTGACTTTTTTACTTACTTCAGAACGACGATCCTACATAACCCCGGTGGGATGCTTTATTCATTTAGCAAAGCACTGGGCGGCGACATGCTGGGAACTTGGAGCTACTATTTAATGAGCCCCCTGAACCTGTTAATTCTGCTGTTCCCGTTAAGCAAACTGCCAGCCGTTGTCGGTATAATTACAATTTTAAAATACGCACTGGCAGGCCTAACTGCCGGTTATACATTTATCAAACTCCAAAAGACGACTGGCTGGCCGGTAGTGGCCTTCTCAACCGTTTATGCACTGATGGGCTGGATGGTGGCCAACCAGTTAAACACCATCTGGGTAGACGGTGTGATCCTGCTGCCGCTGATCTTTTTAGGACTCACCCATATTCTGCAGGGTGGCGGTACCAAGCTTTACATTATCAGCTTGGCAGCCATTTTAATGATCAATTATTACATTGGCTGGATGATTGCCATTTTTGTTTCTGCTTATGTGGTTATTTTTACCCTTTGCAAAGCCTATCAAACGACCAGTGCCTATTGGAAAGTCGTTTTAAAGTGGCTGGGGGCTTCGCTCATCAGTGGTGCGCTGGCAGCTTGGATTTTAGTTCCCACCTTCTTTGCACTCCTTAAGAGTAAGTCTAACCTGGAATCATCACCACTACTTTTCCGCTTTGAATACAATCCGTTTCAAATGATTGCCAAGTTTGTCAACGGTGGTTTCAACTTTAATCAACTACCAAAAGGAACCCCCAACATCTTTGTCGGCAGTATCGCCTTAATCATGTGTCTGTACTACTTTTTTGCGCCAACCATAAAACGCCGCTTAAAGATTGCCAATGGCATTTTACTGGCGTTCATGATTTTATCCATGTGCTTTGAACCGTTGGACGTATTATGGCACGGAATGGCCCTGCCCGTTTGGTATCCGTTCCGCTTCTCATTCATTTTTTCTTTCTTAGTTATTACGATGGGCTTTTCAGCACTTCAGGAAGCCCTGAAAAACGGCATTATCTGGCGCAGATTTGCCATTTGCCTCGGTATTATGGTTGCCGGATTCCTCTATATTACTATTGCCATTAAGAATTTCGAATTTTTGACGTATGGTAAGATTTTAACTGCAGCTATTTTTCTGATTCTATCGGTTCTCCTGATCTTTCTTTGGACCAAATTTCCCAAGAAAACTTTCTTTCCACTACTCATGTTTCTCTTAATAGCTGTAGAGATGGGAACCAATCTGGCGGTTTCACTTTCAAGTCTCAGCTATTTGGACGCAGCCAACTATACCGAATTTTCAAAGCTAATGCGGGCCGCCAGCAGTAAAACCAGAAAAATGGACAGTGGCTTTTACCGGTCCGCGACAACCTTCAGTCGAACCAGAAATGATGCCATGACCGGTAACTTTTACGGTGGTTCGGTATTTTCGTCCACGTTGGAAACAGCAACCACTAACTTCTATAACGATATTGGTAATCCTAGTGATATGTACTACTCCGTTTATTCCAACGGAACGATTTTTACTGATTCATTGCTGTCAATGAAATATTACTTCACACCGCGACACGTTAAAAACAAATCCGAATACCGCCGCTCACTTAATTATTTGACGCCACTAACTTCAAGACCGGACCTGGTTGATTACAGCAAGGTCGCCCATACTGATTTAATTAACATTTACAAGAACCCATACACTTTACCATTGGGCTTTCTGTCCCGGCGTCAATACATGTTCCCAATTAACGATACAAGTGAAACGGCCGCTTATCAAAATCAAGTTGCCTCTCAACTCGATCCACGGGTGGGAAATTTATTTACAACCGTCACACCAACTAAGATCACCTACGATAATGCTTACCGGGCTGCCAACTTTTCTAATTCACAAATTAAAAAAATTGACAAAACTGAGCCTGCCGGCATTGAAATGACCATTCCGGTTAAGAAACATACCTCCTATTACATGTCATTAGGTCCCCGAATGACGCAGGACACCCTAACGTACCTGGTCAACGGAAAACCGTTGCAGCAATACCGGACTTCTGCCAAAGAGACCTTGTTGAATTTGGCAACCGGCACCAACAAAGATCGAAAAATTCATTTGCTGATCCTGGCCAATGTCAATCACGCACCTTTACAAAACGTCTTCTTTTATGCACTTGATAACAATAAAGTCAAAACGTTAACTAACGATCTGAAAAAGAACCCGTATAAGATTACGCACCACACCGCCCGCTCAATTACGGGAACTATCACCTCACCAAATGATGACCGCACGATGACCACCACAATTCCCTATTCCAAGGGTTGGACGGCAACCGTTGACGGTAAAAAGGTGACGCCACACCAATGGGCAAAAATGTTTATCTATCTGACAATCAATAAGGGTAAACACACCGTTAAGTTCACCTATACGCCTGTTGGCCTTAATACCGGTATTATTATTTCGCTGATAGCGTTGGTCGCACTGTTGGGGATTATCGGCTACCCAATTTATAAACGACGAAAAACAACATCGACAACCACTTCGGCAAACAATTAATCAGTATTAATCCCAAAAAGTATTTTATCAATTTGGTAAAATGCTTTTTTTATACCCGTTTGATAAGTTCTGTCAAAAATCCATCCTTAATTTAAGCTGATTTTAAGTTAAGTTTGGGAAAATAATGACAAATAATACTTCAATATTGCTTTATTTTGAAAAAATAATCCGCCTTTTCCCTTCAAATACTAGAAAATTGTATTACGTCCAGTGCGCCTGGGCACCTTTTTGAAATATTTTTGTAATATAACTTTTCGCATTGAGATCGATTCCATCGGCTTGCTAAAAGCGCTTATTACTATTTTTTAGGTAAGCCATGACATTACATATATTACCTCAATGTAAGATAAGTCACTTCCTCGAAATAAATTCGTACACTTCTCGATATTGTCTCGTAACAATTACCGGTTATACTCGTAAGAGTTAATTGATAGTGATTAACACATCGGAAAGAAACAGTAACTAATTTCTCGAATCTATTTATAGGAGTGTCTATCTTGAAAAAATTTATTACCACCATTCTAGCAACATCAGCAGCTGCCATCGGTTTGTTCTTCGCAGGCGCAGCAGGTGCAAATGCTTCCACGAACTACACAGTTAAGTCCGGCGACTCTGTCTGGGCAATCTCGCAACAATTCGGTTCATCAATCAATGCAATCGAAAGTGCAAACAACATCTCCAACCATTTGATCTTGCCTGGTCAAACATTGGTAATTCCTGACGGGACTTCGACTACTGCTACTACCAACACTACTCCAGCAGCAACTCAGTCAACTACCAATGCACAACAAAAGGCCAGCTACAGTCAACCAGCTGCTAATACTACCAGCAACACGACTGCTACAAGCACTGCTTCATACGGTAGCAGCACAAAGAGCGCTGTTTTGAGCCAAATGGCTTCAAGAACCGGTGTTTCAGCAGCTACTTGGGATGCAATCATCACTCGTGAATCAAACTGGCAGCCATCTGTTCGAAACAGTTCAAGTGGTGCTTACGGTTTATTCCAAAACATGCACATTAGTGGCGGTTCAGTTCAACAACAAGTTGACGCTGCCGTTAGCTTATACAACCAACAAGGCATGAGTGCCTGGGCTTTGGGTTAAGCTAAATAATTAATTTGAATTTTAGGCCATTCGAAAATTTTTCGAATGGTTTTTTTGTATGTAAAAAATCAAAATTTGAAACCGTAATTGCTTATTGCCTGCCCAGGCTTGGGATTTTAGACAATAAAAAAAGAGCCGGCCCAAAACGTTTTTAGGTACCTGCCCCTCAAAATGCGATATATCAGCTTTAATCGACTTTTTCAATCTTTCCTGTTGCAATCGGCAGCGTCGTATGTGGATCATAATGCATCACACTGCCCTGAACCGTGTCGGGTAAATCAACCGATTCCGGAATACCGTGAATATAAATTACGCGTTTCTCCAAGTGTAATTCATCATCGTTGAAAGTTTCTTTAAACTTTTTCTGAATGTCTTTTAACGAAACCTGTTTTTCATAGTGAAAATGGCCGTTTGCATCAGAAACCGGATAAGTATCAGTCGGGATATTCATTTCCGCCGGTTTATCATTAAACGGCACCATCGTTGTCCCTGAAACCGGCTCTGTTTCAGGCAGGTCAACGTAACCATCGTGGTTTACATCCTGCGCGATCGTAGCCGGTTTTGCATCACGACCATCAGGGAAGCCGTGAAAATGCATCCAATGTTGCGTGTTGGGTGACGTTTGGTTCATTGTAATTTCAACGGTTAATGTGTCATTGTCAATTGTAAAATCAGCCTCACCACTGGGGTGAATGCCAAGCTTATCCCCATTCAACGATTGAATTTCTGCACGGTATTTTTCTGCCATAATAATCACTCCTCTAAAACTATTTTGTACACAATCTTATTATAACCGTTTTTTCGATTTTTATAATACCTTTTCCAAAAATATTTTTAACACCGTTAAGTTTGTTTAAACGTATCAACCGGTTGAAGAGTTTTGTCGATCAAGTGTGCAATAATTGGCTGGATTTTTTCCCCTCCAATTGGCGGTTTTTATCTTTTCCAATTATTTTTATACTATATGGTATCAATTCAAAAATTTTAATCATCATCGAAAGGAATCAATCTGCCTATGAAATCAATACATCGTCAAACACCAAAACGACTGGTTTTACTCTCAATGTTTATTGCCATCATCATCGTTCAATCAATGGTCCCTTTTCTGGGCTACGTTACCATTGGCGTCGTCAGTATTACCCTTATTCAGTTAACCGTTGCCATTTCGGCTATTCTGCTTGGCAATCGGGCCGGCTTAATGACTGGTTTTGCCTGGGGATTACTTTCATTTATTCGCTCGTGGACATCTCCAAGCAGCCCACTGGAGGCACTGATGTTTCATAATCCATTTATCGCTATTTTACCAAGGATTTTAGTAGGACTTCTTGCCGGAATCGCTTATAATGTTGTCAGCAAACGAAAAAACGAAATTTTAGCTGCTAGTGTAAGCGGTTTAATTGCCTCGGTCACGAATACGATTCTGGTTTTGGGATTGAGTGCCTTCTTCTTCATTGGCCTTCACGCAACCATGGGATCTGTATCCGGCACGCAATGGGCCTGGCTCCTATTGGGAATTGCCGGCAATAACGGGATTTTTGAAGGTATTTTTTCATTTGTCGTAACCCCGATTATTGTGACGCCGTTATTAAAATCAAGCCACCTAAAACATCTTTTACAGGGAGACTAAATTATGGACTGGCATCTTGACCCTTCTGCCCACACATTTCGTTATCAACAGCTGATTAACCGGATTCAACGCGCCATTCAAAGCGGTGAATTACTGCCCGGAGAAAAATTACCTTCCGAACGCCGATTAGCCCAATTGCTCGGTATTGACCGCTCAACGGTTAATCGGGCTTACAGTGAATTAGCCGCCGGCAACATCGTTTCTCGAACAGTTGGCCAGGGAACCCGGGTTAAAGCGCGCACTAAGCCAACTAAACACCCTAATTGGCTGGCTTACCTGCGAACCAAATCTGATGATGCCGACTTGCTGACGGGCCAAATTGGTCAGAAGCCGCAACTGGACCTGGCAGCGAATATCCTACCGCCCAGCTTATGGCCGATACTCCCATCGGTGAAGTTTCCCCACTATCTGCCAAAAGAAGGCTCCGACAATGCCGTTTTGGGTTTGGCGGGATTACGGCACCAGATTTTACAAACAACGGGGAGTCGTCAATTGGCTGCTAAAGTCGACGATGCCCAAATTCTGATTACTTCCGGGATTCAGCAGGCTTTTACGCTGTTGGTTGAAGGTCTATTGGCACCGGGAGACGCGGTCGCTATCGAATCGCCTTCATCGTTGAATCAGCTGACAATCTTTCAACTACTGGGAATTCGTATTTACCGGGTCCCCATCAGTGAAACCGGCAAACTGGATCTTGTCAGATTGGCAAAATTAAAACGTCAGCACCAGATTAAGCTGCTATTTGTCATGCCAAACATTCAAAACCCCACCGGCACAACCATGACCCTGGCTGACCGTCAGAATTTGGTAACCACCTGTCGCGACCTGTCACTGCCCATCGTCGAGGGAGATCCGTTTCAACCATTGGTTCAATCACAACTCCCGACGCTGTTCTGCTTGGATCCGGACAACGTTATTTACGCGAGCACCCTCAGCTTATTAATGGGCAGCCAAACCAGAATCGGTTGGCTGTTTGGTCCGGCGCACGTCATGTACCAGCTGGGCATTCTGCGCGATAAACTGGGTGAACGAATCGGATTGGCCCAGCAGGTCGTTGCCGAAGAATTTTTACGCAGCCCGGCACTGAAATCCCAACAGAAACGATTAGCTGATTACTTATCTGCTCAACAGCACCGGTTGCGAGTCAAACTCGCGCCACTTGCGTCACGTCAATGGATTAAAGTCACTCCCGGCCAACCCGGTTTCTTTCTTTGGATTAACCTGTTGGGCCTACCGCCGCTTCAAGCACGGGATTATCTGCCCTTTCGAAAAAACGGCCTGTCAATTTTGCCGGCGCCCTACTTCGGCAGCTCGACGAATGGCTTTCGACTAGGCGTTGTCGGACTGGAAACAGCGGATCAACTGAATGAAGCCGCCATTAAAATCAAATCAGCGATCACAGAAATTCGGCGTCTAGCGGCCAACATAATGACGAACATTGACAACAAAAGGCGCCCGCAATTTGCGAAGCGCCTTTTGTACTAATATCTCAAGATTTAAACGTTTAAGCTTTTATGCTGTTTTGATAAGCCGCGATCGTCCCCAAAAACTGTTCGCCGTACTTGGCCAGTTTACTTTCGCCGACACCCTTAACATTCAAAAATTCCGCGTCATTTGTCGGCATATCAGCACACATTTCCCGCAAAGCCTTATCCGAAAAAATAACGAACGGTGGGACGCCCTGCTTTTCCGCCAGTTGACGGCGTAATTGACGCAGCTGCTCAAATAATTCGTCGTTAACCGGTAGGCTTTTGGTTGCTTTAACTGCCATTTTCCGGGAAACTTTTCGAGTCCCTTTTAAGACTGCCGCTCCAAGCGGGGTTACTTTTAAAACCGGATATTGACCGCCATCGGCCATCAAATAGCCCGCCGCAGTCAAGTAATCAATCAGTTCCACAATCTCCCGTTTGGACTGTTTTTTCATAATTCCGTACGTTGACAAGGCTTCAAAGTGAAGCTGCCTGATGCGCTGATCCTTTGATCCCGCCAATACTTGGGCAACCAGCGTTTTGCCGAACCGCTCATTCATTCGATAAACACACGACAGCACCTTTTGTGTATCCACCGTAATGTCCTGCGATTCTCGGGTGTCCAAACAGTTGCTGCACCGACCACACGTCGGCCCTGTTTCACCAAAGTAGTGCAGGATAAACTGCTGGAGACACTGTTCAGTATTGGCATATTGAACCATCATTTGCAGCTTTTCGTATTCCCGTTGTTTGCTCTGTTCATCTCGGTCCGACTGTTCAATAAAGAAGTGCTGGGTTTGCACATCAGCAATTTTAAACAACAGAATTGCTTCGCTGGGCAATCCGTCCCGACCAGCCCGGCCGGCTTCCTGATAATAAGCTTCCAAGCTTCCCGGAACGGCATCATGGATTACAAAACGGACGTTGCTCTTATCAATCCCCATTCCAAAAGCATTCGTGGCAACCATTACGGGCGCCCGGTCATACAAAAAATCTTCCTGATTCTGACGGCGCTCTTCCCGACTCAAGCCGCCATGATACATGGTCACTGCGACGTGGTGTCGCTTCAGCAGTCCAGTCAGCCTTTCAACCTCTTTTCGGGTACTGGCATATATAATGCCGGATTGCCCCGAATTCAGCTTTAAATAGTCCAGTAGGTACGTGTCACTATCTTGATCTTTAACGACTTTAAACGCCAAATTATCCCGTTCAAAACCGGTTTTAACTTCCTGTGAAATGCCCAGTCGTTCTTTAATATCTTCAGCACTCTCGGGGTTGCTGTCGCTGTTAACGCAATAATCGTCGGTTTGCTGGGCAATTGATGAAGATGCGTGGTTAATGCCAGGTAACTTGGCCGAAAATCGTGGCCCCACTGGGAAATGCAGTGCGCTTCGTCAACTGCCACCAACTTAATCGGTAATGCTGCCAATTGGGAAAACGCCCCGGAATCCAGCCGTTCGGGAGAAACATACAACAGCTTAATCTCGCCGTTTTTGGCCTGCTCAAACCGATCGTTGATCTCATCAAACATCAAAGTACTGTTTACAAAGGTCGCTGGAATGCCGGTTTCATTCAAAGCATCAACCTGATCCTTCATTAACGCGATCAAAGGTGAAATAACCAGCGTCACCCCATCCAACATCAGTGCCGGAATTTGGTAACAGATCGATTTCCCGCCACCGGTTGGCATAATGGTCAGGACATTTTGATGCGCCAAAATATCGTTGATAGCAGTCTCCTGTCCCGGCCGAAACTGATCATACCCGAATTTTGATTTTAAAAGTTCCTGGGGTGTCATTTAATTTGTCTGCCTTTCCAAGTAAATTACTTTTCCCATGATTACATACGTTAAGAGTTTACCAAAATTTAACCGGAGATGCGATAGCCCAGAAGGTATTAAACTAATTTTTATTGGTCTACCAGGTTAATTTGAAAAATTGGCATTAATTCCCATTTCCACCTATACTATTGATGTGGCAATCACTTCTTGGAGGAATATTTATGAATAAACATTTAATAATCACAACGCTGCTTTTGTCTGTATTGACAGCCTCAATTTTCTTTTTCCAGTCTGCAGCGCCAACAAACGCAAAGGTAACCGTCTCCACTAATAAAACATTTAAGAAAACATCATTTCTTTCTAACACTAACAAACCGGTCTATGTCTGGAACGCAACGCTCACTAAGAAACGTCATAACTTGAAAAACTATCCACGAACAAATCTTTATTCAACAAAGCGGGTAACTATAAAAACCAACCATTATTTTGGCAGTTACTACTACGTTCATAGTGCCAATAATAAAATCAAGGGATACGTCTGGCATAATCACCTGATTCAAGGCACCTGCTTTAAAGGCGGCTTTTATCGCTACCCTACTTTGAATGTTCTGTTGTCCAATCGACCATATCGTAAGGGAACCGGAAACAGTGGCATGTGGAACGCTTCAGGAGTTTATTCTTCTGCCACTCGAATTCACGGCATTTTAAATAAAGACGGTTTACAGAAGTTTTCGAAAGTGCCTGCTTTGAAACAGCAAAAAGTCGTTTTAAATTACTTAAAAAAGAGTCGTCCTTATCTGCCAAAAATGATTGAATATGGCAATCATAACGGTGCCAGAATTACAATGAAAAAAGTTTATTACGAGCCATTCAAGTGGGTTCGCATTCCCATGATTGAAATTCTTAACGGAAACGCAACCAGTGGTAACTGGGAAGAAATTAACACTTTCTCTGCAGTGCTGGATCTCACAACATTGCCAAACGGTGCTAAGCCGATTGCAACCTATAATGTTAATAAGACATCGGTTATTCCTTTTGGTGGTCGGCAATTCGATTTTGCTGATCCCACTCCCCAGTTTGCGACTTACGCTAACGGCCCCATTATTCACATATACGGAAACGGCTTTGGGCCTAAGCACAATCTCTCACTTGTTGACCTGAATAGATGGTTACGTTACGTTCCCACACGTAATATTCTAAAGTTGTCGAACACACGACCAACATTGAAAAACGGTATCTGGTATGTTGCACCAACTTATCAAGACAATGTTAGCTATGACGCTCATAGTAAAAAAATACTTACTCAAATTGACAGCTCCAAATCTCAATACTACCGGTTTGCTGACGCTAGTGGCTTTACACAGTATCACTACGAAAATGGCAAGTGGCATGGCCAATATCAAGTTAAGTTTAATTCACCGGACTTCAATAAAGGCAATCAGGTGTCCATGACATTTGCTAATATGATAACAAAATCTGACGGTAATGATACCTGGTTGTCCCCAACCAACGAACACGTCATTAAAACTTTTCCGGGTAATGATTCTGAGGTGTTACCTTATCTTTATAAATCAGTTAGTTATTACGATACCTTTTTAAATAATCAGAATTAGCAATATTGAATACTTGCAAACTATCTGGGCATGAATTTGGGAGCTCTTTAATACTTCTGATACTAATTATCTGCTGCCAAGGCATCGGCACTTATTAACTATTTAAGCAAACTGCGCCTAAGGGTAAGTAAGAAGCTACTTCTGAATATATCCTCAAAATTTTAACCATATGAAAAGACAGCTGCTCGTAAAATGAGTAGCTGTCTTTCCATTAACTAATATTACTAATAAGATCGGTCTGTAAATGAACTTAATTAAAAATCATTTCAATTTTTTTGTATCAAAAGATTTAATTTATGCGTCCCACGAGAACTAAATGGCGGTTCCCGTACATTCACATAATTTCAAAAATCATTGACCTAACAGCATTCTTCAAAAATTATCTATTCAGAATTGAACATCTTTTGAATATAATTGCCGCAAAAGATCAATCGAAGCTGGCGGGCAGATACATATACTAACCGGATAACATATATTGAAAATAACCCTACTTATCATCATTTTTTTGGTACTTTGTCGAGCTGTTCTGATCCGGAAATAGCCGATCATGAGAACCAACTCGAATGCCAATTAAGATTAATTCATCTTCATCGATGGTATAAACGACGAGGACGTCATTTATATCATTGGGCTGATTTCCTGGGGGTGTATCACGTAAATGAAATTCATGATACCCAGCTAATCGGCGGGTGAGTTCGTGGTCATCAAATTCCGGGGGTAACTGATGAGTTTCCAGCAGCAGATCAATGGTTGCCCGAACCTCATCGATAATGTTATGATCCAAGCTGGCCAGCCGTTTCAAGTCAGCATTAAAGGTTGCTCGTGGTTTGAATCGGAGTTTTTTCATGATTTAAACTGATCCCAATAATGGTCGTCGGATTCGACAATTTCATCATCTGGCAAGACATGGCGTTTGATCAGCTGATCGCGGGCAACGGCATATTCTAAAGACCCTTCTTTGGCCCGCAAAGCCGTTCATACCAATCCATTTTTTCCTGGGAGATAATGGCAACTGAGCGGTTGTTCGAGCGGGCAATGTAGACGGTTTCGTCATCATCATTAACTTGGTCAAGATATTTTTTTAAATGTGAGCGAAAATCGCTTTGAGTTAAAGCAATGGTCATTTGAATCACCCTTTCTGTACTTAATATTGTACTTTATTAAGTACTTAATTACAAACAATTATTCAATGTTTATTGCCGATAATGTAGTCGAAGTGATAGAATTCATCCAGTAATTGGGATATATAACCGTCAACTGACCTTGTTTTTTAAATTGATCATCTAATCGCGTATACTGAAAGTACATCAAAAGCTGAATCGGTAAAAAGGAGATTTAATATGGTTAATAAATTAACAAAGGTTTTATTAGTGAGCTGCCTAGCTTTAAGTATCGGACTTATAACGCAATCACTTGTAGTCCACGCAGCCAAGGCTTACCAACCGATTAAAAGTAAAAGCTATGCAACCATCTTGCCAACTTATCATAATAAAGCTGGTAATCCCCAAGCTGCGATTTGGAATAATAGTCTAACCCAAAAACGATTTTTATTAAGTGATTATCCTGGGACGAATTGGTATGTTTTCAAAAGCTATAAAATGACTAATGGTAAGAAGACGGGGATTTTTTATCGAATTAAGAATCCTGAAAACACCGTTTCTGGTTTAGTTTGGCGGGGATATCTGAAGCCGATTAAACATTTGAGTATTAAACAACAGACGCTGAATGCACTACCTGGCACTATTTATAGTCCTAAACTACAACAGATTGTTAATCAATTAAGGAACCATCCAGAAAGTGAAGAAGAGTATCTCCGAAAAGCTTTGGGTCCGCAATATGCTCAGCTAAAAAACATTGCTCTTCCAAGCATTGGGCGGATGAAATCCGTAAAACAATTACGGGCCGGTACAATTTCTTACAATGCATTCTTACAAAGGGAGCTTCCATTTAGCATTAAGGGTTCCTACCATGATAAGACCGGATTAGCCGGCATTCATACCGTCAAAGATCTTACTGGATGGCAAGTAGCCTTTATTATAGCAGGGAAAAATAGCAAAGCTTATGGAAATGGTGGCATCTATTTTTTGAAACCCGAATAAATTGTGACTTGCTCTACATTATGGAATCAATGGAACATCCATACAAAATAGACTAAGTTCCAGGTCGAACCCAGTCTCCTATCCCTGTTACGTTCGTGGCAGAAGGTCCAAACCACAGAACTACAATCGGTAGGTATCCGATCTTCGCCATATCAATTCGTATTCTCGTATACGAACAGCCGTGGAGAGATCAATCAGCCACTCCACCCCTTTTATTTGAACAATCGTTTGAAAACAATTAGAAAGCGCCATTCTAATCTAGCGAAGCCCCACCCGCACGCACTGAGACACACAGTGGCAACCATTCTTAGTGAAGCAGGCATGTCGATTGACGACATTTCGAAAGCTTTAACACATTCTGACCCACGAACGACCAAATTATATGTTGACGCCCCGAATATCGTTAAGCTGTCAACTTACACGACTTTTGATGAATATTTGAACCAGCAGCAAAGAAACTAAAAAATTAGCCAACAGACGACCCAATTTTCGACCCAATTGGAAAATCTGTTGACTATTTTCGTTGTTGAACTGTTTTGAAACCCTTTTATACCAAGTGTTTGAAGTTATGCGTCCCCCGAGAGTCGAACTCGGATCATGAGGACCGAAATCTCATGTGCTATCCATTACACTAAGGACGCCTTACATCTTCTAATTATAGCGTTTTTTGAATATTAATACAACCATGAATTTGAATTACATGTCCGCGACTTTGTCAGCTTCGTCTTCCAAATATCCCAATAGTCTGTCGGCATTGGCTTCAAAGTCCTGTTCAAAGGAATCACCCAACGGCTGGATTCTTTTGGTTACTTGATTGTTAAGGTCAAAAACCTGAATTTCGTTGCCGACCAGTTTGCCGGTGTCATAGTGACCGTCCTCCGCATAATCCAGATAGGCTTGGAAGGTATCCTGAATCGTCTGTCGCATCACCTGTTCTTTAGTAACTTTGGGGTCACGCGCCTTTTTAATCGCAAATTTATCTTCTAACTCCCGCATGTTTTCTGGATATTCTAGTGACATGTTGCCAACTCCTTAATAACTTGATTGTTTATTTTCTCTATCCATTGTACCACGTTACAAATCGGGTTTATTACTTGCTTTTTTTGACATTTTAGTTGACCATTGAGATTGTAAGATGATCATTTTTTATTAAGGGGGTTTAAATTTTGACACACGCAATTACAGTTGAAGAATCACGCCAGCTCGATGCCAAGACTATTAATGAAATCGGAATTCCTTCCCTGGTTTTAATGGAGCGGGCCGGCTTAAAAATTTATGAAAATATGCTTGATAATAACAATTTAGACTTGGATAACATTCTTATCCTTGCCGGTACCGGTAATAATGGTGGTGACGCATTGGTAGTTGCTCGACTACTGTACACCCACGGGTACAAAGTCCACACACTAACCGTTGGTAATCCAGCCCACGCCAGCGACGATCACGTTACCCAGGCCAAGATCTGCGACTACTATCAAATCCCAAAAGTCTTTTTGGATGAAAAATTTGATAAATACACGACAATCGTAGACGGGTTATTTGGCAGCGGTTTGTCAAGAAACGTTGGTGGTGATTTTGCAACCGCAATTGATAAGGCAAACGCCGCAAAAGCCGCTATTCACGCCATTGACATCCCTTCAGGCTTGAACGGCGACACCGGCGAAGTGATGGGCACCGCTATTAAAGCAACTTCCACATCAACGATTGCTTATCCCAAGGTCGGCATGTTAAAAGACGCCGCCAAGCCGTATACTGGCAAACTCTACGTTGATGACATCGGTATCTACCGCGGCAATCAATTTGAAGGTGAATAATTATTAGCAGCCCCATCAAATAATCATAGAAGAGAGGTATCACCATGACCGACAAACATAATCAAGGTTATCTGAACGTCCATGACGTTGACCCCGATATTATTGTTGATTTAAAGTATGCCACGACCGATAATTTTACGCATCAGGTTGTTTATGACTTCAATCAGGCAATCTCCAGAATTGATACTGTTAAAAAGCTCGGTGAAGCCAGTCGAATTTTAAAAAAACAGGGTTATCGGCTTCGCATTTGGGATGCTTATCGGCCTACCTACGCGCAAAAACGTCTATTTGATGTTTATCCCGACCCAATCTGGGTAGCGCAGCCCGATCCAAACTTCAGTCATCAAAAGGGCGTCACCTTTGACCTGACATTAACCGATACGGCAGGTCATAACTTGGAAATGCCCACCCCATTTGATGATTTTAGTGGTCTGGCCAAACGCCGGGAATATCCAAATTGGTCACCGACAGCCCAAAAGAACTACGATATCTTAAATCATGCTATGACGCAGGCCGGCTTTGTCGGTTATGAAAACGAATGGTGGGACTACCGCGATTCCGATGCAGACAAATTCGGCCCACTTGAAGTAGATCCCAAAGATTATTAATTTATTTAAATTAGGAGAAACTGAATGAAAGTTGGAATTATTGGGGCAGGTCCAAGAGGTATTCTTGTGACCTCCCAACTATTTAATCAATATAAATACAACTCTGACCAATCAGAGCCGCTTTCAATTACGCTATTTGATCCCTATGGTGTCGGTGGCCGGGTTTGGCGAGCCGATCAATGGGACGGATTGATCATGAATACACCGGCTGATCAAATCACCCTATTTACCGACGAGTCCGTTAGTATGACCGGCAAAGTATTTGATGGACCGGCGCTTTTTGAGTGGGCCTCGAGCGAAGAGGCCATGATTATTTGACAGCCCACGGCTATTCGAATCAAATAATCGAGGCTGCCGCCAATCTCGACAGTAAAGATTACGCACCCCGAATTTTATATGGTGCTTATATCAAATGGTTCTATGATGAATTAATAAAGTTACAACCCGTGGAGGTCGCCACAACCATTCATGAAGACCAGGTAACCGCCCTCAGCCGGAATTCAGATGGCAGCGTTACTATCCAGACCCGGGACAAGGCGTTTACTTTTGATAAAGTCGTGATGTCTCTGGGCCAACAGGACAATTATTTGAATAATCGTGAACAGGGACTGGCTCAGTATGCCGAAGACAATCATCTGCGATATTTAGCTCCTACTCATCCCGGAGATGCTGACCTTAGCGGGATTCCTGCCGGCGAAGACATCATTATTCGTGGTCTCGGCCTTAGCTTTAATGACTACATTTCAGAACTGACCCTGGGCCGGGGCGGCCAATTTATGCACAACCCGGACGGTAGTCTTTCCTATCAGCCTTCTGGTCGAGAACCCCGAATCATTGCCGGTTCCCGTCGTGGAATTCCCTACTATCCAAAGGCGATCAGTGAGAAGGGGTACGGCGAACAAGTGCAACCCGTTTTCCTAACAGACACCAAAATGAACGCGGCATCTGTTAACGGCAAATTACCGTATAATACGTTTATCGATCTGCTGAAACTGGACATGGAACTGGTTTATTACAGCCTTATGATTAACGATCGCTACCCAAGCAAAAGCGCGACTGAATTTAAAAAACAGTTCATTGCGGCGGATAATCCGGAAACCGTTGTCGATGCCTATGGCTTTGAAGAAGAAGACCGGTTTGATTGGGATTACATTCTCGACCCCTTTAAGGATGTTCAGATTATCAGCACCCAGAATTATCAGTCGATTATTCTCAATTGGTTAAACAACGTGACCGCCGATGCCAATAAGGGATCCAAAACCGGCCCGCTCGGCGCTGCGTTGGAGGTGCTGCGGGATTTTCGGACCCCGATTCGAAAACTGGTTGCAAAAGGGCGGTTATCAAACGATGATTATATTAACCGGTTTCTTAAACAGTTCAACAGCGACAACAACTTCTTATCCATTGGTGCTCCGGCACTTCGAAGCGAGCAGCTTTCTGCCCTGATCCGCAGCGGCATCGTAATCATTTTAGCACCAGGTATGGAAGTAAAGGGCGAAAACGGCTGGTTTGAAACCGCCTCGCCAAAGCGTAATACCGATAAATTTAAATCGGCGACCCTGTTGGAAGCCAGAGTTCCAAAACCCGACCTAACGATTACTGCCAATCCACTTTTAGAAAATCTGGCCGAAAACGGCTTGGCCAGACCACGCATTCTTCAAGCAGATCAGACGGAATTCCAACTGGGGGCGGTTGACGTTGATCCCAAAACCGATCAATTATTAACCAAGGCCGGTAACGCTGAGGACAACCTCTATATTTGGGGTGTGCCACTGGAAGGATTACGTTATCTCACTTCCGCCAGCCCCCGACCAGGGGTTGATGATCCGGCACTGCAAACAGCAGATAAAATTGCGGCAGAGATATTGGGACTGCCCAGTGCCGGCAACATGCTAATGAATTAACTATAATCGGTCATTTTCAACTGATTTAAAATCACAAAAGTCCGGACATTCAACATTGGTTGTAATACCAAGTTAGATGTCCGGACTTTTTAGTTACCGAGACGCATTAATTATTAACTTAAAGGCCCAAAGCAAAACCAATCATAAATGCCAGTGCCAACAACAAAAAGATCGGCCCCAACTGAAAACAAATTTGCTTGAACAAGTTTACCATCGGCATCATCCCAATTACTTTTGACTTAAATCTATTGCTTAACGGTCATAAACGACTTGTCCGGAATTCGAATTAAGCTGAACCGATCGGCTTGTCGGCCGGCGTGCAGTCCAATACCATTAACCCAATTCTTCTTGTAGGTCGTTGTCACTGTAGCGACCCAAGCATGTTGATAACGATTATCCAAGTGGTTTAACCATTTTTTATTCCAATCGTAGGCCTGCGCCTGAACGTTGAGATTGGACTTACCATAAACAACGGTCGCGTTGTTACTATCGGTTTGATACTTACGCCCTTCAACATAGTATGTATATCGTTGAATTGGTTTTCGACCGTTTCCGTTGTTTACCGTGACATAATCGGACTGATTGGGCTTATAGCGAACAATCAGCGGCTTGTAAGAATAGCTGATTCGAACCGCATTTTGATTGAGCTTTTTAACATCTTGGAAGAAGGTCGTGTAAGCCATCCCCCAAAATACCAGCAAAAACACAATCAGTTCACCGCAGGAAATCCAGAAATTTTGCCAGGTAAAGGTCTTCTTTTCTCGAACGATCAATTTCAGGCGCCGACTGCGCATATTGTGAATCATCCAAACTAAATAAATGAACAGAATCAGCCAGAGGGCCATTCCGATTAAATTCCAGGTGGATTTCATCGTTTTCAATTCCCCTTTTAACAATAATTATGATTTCAGTGTACACTAATAGAGAGAAGAGTGCTAGAAATAGTGTGCGGAGCAGTCCTACACCAACTTCCAAACCAAGAGGTGATCCCCCATGTGTACCAGTCTCACTTTACAAACATTGAACAACCATGCTTTGCTTGCCCGGACAATGGATTTTCCGGTTCAAGCTGCTTGGAAACCGACCTTGATTAATCGGCCTTATTATGAAACCGCTTTATCGGGAACTCGATCAATTAAGTATCCCTATATTGGCGGCGGACGAAACGAAGGCAATCATCAAATTCTGGTCGCCGACGGTGTTAACACTCAAGGTCTCAGTTGCGCGGAATTAATGTTTCCGCTCAAAGCCCATTATCTGGAAAACCCGGTGGCCGACAAATTGAATCTCACGCCTCAGGACTTCCTGCCTTGGGTGTTGGGCGAACATGCGTCATTGGCTGAAGTAAAAGCCGATTTAAGTAACGTTGCAATTATCGGCCGCAATTGGCTGGCCGGCAACGAAGTCTTTTCATTTCATTGGATTCTGGCTGATCCGTCAGGCCAAACACTGATCATCGAACCCACCGTCAACGGCCTCGAAGTAATTGCTGATTCAATCGGTGTTTTGACCAATTCACCAACTTATCCTGAGCACATGCAGCGCTTGGCCAAATCGCTTCAATCAACGGGACGCTTGGCCGACCTAAAAAAAGCCAGCCAAAAAATTGTCTTAACGCAAACATTTCCAACTGCCACAAATACGCCCACAACCCGTTTTCTAGTGACAGCTATCAATAAATTGGGTGCGCAGCCAAGTCGTAACCAATTTGAAGCCCGCAATCGACTATTCAACGATTTAGCCACAGTTGCCATCCCCTATAAACCATCAATGAATCAACACCCTAACTACAATTACACCCACTATATTTCGGTTCTCGACGTCACCAACCAAACTTACTATTTCAGGTACCATGATACCAAACAGGTTTACAGCTATTCATTGGCTGCCGAATTAGCGCAACATCCCGATGAAAACCTATTTCTCGTCTAAGTACCGGTCAATTTGCGATTGAACGCCCGCTTCATCATTGGTTAGATCGGTTACCCGATCAACTTTGGCCAACAAATCCGTGGCAGCATTTTTCATCGCGTAGCCTTCTCCAGCGGCGTTAACCATCTCAAAATCATTGCCATTATCGCCAAAGGCCGCCACGTTCTCAAATGATAGCTGCCAATCAGCCAACAGGGTTTGAATACCGGTTAATTTGGTGACACCGGCATTCATGATGTCCAAGCCGTTCATCCCGGAAGAGGTCGCGCTGAGCCGGCCACTAAACTTATGATTAAATTCATTTTGCCGTTCCAAGACACCGCCGCTTTCCCAAGTAATATCAATCTTATAAATTGAATCAAAGATTAAGCGAAGGTCCTTGGCCGATTGCATATTTTCATAGAAATACTTCGAAGCCTGAAAACGTTTGGACTGACTTGGCAGGTTGCAATAAGTCCCGTTTTTACCAACTAAAATAATTTCGGCACCAAAGAAGTTCGGCGTTGTCAGCAGCCAATCAAGTGCCTGCTTAAGAACCAAGTGGTCAATAATATCTTCCGATACAATGACCCCACGCTCGTCAATAACCAGCGCGCCATTGTTACAAACATACGAAATTGGACCGGAAATATTTTTAAACGTTCCCAACAGGTGTTGATATTGATTACTGCTGGCGGAAATAAAATGCATTTGCTTTTGCGTCATTCGGTTTAATTGGTCTTGAAATCTGACTTCATCAAAAGTTCCCTTTTCATTTAAAAAGGTCCCATCCATATCGGTTGCAATTACTTTAATCACGTTAACGCTCCTGACTATTATTAGTTTTAATCGGTCTTTTGATTACGACCACATCTTAATTTTAAAGGTTTTCTACTGTTTGTAAAACGATTTTATATTTAGTATACTAGTCGATGATGATACAACCTATCTGGGGTGCCTTTAGGCTGAGAGAAACCCATCGAACCTGATCTGGATAATACCAGCGAAGGGAGCATATTCCGTTGTGTACGAAATGGATGAAGCGAATTGATGACTTTCGAGGCTGGGACATCTTGTCCGAGCCTCTTTTTGCTTACAATGCTTATCCGACAAGATTCCTGGTTTTATTTGCAATTTTTTAATTATCATTTTCTCACCTGATTGTCACACCAATAGAGGGGCGTATCCAATTTGGTTACCCACTACCCATCATTTTTGGGTTGACGGCTTTGACCAAACTGTTTCACAAACTACTTTTATTGGAGGTCTTTTTTATGGAAAACAAGACACAAACAAGCAACCATCAGCATCAAAGTAAATGGACACTGCGAAACATTATTTTGATTGCGTTGATTGCTATTTTTTGTGGCATCATTTTTTGGGGAATCGGATTTCTCTATACAGCTTTAACTGTCGCATTAACGCCAATTGGTGCCGCACCATTCGCCAATGATATCCTGATGGGGCTTTGGTGCATGGCCGGTCCATTAACCGGGTTTCTCATTCGAACAGCCGGCTCGGCTTTTCTTGGTGAATTTCTGGGTGCGGCTGTTGAAGTCTTTCTCGGTGGTCAATGGGGTGCCGGTGCCTTTATTTCCGGACTGGTTCAAGGAGTCGGCTCCGAGCTTGGCTTTACTCTCACCGGATACAAACGCTACGACTGGGTATCACTCAACGCGTCAATTTTAACAACTGTAATTGTAACCTTTGCATGGGATATGTATAAAAATGGTTATAACAAGTTTGCGTTGCCGTTGTTAATCGGTCTGTTTGTAACCCGCTATATTTCAACCTTCATTTTTGGCGGTATTCTCACCAAAATGATTGTTAAATTACTGGATCGTAGTAATGCATTTAGTTTATAGATAGAGGTTTTGGCTATGACTGACGTATCGATTACCGACTTCACCTATCAATACCCAAAAAGTGAAACCAAGGTGTTAAATAATCTCAACCTGACGTTTAAACATAATCATTTCTCACTGCTCTCCGGTCCGTCCGGAAGTGGGAAATCAACGCTTCTTTACTTTATCGCCGGACTATATCCAAGATTTATCGGCAATGACGCGACGGGAACTATTAAATTTGGTCAAACCAACCTCAAAGACATCCCGCTAAATCAAATCAGCCGGCAAGTGGCGATGATGTTTCAAAACCCCAACCAGCAATTTGCGATGGATACCGTTATCCACGAAATGACCTTTGTCTTGGAAAATATCCGTACTGAACCGGCCAAAATGGACGCCATTATCGATCAGGCACTAACTTTCTGTGGCATTCAACAGCTTAAAAGCCGGATAATCAATACGCTGTCCGGCGGTGAGAAGCAGCGGGTCGCCCTGGCCTGCATTGTCGCGATGGATACACCGGTGATTGTCCTTGACGAACCCTTTGCCAGTATCGACCCCGGTTCACGAATCGATTTGATTCATAAACTAAAAGAACTGCAGGAAAAACACGGTAAAACTATTATTCTGGCCGATCACGATTTGGGTAATTATCAGGGTATTATCGACGAATTTTACTACTTAGATCCCAAAAGCCACCGAATCAACCTGCTGAATCAGCAGGAAGCGCAACATTTCTTTGATAATTTCGAATCTACCCAAACGATCAACAAGCAACTGAACCTACCGCCAAAGACCGATGCGCAATCAATCTTAAAGTTGCGAGATTTCAAACTGTCACCACACGATTCATTGCTGCTGAAACTGGATCACTTTAATTTTTACAAACAAAAAACGACGTTGATTACCGGTGCCAACGGGATTGGTAAATCAACTTTGTTTAATGCTCTGACAAAATTGCTCCCCTATACCGGCACAATCTTATATACAGACAAAAATATTAAAAAGATTAAGCCCTTAAACTATGCAAAGAACGTCACCTTGCTGTTTCAGGATGCCGAAAACCAATTTTTAAACGTCACTGTTAAAGAGGAACTTGACCTTTCATTTGCCAACCGATTTAATCAGGATTATACCCATGAGCAGGTTGAGCAAATGCTGACCAAATTGGATATGCAGGGACGTGATGACCAAGTCGTCTACTCGCTGAGTGAAGGTCAAAAGAAGAAACTGCAAATCGTTGAAATGCTCATCATGAATCCGCCCGTTCTGCTGTTGGACGAACCATTCAAGGGGCTTGATTATAAATCCCTGCGACTAATTACCGGTTTTTTGGAAACCGCCAAAACCAAATACGGGCAAACCCAAATTGTTATCTCACACCAACTCTCCGGGCTGGAAGACTTAATTGATTACCACGCCCACTTTGAAAACCAAAATCTGACTTACCAGGGGGTTATCTAATTGAATCCCGGAATGAAATTATTATTAGTTGTCCTGATTGCACTGGAAATTTCGTTTACGCAAAGTCTGATCGTCAATGTGATCCTCATTGCCGTCAGCTTTGCCTATGTCATGGTTAAACGGATGAATTTCAAGACGCTGTTTCTGCTTGTTTTTTGGCCGCTCTTTCCTGCTTTGGGATTATTTGTATCCCAATGGCTGTACGGCTCTGCCGGCATTCATTTTGCCTGGGTGCTGTTTACCCGAATCTACGCGTACGTCTTTTTAGGGGCCACATTCACGCTGACAAGCAGTATTACCGACCTGTCGCTTACGCTGGAGCAAGACTTTCGGTTACCGTCAAAATTCGCCTATGGCGTTTTAGCGGCCTTTAACTTAATGCCCAAAATCAGGGAAGAAGTTCAAATTATCAAAACCTCAGCGCTAATGCGTGGTGAAGTCTTTCACGTCTGGTCTCCCCGACTTTACTTCAAAGCGATTCTTTCTTCGATTCAGTGGTCGCAAAATTTGGCAGAAGCCATGACGTCCCACGGCTTTGTGGAAGACGAACCACGAACCCATTATAAAGTAATCCGCATCACCGCACTCGATTGGACTGTGTTTATTGTGCTGCTGATTGCCGTTCAGGTAATGTTGTTTTTGATTCGATATTAGTGCTAATCGTTTTGCGCCGCACACTTTTCTAGGACTGCTGCACTAAGCAATGCCACTGCATATAAGACGTCGATTCAAAAAATCCAAAACCGGGATTTCCTGAATCGAGTCTTATATTCCGGGCATTAATCGCTTAGCTCCGCACACTTTCTAGGACTGCTCCTCAAAACAGCACCGCTCCACATAAGGGATTAAACCGAAAAATCCAAAACCGGGATTTCCCGTTTTAACGCCTTATGCCCCGGGCATTAATCGCTTAGCTCCGCACACTTTTCCTTTTTGCCTTATAATTAACTTAATAAGAGGAAGTGAAAGAGGGCGGTTTTTATGCGGGCAAATCAATTTGCATTCGCGTTTGGTATCTTTGCTTTAATTGTTGGTGCCATTGTTGACCTTTATGGTGTTTTCAATCAGTTTGGGACAATTGACAGTGCTCAGGAAGTGTTGATCGGCAGCTTTATTTTAGGAATCGGGTTGGCTTTTCTGTCCATTCCCAACCGATTGGAACGCTACATCGTTCAGGGAATTATTGGTATCGGCGTTTTTTATTATTTTTACATTCAGAACAATAACTTTTGGATTGCCCTGATTATCGCCGTTATTTTAGTTGCTTTATTGGAGTATGGCTTGAAACATCGTTAATTTTATGTCCGTTTCACATATTATTGCTATAATAGAACTATAGCAGTTCGAGTCTTACAATGGAGGAATTTAGAATGGCAGAACAGTTTAGTACTTTAGCAGAAGATATCATCAACTATCAAAAGAAAAATGACATGCCAGACACACAATTAGCATTCAATTTACGAATTTCCGTAGAACGCCTCCACGATATCAAGTCGATGGAAACTCAACCAACCCCCGAGGAAAAGAAAATTATCGAAGACTTCGTTCGGTAAAGAACCGAACCCGGTTAGTCCATTGTTTCCAAATAATTAAAAAAGTCACGATAGCTTAACGTTATCGTGGCTTTCTTTTATCTTCTACTTAGCCGGTTCTTTAAATAATCCGCGAACCTGCTTCTCCAGTGAAGGCACCGGTTTTCGCAAAACGTCCGCCAAATCCGTCGTCTCTTCTTCCAAGTCATGGTTTCGAATTAACTTTTGAATCATCGTCATCGCCGCATCAACTTTGTCAGGGACATACTTTCTTAAGTTAGCCATAAATTCATCATCAGAAACACTGGCAATTTCAAAATCCTTACCGGTTACTCTTTGAAGAACTTTGGCCAAATCATCATAACTGTGCATCGGCCCGGCAAATTCATAAACTTCCTTGGGCTGATCGGTTGTTAATACCGTAACGGCAGCTTGAGCATATAATTCTTCAGGTGCCCAGCCGACTTTACCGTCGCCGGCTGAATAAACAAATGGTTCACCATTGTTGGCTTCTTCCACAAAGTTCATTTCATTTTCCAAGTACCAATTGTTACGAAGAAATGCATGGGCAATTCCCGACTTCTTAAGCAAAGTTTCCGTTGCCTTATGGTCGGCTGCCAGCGGTGCTTCAGTTGTGTCTGCGTGCGGAAAGCTGGTGTAGGCAATAAACTTGACCCCGGCTGCCTTGGCCGCCTGAACGACGTTATTATGCTGGTCAATTCGTGGCATGACCGCACCGGGTAACGATGAAATAAATAATAATCGATCGACACCTTTTAATGACTCTGTCAGCTGATCCGGATCCTCATAAGTACCTGGTCGGGCTTCAACATTTTCACCAAAGGTTTTTTTAGCCTTCTCAACGTTTCGGGCAAGGGCCACAATTGAATCCTGTGGCTGAATTAATTTTTGTAAGTACGAAATTGCATATTTACCAAAGTGACCGGTTGAACCGGTAACGGCGTATTTCATAAATCAAGACCCCCTCGTGTCTGTTTATTTTAATCAGTTCACGCCATCGATTATTATAAAACAAGATTCGGCTGGATGTTTAAATGACGACTAACCGCCACCGTTACCAATGTTTAAAAAGTCTTTTCCAGAATGAAGCCGACGAATTCTCTGTCCCCGTCTTCTTTTCTTCACGGTATCGCTGCAGCCCCTCCCGATAAGGATTACTGATCAAGTGGTTCAGCGATGACCGTGAGCCGGTCGTTTTATCATCTTCCGGTAATTTTCGGTGACAATTCGGGCACGTTTGTGGATTCCCCGTCAGTTTGACTCCACAATATGGGCAAAAAGCAAATTCTTTAACCGACATATCAATTACCTCGATTGCTGCTTGCTTTGATTACGGCTGCGGCGTTTTTGAGCCTCTGTTCGTTCCTGAGCGGCTCCC
Source organism: Lentilactobacillus farraginis DSM 18382 = JCM 14108 (assembly GCF_000583655.1). Classification (GTDB taxonomy): domain Bacteria; phylum Bacillota; class Bacilli; order Lactobacillales; family Lactobacillaceae; genus Lentilactobacillus; species Lentilactobacillus farraginis. The sequence continues at coordinate 53,684 of NZ_BAKI01000003.1, forward strand.
TGTCGGCGAAGCTGCTCTTGAAGCTGTTCTTCATGCCGGCGTTTGGCGGCCTCTTCATCTTTTAACTGCTGGCTGATCATTCGAAACTTCCGGGCAGCTAAATTCCACGCCCCCACAACCAACAACGCGGCCAAAACAGAATACGGAAAGGTCCACCACGGGAAAAACGACCCATTTGGAAAAATCATCGGGCCAAAAAAGTTATAGACCGCCATCAAAACAGCAATCATAACAACTGCCTGTAAAGTATCCCGAATCCATTTCGGCAGCTTAAAATTTTTCTTCTGCGCCATTTATGATCCCCCTCAATCAACCTGATTTTCCAATAAGAATGCTTTGAAATAATCAAACGCCATTTCACGAATTGTCTCAATACCAATCTGTTTAACCGGTGATTCCGTGGATTCATCAACATCCAACAGTTCGACCGTTAACAATCCTGTCGCTAAATTCAAATCAGTTGGAAAGGCCGCAAAATTTTCCTTATCCGCCAATTCAAAACGAATCAGCTTTCGAAACTTGATTGATTGATAAAGGATATGAATCAAAATATTATCAGCGTCATCAAACGCCCGCTCAGCATTTAAGACCGGCAGGGCAAAGTGGCCGGCTGCTTTATTCAAATGAACGAATCGCTGAATCAGGCTTAAATAGTCCCCATCCAGCAGCAACCGCTTAATGTCGTCATAACGAATCCAGACATACCCGCCAAAGCGCCCGTTCATATCAACCACCATCATAACAAACTCATTGGGATTGGCAGCAATTACCTGGCCAACATAAAAGTATTTTCGCTCATCATCAGTATCAATAATCAGATACGCTTGATCCAGCTGACGCTGCCGAATAATTTCTCGGAATTGATCGGAATCAGTTATTGTGACATCTTCAATGTGATTCTCGGGTTTGATCATCGTTAACGTTTCTTGGACCAACTGCAGCTCGGTTCCGCCAAACTCAATTCCGCGGAGATCCTCTGCCGGAATCGTGGTCATCTTCTGTTTGGAAAAATCAAATTTACTGAGGTTCAAAAAGCTTAGCCCATCCTGCCAAACAGCTTTAATCAACCCTTCGTTATATTTCAATCGACCATTTTCAAACGTAATCATCAGCGCAACCCGTTGCTGTTCATATAACGTCTTGATAATGCGATCGTATAACGAATCACTCATCTTGATCGGCATATCAAACGATGGATTATTAACTAAATCATGCATTTCATCAAAGGAAATCCGGTCTTTCATACTAGCCAAGTCATAACTGTCAGTTTCGATTTCTTTAATAGCGCTGATTTTTAAGTAAACTTCGCCATCTTGAATACCATAATCATTGTAGGTCAACATAACAAAGTCGCTGGTCCCCAGATACTGGATAATACCGGTGTAGACGATATCGCTGTCTTTTTGAAAGGCATTGATCAACTGCTCGTCAATTTGCGCCGACCTTAGCTGTTCATAGATTGTTTTCAATTGAGCCACCTTCTTTCCCGTGAGTTGTTAATTCATCATGATAATTATAAACGCTTGAATCCACGCATCTACGATATGGCATTGCTGACGAACTCACGAAGATCATCACCGGCCTTGCCCGCGCTCAGACCAACCAGCAACTTAATTCTGGCCTTCTGACCGTTTAACCCCTGACAAAGGATCAGACCCATTTTCTTCAACTGAATGCCGCCACCCTCATAATCGTAAATATCCTGGGCAACCCCGTTATAACATCTGGAAACCAGCACAATCGGAATATGACGATCAATCAGGCGTTGAATGGCTGGCAACGTTTGCGGCGGCAAATTACCGGCGCCCAGTCCTTCAACAACCAGTCCCCGGGTAGTTGGCTGATTAATCGCGTCAAACAATTCACCATTCATTCCTGCATAGCCCTTAATCAGATACACACCGTTTATAACGTGATCGATGTCGGCAACTTCTGTTTGAATCAACTCTTGAAAATACTTGGCTTTGTTTTGAGTCACAATTCCAATTGGCCCAAACGTTGGGGTTCGAAACGTTGCGACATTGGTCGTGTGGGTTTTGGTCACAAACCGCGCCGTATGTATTTCATCATTCATGACAACCAAAACCCCTTTACCATAGGATTCATCGGTTGCCGCAACCAAAATCGCGTTTCGGAAATTATACAGCCCATCGGAACCGATTTCGTTTGAGGAACGCATTGCGCCGGTAACGACAACCGGAATCGTATTTGGCAGTGTCAGATCCAAAAAATAAGCCGTTTCTTCGAGGGTATCTGTTCCGTGGGTAATCACGACCCCGTCAACACCATCATCAATCGCTTTCATGATTCGCTGCTTGATTTTCAGCATAACCGTCGGCGTTACGTGTGGTGAGGGTAGGTTGAACATTTCATCCGTAATCAGATTGATTTGTCCCTTTAAAATTACTTGTTCTTCGGCAATCGGGTTTTCGTCATTCGGGACAACTTCGCCCTTTTCGTTTTGAGACATCGAGATTGTCCCACCGGTATGAATTGCTAGAATTGTTTTCATAGAAATTTGGCCTCCAAAATGATAATCTATACTATTGTACTCTATAATAAAAGCTGAAGAAATACGAGAACAAAAATAAAGTTCCCGGCATTCACAGTCTCATAGAAAGAAGTGCGTTTATGTCAGATTCTGATAGATATTATAAACCCCAAACCTCTAAAGATGCCATGCGGCAAATTGAAATGCTGTTTAATAAGTATAAAGACGCGCCCCTTACCCAAGAACTGGTTGATTATCACCAAAATCTGGTTAATCGACTGAAAACCGATATTATGCAGGCAGCCAAATCTGAAAACGTTCCAACCAGAATTACCAACCTTGAATCAATGATCAATGTCATGACCCGCTGGCTGCAAATCAGGCTTTCGGGCAAGCCATTCAACGGTGAAATGAGTCACTTCAAATACGTCAGTAATAGCACCAAGCCGGTATTCAAACGCCGAGTTCATAAAATAAAGGGCAGCCAGGGTCACCGGTCGTCGAGACATTAAGCTGACCAGCTTGGTTAGTCGGCCCGCCCACCTTACAAGGAGGCTCGAAAATTGAGCAAAACAATTATTGAATTACAACATGTCTACAAGAAATACGATGACTTTACCGCCCTTAAAGATATCAATTTTAAATTAAATCAGGGAGAATTTTACACCCTGCTTGGCCCTTCAGGATGTGGTAAAACCACCATTCTGCAAACCATTGCCGGCTTTACCGATGCCACTTCCGGTCAGGTCCTGTTTGACGGTCAAAAAATCAACGATATCCCGGCTAACCAACGCCAGCTAAACACCGTTTTTCAAGATTACGCGCTTTTCCCGAATATGAACGTTTACGACAATGTCGCCTTCGGTCTGGTGCTTCATAAAGTTAAGAAAGCCGAAATTGCCGAGCGGGTTCACGACGCCTTAAAATTGGTTCAGTTGGACCAATATGCCAATCGGGAAATCTCGGAACTTTCCGGTGGCCAAAAGCAGCGAATCGCAATTGCCAGAGCGATTGTTAACCGGCCAAAGGTCCTGCTGCTGGATGAACCGTTGTCCGCGCTGGATGCCAAACTGCGAAAAGATATGCAGTATGAATTGCGCAGCCTCCAACAAAGCTTGGGCATTACCTTCCTGTTTGTCACCCATGATCAAGAAGAAGCTCTGGCAATGAGTGATCAAATTTTTGTTATGAACAAGGGCCAAATTCTTCAAAAGGGTGATCCGGTTGATATCTATGACGAACCGATCAATCACTTTGTGGCCGACTTTATCGGTGAAAGTAATATCATCCCAGGACATATGATCCAGGATTACGAAGTATCGTTTCTTGGTCATACCTTTGCGTGCGCTGATGCGGGAATGCGGCCGAATGAACCGGTTGAAGTCGTTATCCGGCCTGAAGACCTGGTCATTACAACCCCTGAGAAAGGCAAATTGCAGGTAAAAGTCAGTACCCAGCTTTTCCGGGGGGATTATTACGAAATCCTGGCTTACGACAAGCAGGATAATGAATGGTTGATTCACTCCACAAACGCAACTACCGACAACGCAATTGTCGGCCTAACCTTTGGCCCCAACGATATGCACGTTATGCGCTACAACGAGACTGAAGCCAAGTTTAATTCCCGGTTGGAAACTTATGAAGAACAGGAGGGGTAATCATTGAAAAAAAGTTTTCGGGCGATGTTCTACACGCCCTATCTCATGTGGTTGGCCCTTTTTGTTATCGCACCGGTCGGCTTAATCGTTTATTACTCATTTTTCAATATTTCCCATCAGTTTACCTTTGCCAATTATGTCACCTTTTTCCGATCAGGCACCTACCTGACGATGACGGCCAACTCGGTTTTATACGCTTTCCTAATCACCCTGATTTCACTTTTAATCAGCTACCCGATGGCACTGGTGATCAGTAAGTTAAAACACCGTGATTTATGGATCCTGCTGGTCATTCTGCCAACCTGGATCAACCTGCTTTTGAAGGCCTACGCTTTTATCGGTCTGCTCAGTCATGATGGGCTGGTAAATAATCTGTTTGAACTGGTCGGATTACCGGCACAGCATATGCTGTTTACGGATACCAGCTTTATCCTGGTTGCCGCCTACATTCAGATTCCGTTTATGATTCTGCCAATCTATAATGCCCTGACCGACATCAGCGACTCTTATATCAAGCAAGCCATGATCTGGGGGCAACTAACTGGCAGACATTAACCAAAATTATTATCCCAATGACCATGCCGGGAATCAAATCCGGCGTTCAAATTGTTTTTATCCCGTCACTTTCCCTCTTCATGCTGTCACGACTAATCGGCGGTAATAAAATCATCACCCTTGGGACTGCCGTGGAAGAACATTTTTTAACCACCATGAACTGGGGAATGGGCTCAACAATCGGCGTGGTCCTCATCATTTCCATGGTTGTTGTCATGCTGTTTACCAACACCAAGCGAAAGAGGGGGCGTAACTGATGGCCAACCGTTCTTCAAAGCTTGGGAAACTCTATATTACCCTTGTTTTTCTGCTTTTATATTTACCAATTTTTTACCTGATTATCTATTCTTTCAGTAAGGGCACCACGATGACTAATTTTCATGGTTTCAGCCTGACACATTACAATGAGCTGTTCCATGATAAGCGAATGCTGGCAATTTTTCTGGATACCATTTTAATTGCCCTGCTCTCCTCTGTTTTTTCGACCATTATCGGTACCATGGGTGCTTTGGGAATTAACAACAGTAAGCGAAAGCGATCTCGGCAGACGCTGCTTTCGTTGAATAATGTCCTACTGGTCTCACCCGATGTTATTATGGGTGCTAGCTTTCTAATCTTCTTTACTTCACTTAAAGTACCGCTGGGATTCTGGTCAGTTCTTCTGAGCCACATCGCTTTTGAAATCCCGATTGTCGTTTTGATGGTCCTGCCGAGGCTGGATGAAATGAGTACTTCCTTAATTAATGCTGCCACGGACCTGGGCGCGACGTCGGGTCAGGTCTTAAGCAAAGTTATTCTACCATTCATTCAACCCGGGATTATTGCCGGCTTCTTTATGGCGATTACCTATTCGCTGGACGACTTTGCCGTTACCTTCTTTGTAACCGGCAATGGCTTTACCACCCTTTCAGTTGAAATCTATTCACGGGCCCGGCAGGGAATCAGCTTGGAAATCAACGCTTTGGCGGGAATTATGTTCATTTTCTCGCTTGTCTTGGTCGTGGTTTATTACTTTATCGAAAATCATAACCTGGTTGCCCGTCGAAAAAAAGATAAACTGGGGGTGCCAAATCAATGAAAAGATTCATGTTTGTCATTATTATCTTATTGGCTATTTGTGCCGGGCTGGGATTTGGCAGCCACGAACTAACCAAATCAACCGGTGACTCCGGCAGTAAAGTCCTAAATCTTTATAACTGGGGTGATTATATCGACCCCGCCCTGTTATCCAAATTTGAAAAACAGACCGGCTACCACGTAAATGTCGAAACCTTTGACAGCAATGAGGCTATGTACACCAAGATTAAACAAGGCGGTACCAGCTATGATTTGACAGTGCCAAGTGACTACATGGTTCAAAAGATGAAAGCTGATCACCTGCTTATCCCGTTGGATAAAAGTAAATTGACCGGTATGCAGAACTACGGTGCCGCGTTTATGAACAAGTCATTTGATCCCGGCAACCGTTATTCAATCCCCTACTTTTGGGGGACTTTGGGGATCATCTACAACGATCAATTCATCAAATCGGGTGAATTGACTCATTGGAATCAGTTGTGGCGGTCCAAATATCGAAATGATATTATGTTGATTGATTCCGCCCGAGATGTCATGGGGCTTTCCTTGATTTCACAAGGCCATTCGGTTAACACAACCAACACCCGGGAACTCGTCGCGGCCAAAGACAAGCTTAACCGGCTGTCGCCCAACGTAAAAGCGGTAGTGGCCGACGAAATCAAAATGTATATGGCTGAAGGTGAAGCCCCGATTGCAGTTGATTGGTCCGGTGAGGCCAGTGAAATGATGTCGCAAAACAGTCATTTACACTACGTTGTTCCTACCGAGGGCAGTAACATGTGGTTTGACAATCTGGTCATCCCCAAAACAGCCAAACACTTCAAAGCGATTTATGCCTTTTTGAACTTTATGAACCGTCCGGAAAACGCTGCTCAAAACGCCAACTACATTGGGTACGCAACCCCTAATATGGCCGCCTATAAACGTCTGCCAAAAGCCGTCCGGGAAGACAAGCAATTTTATCCGTCTCAACAGGTAATCAACCGACTGGAAGTTTACCAAAACCTCAGTGCCAAAAAAGTCCAGCAATACAACGATTTATATCTCGAATTTAAAATGCATCATTAAGAATCCCTGAACGATCGGAATTTAATTGGTCATAATCAGAGAAAAGATTTAAACTGAAATATGAGGTGAAGTTAGGAATGGCAAGAAAAAGCAAGAAAAAAGAAATCAAAGAAATTATTATCGATATGAACGAATTTATCGTCACGTACGCGGCAACACTATTAGATCCATCCCAAAATCTGTCACAATTGATTTATGAAACCGCAAAGGACGACCTGACTAAAATGGATGATTTATTTAAAGATAACGGTTTTGGTCGCAAGAATAAATTCGTCAATATTGGTGAAGGCTTTCTTCGTGATTGGCAGGGCTTGGATGAAGCAGAGGCCAAGCAGCAGGCAGATCAACTGGCAAAAGAGGCTATTGATTACCTGGGGAAAAATGCCGACTTTTTCGAAACATGGCGAACAGATTAAGCCACAAACAAAACATTTTAATGTTAATTAAGAGCCACGACAGACCGTTTGCTTGTCCGGCTCTTTTATTTTATTTTTCAAAAATCAAAGCCGGTCATTTGCTGAGCAAATCCCGCTTGATTTCGGTCAAACTGCGTATAATGAAGTTTGATCATTCAAGTATCACTTTTTCAAAGGGGGATTCAGCAGTGAATAATTCAGTGACCAAACCCACACCTTCGACACCACCGGCGACTCAGAAAAACAGCTGGTGGATCTTGGTTTCTATTGGTACCTTTGCCTTTATGTCCAATTTGGATTCCAGTATCGTAAATATCGCACTACCAATTATGGCGAAACAGCTGCAGGTCCCAATGAACCAAGTTGAATGGGTCGTTTCAGCCTACCTTATTATTTTAAGCGCACTGCTCCTGTTCTTTGGAAAATTAGGCGACCTTTACGGCAAGGTGAAGGTCTTTCGAATTGGGACCCTCGTTTTTCTGGCAGGCTCATTTATTTCCGGTTTGCAAATTAATTTTTCGATACTGCTGATCGGTCGGGCCATTCAGGGAACCGGTGCGGCAATGACGCTTTCCAACACCTATGGCATCACTACGTCAACGTTCGGCGTCAAGGAACGCGGCCGGGCAATGGGATTTGTCGGTACCTTCGTCGCATTGGGCGCCATTGCAGGCCCCGGTCTGGGCGGCTTAATTCTTTCCCGGCTTTCCTGGGGATACATCTTCTGGGTAAACCTGCCATTTGGCATTTTTGCGATCATTCTGGGAGCCGTTGTCATGCCGAAAAATTATCAAACGACGGGTCGAGGCATTGACTGGTTGGGGTTTCTCAACTTTGCGCTGCTTATCTTCAGCCTTTTCCTGGGCGTTTTTCTCGGTCAGGAAATTGGCTATACTGCCCCATTGCCACTGGGACTATTCTTAATTGCGATGCTTACTTTCTGGGGTTTTATTCACACTGAAAAGCGGACTTCAAACCCGCTAATGCCACTTTCACTGTTTAAAATCAAAGCATTTGCCTATGGCTTGGGTGCAGCGGTCTTGATTTTCCTCGCCAACTTCTTTACGGTAATCATTCTCCCGTTTTATTTGGAAGATGCCCGGAGATTAAGTGCCGGCCAAGCCGGTACGCTACTGATTATCTTCCCGGTCGTAATGGTTTTTGCCGGACCGATTGGTGGCTGGTTCGCCGATCACTTTTCCCAAGCCAGAGTGGCCTCAATCGGACTGGCAATCGTTGCGATAGCCCAAGCCATGTATTACTTTCTGACCCTGACCAGCCCAATTTGGGTTTACGTTGTGATCACAATCATTATGGCAATCGGAACCGGATTATTTCAGTCGCCCAACAGCGATATTGTCATGTCTGTCGTTCCCAAAGACCAATTGGGCAGTGCCGGCAGTTTGAACGCTCTGGCTCGAAACATCGGTATGATTTCCGGAACTGCCCTATCGACCAGCGCATTATTTATCGGGATGAGTCTTAAAGCCGGTTTTCGCGTCACTAATTACTTACCCAGCCAACCGGAAACCTTTATTTTCGGCATGCATCTGGCGTTTGCAATCTCGTTATTGATTATAGTGGGTGCCTTCATCCTGTCCGTTCTTCAAGGGCGAAATGTAAAGGCATCCGATTTAAAATAATTATTCAAAAATAAAGCGTGGACCAAAAGTCGGTTACTCCCAGCGCACCTTTCCATTCGGGAATAATCGTGATTAATCAAAACGGGGCCGGACAAAATTACTTTTGTCTCGGTCCCGTTTTTCTCGTATACAGATTAACGTATTTTAGTTACCTGGCCAGCCCGTTTTCGGTACTGAATCCGAAGCAGTTTGATAATTTCCGTTACAATCAACACGACAAAGCCGCAGATTGCCGGAACCACCCAACCATAGTAAAAGCTAATGGTAGCTGTGTGGAAAATTTCCTGCATAAACGGTACGTAAACCAAAAATGCCTGCAGTGCCAGTAAAATCACAATAATCCCAAACGCCATCTTATTCTCAAAAAAGTGTTTGGAGATAATTGGATATGAATTTCGAATGTTGAACAGATAGAAGATCTTACCGAAGATAATAATATTAACCGCCATGGTACTGCCAAGAACTGGATTTAATATATTGGCATCAACAAACCTGTCAAACGTAAAGATCCCCAATGATGAAATTAAAATGGAAACGTAGACAATTTCAAGCGTGTCCATTTTACCTAAAATGCCCTTTTTGACATCCCGTGGTCCTCGAATCATAATTGATTCTTCAGCCGGTTCAAAGATAAAGGCAAATTGAATTGTCAACGCCGAAACCGTATTAATCCAAAGCAACTGGGTTGGAAATAAAGGCAACTCCTGTCCCATCATCATGCTGATCAAAACAACCAAACCTTCTGCAAAACTGGTTGGCAGCAAGAAGCGAATTGTTTTTTGAATATTGTCAAAAACATGTCGACCTTCCGCTACCGCATCCACAATCGTGGTAAAGCTGTCTTTTACCAGTACCATATCTGCGGATTCCTTAGCAACATCGGTTCCCTTAATTCCCATCGCAATCCCGATATTGGCCTGCTTCAAAGCCGGCGCGTCGTTGACACCGTCACCGGTCATCGCAACAATCTTTGAATTGGCTTGTTGGGCCCGAACAATCCGTAACTTATCCGCTGGCGTTGTCCGAGCAAAAACGTTGTATCGACCAATTTGTTGCTTCAATTCTTCATCAGACATTTTATTAATCTCAGGTCCGGTAATCGCATGAATGCTTTCGGCCAGATCAAGTTTTTTGGCGATGGCGGTCGCCGTATCAGGATGATCACCGGTAATCATATTAACCTTAACACCGGCCCGTCGCAAATGCTGAATAGCTGGAATGACTTCTTCACGTGGCGGATCCATAATACCGACAATCCCACTAAGCTGAATGCCTTGTGGTATTTGATCCATCACAATTTCTTTTTCATCGTTGGAAACGTCTTTCCATCCCAGCGCAACTACCCGCAACCCTTGATCGGTCAATTTATTCACCTGTTGATACCAACTATCGGCATCGAAGTCAGGATGGCTTTTCTTAACCATATCAAAAATCGTACCGGGCGCACCCTTAACCATCAGTTCGTTATGCTGTCGATCATCATCAATCAAGCGGGCACTATAACGGTAAGCTGAATCAAACGGCAGCGTATCCAACTCATCAACTTCCGGTGCCCGGCCCATCAACTTATGAAACAGGGTCGTTAAGGCGCCGTCGGTCGGTTCACCCGTTAAACTCCATTCGCCGTCCGTTTGAACTAATTCGGCATCGGTGGTAGTACCGGCAATTTTAACCAGTTCAATGAAGTTTTGATCTTTCTGCCAATTAACTTTTTGACCATCAAGCAAAACCTCTCCTGAAACGCCGTTATCGTTATCAACAAACCCGGTACCGCTTACCCGATAATGATGATCGTGCGTAATAACATCGGTTACCGTCATCTCATTCTTAGTCAGCGTCCCGGTTTTATCGGTATCAACAATATCGACAGCTCCCAAGGTTTCAACGGCCGGCAGTGTTTTAACAATCGCCCCACGCTTGGTCATCACCTGGACACCCCGGGCCAAAACAACCGACGTTGAAGCCGGCAGCCCCTCCGGAATCGATCCAACCACCATCGTAATAATCGCGATGATTAAGACCGGCAGACTGTATATCTTCGTGTATAGGCCCAGTAAAAATAACAAGACGGCAATCACCACGATAAAGACAGACAGATTGACACCCAGTTTGTTTAGATTCTTCATCAACGGGGTTACCTGAGCCTTCACGTTGGAGACACTCTGCTGGATACTACCGATTTCGGTATTCGAACCAGTTCCAACAACGATCCCCATTCCCGAACCTTGTGTAACCGCGGTAGATGCATAGGCCATATTCGACCGTTCCGCCAGGGGAACCGTGTTGGCCTTGATGGGATCCTCGGTCTTTTCAACGGAATTGCTCTCTCCGGTCAGTGTTGATTCCTGAATCCGCAGATTATCAGCCGAAATCAACCGCATATCCGCTGGCACTGCATCCCCGGCTTCCAAATTAACCAAATCGCCAACCACCAACTCTCGAGCCGGTACTTCAACCTTCTGGTCATCACGAATAACGTAATTTTGACTTACCAATAACTCCTTAATCTTAGTTAAGGCATTATCCGCCTGAATCTCTTGAAAAAAGCCGATAAACGCATTGGCAATAATCACGATTCCGATAACAGCTGAATCAGAATAATGATGCAGCAAAAGTGTAATTACAGCCGCGGCAATCAGTATATAAATAATACTGTTATTAAACTGGGCAATGAACTTAATTAATTTACTTTGTTTTTTAACCGTCAATTCATTGTAGCCATCCCGCTTCAACCGCTTCTGCACTTCTTGTTCAGTCAAACCACTTTCCGAATCAGTTCGGTATTTTTCAACCAATTCTGCTGTGGCATCCTGCCACAACCTCTGTTCGGGAGGTGCCTCGGTAATTTTTTGTTCCATTCGATGTATCAACCTCTCTTGATAAAATTAGAGTTGCCTTAAAAATATTTGGATTTACTCTTAAAAATATTATATGATATTTAACGGCCTGCCTACAAGTAGGACCTCTCCCAATAATGATCGCACTGAATTTTCATGGTTAAAACTGCTGCAAATGTCAAAAAAAGGACAAAAACATTTGTCCTTTTTGACACGCTATTAATATCACTTGCAGTTGTCTTAGTCACCCAAGTAAGGATTATCAGGTACCCTTACAAGATCATCATCAACCAGTCGCTCGGCAATTTGAACCGTATTCCAGGCAGCTCCCTTTAGTAAGTTATCGGAAACAACCCACATATGGTAACTACCGTCATTTTCAAAATCTGGTCGAACCCGGCCAACAAAGGTTTCCCGCTTGCCTTCAGCTTCGATTGGCTGTGGGTATACTTGATGTGCCGTATCATCCTGTAAAACAACTCCCGGTGCATCGGCCAATGCCTGCTTGATTTCGTCAGTATTGGCGTTATCATCGGCAACTTCAAAATAAACCGTCTCGCCATGCGCAATTCTGATCGGTACCCGGACACAAGTGGCCGTCACTTTAATATCTTTAGCGTCCATGTCATCCAACATAATCTTTTTGGTCTCATGAATCATTTTCCATTCTTCATGAGTATAGTAACCGTCTTGTTCGAAGACATCGATTTGTGGTAACAGGTTAAATGCCTGCTGATAATGCTTTTTATCACCCTTGGTTGGCAGAATCTTAGGATCGGTTTTTTCACCGTTTAGTACCTGTTGTGATTCTTCCATCAGTTCATTTAAAGCCGATTGGCCGGCACCGGAAACAGCCTGGTAAGTTGAAACAATCACTTGTTTTAAGCCGTATTTCTTATAAATCGGATTTAAGCAGACCACCATCTGAATTGTTGAGCAGTTTGGATTAGAGATGATGCCCCGGTGCTGATACAGTGCTTTTTCGTTTACTTCCGGAATTACCAATGGGACTTCCGGTTTCATTCTGAAGTAACTGGTGTTATCAACACATACTGCACCGCGCTTAACAGCTTCCGGCAGAAATTTCTTGGAAACTGAACCGCCGGCTGAAGCCAAAACCAGGTCAATACCTTCAAACGATTCAGGCTTGGTTTCTTCCACGGTTACTTCCTGATCTTTGAATTTAAGTTTTTTGCCTGCTGAACGGGCAGAAGCAAGCAGCTTTACATTCTTAACAGGAATGGTCGACTGTTCCAACTGACTGATCATTCGAGTGCCGACAGCACCGGTAGCACCTAAAATTGCAACGTTAAATTCTCTCATCTCAAAATACTCCCTTATTGATTGTAGAAACTCTAATTATAATATAATCATACTTTAATCTCAGACGAAGCACAAGCGTCAATTTTAATGACGTTATTTTACCTTATCCAACAGATAAGCACTCATTCGATCCATTGCCAACTTAATATCTTCATCAGATGCCGCATAAGACAACCGAATATAGTGCTCACCGCCCGGGCCAAAAGCCGATCCGGGAACAACGCCCACCTTGGCTTTTTCAGCAAGATTGGTTGCAAATTCAACCGGGGTTTCATTTATTGTATCAGGAATTTTCGCAAAGATGTAAAAAGCGCCTTGCGGCAATGCCGTTTGCATGCCCATTTCCCTTAACCGCTTGGCAATGTAATCCCGTCGCTTGTTATATTGCTCACGCATTGGCACAGCATCTTCCAAGCCGTTTGTCAAAGCTTCCAGGGCCGCATACTGGGCCGGATTGGACGGGCAGGTTACGGCAAATCCATGCATTTTGGCTGCGTTGGTAATAAAATCCTTCGGCGCCGCAAAGTACCCGATTCGATAACCGGTCATGGCATGGGATTTTGAAACACCATTAACCACAATCGTCTGCTCCGGCAAAAGATTGGCAATCGAATGGTGGGTAACCCCATAAGTTAATTCATTATAGATTTCATCAGCCAACACAAACAGATCATGCTTTGAAATGACATCGGCCAGCGCTTTTAATTGGTCTTTCGAATACTCAACCCCGGTAGGATTGGAAGGATAGTTCAAAACGATTGCTTTGACACTGTCATCATTTTCATCCAGTACTCGCTGCAGTTTTTCAGGTGTCAAGACAAAACCGTCTTCCGACGTATCAATTGTAATCAATTCAGCACCGGCTACCTGAACAACCGGAAAATACAGTGCAAAGGCCGGCGTCGGTACGATTACTTTATCACCCGGGTTCAGCATGGCCGTTAATGCTGAAAAAATGGCTTCGGTCGCTCCGACAGTCACCACAATTTCTGATTCCGGATCGTAATCAACACCGGTTTTAGTTTTTAAATAACTGCTAATGGCCCTTCTTAATTCGATAATGCCCTTTTGAGACGAATAATGAGATTTATTATCTTCAATACTTTTGATAGCAGCCTGTTTAACGTGCTCTGGCACGTTAAAATCAGGTTCACCAAGTGTTAACTTAACAATTCCCGGAATTGATGAGATCTTCTGGTCAAATTCCCGAATACCGGATGGTCCAACTGCTTTAACATGGCTGTTAACAACCTCTGAAAGGCCTTTTCTTAATTCTGGCATAATATCCTCCGTCCCGATTATAAAATATTTTCCAAACCAACAATTAATTCAGTCGCTTTTGCTGCAGCTGGGACGGCAAGTTTGACTCCATTCATAAACGAACCCCGGTCAAACGAATCCTGACGAATTGTCAACGCCTCGCCTTTACTGCCGAATAAAACTTGTTCATGGGCAACGTAGCCCGGTAGTCTAACTGAGTGAATCTTAATTCCCTTATAATCACCGCCACGAACTCCTGGTAACGTCTCCTCAGATTTAGGTGCCGGCTTATCACCACGAACCTCACTGATCATTTGAGCAGTTGACAATGCCGTTCCCGAAGGGGCATCCAGCTTATCATCGTGATGCATTTCTATAATTTCAACATCCGGCAGATACTTAGCTGCTTCCTTGGCAAACTTCATTAGTAAAACAGCCGACAAGCCAAAGTTTGGCGCGATAATACCGCCAACCTGCTTTTCTTTGGCAAGTTGCTGCAGCTGTTTAATCTGATCTTCTTTCATTCCGGAAGTCCCAACTACCGGGTGAATGCCGTGTTCTATCGCAAACTTGACATTACCAAAAACCGCACTTGGCACAGTAAAGTCAATCCAAACATCGGCATCCGTTTCGATCTCATCCAGTTGACTAAACAATTTAACATTATCGTTTAGCCCCATCTTGCATATGAGCAACATCAATGCCGGGATTATAGCCGCCAACCAGTTCAAACTCATCACTTTCATTAATCATTTGAACCGTTTTTTGACCCATTGATCCCATAAAACCAGCAACTAGAACCTTTATCATAGTAAACTCCTTTGTAACTATAAAATTATTTATTGCTTTGCGCCGCACACTTTTTTAGGACTGCTGCACAAAGCAATGCCACGCCATATAAGGGATAAATCTTAAAAATCCAAAACCGGGATTTCTAAGATTCACGCCTTATATTCTGGGCATTAACCGCTTTGCTCCGCACACTTTTCTAGGACTGCTACACAAAGCAACACCACGCCGTATAAGAGATCGATTCGAAAAATCCAAAACCGGGATTCCCCGAATCGACGTCTTATACTCTGGGTGTTAACCGCTTTGCTCCGCACACTCTAACTTTGCACACTCTCCAAATTGCTAATTCCCAAACGCTTTGCTAAGATTGCCTTTTCCTCGTCATTTAACGACAGGATCGGCAGACGGCAATCGCCTACTTGATAACCTTGAGCGTTTAGCACCGCCTTTACAGGTGATGGTGATGGATAGCTGAAGAGCGCCTTGATCTTTGGGCTCAAAAAGCGCATCAAGTCACCAGCAGCTTTATAATCACCATCGTAAAGGTCATCATACATTTGACGCATTTCCCTACCGTAAATATGACTGGCAACTGAAATGACGCCTCTGCCGCCAACTACTCTGGCGAAAAGTGCCTGGGCATCTTCACCGGTAAAGACATTAAAGTCATCATCAGTATGCTCCACGATATATTCAAAATCATCCATATCCGTACATTGCTTAACGCCGGCAATGTTAGGGTTCCTTGATAATTCAACCACCGTCTCATTGGCCATCGTAACGCCAGTTCGACCCGGGATATTATAAATAATCAATGGTACTGATGATTGTTCGGCAACTGCCGTAAAGTGGGCAATCATTCCCCGTTGATTTGGCTTGTTATAATATGGCACAACTACCAACGCGTAATCAACGCCGGGAATTCGACTAACTTCAGCTGTCAGCTGAGCTGTTTCATAAGTATTATTACTACCCGTTCCGGCAATCACAACACCACGCCCGTCAACAATTTTGGCAAATCTGGTATATAGCTCAATTTTTTCATCATGGCTCAATGTTGGTGTCTCACCAGTTGTCCCGCCAATTACAAATCCCTTACTGCCGGTTTCAAGCAAATGGTTGGTCAACTTCTCAAGTGCGTCAAAGTTAATGGTCCCATCGTCACCGAACGGGGTAATAATTGCTGTCATAATATCTGCATTAATCATAAAAATCCCTACTTTCTATATACTTAGTTTCAATATTCTGCCACTATCAATCATTAATCTGCTGTCTGTCGATACTCAAGAAACCGAACAATTGAGTTAATCCCCTTTGAAATTGATGATTCTTTTGGATTGAGCGTTGCCGAATGCAAAGCCGAATTGTCATCAACTCCCAGCCAAAACATTGTTCCCGGAATCTTTGATAACAAATACCCAAAGTCTTCACCGGTCATTGCGGGTTGGGTTTCAATAAACTGTGTCTGGGAATCCTGCTTGGCAAACGCGATAAATCGACGAGTCAATGAATCATTATTTTCAACCGGCAGGTAGCCCCCCTGGTTGAATGCGATATTAACCGTCGCACCATAGCTGGTAGCAATACCATCGGCAACCTGCTTTAAACGATCCACAATGTGTTCAATCATTTTCTGAGTAAGTCCCCGAATCGTACCTTCGATTCGGGCTTTGCCGGCAATCACGTTTCTGATTGTCCCGGCATCCAGCCTACCAAACGTAATCACACCGCCTTCAATCGGGTTCACGCTTCTTGAAACAATTGTTTGAACCTGATTGATGAATTGAGCCGCAGCAACCACCATGTCGTTTGCGTCCTGTGGATAGGCCGCGTGGCCGCTTTTTCCGATCAAATCTACATTTACCTCGGTGGTCCCGGCAAACAAGGTACCCATCCGACAGCCAATCGCGCCGGCTGGTAAATTGGGATTGTCATGCAGGCCGTAAAATTCGTCCGGCCGCCATTTACCTTCAAAAACACCTTTTTCATAGGCTACTTTGCCGCCATTTTGACTTTCTTCAGCCGGCTGAAAGAAAAACACCAGATTATCTTTGGGCTGATGCTCGCTAAACCAGTTGAGAACTCCCAAGGCAACTGTCATGTGGATATCATGACCACAGGCGTGCATGATGCCGGGGTTCTTGGAGGCAAACGGCAATCCCGTCTGTTCGATAACCGGTAATGCATCAATATCAGTCCGATAACCGATGGTCCGATTGGGCGCGCTGCCAGTCACATAAACCAGCAGCGCCGTCGGTAATTCCGGAACTTCCCTGATCTCCAGGTAATCCTGCTTAAACTTTTGAATCACTGCCAATAAATATTGATGCGTTTGAACTTCCTGCATCGCCAATTCCGGATACTCATGAAGGTGGCGACGAATGTCAATCAGGTCTTGCTTTGTTAGTTGTGCCATTCAATCACAGCTTTCTTAAATCGTCTTCAAGTTCCGTTTTGGACTCAGTCTTTGAATCGACATCCTTGATCTTTCGAGCAGGCATGCCAGCAACCATCGTATGTGGGGCAACATCCTCCGTCACAACCGCACCGGCAGCGACGACGGCACCTTCACCCACGTGAACACCCTCGATAACAACCGCGTTGGCGCCAATTAAAACATTGTCGTCAATTTGAACCGGTTTGGCAGATGCCGGTTCAATTACCCCGGCCAACACTGCGCCGGCACCAATATGCGAATGCTTGCCAACAATTGCCCGGCCGCCCATCACAACGCCCATATCGATCATGCTGTCGGCACCAATTTCAGCACCGATATTAATAATGGCGCCCATCATAATAACCGCGTTGTCACCGATTGTGACGTGATCACGAATAACAGCGCCCGGTTCAATTCGCGCATTGATGTTCTTGGCATCCAGTAATGGAACAGCTGAATTGGTCGCGTCGGATTCAATCCGGGTATCCTTGATCTGATCTTTGTTAGCTTTTAAAAACGGTTTGACGTCCTGCCAGTCGCCAAACAAAACTGCTGTATGTTTTTCAACAAACGCTTGAATTGATTTGGGGATATCAACTTTTCGCAGACCACCTTTTACATAGACTTTAACTGGGGTCTTCTTTTCGGCGTTGCGATATATTCAATGATTTCGCGTGCACTTAATTGTTCCATTACGGTAAATTCTCCCTTATAAGTAGTAGTTTTAATTTTTGACTGTTCGATTAAACCAACGGTTGATCAAGTCTGATTAAATCTTCGAAAGTTTCCCGCCGAATTACCAGCTGATCTTTGCCATCTTCCACAAAGACCACTGCTGGACGGGGGTTACGGTTATAGTTGGACGCCATTGCGTAACCATAGGCACCGGTCGCCAGCATTGCCAAAACATCGCCTGGCCTGGTTTTGGGTAACGCTTGTTTTTGAATCAAAATATCACCGGATTCACAATATTTGCCGGCTACCCGGACGGTTTCCTTTGCCGGTGCTTTTGGATCGCTGGCAAGGACCGCATCATACTTGGCCTGATAAAGCGCCGGTCGAATATTGTCACCCATACCGCCATCAACTGTCACGTATGGCCGAATACCAGGGACGTCTTTTCGGCTGCCAACCGTATAAAGGTTGTAGCCGGCCGGACCGGCAATTGATCGACCAGGTTCAATCCAGACAGCCGGCATCGGCAACCCGAGTTCACCAGCACGTCTCTTAATGGCTTTGACGATCGCGTCAACAAACATTTCCGGGGCGATCGGGTCATCTTCTTCAGTATAACGAATGCCAAACCCACCACCGACGTTGACTACTTTAGCAGTATAACCGATTTCCTGATGCCATTGGCCAAGCGTTTCAATTAGTTTGGTTGCGGCCATTTCAAAACCCTTGACTTCAAAAATCTGAGAACCGATATGAGCGTGAATACCAAGCATGGTCATACGCGGCTCCGCCAAAACGGCATCCAGTGCTCGGCGGGCTTGGCCGCTTTGCAGGTCGAACCCAAATTTACTGTCGGTCTGACCGGTTTGATCATACTCATGTGTGTGGGCCGATACGCCCGGTGTCACCCGAAGCATGACGTTGATTTGCGTGTCTTTTTCCGCCAAAATTTGCTTCAACAGTTCAATTTCATGGAAGTTGTCCAAAATGATGACGCCAATTTGATGATCAACCGCCATTTCCAATTCTTCAACGGACTTGTTATTACCATGGAAACTGACATGGTCCATTGGGAAGCCGGCTTTAATAGCCGTATATAATTCACCGCCGGAAACTACGTCGATATGCGCGTTTTCCTGATTGACCAACTGAAACATCGCAATGCAGGCAAATGCTTTACTGGCATAACTGACAGCGTAATCTACGTGGTTATCTTCAAATACCTTTTGAAAATGATGAATCTGATTTCGAATAGCCGATACATCATAGACCACCAGCGGTGTTTGATATTTTTTCGCCAGGTCAAGGGCATCCGCGCCCCCGATTTCCAAATGTCCGGCTTGATTAATTTGAATCTGACTGATATCACTACTCATTTCAATTTTCCTCCAACTCATTTTTCAAAAGGTACGAAAAAATCTCTTTGCTTAGTGGCTAACTAAACAAAGAGATTCAGAATTTTAAAATACAAACCTAATATTCTTTATCAATTTTGTCGTCGTTAGCGCCCCGCAGCTGACGA
The DNA here is from genome assembly GCF_000583655.1 of Lentilactobacillus farraginis DSM 18382 = JCM 14108. Lineage (GTDB taxonomy): Bacteria > Bacillota > Bacilli > Lactobacillales > Lactobacillaceae > Lentilactobacillus > Lentilactobacillus farraginis. Next base: position 73,438 of record NZ_BAKI01000003.1, read on the forward strand.
TTTTCGCTGCGACAGTCCCAAGCCTCTTAAGCCTGGTCCCAGCGCGCCAAGGACTGCTTTCCCTGGTGCTTCGGCAACCGCCCCTTTCATCAGCTTCTTAGCTTAAGCAGAAACTCCACTGACTACTCTTGTTGGTTGCGACCTCTAATGATTATTTATTAATCAGTTTATAATGCTTCTCATCATCCGTCAACCTTTTAACCGAAATTCGTACCGATTAATTTTTACACACCGATGAAACCTTCAAAAAAATAAACAAAAGCACAATTTTAAACACTCAACAACTGATTATGTTTTATATTATACACGTTTTTTACCGTGCTTTTGGAAAAACACCACTATTTTCACAGCAAAAAATATCGTTTAAAATAACACACCGGTGTAATCTTTTTAAATCGCGATCTAATCGGTTTTACGGCTGCTCAATTCATTATTTGAATCGACTTTATTCACCAAGAGTCTTTACTAGTTTTCAAAATGTGCTAGAATTCGACTTAACGATTTTTAACTGAATTTTTAATTTATGGGAATTAGGGAGTGGACTGTTGAGATGAAAGTTGTTAAGTTTGGCGGAAGCTCATTGGCAGACGCCGCGCAATTTAAAAAAGTGATCCAAATCATACAAGCTGATCCAAAGCGACAAGTAGTTGTCACCTCGGCACCCGGAAAACGATTTGACGGTGACATCAAAGTAACGGATCTTCTGATCAAATACGCCAACGCAACATTGGCCGGTAAAAAGAACACCTATGCGGCCGATATCTTTGCCCGTTATCAGGAAATTGGTACCGGCTTTGATGTTGATCAGGCCGTATTATCGGATATTCAAGCAAAATTAGTCGCTTTGCCAAATAAAACCTATCCAAATTCGGATTACCTCATGGCTGCTTTCAAAGCCCACGGTGAGCGATTAAACGCGGAATTATTCGCTGCCTGCCTGAATAAACTTGGTACCAAAGCCCGCTTTATCGATCCTTCCGAAGCCGGTATTTTACTGAGCGATAATCCAAATGGTGCTTCGATTCTGGAAGAAACCTATGCCAATCTGGCCAAATTAAAATTTGCCGATGAAAAGCTGGTTTTCCCAGGTTTCTTTGGGTTCACCAAGCACAGTGATATCGTTACCTTTGCCCGCGGCGGTTCAGATATTACCGGTTCTATTCTGGCCCGGGGACTTCATGCGTCGTTATACGAAAACTTCACCGACGTAAACGCAATTTACGCTGCCAATCCCAAAATTGTTAAAAATCCAATTCCGATTTCCAAGATGACTTTCCGGGAAATGCGGGAACTATCATACGCCGGTTTTTCCGTTTTTAATGATGAAGCCATTATTCCGGCCATTCAAGGTCAGGTCCCGATTAACGTCAAAAACACAAACAGTCCCGAACTTCCCGGCACGCTGATCGTTCCGGAAAAGGCGCTTTCAATCAAGCGGCCCGTGACCGGTATCACCGGTTCCAACCGTTTCGCGGCACTCTATCTGCACCGGTACCTGCTTAACAAAGAAGTCGGCTTCACTCTGAAAATCCTTCAAATTCTTTACAAATATGGCGTTTCGTATGAACACATGCCTTCCGGGATTGATGATTTAACCATTATTTTTGATCGTAACCAGCTTGACGATGACACAATTCACAAGATGTGCCACGATATTCAAATCACTGTCAATCCGGATGATATGGAATGGATTGATGATTACGCAATCATTATGGTTGTCGGTGAGGGAATGCGTGCTAGAATTGGAACGATAGAGAACATTATCCGACCGCTTGCTGATCACGATATCGCTGTTCATATGATTAACCAAGGGGCTTCCCGAATTTCAATCATGCTGGGAACCCGCGAATCCGACGCAGACAACGCGATTAGATATATTTACGATAATTTTTTTAAAACAGGCAAATCGACGGTGGCCCAATTACAAGCCAGTGTCGATTCGCCAATCAGCTAATTTTTCAAACTAACGGAGGCATAACTATGGCACAATTACTAAAAGTCCACGGCTCACAAAATCAATTTTTTATTCTGGATCAAACCGAGTTAAAGACCAAATTAAGTCAAGCAGAACTCGTCGCGCTCACAAAACAGATTACTGATCCGACCAAGGGCCTGCTTGATGGTGCCGATGGTGTTCTGGTAATTGACCACACTGATCATGCCGATGCTTTGGGCAGCATGCAGGTCATTAATACAGACGGCAGTATTGCCTCAATGTGTGGCAACGGCTTAAGAACGGTTTCAAGATATCTGGCAGACAAATATCATCAAGATGCTTTCAAGGTGGAAACCATGGACAGTGATTTGGCCGTTCATCGAGAGACCAGCTTGGCCCCCGGCGTTCCGACTTTCAGTGTTGAAATTTCGCCCGTAACCTTCAACAAGGAAAGCCTGCCATTCAAAAATCTAGGCGGTGATACCCTGGTCGATCGTAAAGTTCCGGCATTCGCAAAGGATTTGACATTTACGGCCATTGCCGTTCCCAACCCGCACCTGATCAGCTTTGTCAGTGAAGATGTTTTGCATTCCGATTTATTGGGCCGGCTGGGAAGAAGTTTGAATCAGCCGAACAACTATTTCCCAGATGGTGTCAACGTCAGTTTCGCGCAAATTCTGGACCACAATCAGTTGTTTGTCCGGACCTACGAACGGGGAGTTGGCTTCACCAATGCCTGTGGGACCGGAATGTCGGCAACCAGCCTTGCCTTCTGTCTAAACCACCCCAACGAAGCCGACTTTGAGGAAACTATCGCTGTTTACAATCCGGGCGGGATGGTAAAAACTCGGGTTCACGATGATGATGGCAGCTACCACATTGATTTGATCGGTAACGCAACGTTTACCCACCAAATCGATTTGCCGGAAGCCGATCTTCATGTCAACAATTTAACCCGGGCAAAAATCAGCGATACGGGTGAGCAGATTGACTATTTAAACTTTGTTAATAACTTAAAACAACAAGAAGTATAACCAATAACATCAAAAAGGTCCGGTCAAATCAGCTTTTAAATTGAAGTACGCTGATTTGACCGGGCTTTTTGTCTGCCGCTAGATTGTCGGGTGTTCCCGCTGCCAAACGGCTTTGATCAGCTGATTAGCCAAAACTTTGCAGATCAATTCAATTAATTGATCCTGCATATACGTGTTGGCATCAAAATCAACCGGCTCCTCATTGATGGCGGTTAATCGCATCCCCCGGGTTTTGATTTTAACGTTGTATCGCGCAAAGGTTTTGACAACCGCAGTCAGCTTTTCTTGATTCATCACAGTTATTGCCCTCCCAACCTTAACTTCAGCCGCCATTCATCCTGACGGACCTGATTTGTCTTTAATCGCAAATCCATCAGCTGGGAAACTGATAATAAAAAGTCTTTCACTTGCTCATAGTGAGCTTTACTTGAAAAATAGTGATTGGCCTTTCGTTGAGACAGCTTATCTATTTTTACTTGAAGTTTCTTTAACCTCTGTTCAACGAATTGCAGCGTATTCTCCCGAATGCTTGCCAGATTAGCAATTTGTTCATCAGCCGGATCTTCAATTTCCAATTCCTCCACCAGCCGAAAATCATTTAATTCGGCCGCATCCGGGTTAAGTAACTGGAAATCACCATTTTCAACCGCCCGCTGGTAGGTGGACAGCTCGGTTGTCGTTAGATAACTTGGCAACTCCCTGTTAGTCAGCCGAACCAATAAAATGGCTTTTCTGGTGATGCCGGCACCGAATTTAATGTGAACAACGAAATTCTTCTTGCCTATGTAATTAACGTTATCCAAAATCAGCTGTGGATTATTGATAACCACTTCCCCCAAAGAGAAATAGGTTTGGTGCTTATTTTTAACCAATTGACCAAAGTGTGGCTGCATAGAAATCCTCCGTTCGCTTAAAATGATTTTCAAAATATTGTGTACGTACCATTCATTTTAACGTATAATGGATTGGAACACACGTTCATTTTAGCTATTATCGTTGTATTTTAAAAGGACTTTAATTTTGAAGGGATTATCATGGCAGCTCATCAAATCGGCATCCGACAACTTGTTGAATTTTTAAGAAGAACCGGCGACTTAAGTCCGCTAACTACCAGTGACAATACGGCCCAGGAAGGCAGCCGGATTCATCGAAAGCTCCAAAAGAGTCGGTCTGACAGTTATCAAGCCGAAGTCAGCTTGAAAACTACTTTCCGGTATCTTGACGAAGATTACGTTGTCGAAGGCCGGGCTGACGGCATTGATTACCGAGACGATCAGGTCATGATTGAAGAAATCAAAACGTCCGACTTGGATTTTCAAACGGTTCCGGACGCGACAATTCAACTTTATTGGGCCCAAGCGCAAGTTTACGCCTACATTCTAATGCAACAGGACCACCTTAACGAGCTTGAACTACAGTTGACCTACGTACAGACCCCCGATGAAAAATCACAACCAGTACCCGGTCGTACACCGCTACCGAAGCCACCAGCTTCTTTAATGCATTGATTGCCGACTATCAGGACTGGTTGAAACTCCGCCACGAACTTGATAAACAGCGAATCGAAACTGCCAAGCTTTATCGTTTCCCTTTGGTCAGTACCGACCCGGCCAACATCAACTAGCCGTGAATGTCTACAAAAGCATCGCGCTTGAAAAGCACTTATTTGTTGAAGCACCGACCGGAACCGGCAAAACCATTTCAACACTTTTTCCGGCCGTTAAAGCCATGGGCGAGGAACTCATCAGCCGCGTCTTTTATTTCACCGCCAAGCAAAGCACCCGACACGTCGCTGAAAACGCAATTTCGCTAATGTCACGGACCGGTCTAAGACTTAAGAGCATCACACTAACGGCTAAGGATAAAATTACATTTTCAGCCGAAAAAGATGTCCCACCTGAAAAAAATCCCTATATGGTTGGTTACTATGATCGCATTCGACCAGCTATTAAAGATATCATCACCAATGAAGATCAGATCACCAAGCCAAAAATTATGGCCTACGCTGAAAAGCACAAGGTTGATCCGTTTGAATTTTCCCTGGATGTCAGCTTATTCTGCGATATTATCATTTGCGACTACAATTACTTATTTGATCCCCAAGTCCATTTGCAGCGTTTCTTTTCCGTTCCGGACAAAGCGAATTGTTTCCTGGTCGACGAAGTACACAACCTGGTGCAGCGTTCCCGTGAAATGTATTCTGCCACCCTGGCCCGCTCACCGATCACACCACTGGTTACGGCCCTTTCAACGCAAAAAACCGCCAACCAAAAAGTAATCCGGAAACTCAATTCATTGAAACGCGCTTTTAAGCGTTACAGCAAGCCGGCCGAAGCCGCCGCCGACCACCAACTTGCCCAGCCTGCGCCGCTGGATAACTTTAACCGAATCCTCGGCGAGTTGATTGCCGCCATTCATGAATGGCTGGCTGATCAGCAACCGGGCGAGACGGTCGATCAGGTAGTCGACTACTACCTGCAGTGCCGCAGTTATTACTTAATTTCTCAACTTTATGACGATACCTATCGCACCCGGGTCATTATTGACGATGACCATCATGACATTATCTTTCGGCAATTTTGCCTGGACCCCAGCATTCACCTCAAGGAAAGCCTTGACCTGGGCCGTGCCGCCGTTCTCTTTTCGGCAACACTGAGTCCAATGTCATATTATCGCCGGGTACTGGGCAACGAAGCCGACAGCCTGCAGATGCTGTCAACTTCTTCGTTTCCCCAGCAAAATTGTCAAGTAATCATTGCCAACAACATCAACACGATATACGCCAATCGAACGAATAGTATTCAGCCGATTTGTGAAACTATTTTTACACTAGTTTCACAAAAGCGCGGTCATTATCTGATCTTCTTTCCGTCCATGCAATATCTTGACAGCGTGTTAGCCCAATTTACCGCTATGTATCCCGATGTTGACACACTTCGACAGGAAACGACAATGGATAACACGGCTAGGCAGGCTTTCTTGGCCGAATTTCGCCAGAACCCTGATCAAACCAAAGTCGGCTTTGCGCTTCTCGGTGGCATCTTTTCAGAAGGCATTGATTTAAAAAACGATCAGCTTATCGGCGTCGGGATTGTCAGCGTCGGCCTGCCGGGCATGAACGCAGAATCCGATTTGATCCGTGATTATTTTGATTCATTGAATGGTCAGGGCTTTTCATTTGCATATCAGCTGCCAGGGTTTAATAATGTAAGTCAAGCCGCCGGCAGAGTCATTCGGACCGATACTGACAAAGGTGTCATTGTCTTAATGGATCAACGTTTCAATCAAACCCGCTATCGCCGGATTTTCCCAAAACACTGGACAAATATTCAAGTCGCCAATAACTCTGACCAGCTAAGACAGCAGCTTCAAAACTTTTGGAATCAGTTCCGAAATCAAACCTAAAGGTGTATACTAGTATCACCATTCATTCATCGAATTAAGCCAGGAGGGATTCAGTTTGAAATTAGCAATGTATGATCAGAAACCAATGTTTGTCGCGCCACAAAATAACCAGATTTGGGGTGTACCAATCACTGATTATGACACAATCGACGATATCTTGAATGATTGGCAGAACTTCGAATCCAAAGTACTCATCAATATTTCAGACAAAGCCATTATTAACGACGATCGCGCTGAGCCGCTCGACCCCGAAAAGTTTGAGCAGCCCGTTACCCACCCCCGTCAGTTACCGGCGATCGGCTTTAATTACCTTGATCACATGGAAGAGATGTCAACTGCCCGGCCAAAGCGGCCAAATGTATTCAATAAATTTGTCAGTTCCCTTGCAGGTCCGAAAAACGCCATTCACTTAAGCAGTGATACGGTTGATTGGGAATCCGAACTGGTCGTTGTTATCGGCAACGGCGGTCGCAATATCAGCAGAGAAGACGCTGAAGACGCCATTGCCGGCTACATGGTTGGTCAGGATATCTCTGATCGGACGATGCAGTCAATTGACGGGCCCGGCACCCAGTTTGATTTGGGAAAATCATATCGAAACTATTCGCCAATCGGCCCCTATATTTCAACAATCGCCGATACCGATGATATTGTTTCAAAAAAGATTATTACCAAGGTTAACGGCGAAGTCATGCAGCAGGCAACGGTTGGCCAAATGCTTTTTGATATTCAAACCCTGGTTTCATACATTTCCGGTGTCATCGAATTATATCCAGGTGACCTGATCTTTACCGGAACGCCCAGTGGTACCGGTGTCGGCCGAGATCCCCAAATTTTTCTAAAATCCGGAGATGTCTTTACAAGTGAAATCGATGGCTTGGGTGCAATTGAAACAAAAGTTAATTAACCACATCGGCTGGTTAAAAACCGGCTTAAAAGGATGATTGAATCTAATCAATTAATAGACGAAGGGGGCTGGACAAAATTACTTTTGTCCAGCCTCCTTCGTGTGATCGCAATTATTACTGAGTAAAAACATGCGCCGAAAGGCAACTTCCTGCCACTCTCTTAAATTAAAAATAATTCACCGGTTATTTTTTCCTTAAAACGCAAACCGGCTCGGGAACCTGAACGTCTTTTTGGACCATTGTCAACTTACCGTTTTCAGCGTCTCGAGTATATAACGTACCGTTATCCGAATTCTGGTTAACACAAATTACAAATGATTCATCATCGCTAAAGTTAAAGTCCCGTGGGAAATCGCCCTCGGTTGAAATACGTTGAACCAGCCGGACATCACCCTTTTCATCAGAACTAAATACCGCAATCGTGTTGTTCCCGCGATTTGAAACGTAGACAAACCGGCCGTCTTTGGAAACTCGAATGGCAGCCGCACCGTTATGCGTGGTCCAATCTTCAGGGATTGTTGATGAGATGCTTCTCAAAGACAGCTTGCCGGTCTGCTCATCATAATCCAAAACCGCCAGATTGCTGCTTAATTCACCAACCAGGTAGCAACGCCTTTCTTTTCATCAAAAGCGATATGACGGGGACCATAACCATCTTCCATCTGAAGCTCACTGACAGGCGTCAACTTGCCATTATTGTCCAAGTCATAGATAAAGACTTTGTCGACACCCAGATCAACGGCGACTACTCGATTATCAGGTGTTAAATTAATATAGTGGGGATGTGGGCCGTCTTGTTGTTCAGGCCGAAAGCCAAGAGTGCCTTTATCCATAATTCTGTCCGCCCGGGTAATTGAGCCGTCATCACCAATCTTATACGTACAGATGGTTCCAGCGTGATAGTTGGCTGTGAAAACGAGGTGGCGGGTCTCATCAACGGCAATGTAAGCCGGTGAGGTCTCCTGATCGTGAATGGCCGCGATATCTGCCAACGGAAAGTCCTCAGAACTACCGTCCCATTCTTTAAAACCGCCCGTAACGTTACCGTCATCACCCTTAACCTTGGTAATCGCATAAATTCGCTTGGCATTAGACTCAGCGACGTAGGTCGGATCAATGGCCTCACCAACAAATTGAAGATGCTGCAATTTTTGGTTGTCGGTGTCCAACTCAAGTTGATAAACACCCTTACTGATTCGTCTGGTATAAGTTCCGATCAAATATTTTTCTATCAAAAGCGCTACCTCCAGAATTTATTTATATCTTTATTATGCCACAGATAAACATTATTCCAAATATATGATGAAAGCTTTTTCACGAAAGGATGCTCATTATGAATTCATTTGAAAAATTCCACCCGGTTCTAACCGCCCACTACACGCTGGATTGGCTTACCCAAACACCGGTTAAACAAGTTGATGATTTATTTAACAGTCCCTACTTTACAACGGTATCTGCCGAACGATTACCGAATGAGATTTTCGATACCATCAAGGGGGTCAATCGGATTATGCGAAAAGTGATGAACGGCAGTCAATTGACTTGGGGCATAACCAATTCAAATACCATGGTCTTCAAAGGGATTATCACCGTTTCAGGATTTAACGCTAATCAGCAAACCGGCATTTTGGACTTCACATTTGTCAAACAGGAAGACCAGGGACTGAGTGAGGTGATTCAACGCGTGGTTGAATTCGTTAAAGATCACTTTTCCTTTACTCATCTGGCAGTTAACATAGACACACCGGTAAAAGCTATCGAAGATATTCTCAGCGAAAACCACTTCAAAACCACCGATCAGCGACACTTTAAGCTAACGCTGCCGCCTGCCGACTAATAAAAAATTAGTAAAATAATGGCCAGTTTATTGATTTATCCGAAAAGATAGTTTAGAATAATTCTAAGATAAGAATTAAAGTAACTCTGAAGATCGGTTGAAGTTCAGAAAACTTGCCACCTTCCACCCATGCATTGGAGGAATCACGTATGGCTACCAACACGCAGTTAGATGTATCACTGAAACGGCTTAAGAAAAAAGGGATTCGGATTACCCCCCAGCGTGAAATTATCTTAACCTACCTGATCAGTCACCATAATCATCCATCCGTTGAAACAATTCGGGATGGCATTGACGAAAAGTTACCGAATTTAAGTGTGGCAACGATTTATAATACGCTGAAACTATTTGTCGATAACGGATTGGCCATTGAATTACCGAACAAAGACGGTGGCCTGCGTTACGACTTTTTTGGGGTTCCCCATTATCACGCAATTTGTGAAAACTGTGGCAAAATCTTTGATATTTTTGACGAATCCTATCCTGAAATTGTGGCCCATGTGAAGCAGGTTGCCCAGGAGAGGGTCGGGTTTAAAGTTACCGGCGCGCAACTTGAAGTTACCGGTATCTGTCCGAAGTGTGAAAAGAAGCTGGCTGCCAAAAAGACGGTTGCCAAATAATATTACAAGCCGCAACAGCTTGTCTGATAGGCTTTAAACCGCTTTTTTCAGTATTTTGTCAACAACTTTTAATATGATTGACAATAAGTCGCTAAAAGCCCGTAATTACGCATCAAAATGCGGATTACGGGCTTTTTTACTGCTTGAATTTCCCCTGCTAAATCGTTTATATTACTAAGCGTAATCTAATAGCATGTAAACATTTGATATATTTAAACCAGACTAACTTAACTTAAAAAAAGCAACCATCATCAAATTTAAAAATCAACTTTATCAACTTCTGAAGGGAAAAATTATTTTGAAAAAACGAAACTTGATTAAGGCGGTTTGCGCGCTTTCGTTCGCCACTGCAGGGTTATTTTCATTTGGGGGCAGTGCCCACGCTGAAAGTGTCAATACGTATATCGCCAATAATGATATTGGGCACGCCAGCGTTACCTCTTCCGTATGGGGCGGGTTTCCTAAAAATGGCTACCGCCATGGTACCGGAAAACCAGAGGGCGTTGTCGTTCACGAAACCGCAAACCCAAGTTCAACCATTTATAATGAAATTGCCTATATGAAACGCAATTATCAATCCGCTTTCGTCCATACCTTTGTGGACGCCAGCCGAATTATCAATATCGCAAACACAAACTATCTGGCTTGGGGTGCCGGATACCCGGCCAACGCCCGGTTTGTGCAGTTTGAACAGGTTCGCGTTCATAGTAAGTCGGCGTTTGCCCACGAGATTGCCAACGCGGCTTATTACACCGCGTACATTTTGGATAAGTATGGTTTAAAGCCAAATGACGCCGCTTACGATGGCAAAGGCACAGTATGGTCACACAAGGGCGTTTCCAAATACTTGGGCGGCACCGATCATACCGATCCAACTGCCTATTATGCTTCAATGGGCAAAAAGTATTTTGGTGCCGGCTACACCTTCGCGCAGTTCTATCAACTTGTTAAGACAACGTATAACAACCTTTCCGGCTCACACGAAAAAAAGGCCTTTGATAAAGTTTCGTATAAGTCGGCAGATGAAGAGGCGCTATTAGGAGATAAATACAAGTCTTACAGGTTGTATAACCACGTTAAGAATTCGCGGGCAAACGTTAAAAAGTATTCTTGGTCATCAGTTGGGGCAACCGTTGGCAAGAAAGTCTATATCGACGATATTGGTAAGAAATCTTCCGGCAGCACGTGGTACCGGATTCGCTTTGCCAGTGATCAGGGTGTCCAGAAGTATTGGGTTTATAGTAAAGCCCTGAATCTGGACACATCAGCCGATGAATGATCAGGTGACCAGTCGTTATCTTTTAGCCTTATTTATTTGACATTTTGATGTTAATTATATATGATAAGGCTACTTTGGAAGACCAAGTAGTGTCAGGACAGAGAAAGGGCGAGATGCTGAAACGCCTTTAAAGACACGAATCCTACCTTCCGTTACGATTATGTCCCAATCAGACACGGATTTTCCCGTTACGAAATCAAAAAGTGTGAAGCGCTGCTTTGAATGAGAATGGTACCGCCCAATCGGGTGTCTCAATTCAAAGCAGCGTTTTTTGGTTTATCATAAAAAGAATGCAGGTGGCTATTATGAATCATCGAAGTATTGAAGCAAATCGTATCGTCGTGAAAGTCGGCACCAGTAGCTTGATCCACCCCAACGGCGCCGTTAACCTGGAAACCTTTGACCAACTCGCGTATACATTGAGCGCCTTAACAACCAGGGAAAAGAATTAATTCTGGTTTCATCGGGGGCCATTGGGGTTGGCCTCAATAAAATGCATCTCAAAAAGCGGCCATCGGAAATCGGTGCCCAACAAGCTTTGGCAGCCATCGGTCAATCCGAGCTGATGACTTTATTTACCCAAAGATTCAACCATTATTTAACGGATATCGCCCAAGTACTGCTGACCCACGATATTTTTGACTATCCCAAAAGTAATAAATATGTCATGGATACTTTTAATTGTCTGCTGAAAGATAATGTAATTCCCATAGTAAATGAAAACGATACGGTCGCTACCGACGAATTGGATCATAAGACCACCTTTGGTGATAACGACCAACTATCGGCCATCGTTGCTAGTCACGTCAACGCCGACTTACTAATCGTTTTATCGGACATTGACGGTTTTTACGATCAGAATCCAAAGAAATTTGCCAACGCCAGCCTCATTCCAACCGTCAACATCATTAACGAAGAGACCTTTACCGTTGCCGGCGGTTCTGGGAGCCGCTTTGGGACCGGCGGCATGCAGACAAAATTATTAGCCGCCAAACGTATGCTGGCTGAAAACCGCCAGATGATTTTGGCAAATGGTCGGGACCCCCGAATTATTTTGGATATCCTGGCCGGCAAAAAAATTGGTACGTTATTTACTAAAAACCGTTCCGAAAACCAACCGCAGTCCGAAACATCACCAACAATTAATCATTGAAGTCAACTTAACTTTGAAACGGCCTAAGACACCCCAAGGAGGATAAGTCAAATGGATGAAATTCTAGTGAACCAAACATTAAATCAAATCGGCAGCCAGGCTAAAAGAGCTGCCGCTAAATTGAGTCAACTGGATACGGTTACCAAAAACCGGCTTTTAAATCAATTTGCAGCTGAACTGGTAACCAGAACACCGACAATCTTGGCAGCTAATCAAAAGGATCTCCGTGCCGCTGTTGACATGCCGGCTAAATTTACAGATCGGCTAAAATTGACCGAACAACGCATTAAAGACATGGCCGCGGGATTGCGACAGGTAGCCACACTGCCGGATCCGATCGGCAATCTTGATCGTGGCTGGACAAACGAAGCCGGTTTGTTAATCGAACAAAAGCGGGTCCCACTGGGGGTCATTGCAATGATTTTTGAAGCCCGGCCAAATGTAACGGTCGATGCTTCAGCCTTGACCTTTAAAAGTGGTAATGCCGTGATTCTCCGGGGTGGTAAAGAAGCGCTTAACAGCAATCTTGCTTTGGCCAACACGCTCCGTTACGTCTTAAAACAAGCCGGTTTGGATGAAAATATTATCCAGATTCTACATGATACCAGCCACCAAACTGCAGATGACCTCATGCATCTAAACCGTTACGTGGACGTGCTGATTCCCAGAGGTGGTGCCGGGCTGATTCAGGCTGTCCTTAAAAACGCAACTGTTCCGGTAATTGAAACAGGTGCCGGCAACTGTCACATCTACGTTGATCAATTTGCTGAAGAAAAAATGGCGGTTGATATTGTTGTCAACGCGAAAGTTCAGCGGCCTTCCGTCTGCAATGCCGCCGAAAAACTATTAATTCACCAAGCCGCGGCTGCCAAATTGCTGCCGCCAATCGCCAAAGCCTTGGAGGCTCACGGCGTTGAATTACGCGGTGATCAGCGAAGCCGCGCAATTGTCAGTTCGATCAAGCCGGCTCAGGATACCGATTGGTCAACCGAATACAATGACCTGATTATGGCCGTTAAGATTGTCGACGATGAACAGGCAGCTATCGAACACATCAACCACTATTCAACCGGTCATTCAGAAGTCATTATTACCGATAACTATCAAAATAGCCAAACTTTCCTGAATCAGATCGATTCCGCCTGCGTGTATGTAAATGCTTCTACCCGCTTCACCGACGGTTTTCAATTCGGTTTTGGTGCCGAAATTGGCATCAGTACTCAAAAACTGCACGCCCGTGGCCCAATGGGCTTGAAAGAACTGACAACTACCAAATACGTTGTTAGGGGCAATGGTCAGATCCGCAAATAGACCCATTGATAAAAAGGGAAGCGTCCAGCACGCTTCCCTTTTTTACTTGTCCAACCGCCCCGGCACAATAGCCGAATCAGTCAATAGTTGATTTTTCCTTATCCTGCAGACGCTTTAACTTATAACTCATAATCAGCGTAGTTCCGGGAATTGTCAGCACAACGCCAATTAACGAAATGACAATTGCGATCAATTCCGCCGCAAAAACCTTATCATTTAAAATGCTGCCAAGCGAATAGTGCAACCCGTAAAACCAAATAAACAGCCCCATCGAACTACCGAAAAAGCCGAAGAACAACGTATTAACAGCTGTTCCAATAATTTGTCTGCCAATCACAATGCCATCCGAGAACAGCTGCTTACTGCGGATTTTGGGATGCTGCGTCACAATTTCGTCCAAGCCGGAAGCAATCGCAATTGCGGCTTCGGCAATCGCTCCCAAAGAGCTTAAGATTGCAGTAGAAACGGCGATTTTGGTAAAACTGATACCAACGTACAGGGACAGGCCTTCAAGTTCCTCACTGTCTTCAAGACCGAAGCCACCGACTCGAGCCCAATATTCCACGGGGATAATAATCAGAACCAAAACAATTAAAATAATAACCGAAGCTTGAAAGGCAGTGGCTGATGCATTATCACTGGCACTGCTCCAAAAAATAGTAATCGATAACAGAATAATACTGGCTACAAGGGTTACCGCGATGGGTGGCAGATGAAAAGCAATCAGGACAATACTGAAAAACAGGATCCCGAAGTTAACAACCATACTCAAAAAAGACGTAATTCCCTGTTTGCCGCCAACAATCATCATTAGAATCAGCAGTACCAACCCCAATGCTGTTAATGAGCCCATTAATTTTCATCTCCCTTTATCCACAATCCGGCGAATAGACTGGAAAGCACCACCGTTAAAACAATCCCGATTGCACTGATCAAACTGGAGGTTACCCCTAAGGACATGTTCATTGAAAATGAGTATTTCCAAGTATTGCCATTTTTCAAGTACAATAAAGTCATCGGGATCGTTTCTGCCATAAAGATAAAAAAGAGCACGTTAATCAGCGGTCCCATAATGGACTTCCCAATTTGCCGACCGGAATTAAAAAGCTGCATTTTACCGATTTGGGGCCGTTCCTGCTTAAGGGTGGCCAAAGAGGCGATGATATCGGTTGCTTCGTCCATAACGGCTCCCAAAACACCGATTAAAACTTCAGCTAAAAAGAGTGGCTTGGGCAGCTGCGTTACATATTGCATGGATTCATAGTACATTCCCTTTTCATGGGTAGCGCCAAAGACCAGCAGGGTCAACAATAATGTAACCGCCGTTGCCGAAACAACCGCAGCCAAAGTTACAAACATTTTGCGGTTCCACCCCATTACCAAAAGAAGCGTAATGAAACAAAAAATAATTGCCAAAACACTAAAAATCGGAATCACTGCCGCACCGTTATTATAGTGATCAAGTTTAACCGCAACCCAGAAAAGAAGCGTATTAATAACGATACTGGCAATCACCGTAACACCTTTCAGCTTTAAAATGATAAACATTAATCCAACAGCTAGTGCCAGTAGGAAAACAATCGGCGTATCCCGCTTCAAATCCTTGACAGTCGCGTGCAATTTAGGCTTGGTGTGCAGTGAAATAAATAGTTTTTGATGAACGCGATATTGATGGTCCATGGCGCCGGAATCGGAATACGCATTTTGAATTTTTAATTGCCTGCCGGCGTACTTGCCGTTTGTAATCCGACCGGTTAACACCTGCTGGTGATAATGGTCCACATTGTGAAATTCATCGGACATCTTCGTTACTTTACCACTGGTTACCTTCGTTACTTGAAGAATTGGTTCAGAGTACAGTCGATCGTTATGGGCAGTTATCAACACAGCTGCCAAACAAAAAAAGACGACCGCCAACACCTGTAACCAAGTCATTCTGCTTGTCAGTTTAGAAATCATGTTTCACATCTTTTCGTGCGAATTTTAGAACCATTGTACCATTAGTAAATTTAAGATGACGGGCGCGGCGGGCAATATTAATAAAATTGAAAGAGTCATGCCAATTTATTTTCAGCAATTTCAAAATGAAGCCCGGTAAATAAAAAAATCGGGGTTAAAAACGCCCCGACCATTAAACGCGACTACTTTTTGGGATAATCAATCACCATCACATTCACGGTTGAATGCCGTACCACGTAAGCGGTTGTTGAACCCAAAATTGCCCTTGAGATGCCGTTAACACCCGACTTACCCATGACAATCAGCGAAGCATTGTATTTCTTGGGCAGTTCTTTGGCAATTTGAATTTTGGGGATGCCGACAACAAAATGGGTTTCCACTTTAACACCCATTTTTTCAACCGTTTCCCGGGCATCGTCCAGAATCTCTTCAGCCCGTTCCTGAAACGACTGCATGACATCCTGCCCCAATGTCACGCCGTACTGAACATAACGCTGATCGCTGGCTACCGAGACAATCTGCAGTGTCGAACCAAACTGCTTGGCTAATTTTGCGGCTTCCTCAACAGCCTGCTTCGAATTTTCACTACCGTCAACCGGCACCAAAATTGTTTCATACATAACCTACTCGCCTCCATTTATTATCCTACAAGTAAAGTTTACCATTTAATTTCTGCCAAACCAGTTATTAGAATGACAAGCCAACATTATCGAAAAAGCGCATTCAAAGCACTTATTTACTGGACAAGTGCGCAACAATCGTTTTATTTTCGCGAAGTTCCGCCTGTCGCTTTAACAGTCGCTCCTGATAATGTGCCACCAGGTAATTTTCTTCATCCGACTCCGGGATAAGCTTTGGAAAATGAATCTCCTCAAGCGGGTTCGTAATAATCAGGGTACAAAACGAAATAAATGCCGGTTCGATTTTTTTGGTCCGCTTTTGATAAGTTTCAAATTTACTAAAAACCTCAACCGCCTTCTGGTTGGCTCCGGTCACATATGACGTACATTTACTGAGGTCCCCCGGCGTTATCGGCGCCAAAAACTGCGTGTGGTCATAGCCCGCTGTCACAAACGATAAATTACCGGGTAAAAATTTAACGGCTGCCAAGCCGGCATTGGCGTCTAAAATTGCCAAGGTCCGGCCGCCAAACTGAATCTGATTATTATTCATGTCACCAGGAAAGACGTAGCTTTCATGAATAGCCGCCGTTTGGGCACATGTTATTGATTCAATGATTGTCATCCCCTCCGCTTCAGCTGAATTGTAAATCCTACCAATATGATACCCTTTTCATTAGTGAAATCGCAACTGCCACGCCCAATAACTCCATGCTTGTGAATTAATTATTACAAATACCCGAATTTTATTGTTAGCGCTTTCTCAAAGATGTAAAATGAAGGCGTACAGAAAAAGAACATTTTCACTAGGAGGCCATTATTATGAAAGCAGTTCGGATTTATGGTGAAAAAGATATTCGTGTCGAAGATGTGACGATTCCCGAACCAAAGGATGATCAAGTTCAGTTAAAAGTTAAGTATTGTGGTATCTGTGGCAGCGATCTACATGCCTACCTGGAAGGGTGGGGACTGCCAACCGTACCGTATCCGTTAACCGGTAAAACCGTACCAATCACACTTGGGCACGAATTTTCCGGTGAAATCGTTAAAGTTGGCAAAGACGTTGACAATTTGCAGGTTGGTGACCATGTGGCAGTAGAACCACTGCTTGCTTGTGGTAAGTGTGAAAATTGTCGAGCCGGTAACTATAACTTCTGTAACCGGGCTGTTTCAACGGACGGTGCCGGTAATTTTCTCGGCTTTTCAGAAGACGGTGGGATGGCGCAATACGCCAACGTTCAAGGCGTCTTCGCCCACAAATTACCTGAAGACATGAGCTTTGAACTGGGTGCTTTGGCAGAACCAACTGCTGTTGTTTACGAAGCTATCAAGAAGAGCCGTCTGCGTGAAGGTCAAAGTGTCGCTGTCATGGGTGCCGGCCCAATCGGCTTACTGCAGGCTTTATTAGCTAAAATTGCCGGTGCCAACAAAGTCTACATTGTCGATGTTTCAAAAGTTCGCTTAGCCAAAGCCAAAGAACTGGGCTTGGAAAACGTTCTTGACCCAACTCAGGTTGACGTTGAAAAAGAAATTAAGAAGGACTTTCCAAATGGTGTTGATATCACCTTTGAATGTGCCGGCGTTCAGGCCACCTTTGATACCGCACTGAAAGTTACCAAACGAACCGGTACCCTTCAAATCGTTGCACTTTACGGCAAGCCGCTTACAATGAATATGACAGATGATTTAATTATGCAGGGCCTAGATATTATTACGACGCTTTGCTACAACAATTCTTTCCCGAACGTTTTGGGCATTATCGATAATCACAAAGAATTATTTAAGAAGATTGTCACTAAGAAAGTCAGCTTGGACGATGCGTTGGATCAAGGAATCAAGGCATTGTCAACTGACAAATCACAGGTTAAGATTTTAATTGATCCGTCACTATAACAGTATTTAATTTCCTGAACAAAGTTTTAACCACAGAACCGCCGCCCTTCCGCTTTACCCACTTCCTGGTTCTGTTTTGGTGGAAGGGTATTAGATGATTATCTCCTTATAAAAAATCCACTGATAGCAATCTACCAGTGGATTTTTTCTTAAACCAAGCTTATAACCTTTTTTCCATGTTAATATCGGTAACCTCAAAACCGCTTTCCCGATAAAGATGCAGGGCGCGTTGATTACTACCAAATACGTGCAGGGCAATGTTTCTGAACCCCAACTTGGCAGCTTCCGTGTCTACTAGTTTAAGCGCCTGCTTACCATACCCCTGATTCTGATAGGCATTACCTATCTGAAAATCATAAATAAAGGCAGTTTCTGGATTATCTTTGCTTTTCGCAAACCAGATCACCCCAATTTTGGTACCATCCTGATCAAGTCGATAGAAATAATTATCCGGCGTTTGAATACCTTGAGGCAATAAGCGTTGATACTCTTCAGTTGCCTTTTGAAACGCAAGCTGTTCTGTCCAAGTACCAGCCTTTACTTTTTCACTGGCATAGTAAGTGACCGCTGTCGATAAATAAGCATCGTAATCTTTTTGTGACATTTGTTTTAATGTAAGCATGGGCATTCCTCCGAAATGATTAGTTGCTGTTATTTATTATAGCAGGCTGACAAAATTCAGAAGTATGTTGATCTATTTCCAAACGAATACAAGCTACATCCCCAACACCAAACGTAGAAAGGCCAGCGAAATGACGCCGACAACCACCGTTACCAGAAGGCTTTTTGAAATGATTGCGCTTAAAATTGTTGGTAAAGAAGCAATCAGGTTAGGGACATTCAATGATGGTAAATGCCCCAAATGCTGAATAAACAAATTTTCAAACCACAGCGCCGACATAATCGCAATTGGTACGAAACTTAAAAACTCAATGACCCCCGCCGACAGCTTGAATTTCTTTAGAATAACAAACGGCATAATTCGGGATAACCAGGTCGCAATCCCTGATCCCAAAATTGTAAAAAAGACAAAACTAGAAGAAGGCATGCTTCATCACCACCCCAAATGCACAAGCTAATAATGTTACCACCAACGTTAACAGATTGGCCGGAATAAAAATAATCCCAACAAAAGTTGCGACCAATACAAAGCCAACCACCAACAGCTGCAGCTTAAACTTAATTGATTTATCACTAATCAGCTGCAGGTATAACAGCCCAATGAACATCGATACCAGCGCGAAATCCAAGCCGTACTTTTCCGGATTACTGATAAAATTTCCCAAAAGAGCCCCAACTAGCGAAGCCAGTGCCCAAGCTGTATACGCAAACCAGTTAACGGTATTAAACCACGCGAAGTTCAGTCTTCTGTTGGTATAGTTCAGTTTGTTCATCCCCAAGGCAAAACTTTCATCCGTTACCAAGCCGCCCAAAATAATGTTTTTCAGTAGACTTTCTTTTTGAAAATAAGGTGCCAGTGTTGTACTCATCAAAATCATCCGTGAATTGACCAAAAAAGCCGATAGAATAATGGAAACCATCGGACTGTGTGAAACCAACATACTGACAATAATAAATTGTGACGCACCACCATATGTAATCAACGACATCAGTGTAATCATCAACGGACTGATTCCCGATGCTTTACCAACAATGCCGTATGCTAAACCAATACCGATATAACCAAAAACTGTTGGTAGGGTCTCCTTGGCTGCACTTGAAACTGTTAATTCATTATCCACGCATTGTTTCTCTCCTTTCCGTTGGGTTACTTGGTGTAACTCCGCACACTTTCTAGGACTGCTGCTCAAAGCAACACCACGCCGTATAAGAGATCGATTCGAAAAATCCAAACCCGGGATTCCCCGAATCGACGTCTTATACTCTGGGTGTTAACCGCTTTGCTCCGCACACTGTGTTTGACTTTTCCCCTCACCGTTGTTTAAAATAAAAGACAAGCGTATAATATATTGAACATTAATGGAATTTTAATTCATTTTTCATCTTATGTCAACACTACTTGGGGGCTTTTTAGCATGGATATAGGCGCAATTGTCAGCGCGAACCTTAAGCACATCCGCAGTGAAAAAGGATTTAGCCTGACCAAATTATCAGAACTTTCCGGTGTCAGTAAAGGAATGCTATCCCAAATTGAAAATAACGGCACCAGCCCCACCATCAACACGATTTGGAAAATCTGTGCCGGTTTAAATGTGCCGTACACGGCTCTGTTAGAAGGCCGGGTTGAGGTATCCCGGGTTATCCGAAGATCGGAAACCAATCAGCAGAAATCCGCCGACGGTCACTACCGTATTTATGGCTACTATCCGGATTCCGCCCACCGCAACTTTGAATTATTTCAAATGGAACTAGACCAAGGTGATGATTATAAATCAACTGGTCATTCAAAGGTAAACCACACTGGCCATTCGGAAGAATATGTCATGGTCTTGGCGGGTCAATTAACATTGGAAGTTACCGGTGAAAAATTGATTCTCAATAAAGACGATGCCACCCGATTTGATTCAACGGGTAACCATACCTATCGTAATACCGGTACCGGTATTTTGAAAACGGTTATCATTAATTTCTATCCGGTCTGAAAAAACTTTCAAGAAATTATTAAATCAGCTTGAATTCTTTCATGGTTTGAAATACAATAATGTTTCCTGAAGTTGTTCATCAATTTCAGGGAGCATTGTTTCTTCAATCAATCCTTGAAACGGAGGCATTCCTATGATTCAAAGCATGGTGAAAGTTCGTCCTTTTGTACTGAAAGTAAGAGGCAAGAAAGTATTATTCGCACCCAACTATCCGGAAGATGCCCGCAGACGTTTTGTGAAAACAAAAAACGGGCAGATAAAGACCCGTTTGATACAGAAGCGGAATTTGATTTGGCAATCGAAGATAAATTGCGCATCGATGCCCTTAACCAATACTACGAAGAAGTTGACGAGAAAGAAGCTTTCCGCGCCAAGGTAAGTTGATGTTACCCAATTTTTTAGAGAATTAAATAAACAGTTAATCAAGAATCGAGACGCAGTTTGTCTCGATTTTTTAATATAATTTTGCCTAAGCTTTTAGAAAAAGTAGGATTCCAAACACTACCAATAATGCATACACATATTTCACCATCATTTCACTGGAAATATGATCAGTTAACCAATTACCAAGTGGAATAATGATGAGCAACAACGGGACAATAATTGCTAATAACTGAAATACTTCAATTGTCCAAAAGCCTGCAATTGCCTGACTGGCAACGACTAAAACGCCCACGCATAAGAAATGCGCCTGCAAAATACCACGAAGTGCCATTACCGGCCATTTCTTTAGTGTGCCATACACAACAATCGGAACACCGTGACTGTTATAAGCACTGCCCATTACACCAGAAATCAAACCGGCTATGTAATCAGAAAAAGAAGATTGAAACCGGGGTTTACTGCTGTGATGTCGGTAAATCCGAATCAAACAATAACTGCCATATCCAATTAAGAAAAGGCTCAAAAAACGTATAATCAGTGTTTTGTCGACGTATTTAATTAATAGAATACCAACGGGCACACCCAAAAGTGAACCAGTCACCAACCGACGAACAATCGCAAAATTAATATGGCCTCGATAACGAATGGCGCCCGGTAAGGCAACAATTAGCCCCAAAGCCCCAATCAGTGCAACCGACGTTTGCAGGTTAAATGATATCAAAGCCAACAACGGCATTGTTACCAAGGCTTCACCAAAGCCAAAAACCGTTCGCACCAATGCTCCAAAAAGGGCAATTAAAACAACCAAAACAAGTGTCATCATGTCCTCCAAAAAACTTTTTTAACAATCATTAACCATATTCTATACAACAAACGGGCACATCGCAAAATAGAAATTCGATGTGCCCGTTTGTCGTTTAGTTATAGGCAATTTTTGATTTTTAACTTGGGTTATTGGGGTGGAAGTGGTTTGTTTTACATGGCTATTAGGACTGCTACTCAAAGCAGCACCGCTCCATATAAGAGATCGATTCGAAAAATCCAAAACCGGGATTCCTAAGATTCACGCCTTATATTCCGGGCATTAAACGCTTTGCTTCGCACACTGGTTGAGGATTGCTTCGCTAACCATAAACCTGCATGTAAGGGATTCATTTCAAAAATCCAAACCCGGGATTTCCGAAATGAACGCCTTACATTCCGGTTTATCCCAGGTTAGCTTCGCACACTTATTTTTTATAATCCTCCCAAGCCTTTAAGCCGGCGGCCGTCAAACCGGTGACCGAGGTGCCGTCACTTTTAATTAAGCCGGCATCAATCAGTGGCTGCGGGTGGCCGCCAATCGCATTGTCGCAGTAATCCACAAAGTGGCTGATTAATGTCCCTGATTCTACCCGGCCTGATTTAATCGCGTTTAAAATATCAAAATCGGTTTGTGATAATTTCATGATTCAATTTCCCTCCATTTTTTAAAATCATTATAACCGAAAAGAAACGAATCTGCGCAAGAAACGCTTTACTTAGGTGGGGGAATCACTGCCGATGTTCAGCTTCCCAGCGCTTTATCTGCTCCAAGCGTCGTTTGAAACGGCCCTCGTTTCCCTGTTCAGTTGGCTCGTAATACGTATGCCCGATTAATGAATCGGGCATTGTCTGCATCGTCGTTAGTTTAGCTTCAGCTTCATGGGCATACTGATACCCCTTGCCATAGCCCAGATCGGCCATCAATGATGTTGGGGCATTCCGCAATTGCAACGGTACCGGTTCGTCAATCGAATGCTTAACATCTGACGCCGCTTTTAACTTGGCCTTATAAACAGCATTGGATTTCGGTGCCAATGAAAGGTAGATCACTGCTTCTGTTAAATGGACATCACACTCCGGCATTCCAATAAATTGGCACGCCTGAAAAACATTTACCGCAACATTTAGCGCATTAGTATCCGCTAGTCCAATATCTTCACTCGCGAATCGAACTAATCGTCGCGCAATGTACAGCGGATCTTCACCACCATTCATCATCCGGGACAGCCAATAAACGGCCGCATCCGCATCACTGTTGCGCATTGATTTGTGAAGCGCAGAAATTAAATTGTAATGTTCTTCACCACTTTTGTCATAAAGAAATGATTTGGTCGCCATCAACTGATGAAGATTATCCGTCGAGACCTTAACGTGATCGTCAGTTTTTTCGCTATTATTAACAGCCATTTCCAGCGTATTTAAGGCGACCCTGGCATCCCCGTTGGCAAATTCGGCAATTTGCTTAATTGCCCTTTCATCTATTTCAACATGCTGCTTGGCAAAACCATCCGGATGAATCAGCGCATGCTTAATTAAACGGACAATCTCCGCTGTCTGAAGTGGCTGCAAAACAAAGACCTTGCACCGGGATAAAAGCGCTGCGTTAATTTCAAATGACGGATTTTCAGTCGTTGCTCCGATCAACGTAATGCTCCCCTTTTCGACAAACGGTAAGAAAGCATCTTGTTGCGCTTTATTGAATCGATGAATTTCGTCAACAAAAACAATGGTTTTGCCACCCATATCCAAATTGGCCTCGGCATCCTTCATTAACTTGCGGATATCTCGGATACCACTGGTAACCGCACTAAAAGTAACAAACTTAGCCTTGGTTTTTCTGGCAATAATCTCAGCTAAAGTCGTTTTTCCAGAGCCCGGCGGTCCCCAAAAAATCATGGACGGCAACTGATCGCTTTCGATGATTTCCCGAAGGACTTTCCCTTTGCCCAACAATTGCTGCTGACCAGCGAATTCTTCAAGTGTTTTTGGTCGAACCCGGTATGCTAACGGTTGATTGGCAAATTCATTGGCAGCAAATAATGATTGCTGTTTCAAAGTAACACCTCCACTCTGGTGAATTTAGTCTTATTATAGCACGCCCTTGCGAACTTAGGTTCGATGGATAATCCAAATAAAAAACTGCCGTAGTGAATTACCCGACAGTTTAAATGAAAAATATTTCGTTTAAAAAATTGTTTGTTTTCAAATCAAGCGATCAAATCAGCTGCCATATGAAATGCATTGGCCAATGAAACGCCTTTACTTGCAAACCGTTTGTTTAGAAGTAATTGTCTAAAGTCTTCAATCGAAATGTGCTCTGTATCCTTGATTGGCATTCCCTGACCACCATATGATCCGGTGGTTAAGGTTACAACCAAGCCATCCCGGCTGTCCAAATGAATGTCATAATCTTCAAAGTAATACGAATCATCGTAATGACCTTTCATTTCTTTGTGGCTTGCAAAATACGTTCTAATAAAGTCTTGAAAGGCTTCCTTTGACTTCAATGATTCCTTCCATTCAGTCTCAGTTTCTTCAGCCATTATAAAGACTTCCTTTCTCTTTTCTCTCTTTAAGAAGCTCAGAAACACCGATTATGTAAATAAGCTCTTTAGCTCATCTACTAATTTTCATTGTAATCATGTTATATCCAAATGCAAGCGAAAAAGTCGATGAAAACGTTGCCACTAAACATTTTCATCGACTTTTTTTGTGCCATTAAAAATAACCGCTTTCACTTTTAGACTATTACCCATTAATTATACTAAAGCTATATCAATGTAACATTAGTCGCAGGTTGTTTGATAATTGCACGCCCTACCCTAATTTTTCTCCAGTTCATCCAGTGCACTTTCCAACTGAGCTTTACTGTCCGCGTCCAAGTCCGGGTACTTGAGTGGCAGCTCTTTGATTCGCCGATCGATAATATCTGATACGCAAAGCCGGGAATACCATTTATCGTCTGATGGAATAATGTACCAAGGGTTTTGCTTGGTAGCAGTTTTGCTTAATGCCCTTTCATAAGCATCGACATAGTCATCCCAATACTTGCGCTCTTTAATATCAGCCGCGGAAAATTTCCAATTATGATCCGGCATTTCGATTCGACGCTTGAATCGATTCTTCTGCTCGTTTTTGGACATATGCAAAAAGAACTTTAAGACAACAAAACCATTTCTGGTCATGTAGTCCTCCAAAAAATTAATGTCCTGATAACGCCCCTCAAAGAATTCATCATTAACCTGCTTTAATTTCGTAATCCCGCCGATATGGGCATTCAATATCAACTGAGGATGGACCGGCTGACCAGTACGTCCTCGTAATAAGAACGATTGAAGATGCCGATAATCCCTCGAGGCGGCATATGCCGGTGAACCCGCCACAGATAATCATGATTCAGCTCGATAGATGTTGGTACCTTAAAGCTGGTCACCTCACATCCCTGGGGATTGACTCCGCTTAAGATGTGTCGAATCATGCTGTCTTTACCAGAGCCGTCCATTCCCTGAAAAATAATTAAAATACCAAACCGGTTTTGAGCATATAATTTCCCCTGAAGATCCTGTAACGTCATAATATTGTTTTCAATTCGGGCTTTAATTTCACTCTTACTAAGATTTTCGGCAGTCGCAGCGGTCGGTTGCTTTCTCAGTTTGAAATTATCACCGCCGTTATAGCGAAATGATTTTTCACGATTAAATAGCTTCTTGTTGTCCAAAGGAATCCCTCCCGTCCTGTTAATTAAAAGATAGCACACTGCCATAACAGGTGGCCGAATTGTGCTTCCATATTCAAATCCTGTGTTGCATTTATTGTCAGCAACCCCGTCACTCAAAACTGCCAAATTAACAAATTCTTCATTTTTTCCAAAGTTGGTTTTATCTATCGACAATCACTTTGAAATCCCTGCTTAAAAGCATATACTTATTTCAATGAACGTTAGACAGGGAGGAATCAGTTTGAAAAAATTAATTGTAACCGCAACCGAAGCTGAAGCGGAAATGCCAATCAACCGACAGATGATTCAATTGATGAATCACAATTAAAAGACGACCTTTATCAAGCCGTTAACGGAAGATGGGAAAAGACCGCGAAAATCCCCGCTGATCATTCTTCAACCGGTGGATTCATGGACCTGAATGATAACATCGATAAAGAATTGATGCGTGACTTGGACGATATCGAGTCCCAAAATAAGGATAGTTTCGAAGCACCTTTCTCAGAAATGTTGAAGCTATATGAACTGGCTCGGAATTTCAAGAAGCGGGATGCTGATGGTGCCGAACCGCTTAAACCTTATTTAGAAAAGATTGAAAACATCTCCGGCTTTGACGATCTGAACAGTCAAATTGTGGCTTGGACCAAAACCGGTTTCCCATTGCCGTTTGGCTTTTTCGTTGAACCAGATATGAAAAATACCAAAGTCAATGCCTTGTTTGCCAACAGTCCCAGCCTGTTTTTACCTGACCGAACCTATTACGAAAATAACAATCCGGCTTACGCACAGTTAATGCCGGTTCTAACCAAAACCCTCAGCCAATTACTGATTTTGGCAGATTACAGCAGCAACGAGGCTGACTAAATTGTCGAATCCGCCAAAAAGTTTGACGCAGCAATTGCGCCACACGTTAAGTCGGCAGAAGAAGTGGCTGATTACAGTAAAATGTACAATCCACAATCATTTGCCGACTTTGCCAAATCCAGCAGTCATTTTGATCTGGTGACATTAGCTGACGGCTTGTTTGAAAAAGCACCCGAGCAGATAATTGTCACGGAGCCCAAATTCTTTGAAGCCCTTGATGACATTGTCAACGAAGATTCCTTCCAGGATATGAAGAATTGGATGCTGGTTAAAACAATTTATTCAGCAGCCGGTTATCTTTCAGAGGAATTCCGACAAACCGGCTCTACCTTCAGCCGGGCGCTTTCCGGAAAGAAGGAAGCAACACCACAAAAGAAGTCAGCCTTTTATTTGGCAACTGGCACTTTTGGCCAAACAATCGGTGATTACTACGCTAAAAAATACTTTGGCCCTAAAGCCAAAGCGGATGTTGAACACATGGTTCGCAACATGATCAGCGTTTACAAAAACCGACTTGAAAATAATACTTGGTTAAGCGAAGCAACCCGTCAAAAAGCCATTGTTAAGTTGAATAAACTGGGCCTGCATGTCGGTTATCCAGACCATATTGATGAACTTGAATATAAATATCAGATTATCCCGGAAAACCAAGGTGGCACCCTCTTTGACAACATGACCAAAATCGGCCAGGTTGCGCAGGCAGATAATTACGCCAAACTTGGAAAACCGGTTGATCGAACCAAATGGGAAATGAGTGCCAGCACCGTCAATGCTTATTATGACCCATTTAAGAACCTGATCGTCTTTCCGGCAGCCATCCTGCAGGCACCTTTCTACAGTTTGGAACAAACGCCCAGCCAAAACTATGGCGGTATCGGTGCCGTTATGGCGCATGAAATTTCACACGCCTTTGACAACAATGGTTCGCTCTTCGATGAATATGGTAATTTAAACAATTGGTGGACCAAAGAAGATCATGCGTATTTCACCAAACTGGCTGATAAAATGGTGAAAGAATTTGACGGTATTCCATTTGCCGGTGGCAAGGTTAACGGCAAATTAACCGTTTCAGAAAACATTGCCGATGCCGGTGGCTTAAGCTGTGCCAACGAGGCGGCTAAGAACGAACGGGATTACAATCTGTATGATTTCTTTATCAATTGGGCCAAAATTTGGCGAATGAAGGCTACGACCCAATATAAGCAATTACTACTGAATATCGATGTTCATGCACCGGCTGAATTACGGGCCAACGTGCAGGTTAAAAACCTGGATGATTTTTATTCAACCTTTGAAGTTAAGCCGGGAGACGGTATGTACCTGAAGCCGGAAGATCGCGTTAAAATCTGGTAGTTCGCTTAATAACACCAAAAAACAGCAATCGGCTGAAAAACCACTTTGGCGTTTCTCAGTCGATTGCTGTTTTATATATATCGAGCCGGCTAAATCAGGATTGCCAGCCCGGCACTTAAATAAGTAAATCCAATTGCATCATCGAATAAGCGAATCAAGCAACTACTTAATCCCGAAACAGTTGGTTCATTCGCTTATTTGCTTTTTTAATCGTTCCCCCTCTTAAAATATGATTCTACCAAACTATATAAAGCCTCCAAAAACATCCCAACAACCATCATATACATGACAACCATGCTCTGACCCTTATATAGCAGGATTCCCATTACCAAATAAAACAATACAAAGAACCACTTTAGCCAAATGTTATTGACCATCATCTTCTCATCCCCTTATTAACCAGAATAAAACTAACGTCAATACATTTCAAATGTCGGCATTCTGAATTTGTGATATGATAAGGCTAATTGTCATTTATAGCTGGTTTGAATTTAAGATTAATCATCAAGCTGCCGACCCGAAGCGCAATCATGATACGGGAACATATTCATGTACACTTTTTATAAATGATATATAATATAAGTAAAGAGAACCTGTGAGGTGACCATCATGAAACTAACAGAATATCTTCATGATCAATTGAAATTTTTGAACGATCAAATGAGTTCAGCGAAAAAGGAAAAAGATGAAACCACGCAATATTTAGTTGATTCTAAAATAACGGAAGTTAAGTTAATTTTGGAAGCATTGCAAAAAGGCATCATCGACGAAGCATAACAACGAGGTTGAGGCGAAACAGTCGTTTTGTTGGCAACCTCATTTTATTTGCGTTAAGATAGGTCGCATGTTAAAGCTGATTAATAGTTAACCGGGCCACTCCTATCGTTAGATTAAGAGGGCGGCTCTCCTCAAATTATGCTGCCTTGGTTGCAGAAATACCACTAATTGTGGTTTAATCGATTATAGTATAAACTCAGTAAATAATTCCTAAGGAGTAAAATGAATTGATTACATTAAAATCACCACGTGAAATTGAAAAGATGGCCGAATCAGGAAAAGTTTTGGCCGGTGTTCATTTGGGGCTGCGTAAAATGATCAAGCCCGGCTTGGACACATGGGATATTGAAGAGTTTGCCCGCCAGTATATCAAGGACCACAATGCCTACCCTTCCGAAATGGGATTTGAGGGCTACAAATTTGCAACCTGCGTTTCCGTCAATGATGAAGTTGCCCACGGAATTCCCCGCAAGGGCCTAATCCTAAAGGACGGCGACATCGTCAAGGTTGATTTAACGGTCAACAAAGACGGCTTTGAAAGTGATTCATGCTGGTCCTATGCTGTCGGTGATGTTTCGCCTGAAATTAAAAACTTAATGGATGTTACCCGCAAGGCCTTATACCTTGGCATCGACCAAGCTGTTATCGGTAACCGTCTGGGTGATATTGGTGCCGCAATTCAAACTTACGTTGAAGATGAGCATCACATGGGCGACGTCCGTGAACTGATTGGTCACGGTATCCAGCCTAAGATGCACGAGGAGCCAAACGTTCCTGCCTACGGTGTGCCTCACAGAGGACTTCGCTTGAAAGAAGGGATGACCATTACCATTGAACCAATGGTCAACACCGGCACCTGGGAAATCAAGGACCGCTACGACAAGGCGGACGATTGGACTTACTACGTTTCAGCAGACGGCAGTCCATCAGCTCAGTATGAACACACTTTAGCGATTACCAAAGATGGTCCCAAGATTTTGACTATTCAGGATCCGGATATCGACGCAAAGTATATTTATCATAATAACTAATTTTCAACCGATAAAAGGCTGGCGCAAAAGTAATTTTGTACAGCCTTTTTATTGAATATGCCATTTTGAACAAAATGGTTAAACATTAAAAGTGGTTCAAATGCATTTTTGAACCCATTACTTATTTTTAGAGAAATCTGCCACAGGGCAATCACTTGGAGGTCAACTCATTGAACAACAAACAATTTAAATTTCCAGATACCAAAGCCTATAATTTTGTTATCGAAGCATTAAAAGAACGGGGCATCACACCTGACGATATTTCAAGAATGGCTATTGATCTTCAAAAGCCATTCATTCCAAACCTTTCGATGGAAGAAGTCCGAAAAGATACCACCAACGTTTTGCACAAGCGGGAAGTGTTAAATAATGCCATGGTTGGCTTGGAATTGGACCGCTTGGCAACTGAAGGGCTGTTAAAGGAACCCCTTGAAAGCATCATTATGAACGATTCAGGCGTTTTCGGCGTCGATGAAGGGATTGCCCTTAATATTGCCAACATTTATGGCACGATTGGGATCACTAACTATGGTTATATCGACCGAGACAAAACCGGCGTTGTTAAAAAATTGGACGAGTCAAAAAACGGCAAGTCCAATACATTCGTTGATGATATAGTGGGCGCGATAGCAAGTGCGGTATCGGCAAGAATTGCGCATAGAAATAATTAGAGTGTGGAAAGAGACGGTTAGCTTCCAGAATATAACTTGACTAAGCGAATATTCCTGGTTTTGGAATGTTGGCTTAGTTAAGTTATATGGCCGGAAGCTGTCTCTTGGAACACATTTCAGCTTAGTGTGCGGAGCTAACCTGGGATAAACCGGCGTGTAAGGCATTTATTTCGGAAATCCTGGACTTGGATTTTTGAAATGAATCCTTACATGCAGGTTTATGGTTAGCGGAGCAGTCCTACATCTCCGTTGCCTAAAAACAATATAACTTAACTAAGCGAATATTCCTGATTTTGGAATGTTGGCTTAGTTAAGTTATATGGCCGGAAGCTGTCTCTTGGAACACGTTTCAGTTTAGTGTGCGAAACAAAGCGGTTAACGTTCGGAGTATAAGGCGTCGCTTCGGGAAATCCTGCACTTGGATTTTTCGAAGTGATCCCTTATATGCAGAACGTTGCTTTGTGTAGCAGTCCTAAAAAAGTGTGCGGAACAAAGCGCTTAGCACCCAGAGTATAAGAGATCAATCTGGGAAATCCCGGGCTTGGATTTTTCAGATTGATCTCTTATATGGCGTGGTGCTGCTTTGTGTAGCAGTCCTAAAAAGCATGCGGAACAAATCACTCAGCCCCTACTTCACCGCCACCCAAAATGATCTAAATCCATATCCCGTTTTTTCATACCAGAGACAAATGGATTGCCCTTCACAAAATATCTCAACGGTTTTCCCGCCCAATCCCCTTGGTTTGAAACGCCGATTCGATTCGAAGTTTCAATCATCTGAGGGATTTTTTTGCGATGTTTGTGGATATCAAGCTTACTGTTATCACCAAAGATTTCAAAATTCATTTTTTTATCGGAAATACCAAAGGCTTCCATTAATTTACCGGGACCATTTGTTAAATCGAATCCGGTTTTTGCCCGATTTTTCAGCATTATTTCTTTGCCGATAAACGGCTCAACGGCACGGATTAAGACTCCTTGAGGGACATCTTTAGCCTGGGCAGCGACATCAAGCAGGTACCTGCCATGGATCGAATAGATGTAAACTGTACCTGGAGGCCCATACAATGGTTCATTGGATGCGGTTCGACGTCCCTTAAAAGCATGGGCTGCCGAATCCAGCTGGCCCAGATACGCTTCCGTTTCAACTATCCAGCCGCCGACCAATCCTTTCGGTGACTGATATGTAAGCAGCATCCCCAACATTTCCTGGGCAACTTGATCAGTCGAGGCGCTGGCATAAAATGGATCACTGGTACTCAAATTATCACAGCTTTCAAATTTATTTTTTACGAGGAGGATTTTCTAATGGAACTAAAACTTGAACGAATTTACGATAAACCACAGGATCTAAACGGCTACCGTATCTTAGTCGACCGACTTTGGCCCCGGGGAATTTCAAAGGTGAATGCCAAATTGGACGAATGGGAAAAAGAGATTGCGCCTTCAAAAGAGCTCCGTTCATGGTTCTCCCATGATCCGGCCAAGTTTGCCGAGTTCGAGAAAAAATACATCGCTGAATTGGATGGTAATGATCAACTACCAACTTTTATGACTACCATTAAGGAAAAACTTAAAACTGATAACGTTATCTTGTTATACGGTGCAAAGGATCGGGAACACAACCAAGCCGTTGTTTTAAAACAGTACTTGGAAACTCACTTGGGCCAAGCCTGACGAATGTTAGCCAAAGTCAGCTGATCGGTTCGCTCGAAATTAATAGCCGCTTCATGGAGTATCTGGGGATCGCCAACCCCAATTGAGACAATCCCGGCAGCGTTAATTGATTTAATTCCTACAATTCCATCATCAATCCCAACGCAGGCTTCCGGCGGCAGATGAAGCATTTCAGCTGCCTTGGCAAAAACATCCGGCGCCGGTTTATTATGTTTGATCGTTTTTAAATCAACGATTAGTGGAAAGTAATTTTCCAGTTTCAACTTACGAATCTCTTTAGGTGCGTTGGCTGACGCCGAAGCAATAATCATTTTGTAACCATGACGGGTTAAGTCATCTAGAAAAGCTAGAATTCCCGGCAAAATATCGCTAGGATTCATCTTATCCAACATGGTTTGATAAATATCATTTTTTTGATTCGCAAGCGCCTCTTTTTGTTGACGGGTGTATTGACCTCTCTTGCCCGCAGAATCCAAGATTGCATCCAGTGAATCAATCCGGTCACGCCCCTTTATTGCTTCTTCTAATTCGGCCGACCACTCAATTCCCAATTGATCGGCGATTTGGCGCCACGATTGGCTGTGGTAAGCCCAAGAGTCGGTGATAATGCCATTTAAATCAAACAATACACCTTTTACGTCTGCAAAATTGCTCATCTCTATAACCACCCTTTCTATCAAGATGGATACCCATTAATTTATATTATAAAACGAGGGCCAGAAAATAGGTTTATTTTCTCTCCCTCGTTTTTTTAATAATCGTTAACTTCACATTAACACTATTTAACAGCACTGAAGATCCAGGTGATCCCGTATTTATCAACAACCTGACCGTATTTATTACCGGACGATTTTTTCTCAAACGTTACGATTACCTTCACCTCTTCAGAATCAGAAACCTGCTTATAAAGGCTTTCCAACGCAGATTCGGCATCAGAATCGTGGGCATCAACCTCCAACATTAACGAAATTAGAGAGGAGACAACCGGCTTGCCAAGAAAACTGTCAGCCGCATAAATCGGTTGATTCAGCACCCGAAAACTCGCCTGTAACGTGAGATTATCGAGGTTAACGTCTGGATTTAAAGACATTTCCTCGGCCTGCTTTTCGGTTGGCGATTCGCGGGTAACATCTGTTGCGCCAAACACCCGCTTATAGTATTCAAGCGCACTCTTTGTGTTTTCAAATGTTAAGTATGGAATTAAATTTGTATTAGCCATTAGGTCAGCAACCCTTACTATCTAAGATATTATTATTTTCGTGATTTTTGTTCAAATTTTAGAATACCGTTAATTACATTAGTTGTCAACGTTAACAAGCCGCATCCCTTATCAAACCAGCTTTCGTTAGTACCAACATAGTACTATATTAACGCTAAGAAGTGTAAACTAATAGTTAAAGTCACTTGGGAGGAAATGCTGATGGAACTTGCAATTACGATTTTTATCTTAAACGCACTCTATATTTCAATCAATACTTTCAGAACAATGCTGGTCGTCAAGGGGCACCAATTTCTGGCACCACTGGTCGCAGTTGGTGAAGAACTGATTTATGTTATCGCTTTGGCGATTGCCCTTGATCACATTGATAGTCCGTTGAATGTCGCGTCCTATGCGGTTGGATTCGGAGTCGGGATTTACATCGGAATCGTTATCGAAAATAAAATTGCCTTGGGATATGTTAATTTCCAAGTTACAGTTCAAATTGATCCTCAAAATCCGGTCCATGCGCATAACGAAGAGCTTGCCGAAAAGCTGCGCGACCTTGGATATGGTGTTACGGTCAGCCGAGCCGAGGGTCGTTCCGGTGCCCGACTGGTACTCAGCATTTTAGCACCTCGAAAAGCTGACCGCCGCCTGATGGAGCAGATCAAGGAAATTTCACCAGATGCCTTCATTATGGTTCAGGAACCCGTTCAACTATCCGGTGGTTTTTGGAGCAAAGAGGTCGATCGGCGTTATCATGGTGTAGATCACCACTAATGTTGATGATGATCATCATCAAACAAGCCCAATTGCTTTAAACTCTCTTCAATATCATGCACCGATTTCTCAACTTCCGGCGATAATTTTTCCGGAGTTGGTTGACTTGGATGAATGCTTTCAGTGTCCAATTTGATTTTTCGCTTCTTACTTTCATGATGTGAAGGCACCGAAGCGTTTTTTTGATCTTTCGGCTGTTTAATTTCAAGCTTGGGCAAAGTGACCTTACCTCCCCGGTTCTCCTTGGGAGCCATTTGATCCATCGTTTGGTTTAATAATTGATCAACAAAAACATTTCCGTCATTGTCACTGTGGCCTTTAGTCCATTGATAGTGAATATTTGGAAACTTTTTCAAAAGATCGGCAACCCGCTGCCATAATTCTTTGTTTAAAAGTGGCCCAGCGCTTCGTTTCCACCCCCGGCGCTGCCAACCTTCGAGCCATCCCTTGGTAATCGCGTCCAAAACATACTTGGAATCGGCAACCACTGTTACAGACCGTTTTTCAAGGTGATGGTCGATCAAATAAGTTAGCGCCTGCAGCAGTCCCATAATTTCCATTCGATTATTTGTCGCGCCATACTCACCACCTGTGTCAGCAACTGCGTCGGCACCCGCAATCATAATTAAATAGGCCCATGCGGCTTTATCATCAGCTTTAACGTGACCACCGGCATGGTTACCATGATTCCTGGTACCACCATCTGTATAGACCACAATTTCGTCACTCAAATCAAGCTCAACCGGTCGCTCCACGATCTCTTGGAACTTGGATTGATTTTCTTTACGATGGCTATCATTTTGGGGCTGCTCCGACTGTCCCAAAAAAGTTTCAGCGGCCGCCCGCGTCTTAAAGCTTTTATATTCGGCACCCGAAAAGCCGGAAACCTGCTTGACGGTTTCATCCCAAGTAGTGAAAATGCCGGTTTTTCGGCCCTTCCTAACAGCGTAATATTTCAAAGGATCACTTCTTTTTTTATAAATTTTCAGAAAAAATTACTTATAATATTTCTATCTGCTTTTCAATTAGATAAATCTATGCGAAAATAGTTAATAAAGGGGGCAAAGACTATTATGACCCGTACCAAAGCTACATTAATCACGGTCGAAGAGGCCAAGGCACTTCTTAAAGATCGTTCCGACCAAATCAATGAACGTTTTCCGCAACTCAAAAAGCAGGGAAAATACATTTTGCCTGATTATCGACTAACAAGAAAGCGGGAAGCTTTTAAAATTAGGAAACATACTTTTTTGCAGCGACATCCACGTTCTTACGTTGCTTTTGACTCAGAAAACGGGCAAACATTATGGATGCACAATTTTCCAAGCTTAACAGAAGCTATATTTTGGCTGGATACCGGTCTTAAACCAACTGATACGGATACCAGCACTTCTTATAAACAGTGGAAAGCGCAACATGAAGATGATATTAACGTCTTAAAGGACATTCTCCGCAAACGGTCATTGGAAAGAAAAGCGGCAGCAGCAGCGAAGAAGAAAAAGATAAAAAGGTAGTGTGCGAAGCGGTGCTGCTTTGTGTAGCAGTCCTAAACAGTGTGCGAAATAAAGCGCTTAACGTTCGGAGTATAAGGCGTCGCTTCGGGAAATCCTGCATTTGGATTTTTTGAAGCGATCCCTTATATGCAGAACGTTGCTTTGTGTAGCAGTCCTAAATCAGTGTGCGAAGCAAAGCAGTTAATACCGCTTCACATCAGAAACCAAAAACTTAAACCATACCAACCACTTTAACTTCGGCTCTGAAGACAGCCTATATCCAAGAGCAGGATTGGAGTGGTTTTGTTGTATCTGGAAATCAAAGTCAAGCATTAAAGGCTCAAGCGATTATCGACTTTCTTAGGTGTTGTTTTAACCAAAATATTGCCCTTATGAATGGAATACAAGATTTCAGAGCGTTCATTCAAGGCATTGTAGAAATTGTCATTATTCATAATAATGCAATTAGCCGGCTTACCAACTTCAATCCCATAGTGGTCCGTAATATGCATGGCTTTTGCAGCGTTGGTTGTCACAAATTGATAAGCATTTAAAATATCATTGTAACCCATTAAATGACCGACATGAATGCCCATCTCAACCGGATCAAGCATGTTGCCGTTGCCCATTGGATACCAGGGATCCTTAAGGTCATCTTCACCGAAGGCAACGTTAATGCCGTCTTGAGTCAATTCCTTAACCCGGGTCATGCCGCGACGCTTCGGATAACTGTCGAAGCGCCCGCCGAGATTGGTATTAACAAGTGGATTGGCAATAAAATTAATGTGTGACATCTTAAGCAGTCTGAATAATTTGTACGTATAAGCATCGTTATAGGACCCCATAGCCGTTGTGTGACTGGCAGTTACCTTATCACCCATTCCGGATTCCAAAGCCAACGTCGCCAAAGTTTCCAAACTGCGTGATTGCGGATCATCAATTTCGTCACAGTGGACATCAACCAGTTTATCCTGGGTTTCCGCCAGCTTCATTAGAAATTTTAACGATTCAACAGCGTATTCCCTGGTAAATTCAAAATGAGGAATCCCGCCAATAACATCCGCACCCATCTCGGCGGCCGCTGTCATCAGTCTTTACCGTGTGGAAAAGACAGAATGCCTTCCTGAGGAAAAGCAACCAGCTGTAATTCAACCTGATCTTTTAATTCTTCCCGCACCTCAATTAATGCTTTTAAGGCCGTCAATTCAGGATCAGTTACGTCAACATGGCTGCGAACAAATTGAATACCGTTTGCGACCTGGGTTTTAATCGCCTGCTTGGCCCGATGCTTAACATCCGCAACTGACAGTTTCTTTTTACGCTCGCTCCAAATTCGAATGCCATCGAACAGCGTTCCCGTTTGATTCCATTCGGGATCACCGGCAGTTTGCGTTGCATCCAGGTGAACGTGGGGATCGACAAAGGGCGGCAGCAACAATTTATCGGTAGCATCAATCACCTGCTCCCCCGCTTCAGCTTTAATTGCCGGAGCGATTTTCACAAACTTGCCATTTTCAATTTTTAAGTCACTTGTTTGTACTTCATTTTGAATATGAACATTTTTAATCAGCATTTTCCCAGTCCTTTACATGACACATATTTATTAGTATTATAACTTATTTAAGCGGTAAATAAGAAGATTCTTGAAAAATGTGAGATAATGTGAATAGTTAAACAATGAAATTACATAAAAAATTTGGAGGCACAATTACTGTGAGTTGGCGGGGAAAACTTTCTTTACCACAAATCCTAACATTGGGATTTTTAACAATCATTTTAATCGGCACGCTTTTACTGTCATTACCCATTGCCAGTCAATCCGGGACCACCACCAATTACCTTAACGCTTTTTTTACCGCAACATCGGCAACCTGCGTAACGGGAATGACCGTTGTTAACACGGCGCTTCACTGGAGTATCTTCGGTAAAATCGTGATTCTGGTTTTAGTTGAGATCGGTGGCTTGGGCTTTATGACCTTTGCGGTTTTAATGTTTGTTTTTATGCGGCAAAAAGTTGATTTAACAACCCAATTATTAACACAGCAATCCCTAAACCTGGAAACATTTGCCAATACGAGAAGCGTTGTTTTTCTCGTGGTTCGACTGTCATTAGCGATTCAGACCTTGGGAGTCGGTCTGTTGTTCGTTGATTTTTATCCGCGTTATGGTTTGATACGGGGAATCGGTTACAGTGTGTTTCACTCAATCAGTGCTTTTTGTAATGCCGGCTTTGATTTGTTTGACAACAGCCTGGTTCGGTTTCAAAACGACCCTTATCTCCTATTTGTGCTAACGTGTCTAATTATTTCCGGCTCACTCGGGTTTTTAGTTTGGAAAGATATTCTACTGTATCGAAAGGACCACTTTCTGAGTCTGCATACCAAATTGGCACTGACAACCTACTTGGGACTAATCGGCATCAGTTTTATTGTTTACCTGCTGACAGAAGGAAACTTCGGGGAAAACACCCATTTAAATATTTTTCAGCGCCTCATGGATACCTATTTCATGGCTGTAACTCCCCGAACCGCCGGCTTTTATATCTACCCCTATCCCAAAATTTCGATGGCCGGTATGTTTTTTACAATGATTTTAATGTTAATTGGCGGGACGCCCGGATCGACAGCCGGGGGAATTAAAACAACCACCGTCGGCATCCTGTTAATCCGGGTTTGGGCCACATTACGGGGAAAACGGGACGCCACTTTCATGGGTCGCCGCTTCACCAACGATAACATTTCACGGTCGCTCACGCTGGTTTTCCTGGTTTCCGTAGTTTTGTCAATTGCCACGCTGATTTTATGTATTACTGAAAGTATCCCCAAGCACTTTGGTATTGAATACATTCTCTTCGACGTCGTTTCAGCCTTTGGCACGACCGGCTTAACCTTAGGGCTGACACCCCATCTGACTTTTATCGGCAAACTGATTTTTGCCGCATTGATGTTTATGGGCCGGGTTGGTATCTTTACCGTTATGTATTCACTGCTTAACTCCAAAAGACCGGAAGATGCTTTCAGGTATCCAAAAGAAAATGTCATGATTGGATAACCATCCCTTACAAATTATATTGAAAGGAATTTTTAAATGAAAAGCAATTACGCCGTCATCGGACTGGGACTTTTCGGCAGCAGTATCGTTAACACACTGATTAAAAACCACCAGGAAGTCCTGGTAATTGATAAAAAAGAAGAAAACGTCGATAAATTCAGAGACGTCGCCACTGAAGCCGTGGTTGCCGATACTCAAAATGAACTGGCGCTTCAGCAACTTGGAATTGGTAACTTCGATAACGTTTTTGTTGCAATCGGTACCGATCTGGAGGCCAGCATTATGACAACGTTAATCTGCAAAGATCTTGGCGTTAAACACCTGATCTGTAAAGCAGAAAATGCCCGTCATGCGCAGGTTTTGGAAAAGTTGGGTGCCGATGAAATTATTCAACCGGAACGTGACATGGGGCAACGGGTCGCGCTTCATGTCATGGAGCCTAAAATTTTAAACGATTTAAAGTTAAAGGGCGAACTGGCCGTCGTTGAATTCGAATTAACCAACGAGAAATTCTTCAACCAATCGCTTAAGGAACTCAATCTGACAAACCGCTACCAGGTTTCCGTTATTGCCATTTCCCATGCCAATGAAGAAGGTGCCGCTATTCCCAATCAGTCAACCATCGTCGAGCCCGGCGATGTTGTGACGATTATCGGCACCCGCAAGGACGTTCAAAAATTCGAAGATTTGGCAACCAAATAACTAAAAAAGCACCAGGATTCGCCTTTCGGTTTATCCTGGTGCTTTTTTGATTGCATTACTTAGCAGGTTTCTGCTTCAAGAAGTGTTGCAGATCTGCTAATGCTTTGTTCCGCTTGATATCTTTCTTGCGGCTGATTGGTCGACGGCCCTGAACGCCGTTTGGATGACAAATACGCATAGTAAAACTCTCCTTAATATTTTTCCAATTATAAAATTCCAATAGACTAAATTATTATAATACAAATAGCAGTTTGAAAGCAAATTTATTTGGGTGTTTGATCCCCACATCGATTAACCAGCGGATTAACACTCTGATTTAAGCCAACCGCTTCAACAAATTCAAAAAAATAAACACGCTGCCCCTATCTGTGGTATCTTATTATTAAACAATTAAGAAATCGGGATAGGGTGATTATATTGGCAAATGAATTTCCACAAGCATTAACAATTGCAGGATCAGATAGTGACGGCAGTGCCGGGATGCAGGCTGATCTTCACACCTTCTTTAGACGCCGCGTATATGGGACTTCCGTTCTAACAGCGTGTGTTGCCGGTAACAGTTACGGGATTCACGACGCAGTCAACCTGCCGACATCGTTTATCGATCAGGAATTTAAAGACTTGGCGGACGATTACCACATTCGGGCAAGTAAGACGGGAATGCTCTCCGATTCCGAATTAATCCGAACAGTGATTAAAAATTATCAAAAGTATGATTTTGGCCCGCTGGTTGTCGATCCGGTAATTACTACCAAGCATGGCAATATGCTGCTGGAACAAAGTGCCTATCAGACGCTTCGAGACGAACTGATTCCATTAGCAACGGTTATTACCCCCAACTTTTTTGAAGCCCAAAAGTTAGCTGAAATGACAATTGAAACCAAAGACGATATGCAAACCGCTGCTCGGAAACTAAAAGCACTCGGGGCCAAAAATATTGTTTTAAAGGGCAGTCATCACGATCCCAATCAATCCGAGGTTTCCGACTATATCCTGCTTGAATCCGGGAAAAGTTTCTGGTTAACCGGTGCTTTCTTTGATACCGACCGTAAAAACGGTACTGGCGACAGCTCTCCGCATGTATCGCTGCTGAATTGGCAAAGGGCACCTCTATTGAAGCTGCCTGCCGGATTGCTAAAAAATTCGTTGATACGGCGATTGAAAATGAAATCCAGGTTGGTCACAAGTTCGGTCCAATCAATCATTGGGCACCCGCAGACCAACTATAACCAAACAGCTTAATCCAAAAATACAATAACTTTTCACCCACCAAACCATTTGCCGCCGGCTAAATTGATTTGGTGGTTTTTAGTGTCATCAGTTAATAATCATTTAACGTGCTGACGAGCCCGATCAAAGTTACCATTTCTCCGGGCTCCAAATTCGTCCATCTATTTCCTGCTGAGCCTGATCGATTCGCCTGGTTTGTTCTCTAATCAAATTTTGAGCCGCTTTTAAAACAGCTTTATTAATAAAGGCTGGTTCAGCTTCTGCCATTTTTGCAAGCTGTTGAACAGCCCCATCTTGAGTATCGTCCATTATGGTCTATTCCTCCTGGTCCCGAATCATCTTTATGTTCATTTTCAAATCATCAATTTGGTCTTGCCGGCTGTCAATTGAATCAATAATTAAATCAAGCATCTCTCTTTGTTGCGCGCTTTTCCCGACTTGCAGCTGTTTAAGACGAACGAGCAGCCACTTTTCGCGATTTTCAAGGTTTAAGGGCATTGGTGCGCTCAAATACTGCAAATAATCAACCAATTTTTTTTGCTTCTCTAAAACGCTCCAATAGCCGAACTGGGCGATTATAAGCGGTGCCAAGTAAATCATCCCTGCTTTGTTGGCAAAAGCCTCAAATGGCTTCATAAGCTCCGAAATCGTGAATTTTTCGCGACCACCTGCCTGAAAATCGACCAGCTTATCGCCCATTGTTATGACAAGCCCAAACTCTTTGTTTTTCAGCCCCCGCTTGGCAATCACAAATTTTCTGGAAAAGACATCATCCATATACCGTTTTAAACTTGCCGGTGACGAATACCAATACATAGGAAACTGAAAAATAATTCGGTCAAAATTTTGCAATTGCGTTTGTTCAGCAATCACGTCCAAACGATCGGCCGCGTAAAGTCTATCAATCACCCGCCAAGTAACATTGTCCAAGGAATCAGCACTGGTTTTCAAAAACGCTTGTGTCGCAGATTCATCAACTTTTGGGTGAGAAACTAAAATCAATGTTTTCACGTAATCACCTTACTTTCCATTCACATTATTACCTGCTATTGTATGCTATATCAACCAAAATGATAAAGGAGAGCTTTTAAAATGGCAACTTATACAATTCACACAACGTATCGAAACATTGGTGCCCAAACGCTGAATCAAGCCGGCGATCACCAGTTTATCGCTGATGAGCCGACCATCTTCCGGGGAACAGATGCCGGCCCAAATCCGGTCCAATACTTGTTGGGAGCTGTCGGTGCCTGCCTTGGTGCAAGCGCTGCGTCATTGGTTAACCGACCCAAATCCAATATCAAAGTTAAGAAATTTGAAGTAATCGTCACTGGTGAAACTGAACGCTTTGCCGACAAATCATCGCGGGTATCAAAAATCAACGTTAAGTTAACCTGTCAAACCAACTTGA
This sequence comes from Lentilactobacillus farraginis DSM 18382 = JCM 14108, assembly GCF_000583655.1. Classification (GTDB taxonomy): domain Bacteria; phylum Bacillota; class Bacilli; order Lactobacillales; family Lactobacillaceae; genus Lentilactobacillus; species Lentilactobacillus farraginis. The sequence goes on from NZ_BAKI01000003.1 coordinate 115,143, forward strand.
ATCAGGAAGAAAACCGCCAATTTATTGAAGATACGATTCACTTGTGTACAGTCCATAATACGTTAAAAGATGCGGTTGAATTCACTTTTGATATTAATTAAATAATTACAAAATACGTTAGCACTCATCAATTTTGAGTGCTAATTTTTTATTCCGTTTTTTTAAAAATCGTCTTTAAATCGTTGATATACCAGCGCTTATATTTATAAAATAAAACGATCATTTCCTTGAATCAATAATCAATCCGTGATAATATATAGTTGTTCGGAAGGGGAACAGATATTCCGAACAATCACTATTACAATTAGCATTTAATGATTCATTAAATCATTAGACATTGGAGGAATGCATATGAATAACGACATTTTCGGTGACATTTTTGACGACCCGTTCTTTAAGCAGGAATTTCCTGAAATGACAGGTCAACGTCGAATGCGTCAACAACCCATTCAAGTACAAGAACGCAGACCTCAAAATAAAACGACATTATTAGATCAATACGGAACCGACCTAACCCAAATGGCCAAAGACGGTAAGCTTGATCCTGTTATCGGTCGGGATAAAGAAATCGAACAAATGGAAGAAGTTTTGAGCAGACGAACCAAGAACAACCCGGTTTTAATTGGCGAAGCGGCGTTGGCAAGACCGCGGTAGTCGAAGGGCTCGCCCAGAAAATCGTTGACGGCGATGTTTCCGAGAAGCTGCTTAACAAGCGGATTATTTCCGTTGACGTCGTCTCATTGGTTCAAGGAACCGGAATCCGTGGTCAATTTGAAGAACGTATGAAGAAACTGATCGATGAAGTTTCGAAGAATAAGAATGTGATTCTCTTCATCGATGAAATTCATCAAATCATCGGTGCCGGCTCAACCGGTGAAGGTGACAAGATGGATGCCGGCAACATTTTAAAGCCAAAGTTGGCCCGTGGCGACTTTCAATTAATTGGTGCCACGACCAGCAACGAATACCGGGATATTGAAAAAGACCAGGCTCTGGCTCGTCGATTCCAGCCAATCATGGTTAACGAACCAAGCGAAGCCGACACCCTGACAATTATTAAGGGGTTAAAGCCGAAATACGAGAAATTCCATCACGTTCAATACACCGATGACGCCCTGAAAGCTGCTGTTTCCTTCAGTAACCGTTATATTCAAGACCGAATGAATCCGGACAAAGCAATTGATTTAATCGACCAAGCCGGTGCCAAGGTTGCAATGTTCATCGATTGCCAAAGATAAATCGAGTCTGGAACAGGAAGCTTCAAAGCTTGAAAAAGCCAAGAAAGCCGCTTCCGAAAACGAAGAATACGAGAAAGCCGCTGCTCTGCGTGACAAGCTTGATAAGATCAATGGCCAGATCAAGTCAATTGATAACGGCACCAAGGTTTCAGTACCAAAAGTAACAGCCGATGTTATCAAAGACGTTGTTGAGCGAATTACGGGTGTCCCGGTTACCGATGTTAATAAGAATCAGGTCAGCCAGCTCAATCGTTTGAACAGCAATCTCAAGAAAGAGGTTATCGGTCAAGATGCGGCAATTGACGCCATTTCTGCTGCTATTAAGCGAAGCCGGGTTGGCTTTACAGAAGGCAACCGGCCAATCGGCAGTTTCCTGTTTGTTGGTCCGACCGGCGTTGGTAAGACCCAGACCGCCAAGGCATTGGCCAAAGAACTCTTTGGAACGACCAAAGCGATGTTTCGTTATGACATGTCCGAGTATATGGACAAGATCAGCGCTTCCAAACTGATTGGTTCCGCACCCGGCTACGTTGGCTATGAAGAAGGCGGCAAGCTAACCGAACAAGTTCGTCGTCATCCCTACAGCTTGATTTTGCTCGATGAAATCGAAAAGGCCCACCCGGACGTTTTGAACCTGCTGCTGCAAATTTTGGACGACGGCCGCTTATCTGATGCCCAAGGTCGAACAGTTGACTTCAGCAACACTGTGATTATTATGACCAGTAACGCCGGGCAGGAACACGTTGATTCGCAAAAGAGTGTCATTGACAGGTTGAAACCATACTTCAAGCTTGAATTTTTGAATCGAATTGACGATATTATTCAATTCAACTCATTAACCAAAGCTGATTTGCTTCAAATTCTCGATTTGATGCTTCATGATTTGGACAAGCTTGTCAACAAGTCCCGGGGCATTCACTTTACGGTTACCGACGCTGCCAAAAGTCAATTGGTTGAGATGGGTTACAGCAAGGAACTTGGCGCTCGTCCAATGCATCGGGTTATCACCAAGGAAATTACCGACAAATTAACCAACAGCTTCCTGGCCCACCCGGAGGAAAAGGACTTTACGGTTAAAACAGAAAATAATCAAATTTCCGTTGTCCCTACCACCAGTAGCGAACCAGTCGCCAGTAAATAATGTTTAATCCGAAAATCGAAGTTAATCCGTTGACAACTACCAATGATATTGGTATATTATAGTCAATGTGTTTCAGGATTCGATTTTCAAAGGTAACTTGTTTTATAGTTTTATGAAATAACTTCCTTGGAATCAGTTCAACTAGATACATTAAAATTTAAACTGCGCAGAAAGCGCAAGGAGGTTTCATATATTATGAAACAAGGTACTGTTAAATGGTTCAACGCTGATAAAGGTTATGGCTTCATTACTACTGACGATGGTGACGTATTTGTTCACTTCTCAGCTATCAACAAAGACGGCTTCAAGTCATTAGACGAAGGCCAACACGTAACCCTTGACGTTGAAGACAGCGACCGTGGCCCACAAGCTGCCAACGTTACTGTTGTTGACGACTAATTAAAAACTAATTTTTAAAGCCGACGAGTGATCGTCGGTTTTTTGTGTCCAAAAAGAAAAATTCTAATTAATTTAGTTAGTGCCATTCATCAAATATATATCCCAAAAATAATTATTACTTCCTTTTTCATGCAATTGAAGATATAATAAATCCATAAACTGTCAAAAAAGGGGTATCTTAATCGTGAAAGCAAAGAATGCAGCTGCTCACAAAAGAAATATTTCAATAATAACTTGTTTGGTTGCTTTGGTATCAAGCTTCCTCCTGGTTGTCAACCATACATATGCTGACGCTGAATCACAAACAACCTGCACTCAAATACCATCTCAGTCAACGTCCTCACAACAAACACCCCCCTCTAGAGAATCATCTTCTACCAACCACAATAATGACGAAGTCCCCTCACAAAATATCGCAATTACCACGGGTGGCAACTCTTCGAACGATCAAAACAGCGACCAGAGAATCTCTGTTCCGTCGAATCAATCATCTGTCAATGAAACAACTACCCATACACCATCAGATAATACCAACTCAACAAATCAAAGCAACCCATTGAGCAGCCCAGACGCCACAGCAAATAAAGTCCAGATTGCTCAACAAGACGTAGCAACTAGTCCATTAGCCCCCGATCAAAACCCGATTACTACTGATTTTTCAAAGAGCAATGACAACCAAGCAACCGATTCAAAAACTACTGTGGCTCAATCCGAAAGTGTCAGCAACATACCAACTAGTGGCGTTGATAAAGATCAAATGACCGTCACAGGTACCATTAATTCGACTGATCCAACCATTAAACAATCAAGCTCTAATCCCCTATTCAAATGGCTGACAAACATGACAAGTGCCGGAACAGCCGCTTTAATTTACCCACTTTTAGCTTCCCGTCAAGGCGTCCGTTTCTTACTGGAATGTCGAAAAATATTCTTCCCTCGTTACACGATCGATCATACGTGGTCTAATTTAGATCAAAAATACAATCCGAAATATACAAAACAATTTTATACGAATGCCCAGCAATGGTACGACATCGGTGTTAAGAGAGAAAATTTGACGATCCCATTTGCGGACGGTAGTGGGAACGCTTCAGCGACTTACATTGCGCATCCAGGATCAACTAAAACTATTATTTACGGTCAGGGTTGGACAACCAGGCAGAATGGATGGGATATGTTTCAAAAATTTTCTATGATATGGGTTACAATATTTTAATGCCATATAGCCGCGGTCAGGGCAGTAGTGATGGCGAATTTGTTACATTTGCTTACAAAGATAAGCAAGATTGGATTAATTGGATTAATAAGGTTAACCAGATAAACGGCTCTGGCAGTGAAGTCATTCTCTATGGCCAGTCTATGGGAGCTGATGAGGCTTTAGAAGCCGCTGCGCAAAAGAATTTGCCATCATCTGTCAAAGCAGTTGTTGCTGACTGTGGTTACTCAACGCTTCCTTCACTTCTTTATTCACTTTATACAAGGGCTGCTAATAAATTAAATGACTTCACGGCCAAAATCGGCTGGAATCTAAATGGATCGATCCCATTGGCACCATATGATCAATTTTTGAAAAATCTCAACAACATTAACTACTTGCTTCAAAGTTTCAATATTGATGATGCTTCGGGAATAACAGCCGTAAAGAATTTAGCGCTGCCCACATTATTTATTGCAACAGCTGATGATGACTTCATTCCAGATTCTGAAACCAAAGCTTTGTACAACGCCAGCATTTCCAAGAATAAGCAGCTATGGATTCTGGATGGGCGCGTGGGTGGTCACGCCTCTGCCAATAATGCGGTGGTTGCCTATCAACAACATATTCAAAGCTTCCTTGATGCTTGCTGCAACGTTAAAAATAATTCAATTTCAAACCATACTATTGCAGCCTAACATTTTTTGATATAGGGCAAGGAACCGCGGAACTGGTTTTGGTTCAAAAAATCTCTCTCAAAATGTGTCTCAAATATTGACTTCATTCCAACGTTGAAGGCAGCGACCGTAGTCCACAAGCTGCTAACATTACTGTTGTTGACGACTAGTTAAAAAAATTTCTAGGAACGGGACTGGGATAAAAGTAATTTTGATTATATTAGTTGATAGCTAGCATTAATCATACACCCCCGGAATAATTAACCATGTTCATTTAATTAAAAAAGCGGTATACTAAATTTGGAAATTAGTTAATATGAGGGTATATTAAGCGTGAAAAAAAATCAATTAAGCATTTATCAACTATTTAGCCTGACAGTTGCAACATTAATCATCGGCTTATTTTGGGGTATTCAAAATACATATGCCGACACCGTTGCAACACCACAGCAATCCGTTTTCTTTAATGTATCGACTGATTCTAGTTCAGCTGAGCAAAGCACAGAAACACCAACGCAACAAGCCACGGCCACAGTGTCTTCATCTTCATCTTCAGATTCAACTTCGTCAATTAATCAAAACGATCAGGGGCAATCTGCGTCAAATAAAACCATTGATGCTTCGTCAAAATCCGAAGCAACGACGCCGGCTGCCACACAAAAATCAGTTGTTGATGATCAAGCGGAGACACTATCATCCTCAACTGATAGTAGCGTCACTGAAACAAATTCATCTCAATCAGTATCATCTGATTCAATCGTAAATAATCAGTCTTCCTCACAAGCGACAACCGCTTCTCAATTCTCTCAAAGCCAATCCAGTGCTGATTCTACAAGCGACGTTTCAACTGCCGACTCAAGTTCAGCTTCTGTAACCAGTTCAGCCGCTAAAAGTGATGGCCCCTCTGATGAGACAGACAAAGATCAAATTACCGTTAGCGGGACTGCTGATTCATCCGATCCAACCATTAAACAATCCAGCAGCAATCCGCTACTTAACTGGTTAACAAATCTCACGAGTGCTGGGGCAGCCTCACTTATTTATCCGTTTGTGACATCCAGACAAGGTTCTCACCTCATTTCCCAATTTCGGACATTATTATCACCTACCAGATATAATATTGATAAAACCTGGTCCGACTTGGATCAAAAATATGATCCCGATTACACAAAACAATTTTATACTGAAGCTAAGAACTGGTACGACAACGAGGTAACCAAACAAACTTTAACGGTACCATTTGCCGATGGCTCTGGGAATGCTTCGGCAACCTATATCGCTCATCCCGGATCAACCAAAACGATCATCTATGGTCAGGGATGGACCACCGAACCGGAATGGATGGGCTACATTTCAAAAATCTTTTATGACATGGGCTACAACGTTTTAATGCCCTACACTCGGGGACAAAATGGTAGTGATGGCGAGTTTATGACTTTTGGCTATAAAGACAAGGCTGATTGGACTAACTGGATTAACAAAGTTGACCAGATCAATGGTCCTGACAGTGAAGATATCCTCTATGGTCAATCCTTGGGAGCAGATGACGCGCTGGAAGCCGCTGCCCAAAAAAACTTGCCTTCTTCAGTCAAAGCCGTCATCGCAGATTGTGGCTACTCAACGATTCCTTCACTTCTTTATTCACTTTACACAGGAGCCGCTAATAAGCTAAACGGTTATACGTCTAAAATCGGATGGAATCTTAATGGTTCGATTCCACTGGTTCCTTACGATCAATTTTTAAGCAACTTAAACAAGATTAACCATTTTGTTCAAGGCTTTAATTTAGATGACGCTTCAGGGTTAACAGCTGTTAAGAATTCAACTCTGCCAACACTATTTATTGCAACAGCAGATGATACTTTTATTCCTGACTCAGAAACCAAAGCTTTGTATAACGCCAGCAACTCCGAATATAAGCAATTATGGATCTTGGACGGAAATGTTGGTGGTCATGCTTCAGCCAATAATGCTGTTCTTGCCTATAAGCAACATATTCAGAATTTCCTTAATGCTGTTGAAAACGGTCAGACAACGCCGGCAAACACTGCTTCACCTGTTGTAAATACACAAAATGCTGCCGCATAAATTTTATCAACTTAGATGAAAAAGCGAAGTAGGAAAAACCTACTTCGCTTTTTATTTATATACTTTTTCTTATCCTTCATAGCGTGCTTATAAGTCTGGTTAATTCCGCTAAACAATTGACCACAGACTATGGGTAAAGTTGCCAAAAGTGCCTTACTTATTATGTGTCTTCCACTACAATGGTTTCTATTATCAATTCTGAAACTTGTCGAAGAAGAAAGATTAGTGCTATGTCATTTCACAAAATCAGTTAACCTTATGATTTCGCTTGGGCCGATGACTGCTGAGCAGCATGTTTCTTATCCGATTCCAAGACTGATTGGATATAACCGTCAACATCAAACGTGCCGGAAAATTCAGCTAAGTGAACCAGATTTCGCAAAAAGTCATGCGTCTTTGCTTCATAATGATACTTTAAGCCCAGTTCATAAATATAACCGTTAATATAATCAACTTCTGTTTGTCTGTTCTTTGAAATGTCCTGATACATGGACGGAAAATGAAGTGGATTGGAAACCCGGCTAACGTAGGAAACTGTCTCCCACTCTTCTTTACGGGTATTCAGCAGCGTAATCCCGGCTCGTTCACAAACGTCAAAAGCTTCGTTAATCAACTGTACGCCCAACTTTTTAGCCACCGGTGATTGAATATACTCGCCCATTCGAATTTTAAACATAGTACAAAGCGTATTGACAACCGAATTAAAGATAACCTTGGCCATCAGTGTTCCAAGAAAGTTGGTAGTCAAATTAGGGTTCAAGCCAGCCTGGGTGAACTCATCGACAATCTGATGAGTCATTTGATCAGGCTTTTCAGTTTCATTGGCAATATTCATTGAACCGGCTCCCTTAGCGCCGATAAAATCAACGTCGCCGGCCTTATTCAAAACCGTCCCAATCAAAGCCGTCCCACCAAGGACCCGATCTTCAGGAAAATATTGATTTAACTTTTCAATATGCCCCATGCCGTTCATACAGGTAACAACATATTGTTTATCATTAAAGAAATGAGCACTTCGCTTTAAGAAATCAGCTAGTTGGTACTGTTTGGTAAAGACAATCAGCACATCCGGATCACCTTTATATTCTTCAGGATAATAAATGTTTACCGGCACCAAATGTTTATTTTGTCCGTCACGGGAAACGTAAACCCCTTTTTGCTGCCGAATAGTGTCAACTTGTTGATCCCAAGTATCAACAAAGTCAACGTCAAACCCCGCTTCCTGAAGTAAAACGCCGTAACGTAGTCCCATAGCGCCTGCACCCAATACTGTATATTTCATAGTCCAATCTTCCTTTCAATTAATCGCTAATATTTTCAACTGCCAATCGAGTCTGGCCAAATAAAAAATCGCCCCTCTGTCACTACTGACAAAAGGACGACTTTCAGCCGCGGTACCACCTTCATAGATACACTATCTGCATCCACTCGTTGACATGCTTTAACGGACAAGTCCGAAACCAGCTTACCAGGTTAGCTCACCGATTTGATTAAAAAGCATGAAAGTCACCATTTGTGGTCTCAGAGTCATCTTCCAGCCGCTGAATGACTTCTCTAATAAACTGAATACCAACAAAAGCTTCTTTCAAATTGATACTTCGAATTATGAGTTTTAAATAACAAAATGTCAAGTGTTTTTTAATTAAACGTGATTAAAATGTGATTTTTAATTTGATTCATGTCCCTAAACGGTTAATTAAGGTTTCCGTTACAAGACATTTCACTTTTCATCAGATACTATTATTTCGGTGAATCATAGGTGTTCCCTGCGTTACAGGCGCGGGTTTGCGGTTTTCGATTTTAACCGCTGTCACTTCGGATAAACTGCCAAACGATCACCTGAAATGGTAACCGTTTGAATGGGCTTCTCATAAAACTCGGATAAGCTGGATTCATTTAGAACCATTTCCCGTTCTCCAGCACGAACACGTGGCCTTGACGCAACAATAAAACATGGTTAAAACACGGTAACAGTTCTTCAGTATAATGCGAAACCAACAGAAGTGCCGGTCGATTCGGCATTTTTGCGATCTGGGCAACCCGCGTCAATAATTCTTCTCTGGCAAACAGGTCCAGGCCGTTGCACGGTTCATCCAAAATCAACAATTGCGGATGAGCCATCATTGCCCTGGCAATCAAAACCAGCTGCCGTTCCCCCTGCGATAAAACGGCATATTTTTTACCTAATAGTTTTTCCCCACCCATTTCAATTAGGATTTGACGGGCTTCATCTAAATCAGCCTGTGAGAACTCCTGATAAATACCAATACTGGCAAATTTCCCCGATAAAACGATAAAATCTACCAAATCACCGGTATGCAGCTGATCTTGAAGGGCATTACTAACCCACCCAATTTTGGTCTTCAATTCGGGAATGTTAGTGTGGCCAAAGACACCGCCCAAAACCTCCAACCGGCCGGTAGTCGGCCATAAATCCCCATGAATCATTTTCAACATGGTTGTTTTACCGGCACCGTTTAATCCCAAAATAGCCCAATTCTCATTTTGATTCACCTGCCAATTAATATGATGCAAGATTTTCTTTTTACCGCGGGTAACCGAAACATCATCAAATCGTAAAATTCTTTCCATAGCTGCCTCCTAAATGTATATGTATTCAAAAGGACTGAATAAACCGGAGTGAGGGGTTTGATTCAGTCCTTTCTTTTTTAGTTACTTCGTTATCGTGAGCAAAAGCCCACAGTCGCTCCGTAAACGCTGGCCGAGTTAGTTTACGGAAGTCGTTTCATCATTTTATTCAATCAAACATGTTGGAAAATAATCCTGTCACTATAAGCGGTGATTGGCTTATTTTGCTTCTTCTTCGGTAGGTGTGCTGTACTTGTCAGCTTCGCCAACAAATGACATGTGATCTCGAAGATCGGCACCAACCCGTGAAAGAAGTGAGTTAGCTGAACGTTCACGCATCTTATAAAGATCCTTGAAGCCGTTTCGGTAATCATCCATAAATTCTTTAGCAAATGAACCGTCTTGAATGCGTTTCAAAGCATCTTTCATTGCCTGTTTGGATTCTTTGCCAATAACCTTAGGACCAACAACGTATGATCCATATTCTGATGTATTTGAGCAGTCAGCATACATCTTGTTGAAACCACCTTCGTAGATCAAGTCACAGATCAACTTCATTTCGTGTTCAACTTCAAAGTAAGCTAATTGTGGTGAGTAGCCGGCCTCAGTTAAAACTTCATAACCGGTTTCGATAAGCGAAGTCAAACCACCCATCAAAACGTTTGTTCACCAAACAAATCTTCTTCAGTTTCTTCTTTGAAGGTTGTCTTCAATAATCCGGCACGAGCGGCACCGTTTCCTTTGGCAAATTCTTTTGATAAATCTTCGGCATGGCCGGAATAGTCTTGGAAATAACCGTATAATGCCGGAACACCGGACCCTTCAACGTATGTACGACGGCAAAGATTACCTGGGCCTTTAGGGGCCATCATAACAACATCAACGTTGGCTGGCGGTACGATTTCCTTATAATGGATGTTAAACCCGTGCGAGAAACCTAATACATTGCCTTCTTCAAGGTTAGGTTCGATTTCATTCTTGTAAACATCACTCATAACTTCATCAGGTGTTAACATTTGAATCCAGTCTGCCCGACGAGCGGCTTCTGCTGGTGAATATACATCGAAACCGTCGATTTTGGCGTTTTCAAATGATTGACCAGGACGAACCCCAACGATAACGTCGTAACCTGAGTCTCTTAAGTTGTTAGCCTGGGCATGACCTTGTGAGCCATAACCGATAAAGGCGATTTTCTTTCCTTGAAGATAGTTGGTTGTAACATCCTTTTCATATAACATTTCTACACTCATAGTGATTCCTCCATTTTTTACGTTAAGTATTTTTGAAACAATTCGTCGTAGGTTCTTAAAAACAAGTAATAATGAACGGCCTCACCTCCTTAAATTTTTTTGGCTAAAAGCCAAGCATATCATTATTTTGATGTCCAGGCGCTACCATTGGGTAAACCTGTTCGTCAACCGGTACCTGAACCTCAACCAAGGTTGACTTGGGGTCATCAAAGATATCATTCAACTGCTGCTCAAGCGGTTGTTCCGAATCCAACTGCCGATAATGAATGTCGTAGGCATCGGCAAGCTTTTTGAAATCCGGTTGATGATCAAATAACGACTTGGAGCGGTGCTTTGCATAAAACGCGTCCTGCCATTGTCTAATCATTCCTAATGCATGATTATTCAAAAGAAAAATTTTAACATTGAGATTTTCAGCTGCTAAGACTTCCAATTCTTCACTGGTCATTTGAAAACCGCCATCGCCGACAAACAATACAACATCACGATTTTGATTTCCAAGTTTGGCGCCAATTGCAGCCGGTATCCCGTAGCCCATCGTTCCCAAACCACCGGAAGTAACTAATTGCCGGGGATGCTTAAATGGGTAGGATTGCGCAGCCCACATTTGGTGTTGACCAACATCAGTGACCACAATTGCTTCACCGTTGGTTGCCTTGCCGACCGCCTTGATTACCTCATGGGGATTAAATTGACCCTTTGAAGGTTCAATATCTTCCGGCATTTCCAGTTTCCTGTCAATAACCAGTTGATTCCAGGCCGGAGTCCGTGGCTTAGCCGCCTTACTCTGGTTCATCGCCTGAAGCGCTGCTTTCGCGTCTGCTTCAATTGAATAATCCGCCTGAAGAATTTTATTCAATTCATGCGTATCAATATCAATATGCACAATTGTCTTTCGATCGGCAAAATCCGAGGCCTTTGGCACTAATCGATCATCAAATCGGGAACCAACATTTAGAATATAGTCGCTTTCCGCCAGCGCCATGTTAGCAGCATAGCTACCGTGCATGCCGCCCATCCCCAGGAATAACGCTTCATCATTTGGAAAGGTTCCTAATCCCAGAAGTGTTGCAACAACCGGCAGCTGCCAATCCTGAATAAATTGATTGAATTCAGCCGTCGCATTAGCTGCCGAAACCCCCGCCCCAACAATAACAATCGGCTTTGAGGCTTGACTCAACGCTTGAAGAGCAGCTTCAAGTGTCGCTTGCTGCGTTTTCCCTAGTTTAGCTGGTTGCGTGGCTTCCGGTTTTGCCGGCTGCTCTTTAAACGCAGCCATCTGAGAAGTGACATCCTTGGGGAGATCGACTAAAACTGGTCCCTTTCGACCACTTTGCGCAATTTCAAACGCTTTGGCAACAACACTATGTAATTCTTCAACGCTTTGAACCTGAAAATTTGCCTTGGTAATCGGTTTGGTTACACTAACAATGTCCAATTCTTGAAAAGCATTGGTTCCAATTGCTGAACGGGTAACCTGTCCTGTAAAGACAACCAACGGTACGGAATCCATCTGGGCGTCAGCAATTCCGGTGACAACATTGCCAGCTCCCGGACCACTGGTTACACAGACAACGCCTGGTTTACCAGTTGTCTTCGCATAACCTTCAGCGGCATGAACAGCTCCCTGCTCGTGGCGGGTCAAAACATTGCCGAACGATTTGGTGTACAGTGCGTCATATAATGGCAGTACCGCACCACCCGGATATCCGAACAAAAAGTCAACTTTCTGTTCAGCCAATGCATCAACTAAGATTTCAGCACCGGTTTCAATTTCAGTTGTTGGCTTCGATTCTTCTGCAAGCATATCTGATTCACATCCTTCCAAAATTCAGTATCTCATACAATGTCACATTAAGTTTATGTGTTTATCAGTGAATAACTTTTTCGTGATGCTTGAAATTTAACACTGATTTTCTAAATTTGTCAACACCTAAATTAAATTTTTCTAATTTAGTTCTCATCGCTTTCCGTGAAAACGCTGACACAATAAGTATTTGCCGCTTCGAAAAAATTTTGAGAATTGAATTTTGCGATCCGTTCATGTGAGAACTTAGCAAAATTTAATTCTTGCCTATTGACAATACTAGCTTTTCAAAACAAGTCAACCCCCAATTTAAATTTCTTAACCTGCTGTTGGACCGCTTTTTCCGGCATTATATGTAATAAAAAATTTAAATAACTTTTCAACAAAATTTTTTGAATAATTTTGTTGCAATTTTTCACAACCTGTGGTATAGTTAGCGAAAAGTTAAAAAATGAGAAATCGATTCAGGAAAGAGTACTTGATTGACTGTTAGCAAGAGAGTCCTGGTTGGCTGGAACAGGGCAACAATCCTTCAACGAAAGTAGTTCCGTTTTAAAATCGAATCGGCACCGTCCAATATCCGGCCGTGTAAACATCACACGATTTGAGACGATTATTTTCCTAATCGTGAACAAAGGTGGTACCGCGTTAAAGACGCCCTTTGAAAAACTTTCAGAGAGCGTTTTTATTTTGACTTTTTTGCTTTGACTCACTTAATAGATTTTGATTTCAGAAAGGAATGATGACCATGACGACTAGCATAATCCCAGCTGCAGCAAACGCGCCAATGCTGAAATACTTCGAATCACAAGGATTCAACGAACTTTATATCGACAAGGACTCGGTAGCAAATCAATTAATGGGTGGAGATACCAACCGAGTGTTAAGTCTATCGGATTACGCCCAATACTTACGCTGCATGAGAAACACTACCAGTGCGCATTTGCTGGCTGATACATCATTCGGCGGTGACGACGCGGCAAACTGGGCTGACACCGCTGATGAACTGGTTCGTTGTGGTGCCAATACCATCCTGATCAGTGACTATCAGAGTAAAACGTCAACTTACCAGCCAAATCTGCTTTCAGACGAGGACTTTGAAGCAAAGATTCGGACTATGAAAACCGAACTAACTGATACTAATACCAACGCGATTGTTAATCTCGGTGGCTTTTCAGTATACGGTTTAGTAGGTTTGACAACCCGGATTGAAATTGCCCATTCTCAAAATATCGCTAAAATTTCAATCAGCAACGTTACTGCTAAGGATCTTTCAATCATCGGGGCCATTATGAAGCCAAACCAAGAGATTGGTTTGGCGATCGATAACCCAAAGATGACATTTGGCAGTGCGCAACAAGTTAACCCTGCTTTTGTCTTAGATACTTATCATCCCAAAAAAGCAACGCAGCAATGGGTCCAAAAAGCCGGCCCGTCTGTTGTCCTGCGTCTTTACATGGGAAATTGATAACTAAAGCGATCTAAGACTACCAACTCCGGGGCCACTGTCAATTAAACAGTGGCCCCGGAGTTTTATTTTGAGAAAGGAACGTGATTTTATCATGCAAACCAGAACCGTCAAACTAACCGAAACAGATGTCCAAAATGCCTATCAGGTGTTAAAACCGATTGTAAAGCACACGCCATTGGCATACAGTCGTTACTTGTCCGAGCGTTACCACGCCAAAGTCTATCTTAAACGTGAAGATCAGCAGTTGGTTCGCTCGTTTAAACTTCGAGGCGCCTACTACGCTATCTCTCAAACCCCGGAAGGCACCAGAAAAGCCGGCGTTGTGTGTGCCAGTGCCGGTAACCATGCCCAAGGGGTCGCCTGGACCTGCAACAAGATGAAAATTCAGGCCACCATTTTCATGCCAACGACAACGCCAACCCAAAAAGTCAATCAGGTCAAATATTTTGGTGGTGACTATGCCAACATCAAATTAGTCGGTGATACATTTGACGAATCAGCCGACGCTGCCCTTACTTTTTGCCAAGATAACGGTCAAACCTTCATCGCCCCCTTTGACAATCTAAATACGATGGCCGGCCAAGGATCCATCGGCGTTGAAATTTTTGAAGACGCCAACCAGCAGCATTTAACCATCGACAAGTTATTTGTCGCCATCGGCGGTGGTGGCTTACTAAGCGGCATTAGTACATATGCCAAAGCTAAAAGTCCTTCGACAGAGATTATCGGCGTTGAACCGAGTGGTGCGGCGTCAATGAAGGCCGCTTTCGATGCCGGTAAACCGGTTGCCCTGCATACGCTTGACACCTTTGTCGACGGCGCAGCAGTTAAAAAAGTCGGCGAATTAACTTATGCCACCTGCCGGGCTAATGTGGATCGCTTGTGCCAAATACCGGAAGGCCAAGTCTGCAACACTATCTTGGATCTTTACAGCAAAACGGCGATTGTCGCAGAACCTGCTGGTGCGTTGAGTGTCGCAGCGTTGGAGGCAAACAAAGAACAGATTGCCGGGCAAACCGTAGTCTGCGTTATTTCCGGTGGGAATAATGATATCAACCGAATGCAGGAAATTGAAGAGCGCTCCCTGCTTTATAACCAGCAGCAGCACTACTTCATCGTTAACTTTGCACAACGGGCCGGTGCCCTGCGAGAATTCGTCAATCACGTGCTAAACGCCGATGACGACATTACCAAATTTGAATACACTAAGAAGGTCAACAGCACAATGGGCCCCTGCCTAATTGGGATTCGTTTGGGAAATGTTGCCAACCTGAATCAATTACTTGAGCGAATTAAAGCTTTTGATCCCCACTACATCAACCTACAGGAAAACCAGATGCTCTACCGGATGCTGGTGTAGGCTCTAATAATCACTTTAGTTTTTCTCATAAAGCGACCCCATGGCAGGTTTCACCAACCGCTATGGGGTTGCTTGTTTATATTCAAAGCTATCAAGCTAAATTCTTGACAATTAAAAATAAATGAGAATAAGTATAAGGGTATTCCCCTAAATTCTTAAATTCCTGTTTACAAACCAGCTAAATTATAATAAGCTTAATGCAATTCTTAGACAAGTGAAAGGAATACCGACTATGAAAAAGACCAATGCTTTATTATTATTACAAATTATTGTCCTCGTCGTGATTATTATTAGTTAGACGGGCAAATTTGTAATGCCCGTCTGACTCAGGCGGGCAGCATTGGTGAACTTCAAGCCAAGAGCTGTTCAACACAGCTCTTGGCTTTTTGTTTTCCGACTACGCAGTCAAGAATTAATTTTTGGTGCCAATCACACCGCTACATATCAGAGAGGATGATAGTTAATGGCAAACACACTTGATTTTAACGCAGAAGGGGAAGGAATTAATAAACGATCCGACAAGATCAAAGTTGGTGTGGATGAAGCGCCCTCGAAAAGTTTGCTTTACGCAACAGGCCGAGTAAAGAACGAACATGACATGAAAAAACCGTTTATTGCAATCTGTAATTCCTATATTGAAATTGTTCCGGGGCATATTCACTTACGGGCCTTGGCTGATGTTGCCAAACGGGCAATCAGAGAAGCCGGTGGGATTCCATTTGAATTTAACACGATTGGCGTGGATGATGGGATTGCAATGGGCCACGTTGGGATGCGTTATTCACTTCCCAGTCGGGAAATTATTGCCGATTCAGCAGAAACGGTTATCAACGCCCACTGGTTTGACGGCGTGTTATTCATGCCAAACTGTGACAAGATCACGCCAGGAATGTTAATGGCCGCTGCCCGAACCAATGTCCCATCAGTCTTTGTTTCCGGTGGTCCGATGCGGGCCGGAGTTGATCCAAAAGGCCGTGCAACAACACTTTCCACAATGTTTGAAGCGGTAGGTGCTTTCAAGAGCGGTAAGCTTTCCAAGGAACATTTACTGGAATACGAAAAGAACGCCTGCCCCGGATGTGGTTCATGTGCCGGTATGTTCACCGCCAACTCCATGAATTCTCTGATGGAAGCTCTAGGTGTCGCACTGCCATACAATGGTACCGCCCTTGCTGACTCGGAAGAACGAAAAGAATTGGTTCGTAAAGCTGCCAAGCAGGTCATGTACATGGTAAAGAACAACATTAAACCGCGTGACCTGATGACCAAAGAAGCCTTTGATGATGCCTACGCACTTGATATGGCAATGGGCGGTTCCACCAACACAATTCTTCACGGCTTGGCAATTGCCCACGAAGCCGGCATCAAATACAATCTCGATGATATCAACAAGATCAGCCGGAAAGTACCGTATCTGGCCAAAATCGCACCATCCTCTCACTGGACGATGCAGGACGTTCACGCTGCTGGTGGGATTCCTGCTATTTTGAACGAATTGATTGAAAAGGGTGGTATTCTACACCCCGACCGAATGACCGTTACCGGTAAAACCCTTCGCGAAAACGTTGCTGGTGCCAAGACCAAGAATCCGGAAGTTATCCACACAGTTGATAACGCCTACTCTAATGTCGGCGGCCTTTCAGTTCTCCATGGAACCTCGCCCAGGATGGTGCGGTTATCAAAGTAGGTGGTGTTGATCCCGATATTCGTGACAAAGGTAAATTTGTTGGTAAAGCCATTTGCTACAATTCACATGATGAAGCCGTTCATGGTATTGATTCTGGTGAAGTTCAACCAGGTCACGTTGTTGTCATTCGCTATGAAGGTCCTAAAGGTGGTCCCGGCATGCCCGAAATGCTTAACCCAACTTCCAGTATTGTTGGTCGTGGCTTGGGCCGGGATGTTGGCCTAATTACTGACGGTCGCTTCTCCGGTGCCACCCGGGGCATTGCCGTTGGCCATATTTCACCAGAAGCAGCTGAAGGCGGCAATATTGCCTTGGTTAAAGACGGTGATACAATCACGATTGATTTGGATAACCACGATATTTCCGTCGACGTTTCAGATGAAGAACTGGCAGAACGCCGAAAACACCTGCCAAAATTTGAGCCAAAGGTTCGAACTGGTTACTTAGCCCGCTACCAGGCACTGGTTACTTCTGCCAATACCGGTGGTGTCATGAGAGGCTATGACGAATTGTTTTAAATAACCGGCACTAACTATAGAAGAGAAATTTAGAGAATTGAAATTTATTGGAGGAATGCTTATGCAAACAGTATCAAAAATCGGAAATTGGATGAGTAAGTGGTTCACTTTACTCGTTATTTTATGGGCGGCCGTTAATTACTTCCTACCGCAAGCCAGCTTATGGATCGCACCAAATACTTCCTATCTATTGGGGATTATCCTATTCGGCATGGGGCTAACATTAAGTAAAGATGATTTTGCCAGAATCTTAAAGCGTCCGGTTCCCGTTATTCTGGGAACGGTTGCCCACTATGTCATCATGCCGCTGATTGCCTTTTTGCTTTGCCAGATCTTCCACTTAACCGGTGCGACTGCCGTGGGAGTTATTCTGGTTGGCTCCTGCCCAAGTGGTACTTCATCAAGTGTTATGGCTTATCTGGCTAAAGGAGACGTCGCCCTTGATGTTTCAATCGAGGCCCTTTCCACATTGCTGGCGCCGATCATGCTGCCATTGATGCTTCAATTTTATGCCGGCCGATACGTTGCTATTCCAACAACCCAATTATTCCTGAGTACGTTAAAAATCGTGGTTATTCCGATTGTCTTAGGGGTTGTTGTTCACACATTATTTAGTAAGCAGGCCGCAAAAGTTAACCTGGTATTGCCACTGATTTCGCAATTAGCTATTCTGGCAATTGTCGGTGCCGTTTTCGCGGCTAACCACGACGATTTATTCACTGCCCAAACGGCTCTGGTTATTCCAGTAGTCATGCTTCACAACTTAAGTGGTTACGTGCTCGGTTACTTATTCGGTCACTTGATTCGACTGCACCAGCCGCAACGAAAAGCGATCACCTTCGAAGTCGGAATGCAGGACTCCAGTCTTGGGGCTACTTTGGCCATGAAATACTTTGTTCCGGCCGCTGCTATCCCATCAACGATCTTCTCAATTTGGCACAACGTTTCCGGATCCGTTCTTTCTTCCTGGTGGCGTCAACACACCACTGAATCCGTTCAGGAATCAATTCACGCAACTGCCTCAAATAACGTTGCCAATAACTAAGCATTAAAACAATCTATATAATAGTAGAAAAAGACCATTTTCAGAAACTTGAAAATGGCCTTTTTTACTTGAAACAGCTAAAACAATCCGGTCGGTTACGCTGATTCAAAGCTTCGAATCAAAAAATCAATCAGCTTTTGGTGGTCAATATTTTGAATGTTACCCTGCTTAACCGCTTTTTTAACAATTCTCGGGGAAACTTTCCGACCAATTAGGTAAGCAGCCACTTCATTTAAATCACCATCGACTTTAAAAAAGGGATTAAATTGAAGATGGACCATTTTGCCATCCGTCACAGTCCAGTTAATTCCCAATTTACCGGCCGAAAAGTTTTGATCCCGATAATTGTAATATCCTGGATTATGACCAAAATTCCACGTATCGGTACCATAAGTTTCTGCCAAACGCTGATCCGCAATTCGCCAATCATCAGCCGTCATATGGTATGTTTCAATCGCATCAAGCGACTTCACTTGAAAGAGCTCCTTCAATAAATACGCCCGAAACTCAACCATCGTCATCCCATCAGGCAAATAGTCCTTCAAATTGACAATCGGGCTGCGCTTTGAAAAAACGCCTAATCGTTTTTGCTTTTCTACTTGGTTCTCTGTCAAAACTTTTTTAGCATTTTCAATATTCAAGTCGTACATGATCGTCCCGCCGGCCGCAATGCCTTTACCACTTTTAAACATCGTCATCCCAGACCATTTTTTACCATCTAAAATTAAATCACTGCTGTTGGGCTTCATTTGTACGTCAATTCCCAGCTTCTGAAGTGCTTTTAGGACTGGTTTTGCGAAGTGCGCGTAATCACCGAAATTCGAAGCATCATCTACCAAAATATTCTCAAAAATAAAATTTCCCATATCATGGTAAACAGCACCGCCGCCGGAAGTCCGTCGAACCAGCTCAATATTATGTTCGTGCAGATAATCAACATCGACTTCCGCCCAAACATTTTGATTACGACCGATAATCACGGACGGTTTGTTAACATAGAACATTAACCCATGTCCCGGTAATTTCAAATCGTTTACAAAATAATTATCCAAAGACTGGTTAACCCGGGCATCGTAGCTCGGCTGACCGTCCCTGGAAATATCAATCAGATACATATCAATTCCTCCCAATATTTATGTAATCGTTTTATAGGTTGATTTAACGCCAATTGTCATCCACTACCGTTATTATACGTTATAATTAAGGTAAATAATATCAAGGCGGTGTCATTATGGCTAAAGTTTCATTATGGACGCGAATTAAAAATTTCTTCTCCGGCAAAAAGCAACCGGCTTTCACCGATATCCACGTCAAAGACGGCATCTGGTATGCGAAACAGGCCGATGGAAATTATTTACTGGGAATCGATGAATCCGTTTATCAGCTGATGGGAAAGATCACCTTCGCGGACTTCCCTACCCAACTGGATAAAATCCAAGTTGAGGATGATCTCTTGGATATTGAAGGTGACAAATCGGTTGAAACTTTAAAATCTCCGATCGCTGGGATCGTGATTGCCAAAAACCAAGATATCGGTAAAGATATTGAAACTCTAAATAAGCCCGACCCAAAGGCTAACTGGATCGTAAAAGTCCAACCGACATCATAAAATAATAATTAACGAAACAATTTTTGTGCCAAATTTTAAATTTGAACTATAATGGACTTAGATACAATTAAGGAGGTAGTTATCTATGGCAGAAGAAATTAAAGAAGAACCAGGTGCAGAATCCCCATTACTGAACAAATTAATGAGTGAGGCTTTCGACTGGAGCGATAGTAAACTTCCAGTACGAGATGCTCTATGGGATTATTACATGGAGAATAACGATCACGACACCATGAAGACTGGTAAGGACATGGAAAAATACATGGACATGTCTTCAGATGATCTAAAAGCCGAAGTTGAGAAACTGCTGAAGAAGTAATTTTCAATTTCAACCAAAACAAAAACAGCTTGGCACGTAAATGTGCTAGGCTGTTTTTGTCTGTTCAAGTTGACGTTGGGCTTCTTTTAAAACCTCGTCTGGCACAACTTGACTGGTGAACCGTTGAAGCGGCGTAAATTGATGCCGATCCTTAAACGCTACCGGGATTGCCTTAACGACGCCCACCATAAGGTTATTTTCAGTTATGAAGACTTGACCCAATGATTTAAATCGGCCCTTGGTATGTTTACCGGTTCGCCAGCTGTGAAGCTTAAAACTTCCCTTTTCATCCCGTTTTATTTTATAATGGCCCGAGTCATCAGTTTCCAATGGCACACCAATATATTGATTCACTTCGTACTTGCCTTTCATCGATAACCCAACTCCTTTCTAATCTAAATCAATCATAATATTTATCAAAATACCCAAATAATGGTATCGTTAAGTTATAGACAGGACCAACGAATGATTCTAAAGAGGTAATTTCAATGCAAACAATTAAAATTGTGACGGACTCTGCCGCTCATCTACCACAATCGGACATCACCCATAATCATATCACAGTTATGAACTCACCTATCTTAGTAAACGGAAAAGTTTTTGGCTATGTGAACCATATCAGCCATGAAAAGTTCATGCAGATGTTTAATTCAGCCGGCAAATCACCGACAATCGGTGAAATCAGTGTCAACGAGCTGGTTCATACTTACAATGAACTGGGCGCCGACGGCAGTCAAATCCTTTCAATTCATTTAAGCAATACCCTTTCACATACTTATATCAACGCTAAAACTGCTGCCGCCAAATCTGCCAGTCGGGTTACCGTTGTTAACAGCCAGGTTACCGCCGCCGGCCTGGCCTATCAAGTTATGACGGCTGCCAAAAAAATCGCTGCCGGGCAAGATATGCCCCACATTTTATCAGCTATTGGTAAAGTCCGTCAAAACACCCGGATCTTTTTTTCGGCACCAAACAACTCCCAATTGGTTAATCGCCGGGTGATTGGCAAAATTCGTGGCACAATTGAAAAGCGGCTCAACGTTTCCTACGTCATTGAATTCAAAAACAACGATTTTACGTTCGTTACCAGAAGCCGACAGGAGGACCTGGTTAACCAATTCTGGGATAAGCAGCTGGCAATCATGCACCATGAGCCAATCGTCAACCTTTCAATCCTGCATTCCGGAAATCCTGATCGGGCAAACTTCATTTATAACATGCTTAGTGAACAATTTCCATTTGTGCCGATTTCAAAAATCCCCACCAACCCGGAAATGGCTTGTTTCATTGGTAATGAAGCAACCGGCGTAACTTATTTGCTTGGATAATCCTTACAGAAACATAACTCTTTAAGATTTAAAAGGGTCTAAACTTTCTGGTATTGATGGAAATCATCAATGCCAGTTTTTTTATC
>NZ_BAKI01000002.1 GCF_000583655.1 Lentilactobacillus farraginis DSM 18382 = JCM 14108
GCTGCCTTTATGGCGGTTTTGCAGACGGACGAGGAAGAAAAAGGCGACAAGTAGGCTTTTCGTCATACCGGTTACTTACTAAAGTATATTGAATTCCTACCATTTTCCTACCTAATCCCAAGCGGTTGATAATCACCAAATAAAAGAAGTCCTGTCAAACCGACAATCTTAAAATTGCCGTAACTTGACAAGACTTCTTTTGCTTTTATTTTTAGTGATTACTAAAAGGTTAGCTTGGGATCCTGAGTCACTAATTGATCATAAATCTTTTTTAGTTTTTGAATTTCAGCAGCGTCATCTAAAATATCATCAAATAATTGTTCAATTACAGCTGTCATAGCGTCATCATCATTAAGTAACTGATTTTTTCGGTCATGGGTTTCCTGTGCTTCATATAATTCTTGGAGTAAGTTGGTTAGTCGATGACGAAAATATGACAAGTGTGGATCATGATTGGTTCCTTTTAGTAAATGGGCGAGCCGATAATCATAGTACTTTTCTAATTTTTCAGCCGTACCCAGTGAGAGATGGTCAATTGAACGGGTGTGATTCCGTAATCTTAAGATGATGGACGAGCTGACACCCGTTAACTGCTCAATTTTATAAGCACTGGCATCACTATTTATAACTGCCTTTACTTTTTCTGATAAGTTCATATTCTGACCCCCAGGATTAATTGGGATTTTACTTTCCCCCACTAAGCAGCTCCCTAATTAATGTTTACTAATTAAATGTTTTCCATTTTTTAATCTTTCTTTAATCTCAGTATATATAGCCGGAAACAACCTGTCAAAGGATATGATCAACCTTTTAACGACTGGTAAATAATATTAACTTTATTAGGAAATTAAAAAGAACTTAAAGAAATACTTGAAAAGTATGCTATAAACAATTAAACTATATAAACTAAAAGTGTGATGCTGGTTAGCCAATTCGAAGCTCCGTGATCATTTTGGTGTCAATAACTTGCCGACCATCCTGATTGGTATGTGTTTGGACCCGGTTTAACTGATGATGGCTGATAATAAATTGATCAAAGCTTGATTTTGACGGAACTTCCAAAATCGAGCGATCGTGTGATTGTTCGAAACTTAATTGATTTAAAACCAAGTTATCGGGAATGGCGGCGAAAATATTTTCAATTGCCCGTAAAGCGGCCTCACCGGTTTTCAGGAGTTCCGGTTTCAAAAACTCCCGGTTGAATAACTGAGAACCTTCAAAAAGTGTGTCACTAGTAGGTTCTTCCAAGATAGCCCGATATCGAATTTCAATTGTTTCCGGTCTGATTTTATTAATAAAACGTACTCTAAAAAAAGCCATAGTTGATAACCCCCTTACTTTTCATAATAGGTAAAAGGCGTATCTAAATCAAGTTTGAATTTCGCGATAAATTTATAGTTGCGTTTTTATGGATATTCTATTAGTATATATATTAATTCGTTTTCTTTTCGATTCGTTGTAATAACTTATGAATTCTGCAATGGTTGTGAAACAACCTCAAAATTATCACAACGGAATTTAAAATGATCATTAATTAATAAAACAATCGGCCATTAACCGGTCAGATTTATCATTTAGGAGGTGTTAGTTATTCTTAGTCGAACAAAGCAATATTTGCGAAAAAATGGTTATTTCTATAAAAAAGAATATATGCGTCCCTTATTAACACCGGATAATATCTATATTTTTCGATTTGGCCGCGACCGACTGGATAATCGGTTGATTATTCGTTATAGTCATAGATGGACTGGTAGACAGCGGATAAATGAGATCGATTTGCGTCTTCATAAGCAAAAGCATCCCCGAATATTTTATAGTGAGTCGGAATTGCTTCATTACTTGGAAGGCCATCTATTAAAGCACGAGGCAAAGGTAAGGGCTCGTGAAATCGCAAAAAAGTCGAATGATGAAGTAACGGATGGAGCATCCAAGTGAGGGATGCTTTTTTCGTATCATGAATTGGCTTAAAAAAATAAAGCGACAGGAGAGTTATTATGCAATGGACTGAAGTTTCAGTAATTACTTCAAGTGAAGCGGTGGAGGCTGTTTCAAATATTTTAATGGATTATGGCGCGTCGGGAGTCTCGATTGAGGACGCCAAAGATTTTCAGCACTTAAAACCGGGGAAATATGGCCAATACGGCGAAATTATTGATCCAAAGGACGTACCACATTTATCTAAGGGTGCCATCGTTTCCGCTTATTATCCCGATAGCAGGCATATTGCGCAGCGAACTGCAGAAATTTCAGCTAAAGTTCAGAAACTGGCTGACTTTGGGCTGCAATCAGCCCCCGCTGAAGTGAAGTTAACCCCGGTCGCTGATGAAAATTGGAAAACAGCCTGGGAAAAGTATTACCATCCGTTTTCTGTGACCAGGTATTTGACGGTGGTTCCGAGCTGGGATGATTATCAACCCAAGTCTGCACTGGAACAGATTATTCGGCTTGACCCGGGCATGGCGTTTGGCACCGGTACCCATCCAACGACGCAACTCTCCCTACAGGCTTTGGAAATGGTGTTGCGGGGTGGTGAATCGCTAATGGACGTTGGGACCGGTTCTGGCGTTTTGAGCATTGCTGCGAAGTTAATGGGCGCAGATGATGTGTTTGCCTATGACGTTGATGACATCGCGGTTGCTTCCGCAAAGAAAAATATTAATTTAAATCCACGGGCAGCCGACATTCAGATTTCCGCCAATAATCTGTTAACCGGGATTCACAAGCAGGTTGATTTGGTGGTTGCTAATATTTTAGCGGAAATTATTGTGCACTGGTGCCTCAGGCATTTGCAAATCTAAAACCGGGCGGGCATTTTCTGATGTCCGGAATTATTAAAGATAAGTACGCCTTGGTGACGGACGCGCTAAAAGCACACGGTTTAAGATTAACCAATCACTGAAAATGGCTGACTGGTACGCCATTATTGCCAAAAAACCAAGTGAAGAGGACTAATCATGCAGCACTATTTTTTAAATGAACCATTAACGAGCGGGCAGGAAATTCGGCTGCCCAAATCAATTAGCCGACATTTAAGCAGGGTGCTTCGGGCTAAACCCGGTGATCGGTTTCAAGCCGTTTCTTCAAGTCAGCAGGTTTATCTTGCTCAAATTAAGGCGGTTGATGACCGACAGGTGACGGCAGTTTTGCAGCGACCGCTTGATATTGATGTGGAATTGCCTGTCAAAGTAACCATTGTGAGTGGCCTGTCAAAGCAAAACAAACCGGAATTAATTGTCCAAAAAGCAACTGAATTGGGAGTTGATCAAGTAATCTTCCTCCCGATGGCCCGCTCAATTGTTAAGTGGGATCAAAAGAGTGTCAAAAAAATCAGTCGGCTTAATGAAGTTGCTTTGAGTGCCGCGGAGCAGTCGCATCGAAACCGGGTCCCCAATGTTCAGTACATGAATCGGCTTTCGGAGCTGACGAAGCAAAGTTTCGATGTTAAACTTGTGGCGTATGAGGAATCTGCCAAGGAAGGGGAGGCCACTGAACTGGTTAAATCATTGGCTAAATTGACCACTGGCGAATCAATCGTAGCGGTATTTGGCCCAGAAGGCGGTATTTCGCCCGAAGAGATTGCAATGTTGACCACTCAGGATTATCTCCCGGTAGGCTTGGGCCGAGAATATTACGGACCGAAACTGCGCCAATGTACTTTTTGACAGCTGTTTCAGTTATGACCGAACTTTTCAAAGGCTGATTTTGATTGGAAACAATGATAAACTATTATTATTAGACATCACGATTTTAAATGGCCTTGATCATTTGGGATTTGTCGATAATTCACAGTGTCGCTTAAAGCGTATTTTTATAACAGAGAAGAGTTGATAAAATGGCTACTAAAATTTGGACTGCCGATGATGTAATAAAACAGGTTTCCGAGTATATGAATGACGACCATGTCAAAATGGTTGAAAAAGCTTATCAGTTTGCCAAAATTGCTCATAAAGATCAAATGCGTCAATCTGGTGAGCCTTATATTACTCATCCGATCCAGGTGGCCGGAATCTTAGCTGATTTGCATATGGACCCGGAAACCGTTTCTTCAGGGTTTCTGCATGATGTTGTCGAAGACACGGGTGCCGAATTAAGCGATGTTCAGGAATTGTTTGGCAGCGACGTCGCGCTGATTGTTGACGGGGTTACCAAGCTTTCCAAAATTAAGTATAAGTCGAGTGAAGAACGATTAGCAGAAAATCACCGTAAATTATTATTGGCAATGTGTAAAGATATCCGGGTAATGATCGTGAAGCTTGCGGATCGGCTGCATAATATGCGAACGTTAAAATCATTGCGGCCGGACAAGCAGCGGCGAATTTCAAAGGAAACTCTGGAAATTTATGCACCGATCGCGGATCGTCTGGGTATTGGAACCATTAAGTGGGAACTTGAAGATATTTCGTTACGCTACCTGAATCCCCAACAGTATTACCGGATTGTACACTTAATGAATTCAAGGCGTGATCAACGGGTTGATTATATCCAAAAAGCGATTAACGAGGTTAAAGCTGCAATTGCTGACTTGGATATTAAAAGTGAAATTTATGGTCGACCCAAGCATATTTATTCCGTCTACAAAAAAATGGTGGATAAGCATAAGCAATTCAGTCAGATTTACGACCTGTTGGCAATTCGTGTGATTGTCCAATCAATCAAGGACTGTTACGCAGTTTTAGGCGCGATTCATACGGAATGGAAGCCGATGCCTGGGCGATTTAAAGATTACATCGCTATGCCAAAAGCCAACATGTATCAATCGCTGCACACCACGGTTATTGGCCCGGAAGGCAAACCGCTTGAAGTTCAGATTCGAACTGAGGAAATGCACCGGGTTGCCGAATTTGGTATTGCGGCTCACTGGGCGTATAAAGAAGGCATTACCGGCGGTGTTAAGGGATCGCAAGATAATAATAAGTTAAACTGGTTCAAACAAATTATCGAGCTTCAAGAGGATACTGACGATGCTGCTGATTTTATGGACAGTGTTAAAGGTGAACTGTTCGGCGATCACGTTTATGTATTTACGCCCAAGGGGGATGTTTTTGAATTGCCAAAGGGTGCCGGACCGTTGGATATGGCCTATATAATTCATACCGAAGTTGGCAATCATACGACCGGTGCTAAGGTTAACGGCAAGATTGTGCCATTGGATCATCAAGTAAAAACTGGTGATATTGTTGATATTATTACGTCAACCAGTTCCTCGGGGCCGAGTCGTGACTGGATTAAAATGGTCCATACCAGACGGGCCCGAAATAAGATCAAGCAGTATTTTCGATTGGAAGATCGGGAGGAAAATATTGTTAATGGGCGAAATATCATTACGCATAAACTGCGTGAAGAGGGCTTTGATCCCCACAAGATATTAACACCCGAAAAATTAAATCAAGCTGCTGCCAACATGCATTATCATCGGGCTGACGATCTGCTGGCTGCTATCGGGTTTGGTGACGTTCAACCAACCGGTGTTGTGAACCGATTAACAGAAGATGTCCGAGCCCGGTTAAAGCGGGAACGCCAAGACCAGGCGGAAAAAGAAGTCCTTGAAGAACATCAAACTATTTCAGAAAGTACCGAGCAACCCGGCAGCACAAGAAAGCACGAAAATCTTCAAACGGAATTGTCATTGAAGGCGTCGACAATTTACTGGTTCGATTAAGTCATTGCTGTACGCCGGTTCCCGGTGACAAAATTGTTGGCTACATTACAAAGGGCCGCGGGGTTTCCGTTCATCGGGTAGATTGTCCCAATATTGCCAAAGCCGAAAAGGATGGCCAGCGGCTGATCCAAGTTTCCTGGGCCAATGATCCAGAAGAACGGACCATTTATTCAGCTAACTTAACTGTTCAGGGTTATAATCGGACCGGCCTGTTGACTAACATTTTAAATGCTGTGAATAATGTGACTAAAAACGTTTCTTCGGTTAACGGTCAGGTTGATCACAACAAAATGGTAACAATTTCGCTTTCAATCGGTGTTCGCAGTCTGGAACAACTAAATCGATTGATTTCAACACTTAAAAATATTCCGGATGTTTATCTGGTAAAACGAAAATTTAGATAAGGAGTTTGAACGAATAGTGAGAGTTGTTTTACAGCGGGTCAAACGCGCGTCGGTAGCCATCAATGGGAAGGTTCACGGCCAAATTAGCAGAGGATTTATGCTGTTGGTTGGGGTCAGTGATAAAGATGGCGACGATCAAATCAATTATTTGACGCACAAAATCAGTAAGCTGCGGGTCTTTGAAGACGCTGATGATAAGTTAAATCTGGATATCCATGCAGTTGATGGCGCAATTTTGTCAATTTCACAGTTTACGCTCTATGCCGATACTAAAAAAGGTAATCGGCCAAGCTTTACCCAAGCGGGAGAGCCGACCCATGCCAAGCAGGTTTACGAAGCATTTAATGAGCGCTTGCGGCAAACCGGCCTTGACGTTCAAACCGGGGTCTTCGGCGCTGATATGCTGGTTGATCTTCAAAACGATGGCCCGGTAACCATTATTTTTGATACTGACCACCGTTAAGATCGATTCGAAACATGAATTTATAGAAAATAAAGACTGAGGCTGATGAGTTTTGCTTCGGTCTTTTTTAAGGGGCGAATAAAAGATGATTAACCAACTTTTTTGGGACTTTGACGGCACGCTGTTCGATACCTATCCCATGATGATTGCGGCTTTTAAACGGGCTTTGTTGAAGATGGCTATTGATGAAGTTGCCATTGATGAACATGATATTTACGTCACAATGCGCCAACACGACGTTGGCACGGCCATTCAGAAAGCGGCGGCCTTTTATGGTATTGATGAACAGACGCTGCGCCGATTAAATAAAAAATACCAGGTTGAAATGGTTGAAGCGGCCAAGCCGTTTGATGGCGTTGCTGAGGTACTGGCCTTTGTTAAAAAGATGTCCGGCAGTCATTATTTATTAACTCATCGGGATAACCAAGCCAAACGGCTCTTGCAAAAATTTGATCTGCTAAAGTATTTCTCCGATTTTGTGACTTCGGACCAAGAATTCCCCAGAAAGCCGAATCCGGCCTCCATTAACTGGCTGATTGAAAAAATCATGTTGATCGTTCGTCAGCCATTATGATCGGCGACCGGAAGTTGGATGTTCAAGCTGGCAACCATGCCAATGTTGCTTCCTGTTTATTTGATCCGGACGGGTTGATCGTTGAAACCGGCAATCCGGATATCAAGATAACTGAAGTTAAAGAATTAATTCCCTGGTTGTCGAAACGATAATCGGCGATTGGAAAAGACCGGAAAGCGAGGCGTTAAGCCCCGCTTTCCGGTCTTTTCATTAATACTGTGTTAAAATTTGGTCAACCATCGGCCCGTACGTTTCACCAAACAGATTTAAATGAGCGAGCAGGTAATTGAGCTGGTACCATGGAAGGCGTTGATCCAATCCCGGCTTTAACGGATAAACAGCATTGTAGCCGTCATAGAAATCCTTATAGAATCCGCCAAAGACAGTTGTCATAGCAATGTCGAGTTCCCGGTCGCCATAAAAAACATCCGGGTCGATTAGCATTGGTTTTCCGGAAGCTTCAAACATGAAGTTGCCGGCCCAAAGATCGCCATGCAGTAAGCTTGGTTGAACGCTGTGATCGGCGTAATATTGGTTAAATTGTTCACAAAGCGCTTGAAAATGTTTTTCACGCCAATCATTCCAGCGACCATTTTGAGCCGCTAATTTGACGAGCGGTTTGAGCCGCTGATTAATATAAAACACGCGCCAATCAGTTTGCCAAGTGTTTATTTTGGGGAGTTTACCGGCTGTGAAGTCGTGATCCAAGCCAAATTTAGGTGTATGCTGCTGATGAACATTGGCCACCATTTTGCCCAGCTCATATTGGCTGCCCTGACCCACGTCGACCCAGTTTTGAATCAGGTACCCATCACCATTGATTTCACCGCTGGCGATGACTTGGGGGGTGTTAGCGGCTTGGCCGAGCAAATGCAGCCCCTCAACTTCATGGTCGAAAAAGACTTTCCCCCGATTGGTTGGACCTTCATGAAGTAATGATTGTTCGTCGTTCTTAATGAATAGGAATCGTTGATATCGCCACCTGAGACCGGCTGAATTTCCTCAACTTTTTCAATTGGAAGTTGTGCTAACCATTTTTGATCAACTGCCATTTATGACTCCTCCTAAATTAATGTGTTTTAAAGTAGGCTTGTAGGCCGGCAACCACGTCGTCGGCAACCTTATTTTGATAAGCAGAACTTTGAATCATCCTAAAGTCCCTGTCAGTATTAATATAACCCCCTTCGATCAAAATTGCAGGGATGGCATTGTCTCTAATAACCAAATAATTGCCAAAGTTCGTGCCCCGATTGGTTAATGGCAAGTCCGTCATTTTTTGATTAACTGCTTGAGCGAGTTTTTTTGAATCTCCGGCGTGATAATAGTAACAGGTAAAGCCGGATGCCGTGTTGGCGACGTCTGATGAGTCAAAATGAAAACTGATGAAGGCGTTCGCCGAATTGGTTGTTGCGACTTGAGGCCGCTTATAAAGCGGGACGGTTGTATCTGAGTGCCGCGTCATGATGACTTTAGCGCCCCTGGCACGCAATTTTTTGGCAACCAGGTTGGCAAAAATCAACGTGTAGGTTTTCTCTTCCCGGCCGTTGGCAGACAGTGCCCCGGAGTCGCTGCCACCGTGTCCGGGATCCAAAACGACAGTTGCCTCGGAAAGTTGGGTGACATCCTTAATATGACCATTGGTGACCAGCCACGAAGCTACCCAGCCAATCGTTCGGTGCTTATAAATAACTTTAATCCAGTTTCCCTGCCGGCTGATTACCTGTAGCTGTTCGCCGTGTTTGGCTTTGGCTTTAACAGAATAAGTAACGGCAGGGCCACTTCTGATATTTAATTGATTGACTTTTACTGTGACCGAGTTGGCGTATAAAGCAATAAACAATAGGGCAAAGGTGACAATAATTGTTAAAGTTGCGATGATCCAACCGGTATTTTCAGAAATTTTTTTCATTCGCAGATTCTTCCTAATTTTTCAAGTACTTTTATTATAAATTAACGGCTGACTGAGGCTAATGATAAATGGTTAAGCCTTAATTAAATTTTCCAACGACTTGGTTAAGTTCGTCTTATTTTAAAATTGACTGACGGGGTGTGAATTTTGACTTGACTTTTTGGGCTTCCTCCACTAGTGTTATAAGCAGTTAAATAATTAACCGATTAAAAAGATTAGTAATTGAATTGGTTTAAACCAGAGAACGTTTGCATGCTGAAAGAACGTAATCGATTCATTGAAGTGACACTTTTTGTAAAAACGGTAATAGCTGCTAATGCTATTCGCGCGAGCGTTATCCGAGAGTTATTTAAAAGGTGGTACCGTGCAATGCACCCTTGTCTTCGGACAGGGGTCTTTTTTTTCGGAATTTAATTGGGAGGAAACATTAATGAGATATCAACGACCTAAAGGAACGGCTGATATTTTACCTGAAGAAGCCAAGAAGTGGACTTACGTTGAAGAAACAGCCCGAATGCTCTTTAATGATTATCGTTACCAGGAAATCAGAACGCCGATGTTTGAGAACTTTGACGTTTTTTCCAGAACTTCAGGTGATACGTCTGATGTTGTCACAAAGGAAATGTATGATTTCAAGGATAAAGGGGACCGACACATCAGCCTGCGCCCGGAAGGCACTGCCGGCGTTGTCAGGGCCTTTGTTGAAAACAAGCTTTATGGTCCGGAACATCAACGACCGGTTAAAGTTTTCTATATGGGTTCAATGTTTCGATATGAACGGCCTCAATCCGGTCGTCAGCGGGAATTTCATCAAATCGGTGTTGAAGCCTTTGGCAGTGATGAGCCCGAATTGGATGTTGAAGTAATCGCAATGGGTATGGATTTACTGCGGCATTTCGGTTTGAAAGATATTCGACTGGAAATCAACAGCTTGGGTGATGCCGCTTCCAGAGATGCCTATCGCCAGGCATTGATTGATTACCTGGATCCGCACTTCGACGAGTTGAGTAAGGATTCCCAAGTTCGGCTCCACAAGAATCCATTACGGGTTTTGGACAGCAAGGACAAGAAAGATAAAGAGATTGTTAAAGGCGCCCCTTCAATTTTGGATTATTTAAACGATGATTCAAAAAAGCACTTTGAACGGGTAAAAGCGCTGCTGGATACACTGCAGATTCCATACGTGATTGATCCGGATATGGTTCGTGGCTTGGATTATTATACCCACACGATTTTTGAAATTATGGTGGACTCCAAAGCGCTTGGAGAGGGCTATACAACCATTTGCGCGGGTGGCCGCTATAATGGGCTGGTTGAACAGCTGGGCGGCCCTGAGATGCCTGGAATCGGCTTTGGCCTTGGAATGGAACGGCTGATGCTCCTGATGGAAGCGCAGGGCGTTAAATTCCCTGTCTTAGATCAATTGGATGCGTACGTTGTCGGTATTGGTGAACAAACCAGTGTTGAAACGTTAAAAATTGTCCAGGCTTTGCGGGCCAATGGTTTTGCGGCCGATCGGGACTATTTGGATCGAAAACCCAAGGCGCAGTTTAAAACGGCCAACAAGCTGAATGCCCAGTATACAATTACAATTGGTGAAAGCGAGTTGAAATCCCAGACGGCCAACGTGAAATCAATGGCTTCCGGTAAGGAAATCAACGTTCCGATTGATAAAATTGTGCATGATTTTGACAGCATTATTACTTCAAATTTTAATGACTAAGGAGAGTTAGAGAATGAAGAGAACAACATATGCCGGCTTGGTTGATGATAAACTGATCGGCAAAGAAGTCGTTTTAAAAGGATGGGTCCAAAAGCGCCGTGACCTCGGTGGCTTGATTTTTATTGAGTTGCGCGATCGGGAAGGCATTGTGCAATTGGTCTTTAGTGAAGAGTTTGGTAAGGATGCATTGGCGGTTGCTGACAAATTACGTGGTGAATACGTTGTGGAAGCCAAGGGAACAGTCGTTGCCCGAGCACCCAAAGAAATTAATCCCAAGATGAAAACCGGTAAGATCGAAGTCGAT
Organism: Lentilactobacillus farraginis DSM 18382 = JCM 14108; assembly: GCF_000583655.1. Taxonomy (GTDB): domain Bacteria; phylum Bacillota; class Bacilli; order Lactobacillales; family Lactobacillaceae; genus Lentilactobacillus; species Lentilactobacillus farraginis. The sequence goes on from NZ_BAKI01000002.1 coordinate 11,037, forward strand.
ATTACCGAGGCTAAGATTTTGGCAGTTTCCAAGACGCCGCCGTTTTACATTGAAGATGGGATTAATGTTTCCGAAGATTTAAAGCTGAAATACCGTTACCTCGATCTTCGCCGGCCTGAAATGCAATATAATATTCTGCTGCGAAATCGGATTATTCAATCAATTCATAGTTTCTTTGACAAGGAAGGCTTTATTGATATTGAAACGCCGACATTAACAAAATCAACACCGGAGGGTGCTCGGGATTACTTGGTACCGTCCCGGGTTTATCCAGGGTCATTTTATGCGTTACCGCAATCACCGCAACAATTTAAACAGATGTTGATGGGGGCCGGCTTTGATAAGTATTATCAAATTGCCCGCTGCTATCGGGATGAGGATTTGCGTGGTGACCGTCAGCCTGAATTTACCCAGATTGATATGGAAATGTCGTTTGCCGATCAGGAAGAGATTATGGACGTTACCGAAGCTTTATTGCCAAGGTAATGAAGGACGCTTTGGGTAAGGATGTTAAGTTACCATTTAAGCGAATGGATTGGGATGAATCAATGGCCCGCTTTGGAACTGATCAGCCGGATGTTCGTTTCGGTATGGAACTAAAAGATTTGTCTGACATTATGAAGGACGTTGATTTTAAAGTCTTTGCCGGTGCGGTTAAGAATGGTGGTCAGGTTAAAGCGATTGCCGTACCAGGTGGGGCTGACAAGTACTCCCGAAAAGACCTTGACCAATTTGCCGGCTATGTTGAACGATTTGGCGCAAAAGGCTTGGCATGGCTGAAAGTCACTGAAGACGGGTTTAACGGTCCAATTGCCAAGTTCTTTAAAGATGCCGATCTGCGGCAAAAGATCTTGGAAAAAGCCGAAGCCAAGCCTGGCGACTTACTATTATTTGCTGCTGACAACAGTCGGGTAGTAGCAGATACGCTGGCTTATCTGCGAGTTGAAATTGCCAAACAACAAAATATGATTGACGAATCCAAATTTGCCTTTTTGTGGATTGTTAATTGGCCATTGTTCCATTGGGATGTTGATTTGAAGCGTTACGTAGCTGCCCATCACCCATTCACAATGCCAAATGAAGAAGATGTTCATTATCTGATGAATGATGATGAAGATCCGCACAAAGCTTACGCGCAAAGTTATGATATTATTTTAAATGGTCTTGAATTGGGCGGTGGTTCGATTCGTATTCATACGCGAGAACTGCAGGAAAGAATGTTCAAAGCACTTGGATTTACCAAGGAACGGGCTGAAGCCCAATTTGGGTACTTCCTGACAGCGTTGGATTATGGTTTTCCGCCTCATGGTGGCCTGGCAATTGGCCTGGACCGATTTGTTCGGTTATTGGCTGATCGGGAGAATATTCGTGACGTAATTGCCTTCCCTAAGAATTCCAAGGCAGTTGAACCATTAACCAGTGCACCATCACCGGTAGCTAATAAGCAGCTGGATGACCTGGGGATTTTTGTTGCTGAACAGGATCAGAAGAAATAGTTAAAGGATAGTTTATAATAAAGCAAGACTGAAGATAGCTGTTGATTCCTGTCTTTAGTCTTGCTTTTTTGATGACGTGTTAAATAACCGTTTTGTCAGATTGTGATTAGCGTTACAATTAATCTGAATGATTTTTACGATGAAAAATGAAAGGATTTTATATATGGATGACGTTTCAAAATTAATGCGTCGGCATACTTACGTAACTAAAACATCCACCTCGTTTATTTATGGGATTTTGGTTTCAATCGCGGTTAATTTCTTCTGGACACCGGGACACATTTATTCCTCAGGGATAACCGGCTTGGCTCAATTATTAAACACGATCAGTTCAAGGACCTTCCCGATGACGATTTCTACCGGGTTGGGATTGTTTTTGTTGAACGTCCCGTTATTTTTATTGGCTTGGCGGGGAATTGGCCGAGAATTTACAATTTTTACGATTATTACTGTTTTTCTTTCCAGTTTCATGATTCAATTACTCAAGCCGATTCCGTTGACGCATGATCCAATTATCTGTGCGATTTTTGGTGGTGCCGTAAATGGCTTTGGGACTGGAACGGCACTCAAAAACGGCATTTCCACCGGTGGCTTGGATATTTTAGGGCTGGTTATCCGGGAGCGGACCGGCCGGTCAATCGGCTCAGTTAATATCGCCTTCAACGCCTGATCGTCATTGCGGCCGGTTTTGCTTATGGGTGGCCATATGCGCTGTATTCCGTCATTGGATTGATTGTTAACGCAAAGGTCATGGATATGACCTATACCAAACAGCAGCGAATGCAGGTAATGATTATTACCAATCGGCCCAACACGGTTATTGACAGCGTTCAAAATCACCTAAGACGGGGAATTACGATTGTTCACAATGCTGAAGGCGCTTATCAGCATGATGCTAAAACAATTCTGTTTACCGTTATTTCACGATATGAAATGAGTGAGTTGGAAGAGGCTCTGCTGGAATCGGATCCCAATGCTTTCGCCAGCATTTCGGATTCGGTTAAGATTCTTGGCCGCTTCTACGAACCAAAACCATAATCGTTTTCTAAATCTAAAGATTCTTTAAGAAGGCATTTCTGGAAAAAGTTTATGTTATAATACTCCAGTGTGTTTATTAAAAACTGAAATACGGTGAAGAATTTGAAAGTAGTTTATCTATGGCTGATTCGTTTTCTTTCGATATTGAATATCTGGAAACCCAAAAACAAGATTATCTATCTCATGAGTTTTGATAATAATCTGGATTTTATTAAACAGTTGGCACAGAAGATGCCGGCCCGGTTTCACTTTATTGTTTTATATCGACCAGAAACTGAAGCGGCCGCGACGGAATTAGCTGCATTTGGCATTGAGACCCATCAATTTACGGATGGGATGAAGTTTGTTTTTGATTTTGTCCCGCTGATTATGGGGGCTCGGCTTCTCTTTTGTGATAATTATTACGCCTTTTTGGGTGGTTTAATTCATGCCAAAGCGACGCGAATTGTCCAAATTTGGCACGCCAACGGGGCAATTAAGAAATTCGGCTGGGAAGACCCGACAACTGCGCAACGAAGTAAATCTGACAAGAAACGATTTCAGGATGTTTATGATCATTTTGATGATTATGTTGTTGCGTCAAAGGCAATGGGCAGGGTTTTTCAAAACAGTTACCATGAGTCGGCTGAAAAGATTCAATTGCTGGGTTATCCCCGCTCTGATCAGTATCTGGATAAAACATGGCAGGCAAATGCCCGGGAACGGATTTACCGGGTAGCGCCCGAACTAAAAAGCCATCGGGTTATTTTATACGCGCCAACCTATCGACCGGATAAAAGCTTTAAACTACCGGCGGGGCTGGGAAACGCATTATCTGCCGATCCCAATGCCGTTGTGGTGGTTAAATTGCACCCTGTTTTAAGAGATCGGGAAACGGCAATGCGCAAGATTGGAAATCCACGAATTAAGTTTTACCATGAATTGGCTACCAGTGAATTATTAACGGTGGCCGATACGTTGGTAACCGATTATTCTTCGGTGGCTTTCGATTTTAGTTTATTGCCGAATGCAAAATCCCTAATTTTTTTCATGTTCGACTTAAAACAGTATCAATTAAATCCGGGTGTCCAGGATGATTTTCTCGATTGGCTTCCCAGTAAACCGGTTACCAGTGTTGATCAGCTCAAAGCTGAAATTTTGGCTCATCAGCCAACTAATTTCCGGCAGTTCAATCAGCATTGGAATACTTATAATGATGGGCAGGCAACCCAGCGGTGTCTGCGGCACTATTTAGACTTGTTAAAACGACGTTAATTAGTTATTCAATAAACTTGAATCATTTTATTAGTGGTTCATTGTAAGGAGTGCGGCAACTTGAAAGAGGTTTTTACATTAATCAAGGAACAATTCCAAAATATCGGAATTGTTTTTCGAATCTCACAATATGAGGATAAAGCCGAGTACCAAAGCCATTATTTGGGCTTGGTTTGGGAGTACCTGTACCCGTTAATTCAAATCGGGATTTATTGGCTGGTTTTTGGGATTGGCTTAAAGCATGGTAATTCCACGCACGGAGTCGATTATCTGCCATGGATGGTAATTGGGATTACACCGTGGTTCTTTATGAATCGGGCTACTTTGGATGCTTCCAAAAGTATCTACCAACGGGTTGGAATGGTGTCCAAAATGAAGTTCCCCGTTAGTATTTTACCGACGATTAAGCTGGTTAGTAATTTAAGCTCTTTTTGGACGATGTTGGTATTTTCAATCGTTGTCAGCTTTATCTATGGCGTTCGGCCATCGATTTATTGGGTTCAATGGCTTTATTACTTTATCTGCATGATCGCCTGGATGCTGGCATTTGGGATTTTTAATTCGACGATTTCGCTGTTGGTCCGGGATTGGCGCATTATGCTTCAATCATTAATGCGGATGTTGTTTTATATGTCCGGCGTACTCTTTAATTTTGAAACAAATTCGTTTCCGGCACCGTTTGTTCACATCCTGCAGTTAAACCCGTTTTTCTACGTTGTTTCCGGTTTTCGGAATTCAATGTTGGGCACAATGTGGTTTTGGCAGGAGCCAACCCTAAACGTTGTCTTTTGGGGAATTGTTCTATTTTTCTTCCTGGTTGGTTCGCATTTGCATTATAAATTCCGTTCCAGGTTTGTTGATTTAATTTAGGTTGGAAGGTGAGCTATTTGAAACGGCATCTTATTACGGTTATCAAATTAATAGCTCGCTGCATACTCATCGTGATGAACGATGGGTTTATTTGTATGCGGGTAAAGAAACCACTCATTTTATTTGAAAGCTTCAATGGCAAAGACATCAGTGACAATCCATTTGCTATCTACAAACAATTGATTAAGCAAGCACCCGAGATAAAACGGCACTGTTACTTCAGTGTTAAACCGGCTGCTTATTCACGGCTGGCAGCGGCGTTCCCTGAGATTCAGCTAATCAAGCGGTTTACCCCTACCTGGGTTTGGTACAGTGCCCGGGCTTCCTTTTGGGTTATGAATTCCAGAATGCCAAAATGGTGGCGAAAAAATAAGGGAACCGTTTATATCCAAACTTGGCACGGTACCCCGTTAAAAAAGCTGGGCGTGGATATTGCTCACGTTGAAATTCCAGGTAGTTCAACCAGCCAATATCATCAACAATTTATCGATGAGGCTGATCGCTGGGATTATTTAATTGCGCCAAATCAATATTCAAAAGACATTTTTAAATCAGCCTTTGAATTTCATCATCGGTTCTTAGACATTGGTTACCCTCGAAATGATATTTTATACCAGCAAAACGATGTGCCCAATATTCAGGCATTGAAAAAAAGAATTTTGGGCAGGCTGCCCCGAAAAGTTATCATGTACGCGCCAACCTGGCGAGACGATGACTACCGCAGCCAGGGAAGCTACAAATTTGAGTTGCCGTTTGAACTGAAACGTTTTTTCAACAAATTGGATCAAAATACGATTTTAATTATTCGGCCCCACTATTTGGTGAAAGATCATATCGATATTACCGGTTTCGAAGATCGGGTTAAAATTTGTGCGGACGAAGATATCAATCAGCTGTACCTGATTACGGATTTACTGATTACCGACTATTCTTCGGTCATGTTTGATTTTGCTAATTTGAAACGACCGATGCTGTTTTTCCCATATGATTTGGCGCATTATCGAGATGAGCTTCGCGGCTTTTATTTCGATTATCAGCCGGGGAATTTACCAGGGCCGCTGGTAACGGATCCCGAATCATTTTATAATCAGCTTGGGATTTTTAATGAAACCGGTAACTTTAACCATTTTCAGAAAAATTTAACTGATTTTAACAATAAATTTTGTGCTTGGGAAAAGGGGACGGCTTCTCAAGAAGTCAGTGACCTTATTTTAAAGGGAGGAAAAGGATAATTGACTAAACAGCCATTTTTAATTGGATCACATGTAAGCATGAACGGTAAGGCTATGTTTTTGGGGTCTGCCGAGGAAGCTGCCGGCTTTGGTGAAAATGTGTTCATGGTTTATACCGGGGCACCTCAAAATACAGTTCGAAAGCCGATTGAAAAATTAAATGCTGAAGCGGGAAAAGCATATATGGCCGCACATGGCTTAAAAGAAGTTGTCGTTCATGCGCCATATATTATTAACTTGGGCAACACATTGAAACCCCAAAATTTTGGCTTTGGCGTGCAGTTTCTTCGAGCTGAGATTGAGCGGGCGGAAGCAATCGGTGCCAAACAAATCGTTTTGCACCCCGGAGCCCACGTTGGCGCAGGCCCGGAAAAAGCCATTGCCCAGATTGCCAAGGGACTTAATGAGGTTATCCAACCAGATCAAAAAGCTCAGATTGCTTTGGAAACCATGGCTGGTAAGGGCACCGAAGTGGGGGTTACCTTTGAACAATTGGCTGAAATTATCGATAAAGTGTCCCATAACGAGAAACTATCGGTAACTTTCGATACTTGTCATACAAACGACGCCGGCTATGATGTTAAAAATGACTTCGACGGTGTTTTAAACGAATTTGACCACATTATTGGTATCGATCGGCTAAAAGTCGTTCATTTAAACGATTCTAAAAACCCGTTGGGCAGCCATAAGGACCGCCATCAAATTATTGGTTTGGGAACAATTGGCTTTGAGGCATTAAATTACATTGCTCATCATGAACAGCTGGCTTCGGTTCCCAAAATTATGGAAACGCCGATTTTAAAAGATCCTGAGAATAAACGAATCAAGTATAATCCACATGGTTATGAAGTTCGGATGCTGACCGAGCAACAATTTAATCCACATATCATCGAAGATATAAAGGCAGCCAAACCATTCAAATAAATCAGGCTTAAAGTTGGACGAAGGGCGGTTAATTGTTAGCGCATAAGCAAATTGCCTTTTGGCGCACGTTTTTACTTGGGAATAATCGTGATTAAAAAAAGGAAGTTGGGACAACAGTTAAAAATCCGTACTATCGAGTTTCTATTTCAAAGTGAAAATCCCGTAAAATCAGTAGTTTTGTAAACTGATTTTAGGGATTCGTTTAAAAAATAATGTTTTTTTGGACTTATGTTCCAGCCGCTTTTGGGGATTATTAGTTTTTTGAATCGCCAGACTGTTGGTGTGATGTGTTAATGATTGACGCAAAAGTCGTTAATCTTCAAAGGTTGTCGTATCCAAATTTAAACTTTCCAAAATAATGGTAGCAGTCTCCTCAATGGATTTATTGGCAACGTTAATTGTTAAACAGCCGATTTTTCGATATAGTTTTTTGGCATAATCTAATTCAACCCGGATATTTTTGGTGTCGGAGTATGGGGTGTCAGCATTTAACCCATACGACAGCATGCGCTGTTTTCGGATTTTGCTTAATTTTTCCGGTGTATTTAACAGGCCGAAAATACGATCTTTTTTGACTTGGTTTAACTCTTCGGGGATGTGTAAATCGGGACCGATGGGTAAGTTGGCGACGCGTTGATTTTGGTTGGCCAAGTAAAGGGACAATGGTGTTTTCGAAGTTCTGGAAACACCAAGCAACACAATGTCGGCCCCTAACAGTCCCTTTGGATTTTTACCGTCATCGTTTTCAACAGCAAACTCAATGGCTGAAATGCGTTCAAAATAATTTTCGTTTAGGTCATGAATCAGCCCGGGAACGTGGGCTGGCGATTCCCCGGTTGCCCTGATAAAAGTTTCATTGGCGTTTGAATGCAGTCAAAATCATAGATGCCGTTTTCTTTGCAGAAGGTGACCACCATTTGGCTTAAGTCGGTGCTGACCAGCGTATGGAAAATCATGCTTGTTTGGTTAGTGCCAGGTTTAAAATGCCTTTTAAAATAGATGACGTTTGAATAAAGGGAAATCGTCTGATTTCAGCTTTGATATTCGGAAATTGTGAGGCGGTCGTTTGCGCCAGTGTCTGGGCAGTCGCACCGCTTGAATCAGAGATGATAAAGATATTTTGTGTTTTCATTATGATATTTCTCCCATCAGCTTTTTCATTTTTTAAAGGATCATCAATTAAATTTTAACATGATGACTTGTTTTTAACTTAAATCATTGACGATATTTCGATTAATATGTATAATTTAATGCGAACCGTTTTAGTACAACATAAATGTGTGCTTTTAAACAGTTACATTTAAGCTCGGAGGGAGGGAATTTCATATGGCAAAGACAGTCGTTCGTAAAAACGAGTCTCTTGATGATGCTCTTCGACGCTTTAAACGTACAGTTTCAAAAAGCGGTACACTGCAAGAATATCGTAAACGGGAATTTTATGAAAAACCAAGTGTAAAACGTAAATTAAAGTCCGAAGCAGCACGTAAGCGGAACAATAAAAAGAAACGTCGTTATTAATAATGACAGCCTTTTGAAGATCGGAGCTAATGTTTCATTAGTCTCTGGTCTTTTTTATGTTAAAATTTAGACATACATTGAAAAGAGGTTTAACAGATGAGTGTTTATGATCAGTTGAATTCAGATTTAAAGGATGCCATGAAGGCACGGGATAAAGTGAGACTAGGTGTGATTCGGGGACTGAAATCCCAAATCATGAATGCTGAAGTTGATAATGGTAATCAAAAGTTGACCGATGACCAGATTAATTCGGTTGTGATGAAGGAAATCAAACAGCAAAAAGAATCGCTGGCGGAGTTTCAAAAAGCCAATCGGGATGATTTGGCGAAGGATCAGGCTGCCAAGTTAAAGATTGCCGAAGAATACGCGCCTAAGCAGTTATCAGAAGCCGAGGTTGAAAAAGTTGTGACGGATACGATTGATCAGCTTCACGCTGAATCAATGGCCGATTTTGGCAAAGTAATGGGTGCCATTATGCCAAAGGTCAAGGGTCAAGCTGACGGCAGTATCATTAATAAATTGGTTAAAAAACAGCTCCAAAGCTAATTCAAGCTAAAAAGGTTAAATTAACTTCAAGAAATGGAACGACTGCCTTCAATCACTTTAGTAAAGCCTTATTTTGTGATAGTATCTGATTAATATAAATATTAAAAAGGAGCTAATTAATTGGCTGAAACTCAACAGATTACAAAAGAATTTATCGTATCTGATCCTAATCAGCTGTTACTAATCGTTGGAACTCAGAACGAATTTATTACGATTCTCGAAGAGGGGATGGGTGTTTCCATCAATGTTTTCGGCAATTCATTGCGGGTTAGCGGTGATGAAGAGACTGTCGGGACAACATTGACGATTTTGGATAACATCCTGACATTAGTCCAAAAGGGAATCAATATTAACAGCAGTGATTTTATCAGTGCGATTAACATGTCCCAAAACGGGACCTTGGAATATTTTCAAGATCTTTATAATCAGGTCTTGATTAAGGATGCCAAAGGAAAAGCAGTCCGGGTTAAAACTTTTGGTCAACGGCAATATATTCAGGCGATTCGCCGCCATGACGTTGTTTTTGGTGTGGGACCGGCTGGAACTGGGAAAACCTATTTAGCCGTTGTGATGGCAATTGCTGCGCTTAAAAAGGGAACGGTTGATAAGATTGTACTCACTAGGCCGGCAGTCGAAGCTGGGGAAAGCCTGGGCTTTTTACCGGGAGACTTAAAGGAAAAGGTTGATCCCTACCTACGACCGATTTATGATGCACTGCACGCGATTTTAGGCGCGGAGCACACTGAGCGGCTAATGGACCGCGGTGTCATTGAAATTGCGCCTTTGGCGTATATGAGAGGGCGGACACTTGATAATTCGTTTGTGATCCTTGATGAAGCCCAAAATACAACGAATATGCAGATGAAAATGTTTCTGACCAGGCTGGGATTTGGGTCGAAAATGATTGTTAACGGCGATATTTCGCAAATCGATCTCCCAAAACACGCGACCAGCGGCCTGGTAAAAGCACAGGAGATTCTACGGGGAATCGACCAAATTGAATTTGTTACGTTTAGCGCGAAGGATGTTGTTCGTCACCCTGTAGTTGCTAAGATTATTACGGCCTACGAAAAAAACGGTCAATAATTAATGAAATTAATGAATGAGGATTGTGGCTTATGGATTTAGAAATTTACGATAAAACAGCCAAAGGAATCTCTGAAAAGGACGAAAAATTAATTCGGGATATTTTGAATTTTGCCGGCTCATATATTCATTTGGCCGAAAATACAGAGATGTCGGTAACGCTTGTTAATAATGACGAAATTCATAAAATCAATCGTGAGTACCGGGGCGTTGACCGGGCGACGGACGTTATCAGTTTTGCGATTGAAGATCAAAGCGACGATGATGACTTTCCAATTGTTATGGACGAGGCGTTGCAGGAAGAAATTCCTGAAAATATCGGTGACATTTTTGTTTCAGTTGATAAAGTTGCCGAACAAGCCGATTATTTGGGCCATTCGTTTCAAAGAGAACTTGGTTTTCTGGTTGTCCATGGCTTTCTTCACCTTAACGGGTATGACCATATGAAAAAAACGGATGCCGACGTGATGTTCCCATTACAAAAAGAAATCTTGAATGCCTATGGTCTTAAAAGATAAGCGGCAGATAGATAAAAACAGGCATTTCTTTCAATCGGTTGGTCATGCGCTTGAAGGAATCAAGAAACTGATTTTGGAAGAACGAAACTTTCGCTTTGATCTGATTATTACGCTGATCGTCCTTTGTGTTGGCTTATTGATGCGAATTGCAATTTATGACTGGCTGTGGCTGTTTGCGGCATTCTTTTCCGTTATTGGTTCAGAGGTTCTTAATTCAATTGTTGAAAATGTGGTTGACCTGATAGTTGGCCATCATTTTGACTTGATGGCAAAACGGGCTAAGGATATTGCCGCCGGCGGTGTTCTTTTATCTGCTATTTTCGCAGTTATTATTGGCGCTTTGATATTTATTCCAAAATTCATTGAATTAATCAATAAGTGAGGTAGAACATGGATAATCCAAATTATCGTTCCGGCTTTGTGGCCATTGTCGGTCGTCCCAATGTTGGTAAATCAACTTTTTTAAATCGGGTAGTGGGACAGAAAATTGCATTATGAGTGATAAAGCTCAGACAACCCGTAATAAAATTCAGGGGGTCTATACGACGGATGATGCGCAAATCATTTTTATTGACACCCCTGGAATCCATAAACCCAAGAATAAACTCGGGGATTTTATGATGGATTCCGCGCTGTCGGCTTTAAAAGAAGTTGACGCGGTCTTGTTAATGGTCAATGCTTCAGAACGTCGGGGAGCCGGTGACAATTTTATTATTGATCGCCTAAAGGACGTTCACAAACCGATTTATTTACTGATTAATAAAATCGACACAATTACGCCCGATGATGTTATGGCCATTATTGAGCAGTATAAAAACGCCTTGCCGTTTAAAGAAGTTTTTCCAATTTCAGCTTTGCAAGGTAATAATGTTCCGGAATTATTGACCTCGTTAATTAAAGAATTACCAAATGGGCCACAATATTATCCTAAGGATCAGATGACCGATCATCCGGAGCGATTTGTGGTTTCGGAATTGATCCGCGAAAAGGTTCTGCAGATGACGCGTCAGGAGATTCCTCATTCAACGGCGGTTTACGTTGAAAGCATTAAGAATCAGGATGATGTTTTACACATTCAGGCAACCATTATTGTTGAACGGGATGGTCAAAAGGCTATTGTAATTGGCAAGGGTGGTTCAATGCTTAAAAAAATTGGCACTTTGGCCCGTAAGGACATTGAAAATATGATGGGCAACAAAGTCTTCCTGGAACTGTGGGTCAAGGTTGAAGCCCATTGGCGGGACAAGGCAAATTTATTGAACTCGTATGGCTATAAAAAGAAGAACTATTAGTAATTTACGACAAATTGAATTGGTCTTTATTGCCAACGATCCTTTTGAAAGAGGTGAATGCCTTTGGCCAAAGCAAAGCCGGCAGAATTTCACGGTGTCTTGCTGTATTCAAAGGCCTATCGTGAACGTGATTTATTAATCAAATTCCTAACCAGGGAATTTGGTAAGAAGATGTTTTTGGTTCACGGGGCAAAGCGACCTAAATTCCGGTTGCGGGCTGCTATTTTGCCCTTTACTTACGGCACATATTTTGGTGATCTGAAGGCTGATGGCCTGAGTTATCTCAATAATTATAAAAATATTGATCATTTTCAGGGAATCACTGCCGATATAACCAAGAACGCCTATGCCACCTATACAATGTCGTTAATCGATTTGGCTTTCCAAGACAGTCTACCGATTCCCAAATGGTATGACCAATTGATGATTGGCTTAAAGCTGATTGATACGGGCTTTGATGAAGAGATTATTACCAACATCTTTGAAATTCAATTATTGGCAGCTTTTGGCGTTGCCCCCAACTGGGTGGATTGTTCGATTTGTCATCGGCGGGATTTGCCGTTTGATTATTCGGAAGCTTATGGCGGTTTAATTTGTCAAAACCATTTTGATCGGGATCCCTATCGACTGCATCTTGATCAAAAGACAATTTATTTTCTACGGCTTTTTTCGGTGGTTGATTTAACCAAGTTGAAAACAATTAAGGTAAGCGACCAAACAAAAAAATCGCTTCGAAAAGTCATTGATCAACTATACAGCAATTCAGTTGGCGTGATTCCAAAGAGCAAACGATTTATTGACCAGCTGGGTAAATTTAAAATTTAGCAGGATCCGGCGTTGACATTCCAGAATATGTCAACTAAGATTATTTTGAGTTAAATATTTTCGGTAATGAGAAAAGAAGTTAATGAATTAATTCGATCAACGAGATTGGGATAGTGTGAGCCAATTCGAATTTTGTCATTAAATGGCGCTTTTTGAACCGAAGCAATTAAGTGCTGGTGTTAAAGCCAGAAGTAGGGTGGAACCGCGAAATTATCGTCCCTATGTTTAAGTGGCCGGGTGAACGTGTCACTAAGCATAGGGCTTTTTTGTGTGAAAATTTAGGAGGAATTCAGATGACTGAAAAATTATCAGTTCAAGAAATAATTCTGCGACTGCAGCAGTATTGGGCTGCTCAAGGCTGCATGCTGATGCAGGCTTATGATACCGAGAAAGGAGCCGGGACGATGAGCCCTATACCTTTTTACGGGCAATTGGTCCGGAGCCTTGGAACGCCGCTTACGTTGAACCATCAAGACGGCCGGCAGATGGTCGGTATGGCGAAAACCCCAATCGACTTTATCAACATCATCAATTTCAAGTAATTATGAAACCGTCTCCCGAAAATATTCAGGAGTTATACCTCAATAGTTTAAAAGAACTTGGAATTAACCCGTTGGAGCATGATATCCGGTTTGTTGAAGACAATTGGGAAAACCCATCAATGGGTTGTGCCGGTGTTGGCTGGGAAGTTTGGCTTGACGGCATGGAAATTACCCAGTTTACTTATTTTCAAATTGTTGGTGGCCTCGAAATGAACCCGGTAGCCTCGGAAATCACTTATGGACTGGAACGACTTTCATCTTACATTCAAAATGTGAACTCGGTTTTTGATTTGGAATGGTCCGATGACGTCCTTTACGGTGATATTTTTAAAGAACCTGAATATGAACATTCCAAATATAGTTTTGAGCAAAGTGATCAGGAAATGCTGCTGACCTTATTTAACGATTATGAACGGGAAGCCAAGCGGCTGTTAAAACAAAATCTGGTTCATCCGGCATATGATTATATTTTGAAATGCAGTCATACATTTAATTTATTGGACGCCCGTGGGGCCGTTTCAGTTACTGAACGAGCCGGTTACCTCTCCAGGATTCGCAACTTGGCTCGCAGCGTAGCCAAAGAATTTGTAGCTGCCCGCAAACGACTGGGATTCCCATTGATAAAGGACGAAAAGAAGCGGCAGGCACTGCTTAAAGACGAGGGGGAGGAAAAATAATGGCAAATAATTTCTTATTGGAAATTGGGCTTGAAGAAATCCCGGCCCATGTTGTGACACCCAGCATTCAGCAGCTAAAAAAACGGGCTGGCGATTATTTAAAAGAACAGCGGATTACATTTGACCAGATCAAAACGTTTAGTACGCCAAGGCGATTGGCTTTGTATATTACCGGGCTGGCAGACAAACAGCCGGATGTTGATAAGTCGGTAAAGGGTCCTGCCAAAAAAATTGCACAAGATGCGGATGGTAATTGGACGAAAGCCGCAATTGGTTTTTCCCGCGGTCAGGGTGCAACAACCGATGACATTACTTTTAAGCAGGTTAAGGGTGTTGATTACGTCTTTGTTGAGAAGCACATTGCCGGTAAACCGGTTGATGAAATTTTAACCGGAATGAAGGCTGTTATCACAGCAATGACTTTCCCTACTATGATGAAGTGGCTGATTACTCATTTGAATATGTTCGGCCGATTAAGTGGTTGGTAGCATTATTAAACGATCAGGTCATTCCGTTTCAAATTCTGGATGTCTCGACCGATCGGATCACTTCCGGTCACCGCTTTTTGGGAAAAGATATTGAATTAGCCAATGCGGACGAATATGAGGAACAATTGACCCGGCAGTTTGTGATTGCCGACGCCCAGAAACGAAAGGAATTAATCGTCAAACAGATTCATCAGATTGCGGCCGATAATGACTGGACGGTAAATCTGGATCCGGATTTGCTGGAAGAGGTAAACAATTTGGTTGAATGGCCAACGGCTTTTGCCGGGAAATTTGATGAAAAATATCTTAAAATTCCCGATGAGGTCTTGATTACATCAATGAAAGATCATCAGCGCTTCTTCTACGTTACCAGCAATGATGGGACATTACTGCCGCACTTCATTTCCGTTCGAAATGGTAACGACTATGATATTCAAAACGTGATTGCCGGAAATGAAAAGGTGCTGACAGCCCGGCTTGAAGACGCAATGTTCTTCTATGAAGAGGATCAAAAGAAGACAATTGCCGACTATGTTGCCCGATTGAAAAAGGTTAGTTTCCATGACAAAATTTCGACTATGTATGAGAAAATGCAACGGGTTCAGGTTATCTCCCATTATCTCGGCCAATTATTCGATTTGTCTGAGCAGGAGCTTAAGGACGAACAGCGGGCAGCTGAGATTTATAAGTTTGATTTGGTAACCGGGATGGTTGGCGAATTTGCGGAACTTCAGGGCGTCATGGGTGAAAAATATGCGCTGCTGAATGGGGAGTCACCGGCAGTTGCTCGGGCAATTTCCGAACATTATCAACCAATTTCTGCGAATGGTGAGCTGCCAAAAACAAATGTCGGTGCGTTATTAGCCGTTTCAGACAAGCTGGACAGCATTTTGACTTTCTTTGCTGCCGGTATGGTCCCCAGCGGTTCTAATGATCCATATGCTTTACGGCGTCAGGCAACTGGAATTGTCCGAATTGTGGCGGATAAAAAATGGCAGTTTGATTTAATCGATGCACTGACTCAAATTATTAAGCTGCAAACCGAAAATAAGGTAGCACCAAAGCTTGATCAACAGAGTCAAATTCCAGCGGTTGGTGACTTTATCAAGGATCGCATTAAACAGTATCTTGATGATTTGGGAATTCGTTATGATATTTCCGATGCGGTAACTTCAGGTTCTCAAACCGATATTTTATTTAGTATTGCAAGTGGTCAGGTTTTGCAAAACCATAAAGACGATGACGACTTTAAAGAGATTATCGAATCCTTAACTCGGGTTCTCAGGATTTCTCAAAAGGGGCAGTTTGCTGCTGATGACTTAAAAGTGGATCCGACATTATTTGAAAATGAAACTGAAAAACATTTAAATCAAAAAGTAGCTGCCGTTTCAGTCGGCTATGATCAAGCATCGGCTGAAGAAGCTTTTAAACGGTTATCCGAACTAAAAGATCCCATCAATGCATATTTTGATGCGACGATGGTAATGGCAAAAGATGAAAAATTAAGGGCCAACCACCTGCGCCAATTAACGCTCATTTCACACTTGATTTTACATTTGGGTGACTTGGACAAATTAGTTGTGAAAGGCTAATTCGGCTGATTTTAAATAAATGTATTTATTTGTACAACTTTTGTAACTGTGATATTATATGTTATGTATCGCCAACAGATAAAAGTCGCACTTTTGGTGCGACTTTTTGCGGGTATTAAACGCCGGTTTGAAAGATGGGAGGCGGATAGTTGTTGAAAATCCCAGAGGATATTGTTGAGCAGGTTCGTTCACAAACCGACATTGTCGATGTTGTTTCTCAATATGTTCAACTGAAACAGTCAGGCAAGAACCTCTTTGGTCTTTGTCCGTTTCATGAGGAGCGGACCCCGTCTTTTTCAGTTAATGAAGAAAAGCAGATCTTTTACTGCTTTAGCTGTGGCCGGGGCGGTAATGTTTTTAAATTTATAATGGAAATTGAAAATCTTTCATTTCCGGAAGCGGTTAAAAAAGTTGCTGAAATGGAACACTTGGATATTGATGCCAAGTATTTTGCGGATACAACGCCGGTAACTCGGGAAACTTCCGAGCAGAAACAATTGATTGAGCTGCACGAACAGACAGTTAAGTTGTATCATCACATCCTGGTAAATACCAAGATGGGCCGGACAGCGCTTGATTATCTGCATAAGCGTGGCGTTAACGATGAGACAATTAACGTTTATCAACTTGGATACGCGCCACAAACCAGATTATTGAAACCCTTTTTCGATGAACGAAAAGTTGATTATCAAGTTTTAAGAAAGTCCGGTCTTTTTTCCGAAAACCAGGAAGGCCAGCTTCGGGATCGGTTTGTTGATCGGGTGATGTACCCGATTCGAAATGCCAGTGGTCAAACGGTTGCTTTTTCAGGGCGGCTATTAACCAAAAATCCTGATCTGCCCAAGTATTTAAACAGCCCGGAAACCGAATTGTTTAATAAACGGAAAATCTTGTTTAATTTGGATTTGGCTCGGCCAAATATCCGTCGCCACCAGCCGGCTCTTCTATTTGAAGGTTTCATGGATGTTATTTCTGCATATCAAGGCGGTATTAAATCCGGAATTGCTTCAATGGGAACCAGCTTAACGGAGCAACAAATATACGACATTCAACGGATTACACGTGAAGTTGTTGTCTGCTATGATGGTGATACGCCGGGACAAAAGGCGATTAAGCGGGCAATTGACGCGTTTAAACAAACCAATCATCAATTAGACTTAAAAGTGGTTTCGATTCCGGACGGCATGGACCCGGACGAATTCATTCGTCATCGGGGAGCCGACAAATTCAAGGCGCTGCTGCAGCATGCCGAATCACCGATTGAATTTGACTTGAATTATTTGAAGCAACAGGCTAATCTTGAGTCGGAGGAAGGGCAGGCAGCTTATATTTCAGAAGCGTTAAAGTTGATTAGTACGGTTCGATCGGACATTTCAAAAGACCTGTATCTGAATCGACTCGCTGACGAATTTGCAATCGATAAGCAGGTTCTAAAGCAGCAGTTGCAGCCACTAATCCGAAAGAAGGTTACCAAGCACAATCAACCGGCACAGCGGCCTGAAACGCTGCAGCCGGCCGCTCAGGCTACTCAAAAGCGTGATAAAGTGGTGGTTGCTCAGATGCAGCTGCTTAACCGGATGCTGCATAATCATGATGTGTGGCTTAAAGTAACGGGAATTTCGGGCTTTTCATTTGTCGATGAACAGTTTCAGATGTTATATTTATTGGCTGAAGGGTACTTTGCCAAGTTTGACCAGTATAATGTGGCGACCTTTAGTAATTTGATTACGGAGGATTCGCTCCAGAGCCTGCTGATGAATGTTGAGATGATGAATTTACCTGAAGTACCCTCGCCAATGGAAATTGATAATGATTTGGATGTCATTATGAATCGGGCACCCGTAGAGACAAAAATCAAGAAAAAACGGGCAGAATTACAACAAGCAGCTAAAATTGGTGATGTTGACAGGCAGCGTCAGTTAATGATTGAATTATTAAAGCTTGAACAGCAAAAGAGAACAACGGAACAAGTATAACTTCGGGAGGCATTTTGATGGCTAACAAGAAAACAAATAATGAAAAGGTTGTTAAGAAAGCAACGGCGACCAAAACCAAAGCTAATGCAACCAAAAAGACCCAAAAGCCTTATAAGAAGGTATTTGACCAGATTGTAAAAACCAACAAACCGATTGGTCATATCACTTATGATGAACTCCAGAAGAAAATTGAGAAACCATATTCTTTAGATAAAAAGGAAATGGAAGAGTTACTTGAAAACATTGAGGATTCCGGAATTAGTGTGGTTGACGCAAACGGAGAACCGGATCCGCGGGCGATTGATGCCGCTAAAAAGGTCACTAAAAAGGAACTATCCGATGTTTCGGCACCAACCGGTGTAAAGATTAACGACCCGGTTCGGATGTATCTGAAAGAGATTGGTCGGGTTTCCCTTTTAAGCGCAACTGAAGAAATCAGCCTTGCCAAGCGGATTGAAGCTGGTGATGAAGAGGCCAAGCAAGAGTTGGCTGAAGCCAATTTACGACTGGTTGTTTCAATCGCCAAGCGGTATGTTGGCCGGGGAATGCAATTCCTTGATTTGATTCAGGAAGGAAACATGGGGTTGATGAAAGCTGTTGAGAAGTTTGATTACCGCAAGGGATTCAAGTTCTCAACCTACGCAACCTGGTGGATTCGTCAGGCAATCACGCGGGCAATTGCTGACCAAGCCCGAACTATTCGAATTCCGGTTCATATGGTTGAAACGATTAATAAGCTGATTCGAATTCAGCGTCAACTACTTCAGGATTTAGGCCGTGAGCCCCTTCCAGAAGAAATTGGTGCCGAAATGGATATGCCAACTGAGAAAGTCCGAGAAATTTTGAAGATCGCCCAGGAACCGGTTTCATTGGAAACGCCAATTGGTGAAGAGGACGATTCGCATCTTGGCGATTTTATCGAAGATCAGGATGCTACATCTCCTGCAGATCATGCGGCTTATGAATTACTGAAGGAACAACTTGAAAGTGTTCTGGATACTTTAACCGATCGGGAAGAAAATGTTTTGCGGTTACGATTCGGCTTGGATGATGGTCGGACCAGAACTTTGGAAGAGGTTGGCAAAGTGTTCGGGGTTACTCGAGAACGGATTCGTCAAATCGAAGCCAAGGCACTTAGAAAATTGCGCCATCCTTCCCGCAGCAAACAGTTGAAAGATTTCTTAGAATAACTTAGCAGCAGCCAATTTAATGATGGCTACTTTTAGAGTGGGACGAAAGGCAGTTGCACTCGGTAATAATCGTGATTAAACAAAGCGGGACTGAACAAAATTACTTTTGTTTCAGTCCCGCTTTTACATACTGCCAAACGTTGGTAATGCACGCTGTTTTTTTTCAATTGGATAAATTATAATAAAGGTAATAATGAATTAAGGAGATAAAAATGAACGGCAAACACCTTTCTAAACGTTTAGAAACTGTTAGTGAGCATGTTGAGCCCGGCAGCCGATTGGCTGATATCGGCTCCGATCATGCCTATCTACCGATCCATCTCGCGAAAAATAAGCAAATTAGTTATGGCGTCGTTGGCGAAGTTGCCAAGGGGCCAATTGCCAATGCAATTAACGAAATTACCAAGGAAAATTTACTTGATTTGCTTCACCCAAGGTTGGCAGACGGCCTGGCAGCAATTAAAAATGATGACCGGATTGATACCATTACAATCGCCGGTATGGGTGGGATTTTAATTAGTCGAATTTTAGAGCAGGGCAAAGAAAAACTTACCGGCAGAGAACGGTTGATTTTACAGCCTAATGTCGGTGAAGATGTTGTTCGAACTTGGCTGATGCAGCATCAGTATCGAATTAAGACTGAGCAGATTTTAGAGGAAGATCACCATATTTATGAGATTATTACAGCAGTTAAATCACAGCAGCCAGTCCATTACACCGCACAACAGCTTAAGTTTGGCCCGTATCTGCTACAGGAAAAATCCCCCGTTTTTATTGCCAAGTGGTTGGAGGAACGCCGTCAACTGCAACGGGTTGTCATGAATATGAAACGAGCTGTTCATGAAGATCGCTTGAAGATTCAAAAAATTGAACAGCAAATTGAAGAAATTAATGAGGTGGTCAATCGTGAAGGGTAAGGAATTAGTTCAAAGATTTGAAAAGTTCGCGCCAAAAAAACTTGCGATGGCAAAGGACCCGATTGGTCTTCAGATCGGCTCGTTGGATAACGATGTCCATAAAGTTATGACGACGCTGGACGTTCGACCGGAAGTCGTTGATGAAGCCATTGAGAAGCAGGTTGATTTTATTTTTGCCCATCATCCGGTGATGTTTCATCCCGCCCGCAATCTGGATTATTCGGATCCCCAGAATGCCATGTATGCGAAAATAATTGCCCACGGCATCACCGTTTACGCTGCCCATACTAATTTGGATAGTGCAGACGGTGGCATGAATGATTGGTTGGCAGATGCGCTTAGTCTGACCAATGTTCGGGGATTGGTCCCGGCATATTCAGAGGCCGTCTTTCGGTTAACGGTGACTGTTCCCAAGGTTTATGCGACCGCCGTTAGAATGTCACTGGTTGATGCCGGCGCGGAAATTAATGATGGTCAATATACCGGCTATACCTATGAAATGGACGGAACGGTTTATTACGTACCACAGCCGGGAGCGGATCCAACAATCGGAGTTGCCGGTGAGCCGACCGAACTTGAAGATTCACGACTGGAATTTGAGGTTCCCGAAAAAAATTTGGATCGGGTATTAAAAACGTTAAAGGATGTTCACCCGCTTCAACAGCCGCTGTATAATATTATTCGCCTGGAAGATAAAAAACATCGATACACGATGGGGCGGGTTGGTGAACTCAGTGAACCTATGCGCTTGGAATCATTTGCTAAACGCTGCAAATCGGTTTTTCATATATCAGGTCTTCGAGTAATTGCCAGTGATTTATATCGGACTGTTAAGACGGTGGCGGTTTTGGGAGGCGACGGCGGTAAATTTTATAAGCTCGCGCAGCAAGCCGGCGCCGATGTTTATATTACCGGTGACGTTTATTATCATACCGGCCATGATATGTTGGCAGCCGATATGCCGGTGATTGATCCGGGGCATCATATTGAAAGTATTTGTATTCCCAAATTGGCATCTTTATTCAAACAATGGTCGACTGAAAATCATTGGGATATTTCGGTGGTCGAATCCGAAATCAACACGGATCCTTTTACATTTCTATAAAAGTAACGATTAGAAAGGCGGATTTAAATATGGCAAAGTATCCAGAATTAATTTCAAATTTTCTTGAGTTCGTAAAAATAAACAGTCGTTCAGACCCACAGTCAAAGTCAATTCCTTCTTCGAAACGGGAGACCAGCTTCTTAAATATGTTAAAAGAGCGCTTGACGGCTATGGGATTGGAGAATGTGCATACCAATCCCCAAAGTGCCTACGTTTTTGCGACGCTACCGGCAAATACTGATAAAAAGGTACCTGCGGTTGGGTTTATTTCCCATATCGACACGGCAGATTTCAACGCGGAAAATGTTAAACCGCAAATTGTTGAGAACTACGATGGTCATTCCGTCATTCCATTGGATAAGGCTGGCGAATACACGCTGGATCCAAAAGTGTTCCCAAGTTTGAAAAAATACCAGGGCCAAACATTGATTACAACAGACGGGACCACACTGCTGGGCGCTGATGACAAGGCCGGGGTTGCCGAAATTCTCGCAGCAGTTGCTTACCTGCAGGCCAATCCGGATATCGAACACGGACCGATTAAGGTTGCATTTGGCCCCGATGAAGAAATTGGGACGGGAGCCGATCATTTTGATGTTAAAGATTTCGGTGCGGATTTCGCCTACACGGTCGATGGCGGTCCTCTGGGTGATTTAAATTACGAAACGTTTAACGCGGCTGAAGCCCGGGTTTCAATCAAGGGAACCGATGTCCATCCTGCCGAAGCCAAGGGCGTCATGGTCAATGCTATTCAATTCGGAATGGACTTCCATGCTGCTCTGCCGGAATATGACCGGCCCGAAAAGACATCGGGTCGACAGGGCTTCTACCACATTTATGATTTTCAGGGCAGCGTTGATCATACTGAACTGGCTTACATTATCCGGGATCATGATCGGGACCGCTTTGAGGCTCGTAAGCGCTTGTTTACAGGGATTGCCGATCAAATGAATAAAGAATTCGGTGAAAAAAGGATTCAAGTTGAATTGAAAGACCAGTATTATAACATGGGTGAAATCATTTCAAAAGATCCATCCGTTGTTGAAATTGCCAAACAGGCGATGAAAAATGTTGATGTTGAGCCCCATATTTTCCCGGTTCGGGTGGTACTGACGGTTCCAAGATTTCATATATGGGCCTGCCAACACCTAATTTGTTTGCCGGTGGCGAAAATATGCACGGCCGGTTTGAATATGTTTCTGAGCAAACAATGGTAAAGGCAACGGATGTGATTGTCGAAATTGCCAAGCTTTACACGCAGCAATAAAATAATTGGTCAAAAAAGGTCAAATTATTGTTAATGGGTTATAAAATTTGATACCATATTTGTAGAGAGTGGCGCAAAGGCGGTTATACGGCAGAAAGTTGCCTTTTGGCGCCCGTTTCCACTCGGTAACAATCGTGATTAAATAAAATGGGACTGGACAAAATTACTTTTGTCTCAGTCCCTTCAAATTAATCAGGTCCAAAAACATTGAAAACAAAAGGGTGATCATTTGAATCCAGATAATTTAACGGAGGCAGTTACGCAGGCGATTTCTCAAGCGCAGCAAATTGCCGTTACCAGAAAACAACAAAATATTACAGTAGCCCATTTATTTAAGTTCCTGGTTCAACCAGGCGAATTGGCCCGTCAGATATATTCTGAACTGGGATTAAATTTGAAAAGCCTGAATGATGAGTTGGACGCCGAAATCGATCAGATTGCCACGGTTGAAGGGAGTAATGTCAATTACGGCCAGTCATTGTCGTCAAATCTGTACGAATTACTTCAAAACGCGGAACAGGTTAAAAATGAATTCGGCGATGCTACATTGCTGTTGATACACTTACGATTGCTGTTATGCAGCTTCGGGGTGATAATTTTACCGATTACCTGACCAACCAGGGGATTACGGAGCAAAAGGTCAGAAACGTGGTTGAAAAGATTCGCGGCGGCCAAAAAGTTACTTCCAAAAATCAGGAAGACAACTATCAATCACTTGAAAAGTATGGAACAGATTTGGTGAAAGCGGCTCGCGAAAATAAGTTGGGTCCAATTATCGGCCGGGATGAAGAAATCTTGGACGTTATTCGAATCCTTTCCCGAAAGACGAAAAACAATCCAGTCCTAATTGGGGCTCCCGGTGTTGGGAAAACAGCCGTTGTTGAAGGCTTGGCATTGCGGATTGCCTCAAACGACGTGCCTGAGAACCTGAAAAATAAAACGATCTTTCAATTGGATATGGCTCGCTGATTGCGGGTGCCAAGTATCGGGGTGAATTTGAAGAACGGCTTCAAGCGGTTTTAAAAGAAGTTAAAAAAGCCGAGGGCCAAATTATCATGTTCATTGACGAAATCCATAATATTGTTGGTGCCGGTAAGGCTGAAGGGTCAATGGATGCCGGCAATATTTTAAAACCGATGCTGGCCCGTGGTGAACTGCATCTGATCGGAGCAACAACGATTGATGAGTATCGAAAATATATGGAAAAGGACAAAGCACTTGAACGCCGTTTTCAGCGGGTGATGGTTCATGAGCCGTCTGTTGAGGACACGATCACAATTTTGCGGGGACTTTCTGAAGGCCTTGAAATTCACCATGGCGTCCGAATCCACGATAATGCCCTGGTAGCGGCAGCCAAGCTCTCTGATCGTTACATTACCGACCGTAATCTGCCTGATAAGGCGATTGATTTAGTAGATGAGGCTTCGGCTGAGATTCGGGTTGAAATGAATTCAAGCCCGACTATCCTGGACCAGTCCAACCGCCAATTAATGAGATTGGAAGTTGAGGAAGCCGCTTTAAAACAGGAGACGGATGAAGCTTCCAAGAAACGGTTAAAAGAGGTTCAATCCCAACTGGCCAATATCAAGGAAAAAGTCAACGCATTAAATGCCCGTTGGAAGCAGGAAAAAGATGCGATTCAAAAAATTAGTGACAAGAAAAAACAGCTTGATCAGGCTAGAAACGACTTGAAACAAGCTGAAAATAATTATGATCTTAATAAGGCTGCTGTTCTTCAGCATGGCACCATTCCACAATTGGCAGCCGAACTGAAGCAACTGGAAGCAACCGATCAGCATGCTGATTGGCTGGTAAGTGAATCCGTCACAGCAGATGAGATTGCCAAGGTAGTAAGCCGGGAGACCGGTATTCCGGTTACCAAGCTGGTTGAAGGAGAACGGCAAAAACTGCTTCATTTAGCCGACAATCTTCATAAGCGGGTAATTGGTCAAAACGAAGCCGTTACGGCAGTCTCAGACGCTGTTATTCGCTCCAGAGCCGGCCTGCAGGATCCAAGTCGACCGCTTGGCTCATTTCTGTTTCTCGGCCCGACCGGTGTTGGTAAAACCGAGCTGGCAAAGGCATTGGCAGAAGACTTATTTGATTCTGAAAATCACATGGTTCGGATTGACATGTCTGAGTACATGGAGAAGGAATCGGTTTCCAGATTGGTTGGGGCAGCCCCGGGGTACGTTGGGTATGAAGAGGGCGGTCAATTAACCGAAGCAGTCCGCCGCAATCCTTACACGATCGTGTTGTTTGATGAAATTGAAAAAGCCCATCCGGATGTTTTTAATATTTTACTGCAGGTCTTGGATGATGGCCGACTGACTGATAGTCAAGGTCGAACAATTGATTTTAAAAACACAATTTTAATCATGACTTCCAACTTGGGTTCCGACATCCTCCTGGAAGGAACTGATGCCAACGGCGTGATTTCAGACGCTGCCAAAAAGCAGGTGGATCAGCTGTTGAAAGCTTCATTCAAGCCGGAATTTCTAAATCGGATCGATGACGTTATTATGTTTAAACCACTCTCCCGTTCCGATATTGCCAAAATTGTTCAAAAATTGATTGACCAGCTTTCTGTTCGAACCAGAGCCCAGGATATCAGCTTATCAATCTCGGATCAGGCTAAACAGTGGATCGCCAAGAACGGTTATGAGCCGCAGTATGGTGCTCGACCGCTTCAGCGTTACGTTACAAACGTTGTTGAAACGCCGCTGGCTAAAATGATTATTGGTGATCAAATCAAACCGCACAGTATTGTGCATATTAATTTGGAAAATGATCAGCTGTCGTTTGTTTCCGAACAGGTTGCCGCTGCCCAGGTATAAGGCAGGTTTTTTCTAATATAAGCCCAGACAAAAACAAGACCGGGATAATTGCTTATCCCAGCCTTGTTTTTTATTGATTGTCGTGCATTATTTGGAATATGAATCTTTGCTGATTAAGTAAATTCCGTTGGTAGCGATAAAACCGACAACGGCTGCGGTAATACCGATTTGCCATGGGTTATACGGCAAAACTTCAAGTTGGTTTGCAATGTAGCCGATAATTTCACCAAAAATCAAAGCCCAAAAAATAACGACAAGGTTTGAAGCAAAAAGTTTCATAGTCTAAGGCCTCCTGACAATCAATCGTATTTTAGCATATTTTTTCAAAAAAATCACTGACGAAAAAATAGATCATCCTTGATTTTAGAACCCAGGCCCGTTTATTTGGTATAATTTGAAAGGAAAGAAGGGAATCTAATTGACGTACGTACCACTACAAGTGATCAGTTCATATAGTTTGCTGCAAAGTCCTATTCGGATTTCAAAGCTGGTCTTGGAAGCCAAAAAGCGGGGGTATCAAGCCCTGGCACTCACCGATGTCAATG
This sequence comes from Lentilactobacillus farraginis DSM 18382 = JCM 14108, assembly GCF_000583655.1. GTDB lineage: Bacteria > Bacillota > Bacilli > Lactobacillales > Lactobacillaceae > Lentilactobacillus > Lentilactobacillus farraginis. The sequence continues at coordinate 36,772 of NZ_BAKI01000002.1, forward strand.
TCATGTACGGGACTGTTGCGTTTTACGATGCCTGCGTGGCTGCCGACATTCAGCCGATTATTGGACTGACGTTGACGCTTCCCGGCTTTATCCTGACTGATAAGTCGTATCCGCTGGTATTATTGGCCAAAGATCAGACCGGGTATCAAAATTTGTTAAAAATAACAACTTTGAGAAATACCGGTGAGGCTGAATTTACTGCTGAACAGTTGAAGGGAAAATTGGATAGTTTATACGTTATCCTACCACCGCTGGCAGAAGTTAACGATTTACTACTTCGGGGACGAGCGCCTGAGGTTGCTGATCTGATTACCGATTTAACTGCCTTGGGGGTAACGGTTGCTGACCTGAAACTCGGTGCTGATTATCATGCATCAACGGCGCTGATTGATATGTTGGGGAAGGTGGCCGCAGATAATCAGATCCAGGTAGTTGCGGACGCACCGGTCGATTATCTTAATCCGGAAGATTATTTTCCAATGCAGGTATTAAAAGCAATTGAATCGGGAACTAAAATACCAAATATAACGGACTTGAGTCGACAGGTCGGCCCTTATTTTCTACAATCCCGTGAGCAGGTAGAAAAAGCGTATCATCAATTAGATTTATCGGCAGCCTTGCAGGCGACTGCCGATATTGTAAAGAATTGTCATGTAGTAATTGAAAAAAAGCAGCCCAAGCTGCCTCGATTTGAAACGCCGGACCAAATGCCGGCTGGGCAATATCTTCGACAACTTTGCGAAACCGGATTGGCGGAACGTTTGGCGACTAATCGAATTACTGATGCCGAACCGTATCAGCACCGACTGGAAAGAGAGTTGGGCGTGATTCACAAAATGGGGTTTGATGACTATTTCTTAATTGTTTGGGATGTCATTAATTATGCCCACCAAGTTAATATTGTCACTGGTCCGGGAAGAGGTTCCGCAGCTGGTTCACTGGTGGCATACACGCTGTTCATTACCGATGTGGATCCCATTAAGTATAACCTGTTGTTTGAACGTTTCCTGAATCCTGAACGGGTTCAGATGCCTGATATTGATTTGGATATCCCCGATGATAAGCGTGACACGATTATTCAGTACGTTCATCAAAAATATGGTCATGACCGGGTTGCCCAAATTATAACGTTTGGGACCCTTGCCGCCAAACAGGCTACCAGAGACGTTGGGCGGGTCTTTGGTCTTAATCCGACTCAACAGGATGTTTGGAGTAAGGCGATTCCAAGTGCGCTTCATATTACGTTGGCTGATGCCTATCGAAATTCGCAGCAATTAAAAAATCTGGTTGCTGATAGTGAACTTAACAGGATTCTATTTGAAACGGCCCAGGTCTTGGAAGGCCTGCCGAGACATTATTCGACACATGCGGCGGGGCTGGTATTAAGTGATAATCAACTGGTTAACCTGGTACCATTACAAGATGGCAATGATGGACTGTTAATGACCCAGTACGCCAAAGATTATGTTGAATCTGTTGGACTGTTAAAAATTGATTTTTTGGGACTTCGAAACTTAACAATTTTAGCTGATGCCCTTAAAGAGATCGAAACGGTTACCGGCAAAAAGCTGGCGGTGTCTCAAATACCGTTAGATGATGCCAAAACGTTGGCATTATTTGCCAACGGTGAAACAACCGGCGTATTTCAGTTTGAATCTGCCGGCATTCGCAGTGTTTTACGGCGGCTTCACCCAACCCGTTTTGAAGACATTGCATTGGTAAACGCGCTGTATCGGCCCGGACCAATGGAAAATATTGATGAGGTAGTGAAGCGAAAGGCCCATCAGGAAGCACTGACGTTTCCCGATGATTCTCTTGTTGATATCCTAAAAGCAACTTATGGTGTCATTGTTTACCAGGAGCAGGTTATGCTGGTTGCCGCCAAGATGGCCGGCTTTTCACTCGGGCAGGCCGATATCCTCAGACGAGCAATGAGTAAGAAGAAACTCAAAGTTATGGATCGAATGAAAAGTCAGTTTCTGGCAGGCGCTGAAAAAAACGGGCATTCAAAAGCAGTGGCGGAAAAGGTATTTGACTATATTGAAAAATTTGCCAATTATGGCTTTAATAAATCCCACGCTGTCGCTTACAGTAAAATGGCTTATGAACTGGCTTATTTAAAGGTCCACTTTCCGGGTGAATTTCACGTCGCCCTGCTGAATTCGGTTCAAAACAGTTCAGTTAAGATGCGTGAATACCTGCTTGATGCCAAATCAATGGGCGTTCAGGTTATTTCACCGAATATTAATAAAAGTCGAGCTGATTTTTCGTTTCAAGATCAACAAATAGTTTTTGGTTTAGCCTCAATCAAAGGTGTTCGGCACGATATGGTAACTGATCTTTTAGTTGAACGTCATCAAAACGGTCCTTATAAATCATTCCCCAATCTGTTAAGCCGGCTGCCGGATAAGTATCGTAAGCCGGCACTAATTGAAGCACTGATTTACGCTGGTGCCCTGGATGATTTTCCCTACAACCGATCCGAATTAATTGCCGCGACACCCGAATTTATCAGTTCCATTGAGTTAAGCGGCAACTCAATGAGCCTTTTTAAGGCACTGGAACCAACTATTTCAAGAAGACCGGAATTGCCACTGATGCAGCGACTTGAAAAAGAAAAGGCGTATCTTGGCACCTACCTGTCGGGTCATCCGGTTGAACGGTTTGTGGCACTGAGGAAACGACTGGCTGCCAGGCCGACTAACCAATTAGTAGCCGGGATGAACGCAGTTACGTGATTTTGTATATTACAAAAGTAAAGGTTATTCGAACGAAGACTGGTAAGCAGATGGCGTTTCTGGACGGTAATGACGAGGTTGGGGAAATGTCGGTTACGGTTTTCCCACAACTGTTTGTTAAAATACAGTCGTGGCTTCATAAAGATCTGGTAGTGGTTATTCGCGGGAAAGTTGAAAAGAATCAGCGTCTTCAAGTAGTTGCCGATGTCGTTTCACCGGCCGAGAATTTAGCAAGAAAAGTAACTAATGTTAAAAAGCAGCCACATTGGTATTTAAGGATTGATCCTGATCATAATAAAAATCAAGTTTTTCACAAATTAACTGAATTGGCGGCTGAACATCGTGGCCCAATTTCGATTGTGGTTCACGAGAGTATTTCCGAGAAAACCTGGATTCTCGGGCACCAATTTAACCTTGCGTCTGGAGAGCCGGTTAAAGATAAATTGATCACAATTTTTGGTCAAAATAATGTTGTTTATAAGTAATTTTTAGATTTATTATTTCGTTTTCGTAAAGGCTTACATTGTCGTTACAACGATTGTTTTAACGACTGGTGACAGCTTAACAAAATCGTTATTACTTAAAATAGGCGGGGACATCGGCCGGAAAAAGTGATAAAATACGGTTTGGAATCAAAAAGGGAAACCCGATGTTTAATTGGTCTATATCCGGTTAATAATTGTGGTGTCCAAAAAACCGAAGGAGAGATTTTACTTATGAAGAAAACTAAGATCGTAAGTACATTGGGACCAGCCAGTACCGATGTTGATACCATCGTTAAATTAATTGAAGCTGGGGCTAATGTTTTCCGATTTAACTTTTCACACGGTGACCATCCAGAACACTTGGATCGTTTAAACAAGGTTCACGAAGCTGAAAAGAAAACAGGCAAAACTGTTGGAATCATGCTTGATACTAAAGGTGCTGAAATTCGTACCACTGTTCAAAAAGATGGCAAAATCGCATACCACACCGGTGATGTTTTCCGTATTTCAATGGATGACAGCCTTGAAGGTGTTAAGGATAAAATTGCCGTAACATACAAGGGTCTTTATGATGATGTTCATGAAGGTGGCCATGTTCTTTTTGATGATGGTTTATTGGACACTGTTGTTACCAAAAAAGATGATGCTGCCAAAGAACTGATTGTAACAGTTCAAAATGACGGTGTCCTTGGTTCACGTAAAGGTGTCAACGCACCTGGCGTTTCCATTAACCTTCCCGGAATTACCGAAAAAGATTCAGATGATATTCGTTTTGGTTTGGATCATGATATTGATTTCATCTCAGCTTCATTTGTTCGTAAGCCGCAAGATGTTTTGGATATTCGGGCACTTTTGGAAGAAAAACACATGGAACACGTTCAAATCTTCCCTAAGATTGAATCACAAGAAGGTATCAACAACTTTGATGACATTATCAAAGTTTCGGATGGTTTAATGGTTGCTCGTGGTGACATGGGTGTTGAAATTCCAGCCGAAAATGTACCTTTGGTTCAAAAAACTTTGATCAAAAAGTGCAACCAACTGGGTAAACCGGTTATTACAGCAACTCAAATGCTTGATTCAATGCAGGAAAACCCACGGCCAACTCGTGCCGAAGCCTCAGATGTTGCCAACGCTGTCTTTGATGGTACTGATGCAACGATGCTTTCAGGTGAAAGTGCCAACGGTGATTATCCGGTTCAATCAGTTCAAACAATGGCTCGAATTGATGTTAAGGCTGAAAACGCCTTTAATGAATTTGGAACACCACGGCCAACTTTTGATGCCAGCGATGTAACTGAATCAATTGGTGATTCAGTTGCCCGGGTTGCTAAAGAATTAGGTATTCACACCATTGTTGCTGCAACGCGATCAGGTTACACTGCTCGGATGATTTCCAAGTATCATCCGGATGCTGACATTTTAGCATTAACTTTTGATGAACGGACACGTCGTGGCTTGATGGTTAACTGGGGCGTTCACCCAATCTTGGTTGACGAAGTTAAAAGTAGTGACGAAATCTTTGAATTGGCTGCTAAGAAAGCATTGGAAAGCGGCTTGGCTAAGGAAGGCGATCTGATTATCGTGACCGCCGGTGTTCCGGTTGGCGAAAGTGGTACAACCAACTTGATGCGGATTCAATTGATTGGTTCAAAGCTGGTTCAAGGCCAAGGTGTTGGTGACAAGACCGTTATTGGTAAAGCAGTTGTTGCTAAAGACGCAGCCGATGCCAAAAACAAGGTAACCGAAGGCAGCATTTTGATTGCAAAATCAACTGACAAGGATTATCTGCCGGCAATCGAAAAAGCCAGCGCTGTGGTTGTTGAAAGTGGTGGTTTGACATCTCACGCTGCCGTAGTTGGGATTTCAATGGGAATTCCAGTTATTGTTGGCGCAACTGGTGCAACTTCCAAGATCTCTGATGGTGAATTGATTACAATTGATTCACATCGTGGGGTTATCTATCACGGAGCTTCCAGCTCACTTTAAACAGATATTTAAAATTTATAATGAATAAATGACAAAAGAGGTCAGGCAGATACTTGCTTGGCCTCTTTTATCATAATCGTTAAAATCAAGTCACTGAGTTTTGGCATTCCCGTTTATTAACCGTTTCCCGATGGTCGAATTTTATTTGGAAAACGTGTAGAATAAGGAAAGAAGCTTTAAGAACGGAGACTAACATGGATAAAAATTTAATGGCTCAAGTATTAACAGGGACCTTAATCGATGAAAACGATCACGACTACTTTGTACAAATCGAAGGTGAGACGTTTCAACTTGATAAGGCCGAAATTAAGAAACCTTTTAAGATGGGTGCCAGTTTTACCGGCTTTACCTATGAAAATGAACAGCATAAGATGCAAATTACTCGGCAAATTCCAAAGATTAGAAGAGATCACTATGATTTTGGAACGGTCGTCAAGGGAAAGTTCGGCTTGGGCGTCTTTGTTGACATCGGCCTGCCAAATAAGGATATTGTTGTTTCAGTAGATGATTTACCGACCGTTAGTCAGCTTTGGCCTCGGGAAGGTGATCAATTGTTAATCTCACTAACCGTTGATAACAAAGCTCGAATTTGGGGGCATTTAGCCGATGAAGAAATTTTTGAAGCCATCGCTCGACCGGTTAACGGCCGGCTGCAAAATAAAGATATTAAAGCCCGGGCATACCGGTTGAAGATGGCCGGCACCCGTTTATTGACTGCAGATTATCACTTGGCTTTTTTGCACCCAAGTGAGCGGCTGACAGAACCAAGATTGGGTGAAGAAGTTGAAGCCCGAGTTATTGGTATGCTGCGGGACGGCTCGATTAATCTTTCAACTCGACCGAGAGCTTATCAGGAAATCGGTGAGGACGCAGAAATGATTCTGGCCGCCCTTGAGCATACAGCGTCTAAAAAACTTGATTTTAGTGATAAGAGTGCGCCGGCAGATATTAAGGACTATTTTGGTATCAGTAAGGGTGCTTTTAAACGGGCATTGGGCCACTTGTTAAAAGAAAACCTGATTACCCAGGAAAACAATCAGATTATATTAAAGAAACGGGAAGATTAATAATGAAAAATCAACTCGCCGACTATTTACATTTTCTCCGGGTTGAACGGGGACTGTCCGAGAATACGATCAAAAGCTATCGCCAAGATTTAACCGAAGCCATTCAATTTTTCCAAAAGACAACCCAATCATTTTCACAAGTTGATCAATTTCTGATTTTAAATTATTTGGAACAGATGCAAAGGGAGAAAAAATCCCGCCGGACAGTGATCCGAACCGTTTCCAGCTTGCGGAATTTTTTTCGGTATCTGGCTCAATTCAATGTCATTACCAGCGATCCAATGCTTAAGGTCGATTCTCCCAAACAAGCGAAAACGTTACCGGACGTTTTAACCGTACCGGAAGTGACAAAATTATTAGCCATGCCCAATGTTTCAAAAGCGTTGGGCGTTCGTGACCGGGCCATTTTGGAAACCCTTTATGCTACGGGATTGAGAGTGAGCGAATTGGTCAACCTGCGTTTAACGGATTTACATTTACCAATGAAACTAATTCAAACAATTGGTAAGGGGGATCGGGAACGCATTATTCCAATCGGCGATGTGGCAATCGATTGGCTGACACGGTATTTAAAAACGACCCGGATTGAATTATTGAAAAAACGCACCAACACGGACGTTGTTTTTTTAAATGCGCATGGTCGACAGTTGACCAGGCAGGCGATTTGGCAGATGATAAAGAAATACGTCGGTCTGGCAGGTATCAAGCGTCACGTAACCCCCCATACACTCCGACACTCCTTTGCAACGCATTTGCTGGAAAATGGCGCGGATTTGCGGATTGTTCAAGAATTACTTGGTCACGCTGATATTTCGACAACTCAAATTTACACCCATATTTCCCACAAGCATTTAACCGAAGTTTATCAAAAATTCCATCCGCGAGCCCAATAGCGAGGTGATTGAAATGCTCTATCAATACCGAAAAGATTATCAAAAAATAACCATGGGCCTGTTTTCGTTGGTTTCAGACCTTCAAAACATAGATTTGGTTTCCCAAGAAATGGCGTGGTATGCCGATAAAAGCAATCGGATGATTTATTTGTGGAAAGATGGTCATCATAATTGGTCTGGCCTAATTGGCATTGAGGTGCAAAACGCACAGCTATTGATTCACCGATTGATTCTGGCGCCACCCAGCCGTAATCAGGAAAATTATAATCAGTTATTGGATGAATTGCAGTCACTGTATCCAAAGGCCAAAATTATCGGTGGCTTTGAAACCAAGAAAATTTGTACCAGATGGGAGCAGACAAAAGTACATGGGAACGAAAGCTGACCGGCAGCCTCAGCTGCACTTAAATGATTTTGACGGACCTTTGGAAGTATTACTTCACCTGATCCAGGAATCTAAAATGGATATTTATGATATTCCAATTGCCAAGATTACCCAGCAGTATATGGATTATATTTATGATGCCCAACAGCTTAATCTGGATATTATTGGCGATTATTTTGTGATGGCTGCCAAATTAATGCTGATTAAATCTAAGCTGCTCTTACCCACGGAAACGGTTGAAGCGGTTGATGAAACCGAAGACCCGCGTGAAGATCTGGTTAATCAATTGTTGAACTATAAACGATACAAATTGATTGCCGGCAAACTAAAGGCTTGTGAGACTCGGCGGCGATTAAGTTTTACCCGCTCAGAATTAACTGTTGCGCCTTCAAAAGAGGAACTGATCACACCGTCACCGTTTGATAAAGGTGATATCATGGCCAGTTATGTGGATGCACTTAAGCATTTTCACTATAACCAACCATTGTCAACGACCGTTCATGAGTGGCAATTTACGATTGAAAGTCAAACAAAATTAGTCCGCCGGCTGTTGGATCATCATCAAGCCAGAATCTCTTTTGATAAAGTGATTCAAGATCCGGGCAAACCTGAAGAAATCGTCACGGATTTTTTAGCAATCTTGGAAATGGCAAAATATGATGAAGTTCGATTAGAACAAAAAAACCAGCAGGCAGCAATTGAAATTTGGAAGGGGCCTGCATATGGGAATTAGTAATTTGGCAAAAATTGAAGCACTGCTGTACGCGGCCGGGGATGAAGGTATCAGTCTGGGTCAAATTGCGCAAAGAACCAGGTTGGAACTGTCGGCTTGCCGGCAGCTGGTCGAAAAGCTCACCCAAATGCTTAGTCAAAACCCGGATTCGGGATTAAAAGTTTTAGTCAGTCAAAACGTTTATCGCCTAGGGACCAAAGAAGCCTTGTCGGAACTGGTTCAGGATTATGTTAATGACGCCAAGCCAAGAGTGCTTTCACAAGCTGCGCTGGAAACAATTGCGATTGTGATGTATAATCAGCCGATTACCCGAATTGAAGTCGACGAGATTCGGGGCGTTAACAGTTCTGCCATTCTTCATCGACTTTTAAATCAAGGCTTGTTGAAGGTGACGGGTGTTAAGCAGGAGGTTGGAAATCCTAAGCAATATGGTGTTACCAACTTTTGCTTGGATTATTTTGGTTTACAATCGCTAACCGATCTACCGCCGCTTCCCAAAAATGAAACGTTAGATGATAATACCAGCGATTCACTATTAACGCGATTCAACGAACAAATTGATCAGAGAAAACAGGAGACTAGAAATGAGTGAACGGTTACAAAAAGTAATGGCCCATGCCGGCGTCGCATCCAGACGAAAAGCTGAAAAGCTGATTGCCGAAGGGCATGTTAAAGTAAACGGCAAAGTTGTTAAGGAATTAGGAACAAAGGTATCCGACAGCGATGAGGTCAAGGTAGATGAAGTTCCGATTTCAAAAGAGGTACCGGTGTACTATCTATTATATAAGCCACGGGGTGTTATTACGGCGGTTACGGATGATAAACATCGAAAGACCGTTATTGATCTGCTGGCTGGTGTTACGGAACGGATTTATCCCGTTGGCCGATTGGATTATGATACGTCAGGTTTATTGTTATTGACGAATGACGGTGATTTGGATAATCATCTGACGCACCCCAAATATGAGGTTGATAAAACATACGTGGCCAAGGTTAAGGGTAATATTACCAACGATGATATGAAAAAGCTGCGTACCGGCATCGTGATTGACGGGCGAAAAACAGCCAGTGCCAAAGCTACTGTTATTCGTGGCAATCACAGCAGTACCATTGTTTCATTAACTATCCACGAGGGCCGGAATCATCAAGTTAAGAAAATGTTTTCAGCTCTTGGCCATCCGGTTGAAAAGTTAAGTCGGCAAAGTTATGGCTTCTTAAATTTGGACGGCTTGCAGCCGGGTGATTACCGTAGATTGAAGCCTCATGAAATTGAAGAGCTGAAAAAAATGGTGCAAAACGAAAATCGTTGACATTTCGGGCAAATTTGTTATATTTAAGGTAATAAAAATAACTTGGTTTATCTTCAGGGCAGGGTGTAATTCCCGACCGGCGGTGATAGTCCGCGACACGTGATTTTTTCACGCTGAGCTGGTGAAATTCCAGTGCCGACAGTAAAGTCTGGTATGTAGAAGATTAAATTTTACTACACGTAAAGGTCCTGACAGTTTTTTGTCAGGATCTTTTTTGAAGATTAACCATTGGAAAAGGGAGTTCTTTTCAATGGAACATAGTGGTCGTAATCAGTTGTTAACAGCCAGATTGGTGGAAATGTCGGTGTTGGCCGGCTGCTCCTATGTCTTAATGTTTTTTTCGTTACCGATTATTCCGATCGCGCCGTATATGAAGATTGATTTATCGGATATGCCGATATTAATTGGAACGGTTCTTTTCGGAGCAACCAGTGGTATTACCATTGCCGGGCTTAAATCAATTTTATATTGGGTCACCACGTCAGGCGCGTCCATTCCTGGGCTGATCGGGGTTGGGTCGTCTTTTCTCGCGTCGGTAACGTTGATTTTGGCCTTTTATTGGGGCAATCAATGGTTCTCTTCAGCAAAGACGGCTGTTAGAACCGTTTTAATTATTGCGCTCATGACAATCAGCCTGACGATTATCATGTCCTTCTCCAATTGGGTAGCGGTTATTCCTTTGTATATGAATATCCTTGGGATGAAGATTAATATGCCGCTGTCATCATTAATTTTGTATGCAGTGGTGCCGTTTAACCTGATTAAAGGAATCGTTGTCGGCGGCTTGTTCTTCCTGATTAAGGGAAGTGTTTTACCGAGATTAAGACTTAAATAATAAAATCACTTGTTTGTAACGTATATAAATAATGCAGCTTATTGTAAAATGAAAATAGCTGTATTCTCAAAAGTCTCCGGTTGGGAATTCCCAACGTTTTTTGTTGACTTGGATAGGTGGTTAAGATGGACTTAGCACAAATACTGCTTCTTTTTGGCACATCAACCCAGTGGCGGCGCGCTAAAGCACTTAAGAATATTTTGACTGGCCGCCGAACGGTTTCAAATTTATATTTGGCACTTCAATATGGCTTATTGCCGTACTTTGGCGCGCTGCACGGGCTTTTAACGGGCGAAGTTCCCCAGGCCGTTGGCGACTTAAACCAAGCTGGATTGATCGAAACGGATTCCGAATGGCAGATCCGGCTAACTAAAAGTGGTGACCAAAAACGAAATGCACTGCTGCGCTCGTTGCCCAGCCTAAGTTGGCTGGCCGAGGCAGCCGACGCTGACGTTTGCCGGTTTGAAAAGCGGTTTAACTTTGCAGTCCAGGTTGTCTCCGAGTATAGCTACGCTAATAACCGCTACTATCCGCAAAATATTGGGGTCTTTGACAGCCAGCTTATTAAAAAATGGTTTATTCAAAACAAACACCGTCATCTGCCAAATGATTTAAAAGCATTATTAACCCGCTTTTTAACGGCAGTTAATCAGGAAACGTTTGCCGAGATCTTCGCTCAGGGACTTTCCGGTCATCAGGTTTCGGGACAAACCGACACGCAGATAGCTGAAAAATATGACCTATCAGAAACAATTGTGTCATTGATCCGATTGATGCTGTACGCGCATCTGCTACATGAATTGACAGTGACGGCAGAAACTGAAGTGCAGCCGCTGATTCAAGGCCTCTCAAAGCCGGCTATTGCAACCAGTGCCCAAAAGACGTTTTCTTTGTTTTGCCGGTTTCCAGAACTAACGCTTCATGAAATTGCTCAAAAAAGGCAGTTGAAGCTGACAACGGTTTATGAGCATTTACTGGAAGCGGCTATTGTGCTGCCGGTTGATGAAGTGCCGTTTCACCGGCTGCTGGAGCCTTCAAGGGCGCGCCAATTAACTGAGGCTGCTTTTGAAAAACGTGGCGAATGGTCTTTTCAGACGGCCAATCAGAAAATTCCGGACTTAACATTTTTTGAATACCGGTTGTTTCAAATTAAGCAGTTGAAGGTGGCAACGCCAATTGACTAAGGTGATAAAATGATAGATCTAAAAGGACAATTGAATAGATACTTTGGCTTTAAAAATTTTCGCCCGGGACAGCAGCAGGTTATGACGGCGCTGCTGAAGCATCGTGATGTTTTGGCAGTGCTGCCGACCGGTGGCGGTAAGACGCTTTTATATCAACTATATGCAGCAATCACCCATCAGCGGGTGATCATTGTCTCACCACTGATATCATTAATGCAGGATCAGGTTGGTCGACTTCAGTATTTAGGGTCAAAGCACGTGGTGGCTTTGACGTCGGGACTGGATTTTAAAGAGCGGCAGTTTGTTCTTAAACACTTGGAACAGTACCAATTTATTTATGTTTCACCGGAAATGCTGGCTAATCCGCAGGTGATTACGCGGCTTCAAAAGCTGGCCATTGGGCTGTTGGTGATTGATGAAGCGCACTGTATTTCGGAATGGGGACCAGATTTTCGACCGGACTATCTTAAACTGGCTGGGGTTCGTAAAGCTTTAAAAAAGCCATTGACGTTAATGATGACGGCCACGGCTACCGTTAAGACCCGACTGGATATTTTGCGTCGGCTGGAAATGCGGCCCAACCAAGTTGAACAGGTTGAATTACCCGTTAATCGGAAAAATATTTTTTGAGTGCCAAAATTCTTTCAAACCAGTCGGACAAAAATGATTGCTTAATCAGCCTGGTCAATGGCCTGAACGGCGCTGGAATTATTTATTTTTCCAGTCGGAACACGGCAGAATCGGTTGCGGCAATGCTTGCGCAGAAAACGACCAAACGCACGGCGGCTTATCATGGCGGCATGGAAAATCGGGCCCGCTTTCAAATCCAACAGCAGTTTATGCAGGGGGAAATTGACGTTGTCTGTGCGACCAGTGCTTTTGGCATGGGAATTGATAAAAATAATGTTCGGTATGTCATTCATTATCATCTGCCGGGAAATATTCAAAGCTATATGCAGGAAATCGGTCGAGCAGGTCGGGATGGCAAACCGGCACTGGCGATCCTGCTGTATGAGCCAAATGATCGCTATCTGCAGGCTAATTTGATTGAAAATACTTACCCGGAAGATCAGTTGATTGCGTATTTGTATAATCATCCGGAGAAGATGGCCCACAATGATCAGTTTCGAGTGGTTGAATTTTACCATGAGGCGGGTTTCTTGGTTGATAAAGCAAGTTCGCTGCTGCATCAGGCCAGGCAACGGCGGATTAATGAGCTTGAGGAAATGACCCGTTATATTTTTACGTCCGGTTGTCGACGACAGTTTCTACTGCGCTGTTTTGATGAATCACTTGATGCTGGTTCGGTTAATTATCAATTCTGCTGTGATTTCCATAGTGATTTTTGGCCGCGTTGGCAGGCTTTTAACGCGCGCTATTTAAAATCAGCGGCATCAAAGCCCAAAAAAGCGGAAACCGACTGGCGTGAAACGCTTCAAAAACTATTTTTATCAAAAAATTAAGGAACCGCCACGGTGATTGATGCTAAAATATAAATGTCTATTCTGTAAGCAAGGAGGGGTCTATATGAATACAAATGGGGGACAAAAGCGTCCTGAAAAAGACCAGCCATGGAATCAGACTTTCTCGGAAGACCGTGACGAACATGGTAATCTGTCACGGGTGAAGCTTCGTCGTCAGAGTCATAATCATAATATGATTACGGCAGTTTTGGTAACGCTGATCATCGTGATTGCATTAGTATCTTTGATTTATGGGCTTACCAAACAAAGTGCTGCCGGTAACGGCACCAATAACCATCAGACAACTGTTGCAACGTCACAGCAGGCACATTCAAAAAAAAATCCTCAGTTTCCGGCAGTTCGGCGGTTAAAAAATCGCAATCCGCTGCTGAGCTGACTAAGAAGAAGGCGTCCGTCGAGAAATCATCGGTGACACCTTCTTCAACTTCTGAAAGGGGTAAAAAAACGTCGACTGGCAGTCAGCGGTCAAAAGCAGCGGCTGCAACAACCACTGCCGGCCCATCAAAACGCTCGTCAACTGCCACCGGTACTTCAAGTCGGCAACCGAATACGACCAACCCCACCTCGTCCTCCGGCGGTCATAGGTACGCGACCGTTCAAGCCGGTCAGGGGATTTACCGAGTTGCCGTTAATAACGGCTTAACAATGGCCCAGCTGATGGAAATGAATGGCTTGTCGTCTGATTCTCAGATTCATCCCGGCCAAAAGCTCAGAGTCAAATGAATCTTTTAACAATAACGATTTACCGTTGTCTGCACATTAACACTGGACTTATTGATTAAATTTATTAGAATTAAGTGCGGGTATTCGGTAAAGGTATCGATAACCAGTGAACTAAATTCAAAACAGGTTAGGAATGTCAAGATGCATAAAAATGGATTACAAGTAGCAATCGATGGACCGGCTTCTGCCGGTAAAAGTACGGTCGCCAAACTCGTGGCCAAAAAATTTAATTATATTTATTGTGATACCGGTGCAATGTATCGGGCAATTACTTTAAAGGCAATTCAAAATGGGGTCGCTTTGGACGATGAAAAAGCGATTGCCGAAATTGTTAAGAATTCAAAAATTTCCTTTACACCGGATGAAAATGGTCAAAGAGTTTTTATCGACGGCCATGAAATCACTCAGGAAATTCGCTCGGAAGACGTTACCAATTCAGTTTCTGCCGTTGCTGCGATTGCAGCTGTCAGAAAACAGCTGAGCGGCCAACAGCAGGAAATCGCCAAGGATGGCGGTATTGTGATGGATGGCCGGGATATCGGGACTGCCGTACTGCCGAATGCCGAAGTAAAGATCTTTTTGGTGGCCAGCGTTGAAGAGCGGGCCAAACGCAGATATAAGGAAAACATTCAAAAGGGAATCAATACACCGCTTGATGAGCTGCAGCTTGAAATTGAAGCGCGTGATTATAAAGATTCCCATCGAAAAATTTCACCGCTTACCAAGGCCGATGACGCGACGGAAATTGATACAACGGCACTTTCAATTGAATCAGTTGTATCGGAGATCGCAAAAGTGATCAATTCGAAATTGAATCTTAACTAATTGGTCAATTAACTGGTAATATGAGTGAATTTAAGATAAAATTATGAATAGAGTTGTTTCAAGGAGGAATTGTTTGATGAGTGAAAATGCAAATAACGATAAAAACGATCTATTGAACGCTTTGAATAGCGTTAGTGAAGTAAAGGTAGGTGACGTTGTCACCGGTGAAGTCCTTGCTAAAGACGATGAGCAGCAATTGATCGTTGGGATTGAAGATACAGGTGTTGAAGGAGTCGTTCCTCAACGTGAACTGTCTTCTTCTCAAAATTTTGATGATATCAAGCAAGGCGACAAGCTTCAGTTGGTAGTTACATCAAGAATTGGCAGTGACAAAGAAGGCGGCAGTTTTCTGCTTTCATCACGCCGTTTGGAAGCACGTAAGGTTTGGGATGAATTAGCTGAGAAGTCAGAAAATGGTGAAACAATTACCGCTAAGGTATCCCAGGCTGTAAAGGGTGGCTTGGTTGTTGACGCAGGTGTGCGTGGCTTCATTCCCGCTTCAATGATCTCGGATCATTATGTTGAAGATTTGAATCAATTCAAGGGTCAGGAACTTGAGTTGAAGATTATCGAAATTGATCCGGTTGCCAACCGGTTGATCCTTTCACACAAAGCAATTGTTCAAGCACAAAAAGCCGAAGAACGTGAAAAATTAATGGAAACCCTTCACGAGGGTGACATTGTTGAAGGAACTGTGGCTCGGTTAACTAACTTTGGTGCTTTTGTTGATCTGGGCGGCATGGACGGTTTGGTTCATGTTTCTCAAATTGCCTACGAGCGGGTTGACAAGCCTTCAGATGTTCTTAAAGTCGGCCAAAAAGTTAAAGTCAAGGTCTTATCAGTTGATTTTGACCGTAACCGTATTTCACTTTCCATCAAACAAACTCTTCCAGAACCTTGGGACGGAATCGAAGAAAAAGCACCTGCTGGCAGCGTTCTTGAAGGAACCGTTAAGCGATTAGTTGATTTTGGTGCCTTCGTTGAAGTATTTCCTGGTGTTGAAGGTCTTGTTCATATTTCACAAATTTCACATGAACATATCGCAACCCCTGGGGATGTTTTGAAGGTTGGTGAAAAGATTAAGGTTAAGGTTCTCGAGGTTGATCCTGAACGGAAGCGTTTGGCACTTTCAATCAAAGCTTTGAGTGATAAGCCAAAAGAATCTTCACCAAAGAGTTCAAATCGACGACCATCATCAAACAACAATAATAACGCTCGTAATAATAATGCACCGGAAGAAGAAACCGGCTTTACATTAGGGGATCTTGTTGGTGATGAATTAAAGAAGAATTCTCAAGACAACAATAATAACTAAAAACAGTTGAACTGTTTGTGAGGGAGGTCGAGACAAAGCGTCATCGTTTGTCTCAGACCTCTTTCTTTATGGTTTTTAAATGTAATTAATTAAAAATGAAAAAGGAGGTTTTTATATGGCAATGCCAACAGTTGCCTTCATTGGGCGGCCCAATGTCGGCAAATCGACAATTTTTAACCGAATTGCCGGCGATCGAATTTCAATCGTTGAAGATACACCAGGGGTTACCCGTGATCGAATCTATACGCACGCTGAATGGCTGGCAAATGAATTTGCAATGATCGATACCGGTGGTATTCAGATTAATGACGCACCCTTCAGTACGCAGATTAAGAATCAGGCTGAAATTGCAATTGAAGAAGCGGACGTAATCGTCTTTGTCGTAAGTGCTAAAGAGGGCTTAACCAATGAGGATGAACAAGTTGCCAAGATCCTTTATCGAAGTAATAAGCCCGTTATTCTAGCAGTAAATAAAGCGGACAACCCTGAATCTCGGGAAGATATTTATGATTTTTACGCACTTGGCTTTGGGGATCCAATGCCAATTTCAGGCGTTCACGGAACCGGCTTTGGGGATTTACTTGATAAAGTCGTTGACGCATTTCCAAAGGAGTCCGGTCAAGCCCCGAATGATGATATTCGATTCAGCATTATTGGACGACCCAACGTGGGAAAGTCTTCCCTGGTCAACGCAATTCTTGGCGAGGATCGGGTAATTGTGTCAAATATTGCCGGCACTACCCGGGACGCGGTAGACACCCGTTTTGAAACTGATCACATTAAATTCACGATGGTCGATACTGCCGGGATTCGAAAGCGCGGAAAAGTTTATGAAAATACGGAACGTTACAGTGTCATGCGGGCTATGAAAGCCATTGATCAAAGTGATGTCATTTTATTTGTAATCAATGCTGAAGAGGGTATCCGGGAACAGGATAAGAAAGTGGCCGGATACGCACATGAAGCCGGCAAAGCAATTATAACCGTTGTCAATAAGTGGGATACGTTGAAGAAAACCAACCATACCCAACAGGATTTTGAAACACTGATTCGAAATGAATTTCAGTATATGACCTATTCGCCGATTATTTTTGTTTCAGCAAAAACCAAGCAGCGCGTTGGTCAGCTGCCGGCACTAATTAAACGGTTTATGACAATCACGAAAAACGGGTTCAGTCATCCGCACTGAATGATGTTATTATGGATGCCGTTGCAATTCATCCAACACCGACCGTTAATGGAAAGCGGCTAAGAATTTATTATGCGACCCAAGTTGTTTCAGGGCCACCGACGTTTGTTGTCTTTGTCAATAATCCGGATTTAATGCATTTTTCTTATGTTCGATTTTTGGAAAATCAAATTCGGGATCATTTTGACTTTAACGGGACACCAATTCGGATTATTAAGCGCAGCCGAAAGTAATTCTCACTGAATTCTTACCATGTGAAGGACCAAAATCCTTATTTTTAAAGGGATCCGAACGATTTTAATCTGCTTAATCACAAATCCGCGAACAGCAACACAATTCCGAATTAAAAAGTCTTCAAAACCCTCAAAGTTCGCGAATACTAAAGATTTTTGAAAACCTGGCAGCTTTATTATTTCTCAAAATGTCCTGAAATTATTAAAACTGGCTGATTTGAAGCAGAAATTGGATAAAAACATTGCAATGACGGCATTCTTCTGCTATATTTGAAAAAGAAATGATGCTTAAACCGCGTCGTTTTAGCAATTCTGATTCCAACGAATCAAGTTTGTGATGTTTTACATACCTATCTTTAAGGGAGGTGAATCCACTCATGGCAAACAAAGCAGAATTAGTAACGAACGTCGCCACAGAAACTGGTTTAACTAAGAAAGATGCTACAGCAGCTGTGGATGCAGTATTTGATACAATCCAAGCTAGCTTGGCAAAGGGCGAAAAGGTTCAATTGATTGGCTTCGGTAACTTCGAAGTTCGTCAACGCGCAGCTCGTAAGGGTCGCAACCCACAAACAGGTCAAGAAATTAAGATTCCTGCAAGCAAGGTACCAGCATTTAAACCTGGTAAGGCGCTTAAGGATGCTGTTAAATAGTATTCATCTGTTAAGCCAGCACGGCAATTGTCGGACTGGCTTTTTTGTTACCTAATGGAGGAATTTTATGAGTTACTCACAAACTGCACTGGATCAGCTTGAACACGGTCAATTAGATGCATTTGAAAAGTCATATCAGCAGGCGTTAGCCAATGATTCCGATGACCTGTTGTATTCATTGGCCGAAGAACTGTATTCGTTGGGATTTTCCAATTATGCCAAAACAATTTATACGCGCTTGACGAAAAAGTACCCGGATGACGACACGATCAAGATTAATTTAGCTGAATTAGCAATTGATGCCGACGATGATGACTTGGCTTTGAATTATTTGTCGCAAGTTTCACGACAATCGGACGAATATGTTCGTTCACTGATGGTTTCAGCCGATTTATACCAAACCCAAGGCCTCTTTGACGTAAGTGAACAAAAGCTCTTAGAGGCTCAGAGAATTGCTCCTGACGAGCCGGTGATTTTGTTTGCTTTGGCGGAATTTTATTTCAATACCCGTAACTATCGAAAAGCGATTAATCTGTATTTGAATTTGATTAAAGCGGGAACCTTGGAGATGTCGGCGGTTAACTTGGTTGAAAGGCTGGGCGTTTCCTACGCCGAGATTGGTAAATTTGAGCAGGCAATTGGTTATCTGGAACAGATAAAGCCCGTTCACATGAACAGTGACGTTAAGTTTGAACTGGCGTTTACGTATTTTAATTTAAAAGACTATTCAAAAGCGGTGAAAGCCTTTATCGATCTTCGAGATTCAGATCCCCAGTACAGCTCCCTTTACCCTTATTTGGCAGATGCCTATGTTGAGCTGAAACAAACCGATAACGCATTGAAAACGATTCAAGAGGGCATTTCAATTGATCAATTTAACGAAAAAATCTGGCAAAAAGCCGGGCAGATTGCCACAATGGCCGGTGAGGACGAACTGGCATTAACCTACTTTAAAAAGGGCCACGAAATTGCACCAGAGGATATGGAAATCCTAAGCCTATTATCTGACTGGTACGTTACCCACACACAATTTGAAAACAATTTAAAGCTACTTGAACCGCTAAGTACGGACCATGTTTTTGATGCCCACTTGGCCTATAATTTGGCACGGTCGTATCAGGAAACCGATGACTTCAAAAAAGCCGCTCACCAATATGAGCTGGCTGGTCGGGAGTTGCGTGACAATCCGGATTTCTTGAAGCACGCAGCCCTTTTTTATCGTGAAAATGGTCGGATAAAAGAGGAACGGGCCTATCTTAAACAATATCTGGAGCTGGTTCCCAATGATTTGGAGATGGCCTCGATGTACGATGAGGATGAAGATTATTAAAAGTTGCAAGCGGGTAGCAAAAGACGGTTAACTTCCAATGCATAACCGAATTATTCGAATATTCCGGACTTAAATATTTGGATAATTTGATTACGAGGCGGAAAGTTGTCTTTTGGTACCCGTTTCTGTTTGGTAATAGTCGTGATTACGAAAAACGGGGCTGGACAAAATTACCTTTGTCGCAGTCCCGTTTGTACATAGAATGATTTATAAAAGTTTAAATTTTTTAGGTCGTTTGTACGTAAATCCTTCACCAATGGCCTCGTTGACGTCCATGACAGAAATAAAAGCTTCCTGATCAATTGATTCCACCAACTTTTTCAGGGTGTGCAATTCACTTGGTGAGACAACGCAGTAAACAATTTCCTTATCTTTGTGGGAGTAACCGCCTTCTGCCTTTAAGAAGGTAGTTCCCCGGTTAAGCTGTTCCATAATGCTTCCGAAATAGCGCCTGACTGGTTACTGATAATTAAAATTCCCCGGGCAGCGTAAGCTCCTGCTGGGTAAAGTTAACAATCATCGAAAAGATCCAAACATAAATCAAGGTATAGGCCATTTGCCTGATATCCAGATAAATCAGTGAAGATAAAAGCACAAGAACGTCGATTGTTAGCAGGGTTTTACCCATTTGGACCCCTTTGAACCGTTCAAACAGGCGGGCAACAATATCGACGCCGCCGGTTGTGCCGCCAAACCGGTAAACAATTCCACAACCAAAGCCGCCAAACAGACCGGCACCGATTGCTGAAAGCAACAGATCATGCTGCAGATTGATTTCAATGGGCACCCGCTGCCAGATCCAAAGAAAAATTGACAGCATCGCCGTACCATAAAGTGTGTAAAACATGTCCTTTTTTCCCAGGTAACGATAACCGATGACGAATAAAGGAATATTAATCAAGATGGTTGAATAGGCGGGATCCATACCGAAAAGCGCCCTTAAAATCAGCGTGATTCCGGTTAATCCGCCATCCGCAAGGTGATTATAAATATTGAAAAAGACGATTCCAAATGAGTAAATTGCTGAGCCAAGTGCAATAACAATCAAGTCAACAGCCGAAATATCGAGTTGGAACCGGTTGGTTTTTGATTTCATTTTTTCCCTCCAGTGGTGAAAGACCAAATAAATTGCATTAAGATTATTTTTTAAATTCGAGCATAATCACAACCCCTTATCTTAGCAAGAGAATCTGTCAAAAGGCAATCTTTTGGATTAACTTTTTTCATGTTTGATTATCTGTTAGAATTGTTTAGTGAATAAATACGAGATGGATGGCGATATTGTGCGAATAGAGAACATGCCCAGTGAGTTTGAGAAGGCCCTGCCGATTCTTCGAAAAATCGAGTCAGCCGGCTATGAGGCCTATTTTGTTGGCGGGTCGGTGCGTGACACCATTTTAAAACGGCCGATTCATGATGTTGATATTGCGACAAGTGCTTATCCAAGCGAGGTTAAGGGATTATTTAAAAGAACAGTGGATACCGGCATTGAACACGGCACTGTGATGATTTTGGATCACGGTACCGGTTATGAAGTGACGACTTTTCGAACGGAATCCGGGTACCAGGATTATCGGCGGCCGGATAAAGTAACGTTTGTCCGCTCCTTAAGGGAAGATTTAAAACGCCGTGATTTTACGATTAATGCACTGGCACTCAGTGAAAATGGCCAGGTAACCGATCTGTTTGGCGGCTTGGTTGATATGAAGGCCCGGGTTATTCGTGCCGTCGGTGATCCCGAAGAGCGTTTTAATGAAGATGCCTTAAGGATGATGCGGGCTGTCCGCTTTGCCAGCCAATTGGATTTTCGAATTGACGATCAAACACTAAAAGGAATTTATGATCATAGTAATCTTTTAAAAAAAATTGCAGTCGAACGGATCCACACTGAATTTATTAAAATGATGATGGGTCAGGATGCCGGAAACGGCTTATCATTAATGCTTAAAACTCGGCTTTACCGGTATATTCCGGAGTTTGGGGATCATTTTGAGACGCTGGTGGAACTTGTAAAAACACCAATCAGGTTAATCAATGAAGTCCAAGTTTGGTCGCTGTTTGCGGCCAGCTTCCAGTTTCAACGGTCCCAAATTGAAACTTTTTTAAAAAAGTGGAAGACTGCCAATAAAATAATTAATGATGTTATACTTACAACTGATTTGATTTTTCGAATTCAGGCTCAAACGGTCAACAACCTGGATTTATACCATGCCGGGCGGCAGAACGTTCAAAATGCCGTGGCGGTTGCCGAAAATTACCTGAATGAATCGCTTCCCGACTTAATTAAGGCTTATGACAACCTGCCGATTACCAGCAGGAAACAGCTTGAAATAACTGGCGGTGAACTGATTAAGCAGGGGATTTTAAAGCCGGGTCCGCAACTTGGCAAAACGCTGACCGATTTGGAAAAAGCTGTGGTAATTGGAAAAGTAAGGAATCGGCGTTCGGAATTAATGACCGAAGCAATTTCACTAAATAAGGAATGATGAATGAATGGAAACAATGCGGGTTGAAGGATTAACGAAGACTTATGGTGAAAAAACGCTCTTTGATCATCTTAACTTCCTAATCAACGAACAGGATCGAATTGGGTTGATCGGTACGAATGGAACCGGAAAGACATCGTTGTTGAATGCCGTTTCAGAGAGGGACCATGATGCCACCGGTAATATCGTGACGTCAAAGTCTTATACAATCGGCTACCTGACCCAAGATCCTAAACTGGATGATCAGTTGTCCATTATGGACGCAGTTTTCTCAGGCTCCCAAAAAGTCTATCAAACTATTCGCAATTATGAAGCCGCTTTGGACCAATATTCAAAGCATCCTGAGGATCAAGCAGCGTTAAACAGGTTTACCAAAGCCGAAGCCAAAATGAATGAAGATGATGCTTGGAATGCCCAAAGTGATGTTGAAACAATTCTAAGCCAGTTAAAAATTACGGATTATCAGCAAAAAATAGCTGAATTATCCGGCGGTCAGCGTCGTCGGGTTGGTTTGGCTCAGGTCCTGATTCAATCGCCGGATCTATTATTGTTGGATGAACCAACCAATCATTTGGACTTCGAGTCAATTGAATGGCTGGAAAAATACTTGGCAGCGTATAAGGGTGCCCTGATTGTCGTTACGCATGACCGCTATTTTCTTGATCGGGTCGCCAACAAAATTTGGGAGCTGTCGTTCGGTAAACTGTATCAATACGAAGGCAACTATCAAGACTATGTTGCTCAAAAAGCAACCCGGGTTCAAAGTGCAATTGAATCGCAGCATAAAACCCAACAGTTGTACAAGTCGGAATTGGCTTGGATGAAAGCCGGTGCGAAAGCCCGTTCAACCAAGCAGCAGGCCCGAATCAACCGATTTAATGACTTGAAGAAGCACGTTAATACGCTTCAAGTGGATCAAGACGTTGACATTTCGTTGGGGCAGTCCCGACTTGGCAAGGAAGTTATCAACATAAAGGATGCCAATTTGGCAATTGATGGGCAACCCATTTTAAAAGACTTTAATTTACTGGTTCAGCCAAATGAACGGATCGGTATTAGTGGCGAAAACGGTG
Source organism: Lentilactobacillus farraginis DSM 18382 = JCM 14108 (assembly GCF_000583655.1). GTDB lineage: Bacteria > Bacillota > Bacilli > Lactobacillales > Lactobacillaceae > Lentilactobacillus > Lentilactobacillus farraginis. The sequence continues at coordinate 59,702 of NZ_BAKI01000002.1, forward strand.
CCGGCAAGACAACCCTGTTAAACGTCATTGCCGGTCGAAAGAAGCTGGATTCGGGCATTATTAAAATTGGTGAAACCGTTAAATTGGGGTACTATACGCAGCTAACCGAGCCGATTCCCGAAGATAAACGGATGATTAATTATTTGAGTGAGATTGGTCAGCAGGTTACAGATAAGAATGGCCAAAAGATCAGCGTGGCTGAACTGTTGGAACAATTTCTTTTTCCAAGGTTTATGCACGGTACGCTGATTCGAAAATTGTCCGGTGGTGAAAAACGGCGGCTGTATTTGCTGAAATTGTTAATGCAGCAGCCGAATGTTTTACTGTTGGATGAGCCGACCAATGATTTGGATATTGCGACCTTAACGGTTTTGGAAGATTATATTTCAAAATTCAAGGGAACAGTCATAACCGTCTCTCATGACCGCTATTTTCTGGACAAAGTGGCTGATCGGCTGTTGATTTTTAAAGGTGCCGGGGTCATTGAAGAACATCGGGGCCGCTTTACCGATTATTTAAAAGCTGCCGAAAAACAGTCGGCTGATGCAGCCAGTGAAAAGAAGCAAGCTGCCGGCAGAAAATTAGCCGAACCAAAGCGGTCAACCGAATCAGCAAAATCGGCTGAAAAGCCAAAAAAGAAGAAATTAACGTATGCTGAAGAGATTGAATACGCGCATTTGGAAGATGACATTGATCAGCTGGAATCACAGAAGGCATCGATTAATGACCAAATGCAACATAACGGGGATGACTATGATAAATTAGCAGACCTGCAACAGAAAAAGGATGAGTTGGATTCCCAAATTGATCAAAAGATGAAGCGGTGGGAGTACTTGAGTGAATATGCTGACTAACAGCATAAAGGAGGAATTGGGTTATGTTGGAAGATGCCTACCTGAATTTGGAAAAATACGTATTGGAAAATGGTCACCAAAAACCGGACCGCACACACACCGGGACAATCAGCACGTTTGGCTATCAAATGCGGTTTGATTTATCGAAAGGCTTTCCCTTACTGACAACCAAAAAGGTGCCGTTTGGCCTGATTAAAAGTGAATTACTGTGGTTCTTACGCGGTGATACCAATATTCAATTTTTATTGAAACATAAAAATCATATCTGGGACGAATGGGCTTTTGAAAAGTATGTCAAATCCGATGACTATAAAGGTCCGGATATGACTGATTTTTCGCATCGATCTCAGACTGACGCAGCGTTTAATAAGGTTTATCAAGCACAGAAAAAGCAATTCTGTCAAATGGTTCTCGATGATGATGAATTTGCTAAAAAATATGGCGATCTTGGTTTGGTTTATGGCAGTCAGTGGCGGGCTTGGAAAACTTCGACCGGCGAGACGATCGATCAAATTAAAAACGTGATCGAAACCATTAAAACCCACCCGGATTCCCGGCGCATGATTGTTTCTGCCTGGAATCCAGAAGATATTCCAACAATGGCACTGCCACCCTGCCACACAATGTTTCAGTTTTATGTTAACGACGGAAAGTTGAGCTGTCAGCTGTATCAACGCTCCGGTGATATCTTCCTTGGGGTGCCGTTTAACATTGCCAGTTATTCACTGTTAACATCCCTGATCGCCCGAGAGTGTGGTTTAAAGCCGGGTGAATTTGTTCATACACTTGGCGATGCCCACATTTATTTAAACCACGTTGATCAGGTTAAAGAACAGCTTTCCCGGACACCGCGTCCGGCTCCCAAACTGTGGTTGAATCCGGAGAAAACACAGTTAAGTGATTTTGAAATGGGCGATATTAAAGTTAAGGACTATGATCCTTACCCGGCCATCAAGGCGCCGGTTGCTGTTTAAACAAAGGACTCAAACAAGTGGAGGAAAATCATGATTTCTTATATTTGGGCAGAAGATGAGCACGGCTTAATTGGTGCCTCAGGGAAACTTCCTTGGCATTTGCCTGACGATATGGCTTTTTTTAAAAAGACGACGATGGGCCATCCAATTATTTCCGGGGCCCGGACATTTCGCAGTTATAATCGACCATTACCGGGACGACAAAATATTGTTCTATCCCGTCACGGTAATTTTCCCGACGGGGTATTGGTGGTTTCATCAATTGAACAACTTTGTGAATTAGTGGCTGATAACCCGCAAAAAAATTATTTTGTAACGGGTGGTGCCAATTTATTCAGTCAATTGCTGGATAAAGTTGACCGACTTTATCGGACTAAAATTCACGCACAATTTACGGGTGATACTTATATGCCGAAAATTGATTATTCGCAATTCAAACAGGTAAAAAAACACCCTGGCCTAGTAGATGAAAAGAATCATTATGCCCATACGTTTGAAGTCTTTGATCGAATCGGGTAACCTTTATATTTGTTTAAAGGATATGTTTGTTTTAAATGAACTTTGATATAATTAAAACTGGTTATTTTAAAAGCTTTAAATCATTATTTGAAGAAACGAGTGGCGCTAATGGCAAATGTGAAAATTGTAACAGATTCATCTGCCCAATTAACAGATGAAGAGATCAGCAAATATGGGATTACGGTTATTCCGTTAACGGTTATGATTGACAGTACGGTTTACGTTGAACGGGAAACCATTACAAATGACACCTTTGTCCCCAAAATGCTGGCAGCAAAAGACCTTCCTAAAACCAGTCAGCCACCGGTGGGAAAATTTGTTGCCGCTTTTAATAAGCTGGGAGAGGACGGTAGTAAAGTTCTTTGCCTGGATATGCTGGCGGCAATCAGCGGTACCGTTCATGCCGCTGAGCAGGCAGCAACAATTAGTACAAGTGATGTCACGGTTGTTGACAGCCAAACCACTGATCGGGGATTGGCTTTTCAAGTCCTTGAAGCAGCTAAATTGGCACAGCAGGGTGCGACAGTCGAAGCGATTCTTACCAGAATTAATCAGGTTCGGGAAAACACGAGACTGTATTTATGCGTTATGACATTGGATAATATTGTTAAAGGAGGCCGACTGCACCCGGTAGCCGGTGCCATTACCAATTTTTTAAATATTAAACTGGGATTACAGGTTACCGGTGGTAAGTTAAAGATCATTTCCAAAGGGCGTGGCGACAAATCCCTGCGTAAATTTTTTGGCCGAATTATCGATGACATGAAGCAGACACCGACACTGAAAGAAATTGGCATTTCTTATGTGACCGAGACAAAAGTGTTAAAAGAGACGGTTAACAAGCTTCGGGAAACTTTTCCCGAAGTACCGCTGTTATACCGGATTACGTCGCCAATTATCTCAACGCATACCGGTGAAGGCGCCTTTGCATTAGTTTACTATAGTGATCCTGATTAAAATCAAGTTGTTGAAGGGCTGGGGCAAAGCCGGGGGCTGTTTTGTCGGCAACCCTTTTTGTATTAGCGGAATAAGTGTATAAATATTGTCAGTGGGTGATTGGTTGAAACATCAAAAGAAACAGCCGAAGAGAAAGTGGTTTATTTGGGGTGTCTTAATCGGCATTATCCTGATTGTCAGTGGTCTCTGGGTTATTAATCAAAAGCAGCCCCAATCAACCGGTAAGCCTAAAAATATCCGGTTAACGGCGGTCGGGGATTCACTGACTTATGGGGTGGGGGATCCTTCCGGAAAGGGCGGTTATACCCACCTTATTTCAAAGAAGGTTAATCGACAAAACCCAACTGTTAAAATGACAACGGCTAATTTTGGGGTTTCCGGTCAAACAACGGCTCAAATTGATCATCGGGTAATGACTGCCAAAAAGTTGCGAGCTAGTCTTAAACGAGCAGACGTTATCACGGTGACGACCGGCGGCAATGATTTGCTGCAGTTTTTGGAAACCAAGTTGATGACCCAAAGCAACGCGCAGTTGACCGGTCAGTTAAAGACCTATTGCCAATCTTATCAGAAGCGGGCAGGTCAATTATTAACCCATCTTCGCCAATTGAATCCCCGAGCACCAATTTTCGTATTTGGTATTTATAATCCAATGTACGTATATTTCCCACAGGTCTCGTTTATTAGCCGGGCCGTTTTTCAAAATAATCAAATGACCCAAAAAGTCATTTCAACCCGGTCAAATGTCTACTTTGTCTCAATTAATCAAAAACTTTCAGACGGCCAATATCAAACGGCTGCTGCCAGAGCCAAACTAAAAAAGCAGGCAACAGATGCCGGTACTGATCATGACGATCCGGCTGAATTAAAGAAAACATTGGGTCAAAATACAGGTGAAGTTAATCATTATTTGTCTACTAAGGACCATTTCCATCCGAATAAAACGGGTTATAAAATTATGACGAATTTATTGTATCAAAAAATGAGCCAGGTCTTAGGCTGGCTAAAGGAGTGACCTTTTATTAATACTAAACGAACAGTCAAACGGCAGTCCGGCAGAAATTTATGGAAAGCAGCCTTTTTAACTTTGATCGGTTTAATCGTGCTTAGTGTGGCCGGATTACTCATTGCCATCCGTTTATCCGGCAGCGAATCGGTTTCTTCAAGCCGGCCGACGTCCAGCGCGGATCAGTCGGTTTCAATCTCAATGAATAAGGCGCAGTTAAATAATTTATCCAGTTACTATTTAAATAAAGTCCAGACACAAAATAACGGTCAGGCTAAATATCACTTTGAGGTAGCCGATCAGGGAGTTGTTTACGGCTCGATCAAATTACTTGGGAGCAATGTTGATTACGCGATGTTTTTCTCACCCAAGGTTTTGGCAAACGGCAACGTTGAACTGCACGCAACCAAAATGTCACTGGGGAGATTCCCGGTGCCAATTAGTTTTGTCCTTTTTAACGTTAAACATGCATATAAGCTGCCAAAATGGGTGAAGCTTGATCCGCAAAAGAAAACGATCTCGTTGGACATTGTTCACATGAATCAGCATGGCTTGAATTATCGAGCCCGTCAGATTAATTTGAACGGCAAAGGTAAGTTTGTTTTTGATATTATTTTACCGAAAGAATCGCAGGGTGACTCATAACCATGTTAAAAACCTTTTACCAATTTTTAATGACTAAACGCAATCCGGGCAGTAGTGATCCAATTGCGGAATTTGCCAATAATGCTTTTTACGATCAGTCGTTTCCAAAGCAGTTGACGGATTTTGACGAGCTTTCAAAATACCTTGAAGAAAACGCGGATTATCTACCGACAATGACGATTTTTGATGAAGTTTGGAAACAGTACCAAGAGGATATGTAAAGGACGTGACAATATGGCTGTAACAATCCAGTGGTTTCCGGGACACATGGCAAAAGCCATTCGCCAATTTGAAGAAAACATCAGGTTGGTCGATGTGGTCTTTGAAATTATTGACGCGAGAATTCCCGCTTCTTCGCAAAACCCCGAAGTTGCCAGAATTACCGGTGATAAGCCGCACCTGTTTATTTTAACCAAAAAAGATTTGGCTGATCCACGGTTAACCCAGAGCTGGCTAAACTATTTCAAACAGCACCAGCAGCCCGCGATTGCGATTGACGCGAAAAGCAATTTTAATCTTGGAGATATCCTTTCGGTTATTTCACCATTGCTAAAGGATAAATTGGCCCGAGAAGAACAAAAAGGAATGAAGAAGCGGCCAATCAGGGCAATCAGCGTCGGTGTCCCCAACGTGGGTAAATCGACCGTCCTAAATCGATTGGTTAACCGTCGGGCGGCTCAGGTCGGCAATCGCCCTGGGGTAACGAAAGGCCAGCAATGGCTTAAGGCCGGTAAGTCGCTTGAATTACTCGATACGCCGGGGATTCTCTGGCCCAAATTTGAAAATCAGTTGATTGCTGACAAGCTGGCGTTAACCGGCGCGATTAAAGACAGTGTGTTTGCCAGTGACGACATTGCCCTGTTTGGATTGAACCGGTTTCGAGCTGACCACGTTGAAGCGTTACGTGATCGGTATCATCTTTCAGCGGCCGATCTTAATCAGTCGGATGTTGAGCTATTATTGACCATTACGCAAAAAATGGGCATGCGAGATGACTATGAGCGGGCTTCCAACCGACTGATTCAGGATATCCGGGGAAATAAATTGGGTCGATTTACACTAGATGTTCCAAGAGAGGCAACAAGTGATGATGAAACTGACAGTTAAACAGGTCAAAGCTTGCTTGGACCAGGTTATTACGTTGGATGATCCAATTTTAAAGCAACTTGGCGATGATTCAAGAAAAGGTGTCCAGCACCTGATCGCGATAACTAAAAACCGGCTTCAAAAAGAGCAGTTGGCGTTAAACCAATTTCACCGGCGTTTCAAGTATGAAGAAAACTTTTGGCACCATGGTGTCAGATATATTGCCGGTGTTGATGAGGTTGGACGGGGTCCGCTGGCCGGTCCGGTGGTTTCAGCCGCCGTGATTTTGCCACGGGATTTTGACTTGATTCGAGTCACTGATTCCAAACAACTTAAACCGGCAGTTCGGGCCCAGTTGGTACCGCAAATCAAACGGGAGGCACTTAGTATTGGGATTGGGCTGGTTGATAATTCAGGAATTGACCGCTTAAATATTTATGAGGCGACCCGGGTGGCTATGAAACAAGCTGTTGAGCAGTTGCGTCCTCAGCCGGATGAAATTATTGTCGATGCCATGACAATTGATGTACCGATTCACCAAACGCGTTTGATTAAGGGGGATGCAAAAAGTATTAGTGTTTCGGCTGCCAGTATTGTCGCCAAAGTCTATCGGGATACCCTGATGGATCAATACGCCAGAAAATATCCGGAATATGATTTTAATCATAATGCGGGCTATGGCACGGCCAATCACTTAGCCGCGTTAAAAAAATATGGTGCCACGCCAATTCATCGAAAAACATTTGCGCCGGTTAAAAATTTGTTGCATAAATAATTAATCGTTTTACGTAATTACTCTTAAAAGGGATGGAGACAAAAATGCTTTTAAGAGACTTTTTACTGAGAATTCATTTGTGCAGCGGTATTGGGATAGTTGGTAAATCAAAACTTTACAGCTGGCTTCAATTACAAGCGGCCGGGCGGTTCAAGCTGCCTACCGTTGATACACTAATTAAAATTGCCAATATTCGTGGGGAAAACGTGACGCGATTTTCATCGTCTTACATACAATTAATGACCTATCCGGAGCAGGTGAATGAACGGGTGGCAGGCGAGAAATGGCTGTGTATTTGTGATCAGGCATATCCAATCCAGTTGCGGGAAGCTTATGCACCGCCATTGGTTATTTTCTACCGGGGAGAATTGCCACTGTTGAACCAGCCGATGCTTGGCGTTGTTGGCGCTCGGGAAGCCACTAATTATTCTACCGCCGTTTTACGGCAGCTGCTGGTTGGACCGGTTATCAATAAATTAACAATCGTTTCCGGCTTGGCGAAGGGAGTCGATACGTTGGCTCATCAGTGTGCCATCGCCAATCACGGGCGAACAATCGCGGTTATTGGTACCGGTTTGGATCTTTCGTATCCCAGAGTAAATGATGCGCTGCAAACCGAAATTGGTCAGTCACATTTATTACTAAGCGAATATCCCAACGGCAGCCACGGATACCGAAGCCACTTCCCGGAAAGAAATCGGATTATTGCCGGCTTAGTGGCGAGTGTTTTGGTGACGGAAGCCAAGCATCACTCCGGCAGTTTGATTACCGCCAACCTGGCATTGCAAAATAATCGAAATGTTTTAGCGGTTCCCGGTCAGATTAATCAGCCGCTATCTGTTGGCACCAATGAATTAGTTGCTGCCGGCGCCAAGCCGATTTTGACTCCGGAAGATATCCTCGAAGAATATATTTAGTTGACACCGGAAAATACATGCAATATGATGTGGTAGATTTGAAATGGAAATTAATAACAAAAAAAGCTACTATATTTATCCAAAAAGAAAGGAGAAAAAATGGCTACTTCAACTAAAACAAAACCAAAAGAAAAACCAAAAAGAACCCGTGCCAAACGCAAGGCACCCAAAAAGAATCTGGTGATTGTCGAGTCGCCGGCTAAGGCCCGAACAATTGAGAAATATTTGGGCCGTTCTTATAAGGTAGTTGCCAGCAAGGGCCACGTTCGTGACTTACCAAAAAGTACCATGGGCGTTGACATTGACAATGACTATGAACCCCATTATATTTCGATTCGGGGTAAGGGCGACACCATCAAGGAGCTGCGGTCAGCAGCTAAAAAAGCCAAAAAGGTTTATTTGGCTGCCGATCCGGATCGTGAGGGGGAATCAATTGCCTGGCATCTGTCGCATATTCTGGATCTGGATCCCAAGGCGGATAACCGGGTAGTCTTTAACGAAATTACCAAGGATGCAGTTAAAGAGTCGTTTAAACACCCCCGAAATATTGATATGGATTTGGTTGATGCCCAACAGGCCCGTCGGATTCTTGACCGGCTGGTTGGTTACTCAATTTCGCCGCTTCTCTGGCAAAAAGTTAAGAAGGGCTTAAGTGCCGGCCGGGTCCAATCAATTGCCCTGTGGTTGATTATTCAGCGGGAAAAAGAAATTCAAAACTTTAAACCCAAGGAATACTGGTCAATTGATTCGGAATTCAAAAAGGGTCGAAGTAAATTTAAAGCTGCTTTTTATGGTTTGGCAGGTAAGAAAAAAGAATTGCCAAATAACGAAGCTGTTCAAAAAATCTTAAAACAGATTGATCCAAAAGCAGATTTTAATATTACCAAGGTAGTTCGGCGGGAACGAAAGCGTCAGCCACAACAACCGTTTACAACCAGTACCTTACAGCAGGAAGCCAACCGGAAACTGAATTTTCGGACCAGAAAGACCATGATGCTGCTCAGCAGATGTATGAAGGCATCAATATCGGTAAGGAAGGCAGTCAGGGACTGATTACCTATATGCGAACCGACTCAACTCGAATTGCCACAATTGCCAAACATGAGGCTTCAACCTTTCTGCATGAAAAGTATGGCGCCGAGTACGCCGCTACCAAGCCAATCAAGGGAAAGCTTCCTGAAGGTGCTCAAGATGCCCACGAAGCAATTCGACCAACTTCGGTTTTCCGAACACCGCAAAGTTTGAAACAACATTTGACAAAGGATCAGTTCCGATTGTATCAGTTGATTTGGTCACGGTTTGTTGCCAGCCAAATGACCCCGGCCATTATGGATACGATGGCAGTAACAATCGAGCAGAACGGTGTCACTTACAAAGCCAATGGTTCCAAGATGAAATTTGACGGGTTTCTGAAAGTTTACGGTGATGGCAAGGAGAAGGATAATTTGTTGCCGGACTTAGAGGCAGGAGATAAAGTGCAACTCATTGCCAATAATCCGGATCAACATTTTACCCAGCCGCCTGCTCGTTACAGTGAAGCGACCCTGATTAAAGCATTGGAAGAAAACGGGGTTGGCCGGCCGTCAACGTACTCGCCGACTTTGGAAACCATCCAACGTCGTTATTATGTTAAATTGGTCGGTCGCCGATTTGAACCAACCGAACTTGGCGAAATTGTCAATAAGATTATCGTTGAGTATTTCCCGGACATTGTAAACGTCGACTTTACTGCCAATTTAGAAGATAAACTGGATGACGTTGAAGAGGGAAAGGAAAACTGGATCCGACTTGTCGATTCATTCTATAAACCATTTTCCAACGAGGTTGAGTCAGCAACCGAAAATATGGAAAAAGTACAGATTAAGGATGAACCGGCCGGCTTTAACTGTGATATTTGCGGTGCACCGATGTTAATTAAAATGGGCCGTTATGGTAAGTTTTATGCCTGCTCCCGTTTCCCGGATTGTCGAAACACCAAAGCGATCGTTAAAAAAATCGGCGTAACCTGTCCAAAATGTCACGTTGGCGAAGTTATTGAACGTAAGTCAAAGAAAAATCGCGTTTTCTATGGCTGTTCCCGTTTCCCAGATTGTGATTTTGTCTCGTGGGATAAGCCAATCGGGCGGGACTGCCCCAAAGATGGCCACTTCCTGGTTGAGAAGAAAGTTAAGGGTGGTACGCAAGTCGTTTGTCCGAATGGCGATTACGAAGAGCCACCACAAAAGTAACCAGATAAGTTTTGCTTAGAAACAAAGGTTTGAAACAACGTTCATCATGCGTTTGTTTCGAACCTTTGTTAGGTTGGCGGGTATTTTAAAAGATCGATTTTGGCTGGTATCGAAATCTGATGTAAAATCAAAATAAAAGAGGAGGATGATCATGAAGCATACAAATCATAGTACGTGTACCACCATCTTAGTTGGTAAAGATGCCAGCTACGATGGCTCCACCATTATCGCCAGAAATGAAGATGCCGGGGTTGCCGTTAATCCTAAAAAATTTATTGCGGTTCAACCAGCTGATCAACCACGTGATTACCAAGCTAAATTAAGTAAATTTTCAATTAAGCTTCCGGCTCATCCGGTTCGTTATACGGCAGTTCCGGACGCGACAGATGAACAGGGCATTTGGGGTGAGGCCGGCGTAAACGTTTATAATGTTGCCATGAGTGCCACTGAAACCATTACGACCAACCCCCGAGTCCTTGGCGCTGATCCGTTGGTTAAAAAGGGTCTGGGAGAAGAAGATTTACTGACCATTACCCTGCCATACATTAAGTCGGCTCGACAAGGTGTTGAGCGAGTCGGCAAACTACTTGAAAAGTATGGGACCTATGAATCAAACGGAATTATTTTTTCGGATGTCAATGAAATTTGGTATCTGGAAACGGCCGGTGGTCATCATTGGGTGGCTGAGCGGATTCCCGACAACGCGTATGTGATTGCACCTAATCAAACGGGTATTCAGGAAGTTGACTTTGCCGACCCGGATCATTTTATGTACGCACCTGATTTAAAGGCGTTTGTTGATCGGCATCATCTAAACCTGTCGGCTAACTTTAATTTCCGAAAAATTTTTGGCTCGGATACCCAGTTGGATCATCATTATAATTCACCGCGGGCATGGTATGGCCAACGTTACTTTAATCCGGAAGCAGTTCGTGACTTGTCGCCAATGAGTGCCGAGCTGCCGTTTATTTGCCATGCCAATCGGAAAATTACGTTGGAAGATATCAAATTTGTGTTGAGCTCTCATTATCAGGACACCCCATATGACCCGTTTACGCCGGGCAATGAAGCTAAGAAAATGCCATTTCGACCGATTGGGTTCAACCGTAATCAGGAATTATCAGTAATCCAGTTGCGGCCGTATGTGCCTTCCGAGTTTGCGGCTATTCACTGGTTAGCGTTTGCGGCCAATCCGTCAAATGCTTTGGTTCCGTTTTTTGCGAACGTTAACGATACGCCGGATTGCTACAAAGATACGACTAAACTGGTTGACAGCCAAAACGCCTACTGGGTCAATCGGCTGATCTCACTGATTGCGGCTGATCACTACCATGACGTTATGGCGGATATTGAAGCCTATCAGGATCAACTAATGGGTTACGGTCATCGCCGGGTTGCTCACATTGATAAAAGAGTTGGCGGACTTTCAGGCGACCAATTAATATCAGCACTGATGACTGCTAATCAAAAGACGGCGACCCACGCGTTAAAGGCGACCCGCCAATTATTAACAACGCTGTTGGCTAAAACCAGCAATGGGGTTCGGGGAGCGTTTGACCGCACCAACTATTAATAGAATGAAAAAGATGATGCCATGGCTGTTGCCGAAAGCATCATCTTTTATTTTAAAAGCTAAGTTTAATTGGTTGGTTATAAGTTAACATCCTGTTTAAAGTTGAGTGGCGAAAAGTCGGTTGAGGCGGTAACTAATTCACTGATCAGCTGTTGATAGGCTTTTAAGCCGGCAGCCGCATTTTCAAAGTTGACTTTGGTCAAATAGGCGGCCAGTTCCGGACCGTTTAATTGCGCCTTTAACGCAGTCCGGTCAGCCTTACTAAGTGCCTGCTGTAATTGAATTCGTAATTTGGCCCGCGTATCGTTTAACTTGGGGCTCAGAGAAACGTAGTGTGGATCAACCAAGACGCCGGCCAGCTTATAAGTCCAGTAAGCTTCCTTAGGTGTATAGGAACCGTGAGCATTTTGGTAAGCGGCGGGCGTTTCGGTCGCACCGGCATAAAACGGCACGAAGGTACTTTGAGCTGCCACACCCATTGCCAGCCACTGGACGCCGAGTAGATCAGTCGGCATAGAAGGCCGTATTTGCAGGATATGGGCCTCCTGCGTCTTAGCTAGACTAATTGGTCGAAAGCGGTGTTTATCGGCCTCAGAACCCTCACCAACGGGGTCATAGGGGGTTCCCTGGTAATGGCTGCTTAAAAAGTTTTGGACATCCAAAATACTGAGCTTTCGATTGGCCTGATTGATAAACGGCATTTCCTGGCTGGTTGGTTCAAAGGACAGGTCCGGTGAAAACATTTTTAAGCCATACCAGACCCGGGGGGTGTTGTAATACGTGTCTGAAAGATCAGCGGTACCAAAAATCCGCCGAAAATTGAAGGTTTTACCGGTTGAATCCGGATTGAGATGATTGTCGGCCACAAACTGCTGTATTTGCGGTGACCACATAAAATGATCCGGATCGGTAAAATCGATTTCCTGAATGGCGCTTTGATTGGCAATTACCGCATAGCTGTCATCAGGAATTCGTTGCGCAACCCATCTGTGTCCGCCGCCGGTTTCCATATACCACGCTTCGTTGCGATCGGCAAACAAAATCCCGTTTGATTCCGATGTCCCATAACGCTCGATAATGCGGCCCAACCGGGCAATTCCCTGCCGGGCAGTCTTAACATATGGCAGCACGACGGTGATCATGGCTTCTTCACCAATCCCGTCTTTATTTAGCGGGTCGGCCCCCAGAGCCAATTCATTGGTGTAGGTACTTTCCGTGGCACTCATAGCGACACCGTATTCATTAAAGCCGTTTTCTTCAAACACCCCGAATTTATCGGTCCATTCGGGCGTAGCGGTATACTTGGCCCGCGTCAATGGCAGCGGCATGGAAAAACCGTTGTCCTTTGAAGAAAATTGCTGTGGGCTTGAAAATGTTCGACGGGGATGGATGACGTAGTTCTTCGGCCAGGCAGCTTTACTGTCTTCATTTCTGGCAATCATAATCGACCCGTCGATACTGGCTTTTTTACCAACAATCATGCTGGTGCAGGCACTGTAATTTTTAGTTGGTATCATGGTTATTTCTCCAATCGTGGTTATTTTGACTTTGTTTATTGTAACATTTTTTAAGCGAATGGTTCTTGAAACGAGTCGGCTGTCAATCCACAATTTTCGTTGCAGGCGGGCTTAAATTACGGTATACTTTTTTCAATTGAGAAAACTGGAGGAATTTAACTATGCCAATTGTAAATATTCAGTTGATTGCCGGCCGTTCACAGGAACAGTTAAAAGCACTGGTTGCCGATGTTACCGCTGCCGTGGTTAAGGATACCGGTGCACCGGCCGAACACGTTCACGTGATTTTGGACGAAATGCAAAAAAATCGTTACAGTGTCGGCGGTGTTTTGAAGAGTGACGAAAAGTAAATAACGGATTGATTCCAATAAAATCAATCGTGGATGACAACATGTCGCCTGGGTTAACCATCTTTTACCCAGGCGGTTGTTTTTTCAAAACAGGTAATTCTTTTGAGTGGGGTGCATAATTACTGATCATCAATCCTGCTTACCAAATTCTAATTGGTTTGTTGATCGGGATTATTGTATACTGGAAAAGAAGAATTCGAATAAATGCATTAATATCAAGAATGGAGACGTTTACATGAACGATCAGCAATACATAATGGCAATTGACGAAGGCACCACCAGTACCCGGGCGATCCTTTTCAATAGTAATGGTGAGATTGTTGGTAAAGCGCAGCGGGAATTTCATCAATATTTTCCCAAATCGGGCTGGGTCGAACACGATGCCAACGAGATTTGGAACGCGGTGCAATCCGTAATTTCAGAGGCTTTGATTAATGCTGATGTACCGCCGTACAAGGTCCGGGGCATCGGCGTTACCAACCAGCGGGAAACCACTGTGATTTGGGATAAAAATACCGGTGAACCAATTTATCACGCGATTGTCTGGCAATCCAAGCAGACCGCCGATCTGGCCGATCAATTGAAGGCGGGCGGTTACAATGAGATGATTCATGAAAAAACCGGTTTGATTATTGATTCTTACTTTTCGGCTACAAAAATCAAGTGGCTTTTGGATCATGTCGAAGGCGCTCGACAGAAAGCGGCAGCTGGTGATTTGCTGTTTGGCACAATTGATACCTGGTTGTTATGGAAGTTAACCGGGGGAAAAGTTCATGCAACGGATTACACCAATGCCAGTCGAACGATGTTGTTTAACATTCATACTTTAAAGTGGGATCAGGATATTCTGAAACTTTTGGACATTCCCGAAAGTATGTTACCGGAAGTGCGTTCATCGTCCGAAATTTATGGCTATACAGCCGGCTATACTTTCTCCGGTGTTCAAGTACCGATTGCCGGGATTGCCGGTGATCAGCAGGCTGCGTTATTTGGTCAGATGGCCTATCAACGCGGGATGATTAAAAATACGTATGGGACCGGCGCGTTTATTGTCATGAATACCGGCGATCAGCCGACCCTTTCCAAACGGGGGCTGCTAACGACGATTGCTTACGGGATTAATGGCAAAGTCACCTACGCGTTGGAAGGTAGTATCTTTGTCGCCGGCTCGGCCATTCAATGGCTGCGCGACGGCATGAAGATGGTTACCAATTCACCCGAGTCCGAACAAATGGCTGTGGCTGCCAAAAGCACTGACGGTGTTTACGTTGTCCCGGCCTTTACCGGACTGGGTGCGCCATACTGGGACCAGGAAGCTCGGGGAGCTGTCTTTGGCCTGACCCGGGGAACCACCAGAGAACAATTTGTTCGGGCAACACTGGAATCATTGGCATACCAAAGCCGGGATGTGATTGATACCATGGTTGCGGAAACCGGTTTGGACTTAAAAACACTGGCCGTAGACGGCGGCGCAGCAATAACAACTATTTAATGCAGTTTCAAGCCGATATTCTGGGAACGCCGATTCGCAGGGCGGCCATTTCAGAAACCACGGCACTTGGGGCTGCCTACTTGGCAGGTTTGGCCGTTGGCTTTTGGAATTCCTTGGCTGAAATTAAAAAAACGGCCAAGGCCCGGGATGCTTTCAATCCACAAATGGACGCGGCAGTTCGTGCCGACCTGTATGCCGGGTGGCAGCGGGCAGTTCACGCGACTATTCAATTTCATCCCAACGAGAATAATTAAACTTATCAATCGTTTAAAAAACCTGAAATGTTAAGAGCGGGACGAAGTTACCTTTCGGTGCACGTTCCCACTCAATAATAATTGCGACTAAAAAAGCGGGACTGAACAAAAGTAATTTTGTTTCAGTCCCGTTCTAAGTTCATTTAATGGATACTAATTTATTGGATCTATCGGTTCGAAAGGTAATGTCACGGCGTCAGTCGACTAATTGGCTACGGCCAGGTTAAGATAATCTTCCAGATAACGGGCAACACCATCCTGATCATTGGTGTAGGGGGTTACGTCATCAGCGGCCTGTTTAATTGGCGCAATGGCGTTTTTCATTGCGACGCCCGTTCCGGCAAAAGTCATCATTGTCGTATCGTTGGCTTCGTCACCAAAGGCAATAATATCTTTTTGCAGGATACCGTAGTAATCGGCCAAAAACTTTAAGCCGGTTGCCTTGTGAATACCCTTTGTGGCGATTTCAACGATCGGATGAGGACCACCCCATGGCGAAACTTCTACTTGATCACCAAAATTTTCTAAAATATAGGTCATTAAAGCTGCCCGCTGTTCCGGTTTTTCAACCTGAACGGTGATACTGATCGGATTATCTTTAAGGCTTTTTTGATTGAGAATTTGGTTTGACTGTAATGTACTTGGGAAAAAGCCAAAGCCGCTGCTAATGCCACGGTTAGCCAGAAACAGGTTTCGGCCTTCCACGGCAATAAGATTCAAGCCCAGCTTTTTTCGATTCGCCAGCAATTCCATGACGATTTCTTTATCGATGGTGTACTGATATTCGCGCACCCAGTTTTTATGTGGTAAAATGCCTAAGTTACCATTGAAGTTAATCATTGGCGTAGTAAGATTTAACTCATCGTAAAAATTCTCGGAAAGCCGGTTGGGCCGACCAGTTACGATACTGACGATGCAGCCTGCTTTGACCGCCTGTGAAATAGCTGCCCGCGTCCTGGAGCTTAGTTTGGCGTCGTCGTTGAGCGTTGTGCCATCAAGATCCAACGCAATTAATTTTTTAGAAATAGTTATCACTCCTTAACCAGCGTATTTACTTATACTATCGAAAAACCAGCCGGCCGTCAATTGATTAGCGACAGTCCGATTTTATCTGGATGAGAACGGTCAAATTTGAAATAACAAAGCCGGAAAGCCAGTGCTTCAAAGTATCTTAAAAGCAACGTATTACAGAAAGGATTCATGATGCAGTTACCAGATGATTTTAAAGCAAAATATACCCGCTTGTTGGGGCCAAAGGAAGCCGCAGCATTTTTAGCGGCTTTTTCAGAACCGGTTCATCACGGCTTTCGAATTAATCCCTTAAAGCAAAACCAACCCAAAGAACTTGATCTAACCAAGCCGCTGTCCCACTGCCAATTTGGCTATGCTGGCGAAGTCAGCGGTAAAACTGTTGCGCATCAAAGTGGTGCGGTTTACAGCCAGGAGCCAGTGCCATGTATGTTGGTGAGGTGGCCGCACCAAGGCTTAATGAAAAGGTCTTGGACCTCTGCGCGGCACCAGGCGGCAAGACAACCCATATTGGCAGTTATCTGGCTAACTCGGGTTTGTTGGTAGCAAACGAAATTGATCATAAGCGCGCAAAAGTTTTGATGGAGAACGTCGAGCGCTTTGGCTTAACCAATACAATTGTTACCAACAGTACGCCTGCGATAATTGCCAGCCAATTACCCGACTTTTTTGACCGAATTTTGGTCGATGCGCCGTGTTCGGGCGAGGGGATGTTTCGAAAAGATCCTGATGCCACTTCTTATTGGCATTTGGATTATCCGGCTGAATGTGCAGCTCGACAGCGCCAGATTCTGAGTGAGGCGGTTAAAACACTTAAGCCGGGCGGTGAGCTGATTTATTCGACATGCACCTTCGCGCCGGAGGAAGATGAACAAATCATCGCGTGGTTGGTAAACCAATTTGATTTTGAAATTTTACCGATTAAAAAGTTTGCGGGAATGGATGATGGTCGACCGGCGTGGGCTGGTGGTAATCCGGAACTTGCCAACTGTGTTCGGCTGTTTCCACATCATTTCAATGGAGAAGGTCATTTCATTGCCAAATTACGAAAACCGGCTGCGACCGGTAAATCAGCTCAAAAAGCGAAACCGGTTCGCAATAAAAAGCAGCGGCGGGGCTCTTCAACAACAGCGTCACTGACCAATGAACAACGTCAATTGTGGGAAGCATTTTCTAAAGCGATGTTTCAAGAACTACCGATTGGCCAGCTGAGAACCTTTCAGGAGACGCTTTATTCAGTCCCGAACATGGCCCCGGACTTTGGAAAAATTAAACTTGTCAGGGCCGGCCTGCAGTTGGGGACCTTTAAGAAAAATCGGTTTGAACCCAGTTACGCGCTGGCGTTGGCTGTTCGACCGGAAAATGTTAAGCAAAAACTAACAATTTCTCCGGCTGATTGGCGACAATACGTTCACGGTGATACATTCAGGGTTGCCCCGGAACTAAAGAAGGGCTGGTATTTGCTGGTCTGTGAAGGCCAATCAGTTGGCTTTGCCAAAGTTGTCAATGGGACAGCTAAGAACTTCTTTCCTAAAGGGTTGCGGTTCCAAGTGAATTAATCGATTTTTAAATGGATTTATTTTATAAGCCCGGCAACCTATCGTGATTGCCGGGCTTTAGACTACATACCTAATTTATTTTTTTAAATTGCGATCAATAAATACCAACTTTTTCTTTGTCGATAAGTCCTCGTCAAAAGTATAATTAGGTGAATCAAAGTCTTTGATGTCGTCAACGTTGGTTAATTGATGTTCGGCAATAAAACGAACCATCTCACCACGGGCCATTTTAGCTCGCGTAGCCCGGGTTTTTAATTTGCCGGCAGATACATGGCCAAAAACAACATCGATCCAATCATCATCTGCTTGCAGGTACGGTGTCACAGCTTTGGCATATTCCTTAGAGGCGAGGTTGATAATGGGGCCGTCGCCTGCTTGGCGGAGTGTTCGATAAAGTCGATCGCCCCAGAAGTCATAGAGGTTATGGCTTCCGTTAACCGCCAAGGGTGCCTGCATTTCCAGCCGATAGGGTTCAATCCCGTCAAATGGTCTGAGAATGCCATAGAAACCGGATAGAATCCACAGATGATTTTGAAGGTATTCCAAGGCAGAGGCGGTTAAAACACCTGGCGCCATGGATTGATACTGGATTCCGGTGTAACTAAGAATTGCCGGAGTTAAACGACTGGTTAAGTCAATTCTTTGAAGCTGATGGCAGTTTTGTTCAGTCAGCTTGTCACTGGTTCGCCATAACGCCTGCAGTTCGTCATAAGAGTAGTTTTTCAGGGCTGTCAGTAATTGCTTGGTTTTGGATAAATAAAGCGGTTTTTCCCGGACATCGAAGTCATTTAAATCAGTGACCATCTTTTTTGCCGGCGAGATAATGAGTTTCATTAAAAACGTCCTTTCGGTTTGTTTGATTGGCGTCATTTCCAAATTACTTTTTGGAGATGACGTCAATTCTTACGGTAGACAAAAAGCCAAGTTGGCGCGCTTGGCTTTGAGGTAGTTAATAGGTTAAATGACGCTGGTTTAAGTAAGCTAACAGATCAGTAGATAAAATTAATTTCCGCTGCCGAAGTTCTAACAGATTTTGGGAGTTGGTCATCATCATAATGGTTTTTAGACCATACTGCCACTGCTGAACGGTCTGAATAATTGTCTCAATATCTTGATGGATCGCCAGATGCAGAAACTCACCGGCAATCCCGACAGCTTTTGCGCCCAATGCCAAACACTTGGCGATATCAAGAGGTGACTTAACGCCACCGGATGCCAACACCGTCAGCCGGTCTTGAAACGAACGGCTTTCCAATAAGGATTCGGGCGTTGTCAATCCCCAATCTTTCAGATAGTCCATGGCTTTATCCCGTCGGCGAAAATTTTCAATTTCAGCAAAATTAGTGCCACCATGGCCACTGACATTAATGTAGGCGACACCCAAATCGATTAACTGCTGAATTGTTTCCCGACTCATACCAAAGCCAACTTCCTTGACAATAACCGGCACGGAAAGTTGGGCAGTCATTTGGCTGATATTTTCAAGAAATTGAAATTGACGGTCACCCTCCGGCATAATTAATTCCTGGGTTGGATTTACGTGGACTTCCAAGGCGTCGGCACCAATCATTTCAATTGCCTGCTGAGCGGCGGTCAATGATTGATTGGCACCGATATTTGCAAAGATTAAGCCGTTTGGATTGACTTGACGAACAATTTTAAAGCTGGGAGCCAACGTCGGATCACTCAAAGCAACACTCTGGGAGCCGACTGCCATGGCTAAGCCGGTTTGTTTTGCGATCATAGCCAGCTTTTGGTTAATCTGAGCTGTTTTGGGGCTGCCACCAGAAATTGCCTCGATATAAAAGGGCAACTTCATCGTTAACGGGCCAATTGCTGTCGTCAAATCAATGTCGGCTAAATTGTATTTAGGAACACTTTGATGAACAAACCGGAGCCCGTCAAAGGCCCCGGTCTGCCGATAGAATTTTTCGGCTAATGAAAGATGTTCGTCTTTTCGATGTGAATGTTTCGAAATCATTTTATCTGCTCCTTGGCAAGATCGATAACGGGATGAACCCGCAGCGATAACCTGGTAATGCCATTTTCTTTCCATCGATCAATCATTGCCTGAATGTCTTGGGCTTTATCGATTACGACAATCCCACAATCACCGCCGCCGGCACCTGAAGACTTGGCCGCGGCTGAATGAGCAACAGCAATATCACACATCTTTTTTAGCGTTGGCGTTTCAATCTGAACTTTTGAAAACTCGGCTAAATGGCGTAAAATTTCCCGGTTTTTTTGAATTCCGGCTTGAATTGCTGCCAAACTACCGGCTTTAAAACCTTCAATCAGTTCGTTTAGACATTTTTTGCTCTCTTTTAGGAATTGATTGTAGGTCTCGAGTTGCCGGCTTTTTGAAATCGCCACCCTGTCAACCAGGTGGGAAGTAGAAGCCGGTGACCCCGTCCAGCCAATAATCAACCGGAGATTCTCCGGCGGTGTCAGCTGGGTAATGGTTAAGTCCGGCCAAGCCTGGTCAACCAATTCAGTCAATGGCTGCTGCCGACGAGCTGCCTGCAGCCAATCACGGTCAAAAGATTGATATGCAATCCAACCACCGTAAACGCTGGCTGCAATATCGCCCAGTGAACCGTTCCCTTGGACGTGTAAGTGGGCGATTGCCGATAATTTAAATAGTTTACTTTTGGTTAATGGGATTTTGTAAAATTCGCAAAGCGCTTTGACAGTAGCGACGGTTACCGCTGCTGATGAGCCCAAACCGTACTTCTTGCCGTTGGGACTATCCAAGTCACTATTGACCCGCAGATCATAAAGTGCCATTGGTCGACCAAGCGTCTGTGCGTATTCTTCCGTTAGTTGAATCGCTGAGATAATGTAATTAAACGTATTGTCCCGATTATCGAGAATCATTTGATCCCCTTGACGCCGCCAGAAAACCGAATCTTCACGGTATTGTTTGGAGACAATGCTTCCAAAGGACTTGCTCCGAGAAATTTCTACTGTCACAAATTGATCCAACGCAACAATAATGGACGGGTAACCGGTCTCAACGACTGCATATTCACCCGCAATATATAATTTTCCTGGAGCCTTTGCGGTTATCAAATGATCATTTCCTTTCAAAATTATAAGTATTGAACGCCCGGTCCTGGTTTGGTGACAATCACGTTTTTTTCACCAAGGACCTTGGAAAAGGTTGCGGCGATTTTGGCAACTGCTGATTGTTGACAAAGAACTTTAACGTTTGGTCCGGCGTCAATCGTGTAGTAACATGCAACGCCATTGTGCCGAAGCTGTTTAACTAAATTCATAATTGTCAATGTTTGACTGTTAAAATACGTGAAGTCCGGATCAGCGCTGAGTGTTAGGGCGTGCATGCGCATCGCGTTTAATTCGCTGATTCTGCCAAATTGCGAAAAATCGTTTTGATCAATGGCAACTTTCAAGCGTTCAAGATCAGCCTGACAGGTTTTAACCCATGCCGGATAGTAAGGGGAAGTGTCAACTGACAGTTTCATACCTTGACGACTGGAAATTGATTTGGGGCCGCGCGCTACTGTTAGGGCAATGACGCGAATGTCTGTCAGTTTTTCTTGAAAAAGTGGTCGTGCATAGGAAGACAAATCATCTTCTCCGCGCTGCCACTCCGCAAAACCACCAAAAATTGACCGACACGCGGAACCCGAACCCCGTCTGGCCAGTCTGGAAAGCGCCGTGGGGCTTAGTTGAAGTCCGGCTGCTTTGCTGCCGGCTGCTGCCAGCGCCGCAAAAGCCGACGCCGAAGAAGCCAATCCTGCCGCTGTTGGAACGTGATTTACCGATTGAACAACGGCCGGCATCTCAAAACCGGCTTGTTTACGAATTAGGCCCAGGAATTGATGAACCCGCTGAAAACTTTTCTCGGTTGGTTGCTGACCGTCAATTAAAATCTGATCCTCACTCAGGTTTGACTTAAATTGGACAGTTGTATCGGTATAAAAGTGATCAAGGGTTAGCGATAAGCTGCTGGTGTAGGGAATAATTAGTTCTTCATCCCGCTTGCCCCAATACTTGATCAGGGCGATATTGGTATGTGCCCGTGCACTGACGGGGTTAGTTGACAAGGTTGCCATTACTATCTCCAATTGAAAATTTGTAGTTTTTAAAAGACTGGATCCAAGTTTGGGTGGCGCCGGCTTGTCGCAAAGCCGTGGCCACCTTTTGGGCATCAATTTGATTTTCAACAATTGAAATCATACAGCCGCCCAAGCCGCTGCCGGTTAATTTTGCGCCCAACGCACCGTGTTGAACGGCGATTTTGCAAAATAAATCCAGTGTTTTGGTGCTGACGCCTAATTGCGCCAAATTGGATTGGGATTGGGTCATGAGTTTGCCCAATAAAGCTTCATCTGAAGAACGTAAAGCCAGCCGAGCTTTGTCGGCAATCTGTCCCAACTGGTCAATTAAAGCGTTGCCAATTCCGGCTGGTCAACCAATCGATCGTGGACCATTGAAACGGCTTCACCGGTTTTGCCTTAATGCCGCTGTCAGCAATAACCAATGACGGTCGTGGTAAATTAATTGCGATTTGGTGGTTAACCCTGTTTCGAATAAACCAAACCGGCGTCTCTGAACTGGCCGTCGCGGTATCCAAGCCACTGGGATTGCCATGGGTGATTTTTTCTTCGATGTCAGCCAGTTTCAACAATCGATCGCGACTCAGTGGAACATCAAACAGGTTAAAGAAGACCCGGACAATTGCGACTGCGGTGGCGGCAGAAGAGCCCATGCCTCTTTCAGAGGGAATTTTACTCTCAATTTTTAAATGAAAGTTTAAATCCAGTGCGTTAAAAATTGTCAGTAATTCATGAATCAGCACGCGGATCCCTTTTAAATTGTCGGTCATTTCGTTAACCGGGCCATCAAAATATCGACATTCGATGGTTTGACCGTTGGTGTTCGTCGTGATGCTGGTATGAACGTCAACGTTGTAGAGCGGCAGCGCAATTGCCGGCTTTTCGTAAACCACGCTGTGCTCGCCAAACCAAATAATTTTTGCGTAACTTTTAGCTTTTGCTTTTTCTTTCAATCTTTATCCGCTCACTTTCAAACAGTCCAATTTTATCATAATTTAAGCGTGGAAAGAATTGTTACTGATTTTTTAAAATATTCATAAAGAATAGCGTGTGCGAAGCAAAACGGTTAGCACCCGGAATATAAGACGTCGATTTGGAAAATCCTGGTTTTGGATTTTTTAAGTCGATCTCTTATATGAAGCGGTGTTGTTTTGAGTAGCAGTCCTAAAAACAGTGTGCGAAGCTAACCCGGGATAAGCCGGAATGTAAGGCGTTTATTTCGGGAACCCCGGGTTTGGGTTCTTGAAATAAATCCCTTACAAGCAGGCTTATGGGTTAGCGGAGCAGTCCTAGGAAAGCGTGTGAAGCAAAACAATTAATCCCCAGACTACAAGGCATGGCATTGTTCTGCAGGATCCTTATTTTTAGTAGCCTAACATATCTTGACTGTAGTACCATAGTAAATAGTAAATTCTTTAAGAAACGTATTTAAAAATTAAACGATTTTGGTGAAACAACTATGAACTCAAAAACAACTTATGCGGTTGTCGATATTGAAACCACCGGAACAGATATGGCTGTCGACAATCGAATTATTCAATTCAGCTGCGCGCTGGTTTCGCAGGGCCGGATAGTTGATACCTACGTTAGTGATATCAACCCACAGCGCGAGGTTCCTGAACGAATCGTGCAGCTAACGGGGATTACCCCACAGCGACTGGAAACGGCGCCGACCTTCGACCAGGTATCCGCCAAGCTTTATAAACTTTTAAGCGGAACAGTGTTTGTTGCTCACAACGTGAACTTTGATTTCCCATTTCTAAACCGTGAATTTCAACGAGTCGGCTATCCGGAATTGGATATTGAAGCGATCGATACGGTAACTTTAAGCCAGATTTTGCTGCCGACGCTTTCCAGTTACCGGCTGCAGGATCTGAGCGCCTATTTTAACATTGTTCACGATCATCCCCATACAGCTGATAGTGACGCCCTGGCAACTGCCAAACTGCTTCTGGTTTTATTTCGGCAGATTCGATCCCTGCCCAGGCGCACGCTGGAACAGATTATCACAATTAACCCGTCATTGCCGCAGGACACCATGAAGGTATTTATTCAAGCCAATGATGAGAATCGATCCCAACAGTTAGCTGAAAAACTGCCGGTTCACCTGAAGCTTTCATCCGGACTGGTACTTCGAAAACGTGAACCAATATTTAGTGACGTCCGTGACAAACCGACTGCCGCTAAATTTCCCAAAACCAGGGCTGCCAAATCAAAAATTTTACCAGACCATTTAGAATCCCGGGTTGAGCAAAATAAGATGATGAACATGATTTACAACAATTACGCAGATCCCAAGCATCATCAGGCCAAGCCTTTGGTCATCGAAGCCCCGACGGGAATTGGTAAAAGTTTGGGCTATTGCCTGCCATTTAGTTATTTAGCCAGCGCTCACAAGCCGGTTGTCATCAGCACAGCAACCACTTATCTGCAGTTTCAGCTCCAGCAGCAGACAATTCCACTGTTGAATCAAAGCCTGCCATTTCAGGTTAACAGCGTTATTTTGAAGGGGGCGAGTCATTATATTGACCTCAACAAGTTTCGTCATTTGCTGTTTGTGGCCGATAATTCTGTTCAAACCGCCTTCATCAAAGCGCAGATTTTGGTTTGGCTGACGATGACAACTACCGGTGATTTGGACGAACTGCATTTAAACGTTGAACAAACCCCATTTGTTTGGAAGATTCAACACGCCGGCGTGAAATGGCTGAATCCCGACTCGGCGTTCTATGATGAGGATTTTTTAAGATATAATCTGGCTAAAGCCCAACAAGCCGATTTTATTATTGTTAACCATGCCTATCTGTTGAAAAATTGGCAGTTTTTCCATGACTTCCCGGTAAAACCGTATCTACTGGTTGATGAAACCCAGCAGTTCGCCGAAACAGCTATTCGAAGCAACCAGCAGCGGATTAATCCACTGGCGGTTATTTCAGCGGTAAATCGAGTCCGCGGTGATATTCAGGAAAATCATCACGGTAGTGCGGGATGCCTTTGCCGACAATGCGCTGCTAAATCGACTGGCTGATCGGTTGGACGACTTTTTGGAACAAATTCGAAAATTATTAGCACAATTAACCCAAACGCTCTTTGACCAAACTGTCAATAATAAGCAGTTGCACAAACAGGCAGACTTCTTTACCCGGCTGATTCCAAGAGATGAACTCAAGAAAATAGCGACTGCCAACCGATCGCTGTTTAACAATCTCGAACATTGCCAAACCGAAGTTGAAGCAATTCTGATTCAGCTGAACACTGAAGTTGATAGAAACGCTGATGCCTTTACAAATCACGATTACCTTGGTATCTATGATTTATACGAGGACTTCGAGGATTTCATGACCAAGCTTTCATTTTTAACAGCGATTGTAAATATGGATCAAACGGTAATTGATCAAAAAGTCGTTTGGATAACGATTAATCATGTTAAAGATATCAACAGTTTTTCAATTAATCAGGGAATTTTAAAAACCAGGGATTATTTAAATCAGCGGCTTTATTCGGCATTTGAGCCGCCAGCTTTTACCGGTGCGACAATTTTTTCATCACGGCGATCTCAATTCATTTTTAGCCTGTTGGGAATTGACCGAAAGGCTGCAGCGGTTAGAAGACTCCAAAGTGACTTTGATCCGCAAAATCAAGCCCGCCTTTTTCTGGTCGATGCACCGACACAAACTCATTTTGCACCCAATTCAGCTGAACATTTCCAGCTGATTGCCCATGCAATTGAGCAGATTTATCAAAATGCGCCTCGACAAACCCTGGTCCTGTTTAATTCATTACAAGCCATTGAGCAGACTCACCAAATACTTGCCGAAGATGGATTTACGGCGACCCATCTGGTTTTGGCTCAGGGTGTAAATGGAACAGCCACCCGGTTAAGCAGACAGTTTATTCATAATGAACCTGCCATTTTACTCGGGGCCAATGTTTTTTGGGAGGGCGTAGACTTTCCGGCCCACCTGCTGGAGAACTTGATTATTGCCCAGTTGCCCTTTGACACGCCGGAAGACCCGTATAATCATGCGTTATATGCAATTGAACGCGGTAAGGGGAAAAATCCATTTTACAGTTTGGCGCTGCCAAAAGCAATTCTGCGGCTGCGTCAGGGGATGGGGCGGCTCCTGCGGACCAAAACCGACTATGGCACTATTTTCGTTCTGGATCCACGACTGACTACCAAACGTTATGGCCAAACTATTTTGACTAATTTAAAAAACGAAATTCCAATGAAGACCGGCAGCCTTGCCGATTGCATTAAAGACATGGTTAAATTTTTTGAAAGCAGGCGCTAGGTGCGTTCCGTAAACTTAAATATTTGCTATAATAAACGATGTATGTGAAAAATTGCTGAAAAATTTGGTGGCTCTTTTCACTGAATATCAGTTATGGACAACGTAAATCTAATTCGGAAGGAAAATGTCATGCAGCGAGAACGGCGAGTCAAGCGCGAACCCAAAGTTAAATTGCGGTGGTTGATTATGCTTGCCATCCTAATTTTAGGCTTTGCAACCTTTATTATCATCCATCAAGCTGAAAAGCCAATGGCGACTGCCAGAAGCCAAACAGTTTCGATTGCTAAAAAATACGCCGGGGTCAAGTCAGTAACCAATTTTTACTCAGCCAATCTGGGACGAACCTACTATTCAGTAGCCGGTAAAACTGCCAAAAAACGGGCAGTTTACGTTATTGTTGCCAAAAAGGGCGGTGCGGTGACGGTGATTAATCAAAATTCCGGATTGCGTGAGTCCGCAATTCGAAGCCGACTTCAGGAGTTAAAGAATCCCCGGAAGATCAATAACGTTGGTTTAACGCTGATTGGCGGCAAACCATACTGGGAAATCAGTTACGTTAACCGCAATCGTAATTTATGTTTTGCAACCCTTAGTTTTAAAACGGGTGCCGTGAAAAAGTTGATTGAAAATATCTAGACAAAAGTTATGAAGGGACAAAATAATGAAATTCTCAAATCGGGCAATGAATGTAAAGCCTTCCGCAACTGTTGGTGTTTCAAATCGCGCTAAAGCAATGATCAGAGACGGAATCGACGTTGTTAACCTGGGAATCGGAGAACCTGATTTTACGACTCCCAAAGTCATTTCTCAGGCAGCCATTTCAGCCATTCAGCACGGAAAAACCAGTTTTTATACACCGGCCAGCGGGTTACCTGAATTAAAACAGGCAATTGCCGACAGAATTGCTGCCGATTACGGTGTAACCTACGCACCGGAGCAAATCAGCGTTGCCAATGGTGCCAAAATGGCACTTTACGTCATTATGCAGGCCCTGGTAGACGATGGTGATGAGGTCCTAATGCCCAAGCCAAGCTGGGTTAGTTACAGCCAACAAGTTTCATTGGCGGGTGGCCGACCGGTTCTGGTTGATACCAACGCCGAGTTTAAGATTACCCTTCGCAGCTTGGACGCGGCCTACAGTGACCGCACGAAGCTGCTGGTAGTTAATTCGCCGCAAAACCCAACCGGAACCGTCTACAGCAAATCTGAACTGCAGGCAATCGGTCAATGGGCCGTTGATCATCACATTCTACTGATTGCAGATGATATTTACGGCAAACTGGTTTACAATCAGACCGAATTCTATTCACTTATTCAATGTGGCCAAGAAATTGCCGACGCAACCATTCTGGTTAACGGGGTTTCCAAGGCATATTCAATGACGGGGTGGCGGATCGGTTACGTTGCCGCGGTTCCTGAAATTATCGGCAAAATAAACGCAATCTTATCGCATTCAACGGGAAATCCGGCAACGGTTAGCCAGTATGCAGCAATTGCGGCTTTTCAATCGGACCAAACGGATGTTGAAAAAATGCGACGGGCCTTTGAACAGCGGTTGAATACAATTTATCCGCTGCTGCAGCAGGTCCCCGGCTTTAAGCTTGATCAGAAACCGGCGGGGGCTTTCTATCTTTTTCCAAATGTAGCGGAAGCCATTCAGATTGTCGGTGTACAAACGTCTTCGCAACTGGTAGAACTATTGTTAAACGAAGCCCACGTGGCCGTTGTTGACGGTGGGGCATTTGGAATGCCCGGCTACTTGCGGCTTAGTTACGCTGCCGGTTTGGAGGACTTAAAACTTGCGGTTAGCCGGATCAATACTTTTATGACCCGGTATTTAAAGAAAAAAGTATCTGGAGGAATTTCCATTGAGACAAATTAACATGATTGACGCCCCAAAATACGTCAACGAAAAGGTAAAAATCGGCGTTTGGCTGACAAATAAACGCTCAAGCGGGAAGATTGCCTTTCTGCAGCTACGGGATGGTACCGCTTATTTCCAAGGAGTCGTTGTTAAAAACAACGTTTCCGCAGAGACGTTTGAGCTTGCCAAAGAGGTTAAGCAGGAAACCAGTATGTGGATTACGGGAATTGTTCACGAAGACAGTCGCTCCCATTTCGGTTATGAAATTGAAGTGGAAACCATTGAAGTTGTCAGTGAATCACACGATTATCCAATTACGCCCAAGGAACACGGTATTGATTTCTTGATGGATCACCGTCACTTATGGTTACGCTCAAGTCGGCCCCATGCCGTAATGCGCATTCGAAATGAAGTTATTAAGGCAACTTATGACTTTTTCATTGATGAAGGATTTATTAAGATCGACGCCCCAATTCTAACCGGCAGTGCCCCCGAAGGAACAACCGATCTTTTTCATACAACGTATTTTGACCGGGATGCTTATCTTTCTCAAAGTGGTCAACTGTACGAAGAGGCTGGTGCGGAAGCTTTTGGTAAAGTTTTCTCATTTGGGCCGACTTTCCGGGCAGAAAAATCCAAAACCCGGCGTCATTTAATTGAGTTTTGGATGATTGAGCCTGAAATGGCCTTTATGCATCAGGAAGAAAGTCTGGATATTCAGGAACGCTATATTGCTTATTTGGTTCAACGGGTACTTGATAACTGTTCGATGGAATTAAAGACCCTTGGCCGGGATGTTGAAACGTTGAAAAAATATACGATCGTACCGTATCCACGAATCAGTTACGACGAAGCAATTGAACTGTTAAAGAAAAACGGTTTTAAGTTGGACTGGGGCGTTGATTTTGGATCGCCGGAAGAAACTTTTCTTGCCGATCAATTTGATCAGCCCGTCTTTGTCTTGAATTATCCAAAGGCCATTAAACCTTTTTACATGAAGCCACACCCGACCAGAGACGATGTCGTGATCTGTGCCGACTTGCTGGCACCAGAAGGCTATGGTGAGATTATCGGCGGTTCTGAAAGGGCCGTTGACTATGATTACCTGTACGAGCAAATTGTCAAAGCCGGCTTGGATCCAAAGGAATACTCCTGGTACCTGGATCTTCGCAAATATGGTAGTGTCCCGCATTCAGGATTCGGACTGGGCTTGGAAAGAGCTTTAACCTGGATTACAGGTGAGGACCATGTCCGTGAGGCAATTCCATTCCCACGGCTGCTGAATCGAATTTACCCATAATTTTTTGGGATAAGGAGGCAGTATTAGTTGGACAGTTATACGCATGACATACTTGCGGGCGGTCAAACAACCGTTGCTAATTTTTTGCTGAGTAATTATCGTAAGATTGGGATGTCTAATGACGAACTACTGCTTTATATCTTAATTAAGCAAGGGAACACTTTAGTAGTCCCAATGCCGGAAGTTGGTAGCCTTGCAGACCTGACCGGATACAGTAAACAACAGCTTTTTGAAATTTTTCATCAAATGATTCAAAAAAAGTTAGCTAAAATTACGCAAATCCGGGTTGATCGGCAACAGGTTGATGCCTACGATTTTAATCCGTTGTATGAGAAACTATCACTACTTGAACAAACTGAACATTCAGATGAAGAAAGCCAAGAAGAAGCCGGCTTTCAGGTATCGAAGGCTCCAGTAGTGAGTGAGCAGCAGCGTCAGTCGGTTTTTTCAACTATTGAAAAGGAATTCGGCCGAACTTTATCGCCGATGGAAATGGAGTCAATCAGTCAATGGATTGATTTAGACCATTATTCTCCTAAAATAATTGAATTGGCTTTAAAAGAAGCGGTTTTAAGTCAGGTCTACAATTTGAAATACATGGATCGCATTTTAAGGAATTGGGAAAAGCGTCACTTAAAAACGGTTCAGCAAATTGAAGATTATAA
Organism: Lentilactobacillus farraginis DSM 18382 = JCM 14108; assembly: GCF_000583655.1. Classification (GTDB taxonomy): domain Bacteria; phylum Bacillota; class Bacilli; order Lactobacillales; family Lactobacillaceae; genus Lentilactobacillus; species Lentilactobacillus farraginis. The sequence goes on from NZ_BAKI01000002.1 coordinate 89,643, forward strand.
TCGACGGCGGGTTCAATCCAGTACAATGGATGAGGAGACCCAGTATCATGGTCCCAAAATCCCATTCGTTGATTTAAGAAAATCGACTATTAAAGAAAAAAACGGATCATTAATTTGTAAAAAAAGCGTTCCAAACCAATAATGGTTTGGAACGCTTTTTAAGCAGTTTTACTGATCGTTAACATCGTTATTCCCTGTATCTGGCGAATTAGTGTTTTGATTATTCGATGAATCGGAAGGATTACCGCCAGTTGATGAACTTTCTGTCGAAGAAGCATCTGATGATGCCGAGCTAGCTGAACTTGAGGTGTTGTCACCACTGGATGAACCGTCTCCCGATGACGAACCGCTGCCGCCGGGTTGTTGGGTAGTTGAAGCAGATTGTGACGATTCGTTAGTCCGTGATTCCTCGTTACTTCTTGGAGAGGTTGCCACCGTACCGTTATTTGAACTTGAACTGCTTTCAATTGAATAACTGCCGGCTGCCGTTGTTGTGTTATCAGTTACCGTTCCCGGATAACCGGCAACATAATATTCGGTTGTACCACCACGATTTGTAGCAACAACGTCATTAGGCTGCGTCCAATCGGAGTTCGGCTTATTTTGAGAAACGTAGCTCATTACCGATTTATAAATCTGTTGTGAGATTTCGGTTTCTGGTTGGGTAATGTAGGAGTTGGCTTTGAATTGATGGTCATAGCCAGTCCAAATTGCCAGTGAATAATTCTTGGTATAACCAGAGAACCAAGCGTCCATTGATGAATTCGCCGGTACCTTATTTAAATAATCGTCCGGGTATTGCGTCGTTCCAGTTTTACCTGCCTCATACAGACCGGAGATCTTTGCGGCTGTCCCAGAGCCGTTAGCATCCGTCATAACGCCCTTTAGCATGTTGGTAATCATAAAGGCGGTTGCCGGTGTCATTGCCCGCTTGCCGGTCGCATGGAACCGTTTGGTGACACCATTGGCCTGAACAATTTTTTTGATTGTGTAAGGCTTATAGTAGGTTCCACCATTCGAAAAAGCAGCGTACGCAGCTGCCAGCTGTTCGGAAGAAATATAAAGACCGATACCATTTTGAAGGCTGAGTGTTTTCTTAAACGGCATTCCCAGTTTCTTTAAGAAAGAGGTTGCTTTTGAAATGCCAACATTTTCAAGTGTCCTGATCGCCGGAATATTTCTGGATTCGACCAGGGCTTTTCTCATGGTGATGGTGCCCTGATATTTATCATCAAAGTCCATTACGTTTTTATCCGTCCCGGGATAGACATAGGGCGTATCTTTTACGGCTGATAGGTTGGGTATTTGAGATACTCAATTGCCGGACCGTAGTCCATAATCGGTTTTGCGGTTGACCCGGAGGAACGGCCGGTTTGGACGGCCCGGTTAAGGCCAAATGAAACCTTGGTTTTCCGACTGCCCTGCATAGCCATTACTTGGCCATTATTGACATTTACCAGCGTCGCGCCGACTTGGAACCGTTTATTCGGGTAGGCGATGCTTGGATCATTGTTTGCAACATTGTAAAGCTTTTTTTGGGCCTTCATATTCAAATTTGTATAAACTTTTAACCCACTGTTGGCTTTATAACCCTTGGCTTTTAACTCTTCCAGAGTCTGTTTCAAATAAGAGTCAACATAACGCGAAGTTTTAGCTGAGCCACTTGTTTTGGTGTGGTTTTTAGTCAAACCACTTTTAACGCTGGTATTTTTAGCCCGCTGTGCCTGGGCCGATGTAATGGTCTTATTCTTAACCATAGCGTTTAGAACCTGATTACGTCTTTCGGTTGCGTATTTAGGATAAAGATACGGGTTATAGTACTTTGGCGATTGTGGCATCCCGGCAAGCAAAGCCAACTGCGGCAGCGTAAGTTGATTTAACGTTTTGTTGTAATAAAATTCCGCGCCCGTTTGCATACCATAAACACCGTTTCCCATGTAAACTTTGTTGATATAAAATTCCAAAATTTGGGCTTTGGAGTAATGGTTTTCTACCTGAATGGCCAACCAGGCTTCCTGAGCCTTTCGTTTCAATGTTCGATCGCTGGCTGCTGTTGAGAACACGGATAGTTTGACCAGCTGCTGGGTCAGTGTGCTGCCACCCTGCATGCCTAATGAAGATCCGGTTAAATTGGAAAGGGCAGCGCCAACGATTCGAATCGGGTCGACACCATGGTGTTTGTAAAAGCGACGGTCTTCGATTGAAACCACCGCCTGTTTCAACGTGGCGGGAATTTTGTTTGACTTAACATAGTCTCGATTCTGGCTGCCGAGCCTTGAAATAACTTTTCCGCCAGCATCATAAATCTTGGTTGAATTATCACTGGAAAGTGCTGTCCGGGTAATTTTGGGTGCGCTTGATGCGTAATAGGCGAACAAACCAGCTCCGAATAAAAATAAAAGTACCAATAAACTAAGTACAATCTTGATAAAGCGTTTAAACGGGCCCTTTTTCTTTTTGGCAAATTGCCGGCCGCGTCTGATATCCGCTCTTGATTTCTTAGGATTATTCTGTGACATAGATTTCTCCTTCGTAATTACTCAATGATCGAATCGACCGCCCGTAAATAGGGAAGAAGTGGATTGATTTGATAAGGGACAGCAACCCCGATTTTTTCAATTGTTTTTCGCGGAATCGACTTCCGCCCACCGATTTGCTGCTGATCCCAGTAATCGATAAGATCCGTTGCCTTAAGCAGGAAAACGGATTGATCATTGACAAATTTGATGATGGCAAAACAGATTCCTTGTTGCTTTAAGCATTCTCTCATATGCTCTACTTGATGTTTATGAAAATTTTTTAAAGGAAAAGATGTTTTGTTTTTGGTTTCCTTGGCATCAAAATCGATGTAACGGCCCTTATAAACACCGTTGTAATCGGTCGTTGATGCCTTTCGAAAATAAGCCTCCTTAATTCTTGCAGCACTTCTTTTAGGATAGTCCACCGACACAATCTGAATTGGGGTGGGCTTCTTATGAATGACCGCAATTTCTTTGTTCAAATAATACTTGTTGCTCTCGTTTAGCTCAGCTTCCAGCGTCATACCACGGTTCGAAAAGTTTATTGTATCATTATGGGGACGCTCAAAGCCAGACTGTCGATGAAATTGATGACCGTCCGGGTATCTAATTGTCATAAAACCGACTCCCTTTTAACATCAATATGTACATTGTACTGCAATTTCAGTTAAAATAGTTTTAATAATGATATTATAGCAATTGAGATTGTGAATGAAAAATGTTTTATGAATGGGTGATATCTTGAGTCGGTTATGGATAACAGGTTACCGCAGTTACGAACTGGGAATCTTTAAAGATGATGATCCAAAACGTAAGGTCATTGATTACGTGTTGACAAATGAACTGAGACAGGCGATCATTAACGGGACGGACTGGATTATTTCAGGTGGTCAACTTGGTGTGGAACAATGGGCGCTAGCGGCTGCTGAGAAATTAAAAGCGGATTATCCGGGAGAATTTCAAACTTCAATGATGCTGCCATTTGCGGATTTTGGCGGCAACTGGAATGAAAATAACCAGCTAAAGCTGACCAAACTAAAACAGAACGTTGATTTCTCAGCTTCGGTCAGCCGGCAGCCTTATCAGTCACCACAACAATTAAGAAATTATCAAGAATTTATGTTAACTCATACGGATCAGGTAATTATGATATATGATTTAGATAATCCGGGAAAATCACAATACGATTTTGACAAAATTAAAAAATTTGCGGATAATCATCCATACCCTTATCGCTTGATCACGTTCGATGATCTGCAAAATGCTGCGGATGAATATCAAGAAAACCTAAATAATAGTTCCCAAGATGACTAATATATGGTATTATCTTAAATGGTTTGTTGCAAATTAAGACGAGGTGTAACCAATAAATATGGAAAACATTAACTATACTCCAAAAGATATCCTCCAAAAAGAATTCAAGCAAAAAATGCGTGGGTATGATCCAAATGATGTCGATAGCTTTTTAGACAATATTATTAAAGATTACGAAACCTTTAACAAGCAATTGCAAGAGTTAAGCGATGAGAATGAACGTTTAAAGGTCCAGGTTGATGAATTAAATAAACAATTGGCGGTTGCCGGCAGTCAGCAAATGCCAACCGCCGGTGCCGGTATGCCGACCGCCAGTCGGACGGCTGCCAGTCAATCAATGTCCAGCGCAACGAATATGGACATCCTTAAGCGTTTGTCTAATTTGGAGAGGCGAGTCTTCGGATCACAATTGGATAGTGGTTCAAACGAATCGCACCGGTTATAAAGTTTAGTTAACTTATTGGATTCAGTGCAAATTCTGAGTAATTGCGGTCGTCTTTAAGGCGGCTGAGGAAAGTCCATTCTCGCACAGGCTGCGATGCCTGTAGTGTTCGTGCTCGGTGAAAAAATAAGCCGGGGGACTCTGAATAAGAGTTACGGCGGATTCCAAGCTAAGGCCAATGGCTATGCGGCAGAATCCCTAAGGTGCCACAGTGACGAATGTCGGAAGAAATTTCGGCAGTGGAACGCGGTAAACCCCTCGAGCGGGAAACCCAAACTTTTGGTAGGGGAGCTTCACACACGGTAAATGAACCAAGTGTGGGGGAGAAATATTTTATTTCTCAGATAGATGATTACTACTTACTGGTTTGTTCCTGGAAATCAGTGAGCACAAAACATGGCTTATAGGAATTTGCACAAAGCAGGATAGGGGCTGAGACAAAAGTAATTTTGTCCAGCCCTTTTTACATAATCAAGATTATTACCGAGCAAAAACGGGTGCCAAAAGGCAACTTCCTGCTTCGTAACCGAATTACCCAAATATTCCAGTCTAAAATATTTAGGTAATCCGCTTGCGCTCTGGAAGTTAACGGCCTCTTGGGACGTTCTCTTTTTTAATATCTCATAAAAATTCCCAATTTAGCCGTGTTTCCGGCTAAAATACGGTATGATTAAAGAAACAGATAAAAACGGTAAAAAAGCCGTGGCATGATGACTCTAAAAGTAAGTGAGCGTGAGATTGATTGAAATTTAAATTAATTGCAACTTGTGCTGCAGGAATTGAAGCACTCGTAGGTAAAGAACTTCGTGATTTGGGATATGAAACCCAGGTTGAAAATGGCCGGGTTCGGTTTGTCGGTGATGAACAGGACATTATCAAAACAAATTTATGGCTGAGAACTGCGACCGCATTAAGATCGTCGTAGATGAATTTAAGGCCCAGACTTTTGATGAATTGTTTGAAAAAACAGCCAGTAATCAGTGGGACCGATTGCTGCCAATGGATGCCGAATTTCCAGTTGAAGGCCGGTCACGGAATTCAAAGCTGCATAGCGTACCGGATGTTCAGGCAATCGTTAAAAAGGCAATTGTGAATTCATTGAGTACTGCTTACCACCGGCATACCAGATTACCTGAAACCGGGGCCAAATTTCCACTCGAGATTGCCCTTAATAAGGACCAGGCCATGCTGACGCTGGACACAACCGGCCCCAGCTTGTTTAAACGCGGGTATCGAATCGAAAAGGGACCGGCACCATTGAAAGAAAATATGGCGGCTGCACTTATTTTGCTAACTAGTTGGTACCCGGATATGCCGTTTATTGATCCAATGTGTGGCTCCGGGACAATTCCCATTGAGGCAGCTTTGATCGGCCGCAACATTGCGCCCGGCTTTAATCGTGATTTCCTTTGTGAAAATTGGCCCTGGATTAACGCGGAAATGGTCCGCCGGGTTCGTGACGAAGCGGACTCTAAAGCGGATTATGATCGGCAATTGGATATTTCGGCCAGTGATATTAACGAAAATATGGTCGAAATTGCCAAAAAGAATGCCGAAGAGGTTGGTCTGCTGGCTGACATTCAATTTAAGCAGCTGGCAGTCGCTGATTTCAAAACGGATAAGGTAAACGGTGTAATCGTTGCTAATCCACCGTATGGTGAGCGAATGAGTGAAAAAAAGCAGGTTCATGAATTGTATCGTCAGATGGGCAGGGCTTTTAAACCGTTAACCAGTTGGTCCAAATACTTCTTAACTTCGGATCTTGAATTTGAAAACTTTTATGGTCAAAAGGCCACCAAACGGCGGAAATTATATAACGGCGCCCTAAGAACGGATTATTTTCAATATTGGGGTAAAAAAGTTCGCAATATGAGCAGTCTATCGAATTATTCAGCCGATTAAAACGGCTTTTTATGTTAAAATAGGAACTATTGGCAGAAAGAAGTGAGCAGATGCAAAAGCGAGTTGCCGTAATTGGTGGCGGGATCATTGGTGCAACAGCTGCTTTTTACCTAAGTTATTTGGATCAATCACAATCATTATCCGTAACGTTGTTTGATGATGATTTGGGCCAAGCAACCAAGGCGGCCTCGGGAATTATTTCCCCCTGGCTGTCAAAACGACGGAACAAACGCTGGTACGCTTTAGCTAAACAGGGGGCTGCTTTTTATCCAAAGTTAATCGCGGACGCAAAGCTTGGACCAAATGTTTACCAGCAAACGGGGACCATTGTGACTCGAAAGCAGCCTGATGACCTTGAAAGTCTATACCAAGAGGCCATGATTAAGCTGCAGCATACGCCGGCCATGCAGGACGTCGAGTTGCTTTCTGCCCGTGAGGTTGGCCGAAGACTCCCATTTTTAACCAATCCGCCGGCAGGGATCTTTGTGAAAGGCGGTGCCAAAATTGATGGTCGCTGTTTTATTGAAGAGCTCCTAAAGCAGGCACAAAAGCAGCGGCTGATCGTCCGCCGACAACGGGTCTTTTTCGATAAAAGTGGTCAAATTAGAACATCTATGGGATTGGAAAAATTTGATACCATTATCGTTGCGACTGGTGCGTGGATGAAAGGAACTTTAAAACCACTTAATTATTTAGTTAAAATTCGACCGCAAAAGGGCCAATTGATTGATCTAGCTGTTAATCCGCTTCGATATCGGAGCCGACTGCCGGTTTTAATGCCGGAAGGCAGTTCAGATATTATCCCATTCAGCCAACGGAAGTTAGTGGTTGGTGCGACCCATGAAAATGATGGTGGCTTCGATCTTAAAGCGACAGCGAAAGCCCAAACGCTGCTCCTGAAAAACGCCCAAGTCTTTGACAACCGGCTAAAAGCAGGGCAGATTATGCAAACCAGAGTCGCACCCGGGCTTATACGGATGACTTCGCACCGTTTTTTGGTCGGCTGCCGAGTAACCCCAATATTTTGCTAGGTGGTGGTTTAGGATCATCAGGATTGACTACCGGGCCGATAATTGGTTATTTACTGGCCAAAGCGATTGTGGATGAACAATGGGGGCACTGGGAAGCATTTACCAGGCCATTAAGCAACTACATCATTTAGCATGCAGGGCCTGAGTAGCCAGATAATGGGCGCCGTGATTTTGACTGTCAGGGATCCAAGTATTAATAACGGTCGAAAAATGCTGCTGCAGGGTTAGTAATTGTTCGGTTTGATTTTCGAAATGTTTGGCATAGGCCTTATTAAGGCTATCAATGACAATTTTGCTGTCGGTGTAATAAAAAACAAACCCGGTGGGGTCGGCTTTTAAATCGATTAGTTTTTGAAAGCCGATAATGGCGGCTGTAAATTCAGCCTCGTGGTTGTTCATTGGTTGAATTTTTTGACTTAGTTGTATTTGATGGCCGTTTTGAATTATTAAGATTCCGATAGCCGCTTGGCAGGTTCGCTGGTTAACGGCTGCATCTGTATATAGTTTAATCATTTTGGCACCACTTTCTTTGATTTAAGGAGCTTGTTTAATGATAACGCAAAAACGACACTTTTTTTACCAGCCAAATCCATTAAGCAGCATTATCTGCTGGAGTTGGACGCTGCTGATCTTTTTTATTGGCGTAATCATCTGGTTGGAAATTACGCATTTTCAATGGATAACCTTGTTTTTCTTCGTCCTATTTGCCTTTTTAACGTGGGCGGAAATTCATTTTCGAAGTATTCAGGTATACGAAAACAAGTTGATTGTCAGCCGAATCACTAATCCACATTGGCTGGTTGTTGATTTTGACCAGATTTCTCACGTAACGACATCAAAATATCAACTTGGATTTGTTGCGAATACCCGAATTTATAGTTTTATCCTGCCTGCCAACTCTGTGATTGAAATCAGTGAAATGATTTCTAAAAAATAAATTTTAATCCAATATTGAAATCAAGGAGGATTTTTATTATGAAAAGCGATGTTGAAATTTCCCAGGAAGCTAAGATGGCTCCTATTACAACAGTGACAAATCAACTTGGAATCGATCCGGATGATCTTGAACAATATGGTAAGTTTAAAACAAAGGTCAACTTTGACCCGACAGCCAGTCATCAAGACGGCAAATTAATTTTAGTTACCTCAATTAATCCGACTGCCGCCGGTGAAGGAAAAACGACGGTTACTATTGGTCTGGGTGACGCGTTTAAGGAATTACATAAAAACGTTGTGCTTGCCTTACGGGAACCTTCGTTAGGCCCCGTAATGGGTATGAAAGGCGGTGCAACCGGTGGTGGGTACGCCCAGGTCGTGCCAATGGAAGATATTAACCTTCACTTCACAGGTGACTTTGACGCTTTGACCGAGGCCCACAATACTTTGGCTGCATTAATTGATAACCATATTCAGCATGGGAATCAGTTAAATATTGATCCACGTCAAATCGTTTGGAAGCGGGTATTGGATGTCAATGATCGTGAACTTCGCCAAGTTGTAATCGGTCTTGGCGGCAGAACCTCAGGGGTTCCCCGTCAGGACGGCTTTGATATCACAGTTGCCAGCGAGCTGATGGCAATCCTGTGTCTGGCAACCAGTCTGCAGGATTTGAAAAAGCGAATCAGCAAAATCCTGATTGGTTATACGTATGACCGTCAGCCGGTTTACGTTAGCGATCTTCACGTTGAAGGTGCTTTAACACTGCTGCTTAAAGACGCGGTTAAACCAAATTTGGTTCAAACACTTGAGCAGACACCTGCATTTATTCATGGCGGTCCCTTTGCAAACATCGCGCATGGCTGCAACAGTATTTTAGCTACCAAAGCGGCCTTGGCATATGGCGATTACGCGATTACCGAGCTGGCTTCGGCTCTGACTTGGGTGCCGAGAAGTTTATGGATATTGTAACGCCGAGATTAAACAAAACACCTGACTGTGTCGTGGTTGTTGCAACAGTTCGCGCTTTAAAGCTCAACGGCGGTGCCGATAAAAAAGAATTGAATGTTGAAAATCTGGCAGCCTTAAAAAAGGGCGTTGTCAATTTGAAGCGCCACGTAGAAGGTATGCAGCAGTACGGCAAGCCGGTAATTGTGGCAATCAACAAATTTGCCACTGATTCCGATGATGAATTAAGCTACTTATCAAACTATGTTAAAAACACACTCAAAGTAACCGGCGAAATTATCAATAGTTGGGCTCAGGGTGGCCAAGGCGGTCTTGACTTGGCTAAAAAAGTAATTGCGGCATGCGACACGCCAGCTGACTTTCATCGGCTTTATGATGAAAATGCCGGTGTTTTAGAGAAAATGCAGGCAATTGTAACCCGGATTTATGGTGGTGCCAACGTAGAACTATCCAGAAAAGCCAAGAATCAGTTGAAACGAATCGAAAAAATGGGTTACGATCACTTGCCTGTTTGCATGGCGAAAACTCAGTACTCTTTTACTGATAATGCTAAACAATTAGGCGCCCCGGAAAATTTCACGATTCACGTTTCCGACCTGCAGCTTAAATTAGGGGCTGGCTTTATTGTGGCGCTTACTGGTAAAATATTAACAATGCCCGGTTTGCCAAGTCATCCGGCAGCTTTGGACATGGATATTGATGAAAACGGTCGAATTACCGGCCTATTCTAAAAGGGGATTTTTAGTTGCCAGTTATAGTTATTATCGGCATTCTGTTACTAATCGGGCTCGATCAGCTTGTGAAGCATTGGGTCGTTGGAACATTGGCGCTTGGACAATCGTTTTCGGTGGTTCCAGGCGTTTTGTCGATTACTCGGATAAATAATACCGGTGCTGCCTGGAGCATTTTATCAGGCCACCAATTTATTTTTGTACTCATTGCGATTGTAGCCGCTATCTTGATTGGTTATTTTTTAATTCATTATTGGTCGAATTTGTGGTATCGATTTGGATTAAGCCTGCTTTTTGCCGGAACAATCGGGAATGTGATCGATCGAATCTTCAGCAATCATGTTGTTGACATGTTTCAACTGGATTTTATCAATTTTCCAATTTTTAATTGCGCCGATATGTATTTAACCATTGGGATCTTAATTATTGGATTTGCGATTATCCGTGAAAAGTAGAGCGAGGGAAGCCAGATTGTCTAAAAAATTTGAAATTACCGATGAATTGGGACGTTTAGATAAAATTGTGAGCGAATTGGATTCCCAAATAAGTCGGTCGAAAGCAAAAAAAATGATTGAAGACGGCACGATTACCGTCAATGATGAAAAAAAGAAGCCCAAGTATGAAACCAAGCCGGCCGACATTATTTTGGTTCAAGACCTTCAGCCGAAGTCTGTTCAAATTGAGCCGGAAAACATCCCGCTTGATATTGTTTATGAAGATGATGATGTCATCGTGGTCAATAAGCCGCAAGGAATGGTTGTCCATCCTTCCGCGGGTCATCCCAACCATACGTTGGTGAACGCGCTGCTGTTTCACAGCCCGCTTTCTACCATTAACGGTCAGTATCGTCCGGGAATCGTCCATCGTATTGATAAGGATACTTCCGGCCTCTTGATGGTTGCCAAAAACGATGATGCCCATAGAGCGTTATCCGAACAGCTAAAGGCTAAAAAGAACCTGCGAAAATACGTTGCCTTGGTTCACGGAAGAATCAAAGAGAATACCGGTGTGATCAACGCACCGATTGGTCGTTCACCGAAGGATCGAAAAAACAGGCAGTCGTTTTAAATGGCCGACCGGCGATTACCCATTTTAAAGTGCTGGAGCGGTTTGCGGATTATACCTTGGTATCCTGTCGATTGGAAACCGGCCGGACCCACCAAATCAGGGTGCATATGCAGTATATTGGGCATCCATTGGTTGGCGACCCACTGTACGGTCCTAAAAAAACCATTCACGGTAACGGCCAATTCCTGCATGCACAGGAATTGGGGTTTGAACATCCACGAACCCATGAATTAATGATTTTTTCAGCACCGCTTCCTGAAGTTTTTGAGAAAACCCTGCGGACCTTGCGGGTAAATCAATCACTTGAATCTTGACAACTTGGCAGGACTCCCATATTCTGGAATGGATAAGCAATCGTAATATAAAAATGAATGTGTGTAAAAATGATCTAAGGAGAATTTAGTAATGGGCAAAATAATTTTGGATAAAATGGCCATGCAACGGGCATTAACGCGAATCACTTATGAAATTGTCGAAAAAAACAAAGGGGTAGAAGACCTGGTTTTGATTGGAATTAAGACCAGGGGCATTTTTCTGGCCAATCGAATTGCCGACCGGCTTCAGCAATTGGAAAATGTGACCATCCCGGTTGGAGAACTCGATATTACCAACTATCGTGATGATATCGAACACGATTCACTCAGCACGGATGTCAAAATGTCCAATAACAAAATCGACTTTTCAGTTGAAGGAAAGCGGGTCATTCTGGTGGATGATGTTTTATACACGGGCAGAACCGTCAGAGCTGCATTATCAGCTGTCATGGATTTAGGTCGGCCAAAGAGTATTAATTTGGCGGTTTTGGTTGACCGCGGTCATCGTGAATTACCAATTCGAGCTGATTTTGTCGGCAAGAATATTCCAAGTTCCCAAAAAGAAAAGATCAAGGTATATGTATCAGAAATTGATGACAAGGACGCAGTTGAACTCATCAAATGATCCTTATCCTGGTAGTGAGGAGTCAACATGACGCAAAGATATTTGATATTAGAAGATGGTTCCGCGTATGCGGGAAAAGCTTTTGGATCACTCGCCACGACTACGGGTGAACTAGTGGCCAACTCGACAATGAACGGTTATCAGGAAATTATTTCCAACCAGATTTACCATAACCAAATCATTGTTTTCACTCAAACCTCAATTGGTAATACAGGGCTCGCGCAAAACGCGTATGAGTCCGTTTTGCCGTCAGCAAAAGGGGTCATTGTCCGGGAGTATGAAAACTTGGCGACAGACCATTTTAAGCGGATCTCTTTAGATCGATATTTAAAACGACATAAGATTCCCGGCATATATGATGTGGATACCCGCCAAATTAGACGTCATTTACAGCAAAAAGGTAACATGATGGCCAGCATTGTTGATGTTGCTGATGAACACGCTTTTGATCAATTACACGCCACGGTTTTAACCAATCAACAGGTAGCGCAGGTAGCAACCCCGAAACCTTATCCCAACCCGGACGAGGGGGCCAACGTGATTGTCGTTGACTTCGGCTTGAAGAGCGGGATTCTTCGGGAATTATCCAAGCGGGACTGTAATGTGACAGTTGTGCCGTGGAGTGCTACCAGTGAGGCAATTTTGGATTTGGATCCTGATGGGGTTGTACTGTCCACAGGTCCGGGAGCCCCTGGGAATTTACCTGAATCGGTTTTACAAATGATTCGAGAAGTTCAAACGCAGGTTCCGTTATTGGGGATTGGTCTTGGTCATGAATTATTCGCGATGGCCAATGGTGCGAAAGTTGACCAGCTTCGAGTTGAACATCATGGCAGTAACCATCCGATTAGAGAGATTATTACCAACGAAATCTTTTTCTCCGGCCAAGAACAGGGCTATGCCGTCGATTCAAAGTCAATTGATCACGCAAAATTATTTATTACCCATATTGATTTGGTAAATGGGACGGTTCAGGGGCTTAGACACCGGGATTATCCGGCTTTTTCGGTTCAATTTTCTCCAGATGGTGCCCCCGGTCCCAAAGACAGTGTTGGTTTGTTTGACGACTTTACGGAATTTATGGCAAGAAGAAGGGATAATAATGACGACGAATATTAAAAAGCTGCTCCTACTCGGTGGCGGGCCAACCAATATCGGTCATGAAAACGAGTTGGACGCGGCTGCGTATGAGCGGCTGACGGCAATTAAAAAGACCGGCACGCAGGTCATTTATGTGGATGACAATCCCTTTTCATTTGCAAGTGAGGAAGTTCAGCCAGCTGATGTTTACGTCCAGGCAGTTAACTTTCAAAACGTCGTGAAGATCATTGAGAAAGAAAAGCCGGACGCAATTATGCCCAAAATTGGCGGTTTAAATGCAATGCAAGTTGCTTGGCAGTTGGAAGAAAGCGATGTTTTAGCCAGTCATAATATTCAATTACTCGGAATTCGACCCATTGATTTGCGAAAAGTACTCGATAACCAGCAGCTTCGAGAGATGTTGACTGAAACGGGTGAACCGATTATTGCGTCCAAAATTGTGGCTGATGATGATGAGGCAATGGACTTTGTTCGTGATGTTGGTTTTCCGGTAATCGTTAAACCACTATCAGCCAGTCATGATACCAGTCGATTTATCTGCAATAATACCGATGAATTGGAAGATGCGTTGGAAATCAGTTTCAAGCGAACTTATATCAAACGGGTTTCCATTGAACAGAGTATTGTTGGTTACAAAGAAATTGAAATGGTCGCTATTCGTGATGAGAACGGCAACAAACTTTTGATTTCCGGTTTGGAGGATATGGACCCGATTGGCATTCATTCCGGCGATTCAATTATTTTCGCACCGACACAAACATTGATTAACCAAGAGTATCAGGCGTTAAGAACAGCTACTTTTAGAATTATGGATGAGATTAATGTGACGGGAACTTGTCATATACAATTTGCCCAAAGCAGAACCAATGCCAACTATTATGTAACCAAAGTCAGCCCGTTTTTTACCCGAAACGCACTCTTAGCTGCCAAAGTAACCGGGTATCCTTTATCTTACGTTTCCACACTTTTAGAAATGGGATACGCACTGCCGGAGATTAAATTACCGGAGAAATACAGTAAATATCTGCCGTTTATGGAACCAACAATGGACCATGTGGTTGTTAGAATTCCGTTATGGCCGTTTAGAGATATTCCGGATGTGGATCAGCATTTAAATACACTCATGAAATCAGTCGGTTCAACAATTGGTGTTGGCCGAACAGTTGAAGAAGCAATTATGAAAGCCATGCACAGTTCGCAGTTTTCACCTCGAGACATTTTACCAAGTGTCTCCAAAGTGAATGATGATGACGTGATTAATCAATTGATTCATCCACTTGCCAGTCGTATCCTGATTTTGATGGAAGCCCTTCGGCGAGGTTTCTCCATTGATGAACTTTCCGAGCTGACTAAAATTGATCGATTTTATTTTTATAAAATGAATCAGCTACTACGGGCGCAGGATTTTGTGATTAATAACCCACTTTCACCAACAGCTGTTGAAGTTGGGCACAAATACGGTTTTGGTGATGGTATGTTGGCTGAATTATGGCATGTCAATATTTCAACCATTGAACGGATGAATCGAAATGCCAAACAAAAAGTAACCTTTAAAGAAGTTGAACCCAGTGCGGGCGAATTCATGGAAGCAACCAATGTTTTCTACAGCAGTTATGAATTGGAAAATGAAAGTCGGGCCTGTCCTGGTAAAACAGCACTGGTAATTGGGCGAGGCGGCAATCAGCTGGGGCCGAATGCGGCAGCAGACTACTACACCGCTCAGATTTTAAATACAACTCGTAAAGCGGGCTACCAGACGATTATTATGAATACCAATCCCAATGCTATCTCATTGGCACCGGCGCTTAGTGATAAGCAGTACATTGAGCCGATTCAATTGGGTAATATTTTAAACATCGTAAATCTGGAAAAACCGGACATTATTTTCCTGCCGGGAAATCGACATTACTTATCGAATAAATTGCGTGAGTTTGCGGATTTAAATATGGTTGTCCTACCTCCTGACCAAAAGGTTGCTAAATACAAACAAAAACAAGCAACGGACGCGGTTGATCTCTTTATCGATCAGGATCGAATATTGCCTATTACAACTATCTCGTTTTACACAAAAAGTCATCGAACGGAATTGCGGTATATCAATGATTACCAACAACCGATGGCGCATTGGCAGCGTGAGGAAAACGATTTAATTACTGAAGCAATTTCCAAAATCGATACCAGTCAGTGGCAGGGATTGGTTCAAGTTTTATTTTATAAAGACGCGGCAGCAACTTACCAATTTGCCGGAATTCGACCGATCCGAATTACCGAATCTGCTTTTTTAAATAAAACCACTGGGGTTAATTGGATTGACGCACTGGTGAAAAAATATTTGGGGATTCTGGATATTGACCAATTGGCATCATATTATCAACCAGGGATTCACAAGCGATATGCGATGATGGAGGCGGTTTTTCCTTTTAAGGAACTCCAATCAAATCGAACGGACGGTACATCTACGCAGGAAGTTGGTTCTTCGTTATCGTTTAGAAAAATTGACTCGTCAACTATTTAAAATCACGTTATTGGTAAAATACCGATTAAAAAGGCGTTACCTTTTCCAATCTGGATAATGGTAACGCTTTTTAAATCATTATTTTTTAGCATTTTCAGATAACTGGTTAACCAGCTTTTCATCCGGATCAACCAAGACTGTCTGCTGACTATCGTAAATAACGTAACCCGGTTTAGTTCCGTTTGGTTTACGAACATTTTTGACGCGTGTATAATCAACCGGCACTTTTGTTGATTGCTGGGCCTTTGAAAAATAAGCGGCCAACGCAGCTGCTTCGTCAATTGTTTCCTGAGAAGGATCAAAACTTCTAATAATTACGTGAGAACCGGGAATATTCTTGGTATGAAGCCACGTCTCCCGTTTATCAGCGGTATGCATGGTCAGCCGCTCATTTTGAAGGTTATTTTTCCCAACTAATATCTCTGTGCCGTCACTTGAAACAAACTTTTCCGGTTTATTAATTTTTCGGCGTTTATTTTTCTTCTTTTTGTGTTGTTCATGATCTTTAAGGTAATGACCCTGTTCCAATTCGTAACGGATATCAACCAGATCTTCAGGTTTTGCCAATTCGATTTGTGATTGAATGCTTTCGAAATAATCGATTTCCTGTTGGGTCAAATGAATCTGCTCATTTAAATATTTAACGGCACTTTTTAATTTTTGATACCGTTTAAAATATTTTTGTGCATTTTCGGACGGCGATTGCTGGTTTGAAAGCTTGATTTTAATTGGCGCGTTGTTTTCGTAATAGTTGGGCAATTCAATGGTCGTCATCCCGCGTTGAATTTTATTGAGGTACGTAGTTAGAATTTCGCCCTTTACCCGATACTCGTCTGCATTTTCGGTTTCTTTAAGATCTTTTTTAAGCCGCTTTAACTTGGTCCGATTCTTCTTAAGCTGTTTTTTAACAACCTGAATTAAGACGGCACCTTGCTCGCGAACCCGGTCTCGCTGGGCCCGTGTTGCAAAATAAGCATCTAATAAATCACTTAAAGTAGGGTAGAATTCATTTTTATCTGTATCTGGATAAGGAAATGCGGTAAAATTAATCTTGTTATTACCAATATGGCTCAAGGTTGGCTTTGGTGAATTGAATTGTTCAAAGAACGCTTTAAAATTTTCTTCAACATGGGTGTCTTTATGCAAAGCCTGAGCCAGTGCTTTGGCAGTATCTTTTCCCAAACCCTGAATTGTTTTTTGAAGCGCACCTGCCAACACGTCAACATTTGGATAATCCTTAATCAATTGTGTAATATCATTAAACGAGGTCTTGGCAAAGGGATTCTGCAAGTCCTGTTAGGTGGATTAATATAGGTGGCACCTGGTAATAATAGCCGATAGCGATTAACATCTGATCCGACGTGTTTAATCGCATCGATAATCCGATTATCCGATCGGCTGATCAAAATGATGTTGCTATGGCGGGCCATTATTTCCACAATAAGATTAAGCTTGGTTTGGTCACCCAATTCGTTTCGACCGGTGAATCCCAATTGAAGGACCCGATCATTATCCAACTGGTGAACTTCGGTAAGAATGGCACCATTTAAATGCTTTCGCATAATCATTGCGAAGTTGGTTGGCACAGCAGGGTTGACATAGGGAATCTTGGTAACTTGAATTCTTGCATAAGTCGGATTAGCCGACAAGAGCAGTTGATGATTTTTTCCATGGGCTCTAATTGTTAAAATTAATTCATTTGGATAAGGCTGGTTGATTCGGCTAACTCGGCCAGTTTGGAGAAGCGCCGTCAATTCCTGCTTCATAGAATGAATAAAAGATCCGTCGAATGACATTGTATCACTCACTTTCGTATATATAGCAATTACTAGTATACCGCACTTTATCAACTGATGCGAAGGGTAACCCGGAGATTAAAACTGATTTTAAGTCCGGCCGGCTGCTGAGTTTGAGATTTGAATAAACCTTTGCGCTTTTTTTGTAACTCATTATCAAATAGCGTATACTATTTTTTCGGAGGTCTTTTCAGGATGAAAGATATTCTTGCTGCTTTAAATGCTGCGGCTAAAAGCCACAGCGCCAGATTAATGAAAATTACCAAGGAGCAAAACCTGACTGTTTCAGAGTGGAAACTGCTTAATCACGTAATTGCGGGCAACACCACTCAAGAGACCTTGGCTGAGGTTACCAAGCTGGACATTTCAACTTTATCAAGACAGCTAAAGCGGCTGGTCGTTAAAGAAATGTTAGCCAAAACGGCCGTTGGTAAAGACAAACGGCAACTTATCTACAGTGTGACAGCCAAAGGAACCCAGTCCAGCCAAAATGTTGCGCAAAGCGTAAAAGACCTTCAAAATCAGGTTTTTAGCCACTGGACGAATGAAGAAAAGAACCTTTTAAAGATTTTGATTAATCGTTTAGAACAAAGTCTTGATAGAATTTAATTGAGCAGGTGAAATAAATGAAGATTGCGATTGTCACTGACAGCACAGCTTATCTGACTAAAGCAGAAGCGGAAAAGTATCATATTACGGTAGTTCCAATGCCGGTTATCATCGACGGCCACGAGTATCGGGAAGGTGTCGATCTCAGTACGGAAGAATTTTACGACAAATTGAAGAATGCAAATTCATTTCCAAGCACTTCACAAGCACCAATGGGCGAAATGATGAATGTTTATAATGAACTTGCTGATCAAGGCTATGACACTGTCATCAGTATTCACCTGGCAAGTACCATTTCAGGCTTTTATCAATCCATCGAAAATTTAGCCCCCCAAATCGATCGAATCAAGGTCATTCCCTATGATTCCAAAATAACTGTTAAATTGATGGGATACTTAGCAATACAAGCCAGCAAAATGGCTCGGTTGGGACGTGATCCAAAAACGATTATTCAATACTTAGACGGCTTGCGAGCTACCATTGATGAGCTTTTTGTTGTTGATGATTTACAAAATCTGGTGCGTGGCGGCAGACTGTCCAATGCCTCGGCATTTATTGGCGGTATTTTAAAAATTAAACCGTTATTGACTTTTGATGATAAAAGCAATGAAATTGTCGCTTTTGATAAAGTTCGTTCACGAAAGAAAGCCCTCAAACGGGTTGAAGAGCTGTTTGCCCAGGCAAAGCAAAAAGCCGATTATCCGCTAAGAGCCTTGGTTATTAACGGCCACGATCCGAAAGCCGGCGAAGAATGGACCGAAAAAATTCACGGATTATATCCGGATATGCCAATTGAGCAAAGCTATTTTGGACCGGTAATCGGGACTCATTTGGGTGATAAAGCTTTGGCCTTGGCTTGGCTGCGTGACTTTGAGAAAGATCAGCTGTAAAGTAAAACGTAAAACTTAACAATATTCAAAACAATCACTACATCGTTCGGAAAAATCCCGACGAAGTGATTGTTTTTTTACTTGATATGGTACACTTTAATAGTTACAAAAAATATGGGGTAGGAAGTAATGCGTCAAGTGCCGAAGGGACGGAATGTGAACTTCGGACGAAAATAACTTGGTTTTGGCTTGCCAAATTGTTGCGGTGTTACTTTCGCATTCGCCATTTTATTTAGTTCGTTTTTTTCTAAATATTGGTGAGCTCCTTTTAGGAGATGTCATTATTATGAAGTCATTGTCATTAGGGTTTCACAAGCTGCGGACATTGGATGTTGCAGTTTTATCGTTGTTGTTGGCATTGAGTCTGATCATTGACCGGTTTACAGTAGGGACAAAGTCCATTCAGATTGGTTTTGGCTTTGTCATTATGGCGCTGGCCAGTTACTTGTATGGCCCGGTTTGGTCGTCAGCAATTGCCGCACTTTCAGATATTATCGGCACGCTGATTTCCGGTGGCGTTTATAACCCTGGTTTCACGATTTCGGCTATTTTAGGTGCAACGATTTACGGTCTCTTTTTATATCAACAGAAGATTACGTGGACCCGAGTGATCGTTTCGCAACTAATTATTGCAGTGTTTGTTAACACAGTTTTAAACACGCTTTGGTTGAGTCTAATGTATAAGACACCATTTATTGGCTACTTACCTGTTCGGTTGCCAAAAGAAGTGATTGTAACCCCACTTCAAATCTTAATTATTTATTTTGGGCTCAACTCAACGCAATTTGAACGCATTAAAAATAAATTACTGGGTTAATTTTTAGCGGTGCGTCTGGCAATAATCGGTTGCTGCGAACCGCTTTTTGTTGTATTTAGAAATACGAGGAGTTTTTGTTATGTATACGATCAGAGTTCAAAATATGCAGTTTCATGGGCACATTGGCGTCCTGCCGGAAGAAAAGAAGGTTGGCCAAACGCTTCAAGTTGATTTGGAAGCGGTCATTAATGCAGTGCCGGTTGACGATCAATTAGCAAGCACGGTCAGTTATGGAGACTTCTATCCGATTGTTGAAAAAATTATTGATGAAAGTCACGTCAATCTGGTTGAAACACTGGCTCAGAAAATTTTGACTGCTATCAAGCAATTGGATAGTCGGATTCAAACGGTCACTGTTCGAATCCGTAAATTAAACTTACCGGTTGACGGCGTCTTTAATAATGTGGAAATCGAGATGAAACAATCATGATGGAAAATGTCATTTTAAGTTTAGGTAGTAATATCGGTAATCGTGAAGCCTATATTAACAAAGCCGTTGCGCTATTGGGAAACGACCCGGCTATTTTGATTGATAAAGTTTCCAGTTTTTATGAAACTTCACCGGTTGGTAATGTGAACCAGCGGGCCTTTATAAATATTGCGCTTAAAATCGCAACAACTGATTCACCGGAAGACTTGTTAACCAAAATCCACCAAATCGAATTGCATTTGCACCGGACCCGTGATGTGCATTGGGGACCGCGGACATTGGATGTTGATATTATTTTTTGGGGTGATCAAAAGATTAAGACTGAGTCGCTGATTATTCCGCATCCGGAAGCGTTCAACCGTTTATTTGTGCTGGTACCAACACTGGAAATTGTGACACCTGAATTTCCATTTTATAATCAAATTAAGGCTCAAATTCAAAAACTTCAAAAAGCAGATCAAACAATTCAACTTGTACAAAAGCAGACGCAATCTAAACAAGTCGTTGAAAGCGCAATTCGTCAAATCCTGAATGCGATCGGAGATGATCCAGATCGACCAGGACTGGTGGAGACACCGGATCGCGTCGCCCGGATGTATAATGAAATTTTTTCGTCTGAGGGGTTGGATAATTTTGAAGACTATAAATTGTTTAATACCAAAGAGACTGATAATTCAAAAATGGTGATGGTGAAAAACATTCCGTTTTATTCAATGTGTGAGCACCACATGATGCCGTTTTGGGGGAAAGCCCACATTGCTTACGTACCTGATCACGGGAAAATTATTGGCTTAAGTAAAATCCCGAGACTGGTTGATTTTGTATCACACAAGTTGGGCCTTCAAGAGAAGCTGACTGATGATATTGTTGCCCAAATGAACCGAATTCTGGCACCCAAGGGAGTGGCGGTCATTGTTGACGCCCGGCACATGTGTGTTGAAATGCGGGGCGTTAAAAAGGCTGATTCATCAACTCGGACGATTCGTTTTTCTGGTGTTTTTGACACGGACCAGGCGTTAAGAATGGCATTTTTAAACTCGATAGGTGATGTTAATGGGAAAACAATCTGAACTTAATGCTGCCGAGTTTCCAACGTTTCTGTATGATCAGGGCGATCGGATTGGTTTGCTCAAACGGATTTTAAAAGCACTTGGCAGTCCCGATCAGAAATTTAAAATTATTCATATTTGCGGTACTAACGGAAAAGGATCTACGGCAATGATGATTACCGCAATTCTTAAACAAATGGGTCACCGGGTTGGGCTATTTACCAGTCCCTATATTGATGAAATTTACAATGGCATTCAAATTGACTTTAAAAATATTCCCAGTCGAATCTTCGAAGAAAAGATCTCGGTGATTGAAAAATTGCTGAGAACAGCAGCTTTTGCAAACGTTAAAGTTTCCGAATTTGAAGCGCAATTTTTAATTTCAATGTTGTATTTTGCCGAACAGCGGGTTGATTACGTTGTTTTGGAATGTGGCCTTGGTGGTGAACTTGATGCAACAAATGCCGTGGCCACAACAATGTACTCAATTTTTACCAAGATTAGTTTGGATCATGTTGGTATTTTGGGAAATAATATTACAGAAATTGCGACTACTAAATCTAAAATTATCAGGCACCATAACGTTACGATTACGGCTCAGAATCAGTCGCTTGAAGCGTTGAAGGTATTAGAAAATGAAGCCGTGTCAAAACAGGCTGTCTTTTTGAACGCTGATCGGGTCACAATAACTACCTCGCAACAATCAAAGCGTGGCAAACAGGTTCATTATCGAGCTTTGCTCGGGCACAGTGAGCAAAGCGGTACTTTTCGCTTTGGCTTGGCCGGGACCTATCAGCTTGAAAACTTGGCAACGGTATTGACTTGGTTTTTCGATTTTGTGAAACGAACGTCATTTCAACAACGACTGGATGGTATCTTGGATCATTCCTTGGCTGAATTGGTTGTACCGGGACGCTTTGAAACGGTTCAGCAAAAGCCAAAAATCATTTTGGACGGTGGCCATAATCCTGACGGCATCAGCGCATTTGTTGAGACGGTTCAGAAACTGTATCCAAATGCTCCTAAGCTGATTATTAATGGTTTTTTAAAGGATAAATCTTATGAAATAGCGGTTCAAAAACTGCTTACTCTCAAAAACAGCTCGTTTATTATCACAGAGCCGGAAAATCAGCAGCGCGAACTTTCACCGGTTAAATTGGCGGATGTTTATCAAAAATATACCAACCGGCAATTTCCAGAATTTACTTCTCCGGTTAAAGCAATTAAGCAAGCTATTATGACGGCTTCACCAACTACTGTTATCTTAGTTGTTGGTTCATTTTATCTATTAAATCCGATTCGAACATATCTACTATCTAGGAGTGAGCGTAATGGAAATTAAAAAAATAAACAATCGTCAACAAACATTCAGCGGCAACGTCACCATTTCTTTTAATGCGAATACAGAAGAATTACCCAAATTAATTAATCTGTTAGCTGACCAGACTGCCAATCTTTCGATTTCATCATCGTTAATCATCGCGACATTTACGCAGGCGGAATTGGCAGCTGTAATTAAAAGTTGGCCAGAAGTGTTTGGCGCTGAAAACGGTACGCTGCAGCAAATTCAGGCAGCTTCTCGAATCCACTTTAAGGGTCGGGGATTTGACTTTGATATTACAACCAAACCAATTATTTATTCGATTTTAAACTTGACGCCGGATTCATTTTACGATGGTGGGAGAAACGCTTCAATCGATGGGGTTCTAAAACGAATTGAAGCAGAACTGGCAGCCGGAACTGCCATCTTTGAAGTCGGTGGCAAATCTTCCAAGCCGCACTTTGATGATATTAGTGCTGAAGAGGAGTGGGGGCGAATTAAACCGTTTTTGGACGCTATTCACAAGCGTTTTCCGAATATTGTTTTGGCAATTGATTCCAACACAAACGCGGTTATTGAAGAAGCGCTGAAAAATGGTATTCAAATTATTAACGACATCGATGGCTTTAATTCTCAAGCGAAACTGAATTTAGTTGCTAAATACAAACCTGCTGTTGTAACGATGTTTAATGGTCGGAACTTCAATGAGCAAACGGAAACCTTATCAAAAACAATGATGGTTTTCTTTACACATACAATTAGCGATTTAACAGGCGTTGGGCTTGAAAAAGAAAACATTGTGATTGACCCGGGCGTTGGCTTTTCTGATCATAATACGTTAGCTTTTGATCTGATTAAGATGAAATTAACGAAATTAATGGCAGAATTTCAAACACCGATTATGATTGCAATTTCGCGAAAAAGTTTTGCTAAACGGCTGTTTAATTTGGACTCAGCGGATGATCGATTGATTCCAACGCTGCTATTTGAAGCATTTATGACGGTTCTTGGCGGTCGGGTTATTCGGGTACATGATGCAAAAGAAACTCGTCAGTTAATCGATACTTTTGAGTTGCTAAAAGATCAGCTATTGCTAAAGTAAAGGTGATAAAAATGCCTCAAGATCCTTATTTGTCAGTGCTTATTAAGGCGATCGACCAACTTGCTGAGTTGCCGGTTTCATGGTTACCAGATAAAAAGTTGGTTCAAATTAAAGGAATTTTGACCGATCAGCAACCGGCTGAGCTTCGAAATCGAAAATCCAAGGTCCACTTGTCTGCCAGTGCGATGGTCTTTTCAAAAAATGCCGGCTTTTTTATTCGTCATCCGTATCTACGAACAACACTGCTGCCGGCCGGCCACGTTGAACCGGGTGAGCTGCCGATTAACTGCGCAGTTAGGGAATTTCATGAAGAAACCGGCTATCAGGTGAAGCCTGAAAGTGGTCAGCTGATTGATGTTAACCTGATTGCAATTCCAGCTAATCCGGTTAAGGGTGAGAGTGCGCATCAACACGTCGACTTTCGCTTTCACTTTTTAATTGAACCTGGTACTCGAAGCAATCCCGAATTACCGGTTTCTTTATTAACGCAAGCCCAAGCACCGACAGAGTTTGCAAAGTATTTTGCACTTATCAAATCAGGTGATTAAGTTATGTCAAATTACCAAGTTTATAATGCCGAATTGAATCGTTTCCCAGTTGTATTTGATTTGCCGCACAGTGGGACAACGATTACTGCCGAAATGGCTGATGCACTATTACCAACGGCTGTTTTAGCTAATACCGACTGGTTTTTAAGAGAATTGTATGATTTTTTGCCAGGGCTTGGGTTTACAGTTTTAGAAAATAACTTGAACCGGTATTTAATTGATCCCAATCGTGATCCGAATGAGGGACTAACTGGTGATTACTACCATCTTGTATATGCCAAGAATACGTTTGGCCATGCGTTGTATCAAACGCCACCGTCAAGTTGGGAAATTAATCGACGACGCGACCAATTCTATCAGCCGTATCATCAGCAGCTGCAAAAATTGCTTTCGATAAAGAAAGATACTTTCGGCAAGGTACTGTTGATTGATTTGCACAGTTTTGCCGAATATACACATCCATTTAACGGACCAACTGCTGATGTCGTTTTAGGAAATAATTATAACCAAACTGCCACCCAGGAAACGTTTGATTATTTCCAACAACATTTTCAATCAGTCGGTTACACGATTGGTGACAACTTTCCGTTTCGGGGTGGTTTTATTACTCGGCACTATGGCAGTAATCCCGGGATTCGTTCAATGCAAATTGAATTGCGTTATAATCGGTATATTGAGGACCGTTATTTTAGTGAAGAGATTTTGGAAAATTGGCAGCCACAAACATTCAATATGGCAAAGCAACGCTTACAACGAATTTTTCAACAATTGGCAGCTGATTTGGCAGCCAATCGATTCTCGTTTTAGCGGTTTTTAAATAACCGAAATAAAAGGGGTAGTATGACAAAAATGACCGAAGATGATCGTAATACTGACCAATTGGTAGGTATTCGAAAAATGATTGCTGAAGATTACGCTGATGCTTATGCACTCTGGAAAAAGACGCCTGATATGTCATTACAGGAACAGAATGACAGCTTCGAAGCAATTAGTCGATTAATTCAGTTTAATCCTGATTTTTGTTTTGTTGCTGAAAAAAATGGCCAGCTGGTTGGCACAATCTTAGGCGCTACTGACGGTCGGAATGGTACAATTTATCATCTGGTGGTTGCTAAAGAAGTTCAACGTCAAGGAATTGCTACCAAGTTGGTTAATTTAGTTGTAAAACAGTTACGTGAAGTTGGTATTAAAAAAATTTCCGTGATGATAACAAAACGTCAGTTAACCGGAGTGGCTTTTTTACAGCATCTAAAATTCACGAAACGCTTGGATATTGAAACCTATAGCAAAATTATTTGATTTTGGTTCATCATTTTTTAGGTTGAATCGTGATTTTTTAAATTTAATAGTGTTTGAAGTAGTTCCAACGAAAGATTACTTGTATATTTTAGGTAATCTTTCGTTTCGGTTTTATGGGAAGCGTGGGGAGTGGTGTGATTTTTGGTATTTAAATGCTACTTTACATAATATACATTATGCGAAGTAAGTACTTAAACGAAAAGAAACGTCAAAATAGTCCAAAACTATCTGACGTTTTTTTATTTAAGTCGTTTTAATTAATGATTTAAATTATACACTTAACCAGCTTGTGCTTCAAATCCATTTGTTTGAATATCCGACTGATTATTTGCTGCTTCTTCAGATAAAACTTGTGGATTGTCAACCGATGCTTTTAAAATATGACGCTGAACGCGTTTCTCAACCGGCGGTAATTTCATATAATCACCATACAAGCGTCGTAAGTATGAATCATAGTCAGCTAACACCGGAACCGTTAATTTCTCGAATTTCATCTTGGTAAATTGATGGATTTCATTTGGCAGGATTCTTTCTTTGCCGTATTCATACGGTGATGATAGATTTACGTAAGTCAAGTCCGGATGATGATCGTATTTTGTCATGATTCGAAATCGTAAATCATAAAGCTGATCCAACGTCATTGCTGCATATTTCGTATCAGTTGGGACATCAGGACACATGTCAGGATAAAAACGCCGTCTGATTTCTTTTAAAATACTTTGTAGCGCCTGTGCTTGAAGACGTTGCTGACGCTGGTGTGATGGCATCTTATCAAATGGAAAAACATCAATAAAAATGCCATTTTGAGACTTGGCTTCTTCGCGGCCACGCTCTAAAATCTGGGTACCTTTAAACATTACTTTGGCAAAATCATACTCATAAGCCGGATTTAAACGATTTTCCTGAACAAAATATGCTGTAGACTTAAATTCCGTTGGTGCAACTTGGAGAAACTTTTCAAAATCATGTCGAGTGAATCCAATATCAATATCGTCATCCCAAGGAATAAACCCGTGATGACGGACAGCACCGATTGCGGAGCCTCCAGTCATAAAATATTTGATATGGTGTTTGGAACTCAATTTTGCTACTTCTTGTAGGATGTCCAATTGAATCCCGTGAATTTGCTTCATATCAACCATCATATGAAAGCCCCCTTTATTTCGTTAATCCTTATTTCATCTAAAAACCTCTTTTGACTATTTTTTGTTCGTCTATGCTATTTTATTGAGTTTATGAATTCAGGTCAAATATTTAGTCTGTAATTATACAAAATCAGTCTTAAAATGTGCTATAATATAACTTAATAAAACCAGTATTTTATTAAGTTATATCGCAAAAAAGATCGCTATCCCTGTTAAAACAAGCTTTTTAATTAGTACATTTCTTCGATTTTTTATTTAAATATCGCCATTTTCATGTACGCGATCAATAATTAACCAGACTGATTTAATCAGTTCAGCTTTAATAGAAATTATAGCCGATTAGCTACCAGTTTTTTTCAAAGCCTGTTAACCTTAAATATTGTTAACCCACCATCTTTAATTACAAATGTTCTTAATCTAAAAAATCTCATAATTACCGAAACAGTGAAAAACGATTGTCTAGTATCCCATTAATCACGATTTAAAATAAAGTCTCTTTAGACAATTACGGATACGTCAATCGACCTTAATTCAAAAAATCATCAGATAGTTTCTAAAAATATTAAAGGAGAATAACATGAAAAAAGCCAGTTACATCGCAAACAATGAATCGATCGTTACCAAAATGCCCAGTTATGTTCAGGACTACTATTTGGAAAAATCAACGGTCCCCCTTTCACCGGCAACGTTGTATCAATATCTAAACGAATTTAACCGTTTTTTCACTTGGGTGATTGACACAGGCATCACCAAAGCCAACAAAATCAGCCAAATTCCCCTCACAGATCTGGAACATTTTAAAAAACAGGACATGGAGCTTTACAAAGCTTTTTTACTGAATCGTGGTAAAGAAACGGCTAAAGACCCGCAAGGCACACTGTCTCATCGAACAGTTAACCGTTCTTTAAACGCCCTCTCTGCCTTATTCCGCTTTTTAACCGAAGAATCCGAAAACGATGATGGTGAACCTTATTTCTATCGGAACGTAATGAAAAAGATTGCGCTGGTTCCGGACAGTGAAACTTATCAAACCCGAGCGCACAACATTAAGGACAAGCTGATGTTGGGAAATGCCGACGTAAATTTTTTAAACTATATTTTAACCGATTATCCAAACCAACTGGCTGGAAAACGAACCCGCAAAATGTATGAACGTGACCGGGAGCGTGACGTTGCCATTAACGCCCTAATGCTTGGGACTGGTATCCGGGTGTCGGAATTAACCAATGCCAATTTATCCGACCTGAGTCTAAAAAAGCCACCATTTCTGTTCAACGAAAAGGTGGCAAACGCGATTCAGTCCCGATCGCTGCATGGGTCTTGCCATATATCAAGCCCTACTTAACAATTCGTTCAAAGCGTTACCACGCTTCTTCAGCCACCCCTGCCCTCTTTTTAACAAAAGGGGCGGACCAACCCCGGCGGATTTCAACTGCCACCGTGGAGTTGCTGGTCGCAAAATATTCACAGGCATTTAACCATGTCCGGATTACCCCTCATAAGTTGCGGCACACGCTGGCTTCAAAACTATACCTGGAAACCAACAATGAGCACCTTGTTGCTACCCAGTTGGGGCAAACTTCGACTAAAGCCACTGGTCTGTATACGCACATTGTTGATACGAGACAGAAAAAAGCGTTGGACAATCTCCATCATTCAAAAGAAGAACCGGACAATCATAGCGAATAATATTAACCAAAAACGACCACTGACAAATGGATTCATGATAATTCCTTTTGCCTACAGTCGTTTTTAGGCCTGTCGCCATAATTGATCATCGAAATATCCCAAACTATTTATCGCTAACGTTTTAAAATAGGCCAACAGTTCAACGGCACTTCCCTTACTAATTTGAGCAATTGCGTTTAACCCTGAACCGGTAGGCACCACCGCGCTCATTGTTGTAATCTCGTTGCCGTTTCGAATTGTCACCTTGGAACATGTAATTGTCCATTTATCCAAAACATTGGGCGCAAAGATCAAAAATAAATTAAAATCATCTGATAAATAAGCCGGCAGCATCCAAGCTGTTTCGTCTAGTGGTTCGGGCGATAAGTTTCCCTGCAGTGCAAATTCTTGGATATTGGCCCGAGTTGGAACCTTTTTTAACACAAAAATCGTTTTTTCAAATGCCGGTGTCCCTAATTTTAATTCAGGATTTTCCATAAATTTGCGCCCCCCTTACGTAAAGTTTTCACGGTAAAACTGATATTTGTTTTTAATTGCTTGAATCTGATTGTCCATGACATGTTCAACCCCGGCAGCATCCACATGAAATGCTTGCCGAATAATTTGATCCAACTGCTGTTTAACTTGAGGTGCTTTCCTTAAAATTGGTGATAATGGTGTCGTCATAATTTCAAATTGCTTGGTATACGCTGGTATCAGTATTCGCTTAAAAGCTTGATAAACATCCGCTAAGACCTTTGAGTAAACTTTATCGGCATACTTTAGCTCAACAGCTTCCAATTGCTGATAATAAGCATCATTTGTCAACCCTCGCCGATTTTTAACAATATGCTGTTCATCATACTCGTGCGTTAAGTAAGCGTCCCAATCCCGATAGGCATAGGTCGTCATTTTAACCACCAGTTGTCGACCCGCTTTTTGAACGTTGGCAGGTACTATTTGACCTGATGGATCAATTAAATAAGGCTTAACCAGATACGTCGTCACGTAATCGTAAAAAGTATCCGGAATTAACTCCTGGTCGCGATCTTCACGGTACAGCTCGCCGACGCCCACTAACTTGGGCAATTGAATCAGACTTAATCGAGTCTGGTTAACCGCATAAATAATGTCTTCCAATTCAGGCGTAATATCAGTTGCTCGACTGATAATTTGCAAAATATGGGTATACAACCGCACTAAAGCATTCAATTCGGTAGTTTGATTTGGATAAACGCCCATCTGCCGTTCATACTTTCTGGTTTCACGTTCCAATTGTTCTTCGAGTGCCGTCGTGGCCCGTTCGACCTTAACCGGCAACTCGGGGCGCTCAAATGATTCTCGGGCTGCCGAGCGCACGGCATCCCTTAACACCGGCCGCATCTCAACAAAGTCGGGAAATTCAAAAACATTTTGAAAGTCGGATTCTTGATTATTCAAACGAAACTCTCCCAATTTTCTCACCTTGATTTATATTTTATAATTTCTTTTATGACCATGATAACGGGAATGTCGGTAACGGACTATTAGGGAAATGGATAAATAAAAAAGAAGCCGACTAACGGCTTCTTTTTTTAGTCGGCTTTGGGCTTTCGCCGATAAACAATGTAGCGTCTAAAGATATACTGCCATGGCAGTGTCAATGCATGAACCAGTCGGGTGTATGGGAAAAAGCCGAAAATCAAAAAACCACAAATGACGTGAAGTTTATAAATAACCGGCACGCCACTCATTAAATGCCAGTTTGGACTAAGGTAAAATAACTGGCGGGCCCATACAGAAAGGGTTTCCCGATAATCAAACTTGGGAAACAGCGGTCCAGAAAGCGTCGATGCCAATCCAAGGATAATTGTGATCAGTAAGGCGACGTCAACTACCAAGTCAGTCCATGAACTAGTAACAAATACCCGAGCATTGGTAAATCTACGATAAGTCAGAATCATCATCCCGGCTAAGGCCAGCAGCCCCGCACCGGTTCCCATCATTAACGAACCAAATAAATGATACATTTCATTAGAAATCCCAAAAAACTCTGTCCAGGATTTGGGAATTAAAATACCCAAGACGTGGCCAAAGAATGCCAAAATAATGCCGACGTGAAAAACCAGACTGCCGATCATTAATTTTCGTTTTTCCAGCATTTCGCTTGAAACGGCCGTTATACCAGCCCTGAACCAAACGAAGCGGACAATTGTCCCAAAGATAAATGAAAGCATCATCGCATATGGGAAAATGACCCATAACAAGATGGAACCAAAATCAGCCAATCGCATTTCCCTCCATTTCCACGCAACCGCGAAGCTCGTTTCGAATAACGCGGACTAATCGAATGTATGGATCATCGATCTTCGCAGCGGCATTTTTTAATAGATGATAGGTCCCGTCCTCGATCACTTGGAAAGCCAGTGAAACGTCCTGATTACGAGAATCGCCCTTAAACCGGCCAAACACCAAAAATTCAAGCAACATGGGTAAATAATCGACCAGCTCACGGCTTTTTACAGAAACACCAAACATTTCATACAGCATATTAAGCTTGGCCAAAAGAACGCCACGTTCACGGGAATCAGCCATCCGGTAATAGCTCATATATAGTGGATAACGTTTATTCATTTCAAACAGTGCTGCGTAGTGTTCTTGTTGGGCTAAATGAGTCTGCTGACTCAACTCCTGAACAATTGTAACCAACTCAGCCTTTTGATCGGTTTTTGGGTACTGGTCGATTACTTCCGGTAACAACTGGTCCGCGTAAGTTGTCTTCTCGGGATAATCTATCAGCCGTGACAGCAGTGACAGCCCATCCTCGAGTCGATCAAGATTTGTAAAATTAATCACGCCAGATCCCTCCATAAAAGCTTTCGGCATAGATCTGATTGGTTGATTCACCGGCTTCGGCTTTTTTGAACATACTGCCGTGTTGTGGTGCCAGTGAGCAACCCTTGCATTCGTCGTATCCCAATGTTCCCTGTTCGCTTTGCGCGTCTTCAACTTTTTCCTTGTGACTCTTTGGAATCACAAAGCGATCTTCGTATTTGGCAATTGCCAGTAACCGGTAAAGAGACGTTGCTGTATTTTCAGTTAGACCAACCCTGGCCAATTTGGCGGTTTCAAAATCCCGACCACTGGTTTTGGCCCGCATATATAATCGCATCATGGCTAATTTATACAGAGCCGATTTAATAGCCGGTACATTGCCACCAGTCAACAAACTGGCAAGATAATCAACCGGTACCCGCATTTCATCAATACCGGGAAAGATCATATCGGGGTTGTTGATAGAGTCCCGGCCTTCAAAATAATTCATGATTGGTGACAATGGCGGAATATACCAAACCATTGGCATTGTCCGGTATTCGGGATGAAGTGGAAAGGCAATTTTTTCCTTAACGGCCATCCGGTAAATTGGTGATCGTTGTGCGCATTCAATCATTTCCTCGCTAATACCATCGGCAAGTGCCTGTTCAATAATCTTCGGGTCATTTGGATCTAGAAACAAATCCAGCTGGGCCTCGTACAATTTACTTTGATCGGGTGTTTCAGCAGCACTTTCAACCCGATCGGCATCGTAAAGCATGACGCCGATATAGCGAATTCGGCCAACGCAGGTTTCTGCGCAGACGGTCGGTTCACCTTCTTCAATTCTTGGGTAGCAAAAGGTGCATTTTTCAGCCTTATTGGTTTTCCAATTAAAGTAAACTTTCTTGTATGGGCAACCAGTCATGCACATCCGCCAACCCCGGCAACGCTCCTGATCAACCAGAACAATGCCATCTTCGTCACGCTTGTACATTGCCCCCGATGGACACGAAGCAACGCAAGGCGCATTCAAACAGTGTTCGCATAACCGTGGCAAATACATCATAAATGCCTGTTCAAAATTGGTTTTAATGTCGGTCTCGATTTTATCCATATTGGGATCCTGCTTGACGTATTCCGGAGATCCGGCCAAATCATCATCCCAGTTTGGGCCGGTTGTCAATGTCATTGTCTGACCGGTAATTTGTGATTTGGCCCGGGCAACGGGCTGGTGTTTCTTTTCCGGACCAAATAGTGTCTGGTAATCATAGGTCCATGGTTCGTAATAATCATCTAATTCCGGCATGTTGGGATTGTAAAAGATCTTTCCCAGGCCAACCTTATTAAGCTTATTTCCCGCTTTTAACTGAAGTTTACCTTTGCTATTCAGCTCCCAGCCGCCGCGATAATGTTCTTCATCCTCCAACGCTTGGGATAGCCAACACCGGGTTTAGTTTCAACATTGTTAAACCACATATATTCCGCGCCGGGGCGGTTTGTCCAAGTATTCTTACAGGTTACCGAACAGGTATGACAGCCAATGCACTTATCAAGGTTTAAAACCATCCCAATTTGGGCTTTAATCTTCATTCCAGTTCACCTTCTTCAACTTTCTAACAGCAACGTAAAGATCCCGCTGATTACCAATCGGGCCATAATAGTTAAACCCATAGCTTAACTGACCATAGCCCCCCACCATTTGCGTCGGTTTAATATGAATCTGCGTCGGGGCATTATGAGAACCGCCCCGATTACCGGTAATGTTGGCCAGTGGTTCTTGGATTTCCATATCCTGAGCGTGATACATATACATTGACCCCGCCGGCATTCTGTGTGAAACAACCGCCCGGGCGGTTACGACCCCGTTTCGGTTGTAAATTTCAAGCCAGTCATTATCTTTAATTCCAGCTTTATCCGCATCGATTGGACTGAGCCAAACATTGGGACCGCCTCGAAACAGCGTCAGCATCTCCAAATTATCGTAGTACATCGTATGAATATTCCACTTACCATGAGGCGTCATGTAGCGAAGTGCCAATTCGTGGTCATCCCGCTTAACAGTTGTATCACCGGGAGCCATGACTTGTGGCGGCAGCGTTGGCTTGTAATTGGCCAACATTTCACCATATTCTTGGAAAATCTCATGATCCAGATAAAATTGTTGACGGCCGGTTAATGTTCGGAAAGGTACCAGTCGGTCAATATTAACAGTAAACGGCGAATAACGATCGCCATCATGTTTGGCCGAAGAGAAAATCGGCGTTGGAATTGCTTCTGCCGGCTGAGCTGTGATGCTCTCAAACGACATTTTTTCCTCGCGACGCCCGGCACTGATATCAGTCAGTTTTTCTCCGGTTACCTCTTCAGCATTCTGCCAAGCTCGGTGAGCAATTGTGCCGTTGGAAGTACTGGAAATGTGAAGGATGGCTTCGGCAACTTTTTTATCCAAGTCAAGCTTCGGACAGCCGGCATTAATGCCTCATCGTAAGCTCCCAAAAGATCTTTTAATTCGTCGTATTGATCGCTGACGTCATAACTGTAGCCTTCACCGCCAAGTTTACCGCGGGCATTGGGCCCCAAAGCGATGAATTTATCGTAAACCTTGGTATAGTCCCGCTTAATCAGCGCTAGGGACGGCATCGTCTTACCTGGAAGACATTCAATTTCACCCTTCTTCCAATCCTTAATCTCACCAAACGGCTGAGAGATTTCGGCTGGTGAATCATGTCCCAGCGGCTGAGTTTTCAAATCATATTGTGGCTGGCTGTAATACCTTTTAGCCATCTCAGAAAATGTTTTGGCCAGCTGCTTGAATTGCTGCCAGTCACTTTTGGCTTCCCACATGGGGCTGACAGCGGCATTAAAGGGATGAATAAACGGATGCATATCCGTCGAAGAAAGGTCTTCTTTTTCATACCAGGTTGCCGCTGGAAGAATCACGTCCGAATACATTGGTGTAGCCACCATTCGAAAATCAAGGTCAACTGCCAAGTCAAGTTTACCCGTAATCGAATGATCATCCCAAACCATTTCAGTTGGCTTGCAATGCTCGTTGAATTTGGCAAGCAGACCGTTTTCCGCTCCCAATAGATGCTTCATAAAATACTCCTGACCCTTACCAGACGAAGTAAACAGGTTTGAACGCCAAATAAAGAGGCCCTTGGGCTGGTTTTGCTTGGCGTCGGGATTTTCAATAGCAAAGTGCAGCTGATCATGCTTTAATTCTTCAACCACCCGTTTTGAAATTTCGCTTAGGTCAGTTGTCCCATATGTCTTGGCAAAGGACAGTGAACTACGGTCAAATTGTGGGTACGACGGCAGCCATCCCAATCTGGCCGCCAACTGATTATAATCGGCCGGATGCTGATAATGATGCTTGGTCGTGACGACGGGTGATTTTAAAGCCTGATTATCCAATTCATCATATTTCCACTGATCCGAGGCAAAGTAGAAAAACGACGTCCCATTTTGCTGCCGGGCGCCACCTTTTTGCCAATCATTGGCAAACGCGATTGTGCTCCAGCCTTCCTGAGGTCGTAATTTTTCCTGACCGACGTAGTGCGCCCAGCCACCACCGGAAACACCTTCACAGCCGCAGAGAATCAAGTTGTTAATGATCGCCCGGTAGGTCATATCACTGTTGAACCAATGATTTATCCCAGCCCCCATGATTACCATGGTTTTACCACCGGTATCCAAAGCGTTTTGAGCAAATTCACGGGCAATCTGAACGACCAGGCTTGATTTGACGCCAGTTACTTTTTCCTGCCAAGCCGGCGTATACAAACTGTTCGCGTCATCATAGCCCTTGGCAGCTAATTGATCGTTTGGACTTTGCCGAATACCGTATTGGCTCATCATCAAACTAAAAACGGTCGTTACCAGTTGTTGACTGCCATCTTGAAAGGTCATCTTTTTAACAGGCAGGTTGCGTTTGAGCACCCCGTTACCAGTTGTATCAAAATAGGGAAAGTCAACAACGACTGATTGGTCAGCTGGTAATGTCAATGCGGGATCAATCGCATTACCGGCTTCATCCTTTAGTTCCAAGTTCCACTGCCGATCCTTTTGCCAGCGCTGCCCGATCGTCCCATTCGGAACTACCGGCTGCTTTTGTCTGGTATCATAAACTACCGTTTTCCAAGCGGCATTGGGAGTGTCGGCAGCTTTCAGATCAGAAATCCGGACGAATCTACCGGGCGTGTAGTCGTCAGTATTGGCAGCACTGGGCTGTAGCCTAACTAAAAACGGCATGTCGCTGAACTGCTTAACGTAATTGATAAATTGCGGCTCCTGACGTTGTTTGTAAAATTCGTTGAGAATCACGTGGGTCATTCCCTGAGCCAAGGCTGCATCGGTTCCGGGATGTGGTGCCAGCCAATTATCGGCAAATTTGACATTTTCAGCATAATCAGGGCTGACAGCAACTACCTTAGCTCCGTGATAACGGGCTTCGGTCATAAAATGGGCGTCCGGTGTTCGGGTCAATGGTACATTGGAGCCCCACATCATAATATATTGACTGTTGTACCAGTCGGCTGATTCGGGGACATCAGTTTGCTCACCCCAAACTTGTGGAGAAGCCGGCGGTAAATCCGCATACCAATCGTAAAAGCTGAGCATTTCCCCACCCAGTAGTGACAGGAACCGGGAACCGGAAGCATAGCTCAGCATCGACATAGCTGGAATTGGTGTAAATCCGGCTAGGCGATCTGGGCCATAAGTTTTAATCGTATACAGCAGCATTGCTGAAATTAACGTTAATGCTTCCTGTCGATGAACCCGCACCATGCCACCATGTCCGCGGGCAGACTTATAAATTGCCGTCTTCTTCGGATCTTCAACAATGCTGGCCCAGGCATCAATTGGATTCTCGTGCTCTGCTTTTGCTGCCGACCAGAGCTGCCAAAGTTTTCCGCGAATATATGGGTATTTAATTCGCACGGGACTGTACTCATACCAGGAAAAACTGGCTCCCCGTGGGCACCCCCGCGGCTCGTAGCCTGGAATATTAGGCCCGCAGGATGGATAATCAGTTGCCTGATGTTCCCAAGTGATAATGCCCTGCTTGACATAAACATTCCAGCTGCAGGAACCGGTACAGTTAACCCCATGGGTTGTCCTGACAACTTTATCGTGAGACCAACGCTGACGATAAAGCTTTTCCCAACGACGATTATGTTCTTCCAGTTGGGTAAAGGTCCCGTTGAATTTCTCAACGTGTTTGAAAAATCGGGATTTTTTCAAGTCACAAACCTCCTTCAAAGAAACGTAGTCAATGCTTATGAGAACTGGTTTTTTAAATTGAAAGTAAGCCATTTCCCTAATACTAAGGTAGCATTGCCTTTGATATACTTCGACTAGGGAAATACCTATATTTTAATTTGAAGAAGGTGATTATATTGGACCGTTATGACCGTCAAAAACGTGTTGCCGTCATCGGCAAAACAGGTCAGGAAAGCCTGCAGCGGGCAACAATTTTAATTGCCGGCGTGGGTGCTTTGGGCAGCTATGCCACCGAGCAATTAGCCCGGGCCGGTGTTGGTAAGTTAATTCTAATTGATCCGGATACGGTTTCACTTACGAATTTACAACGTCAGGCTTTATTTACTGAAAAAGATGCCACCAAACAAAAATTAAAGGTCGAAGCCGCCGCCGATCATTTACACCGAATTAATGCAACTACTGTTATTGATTGTTATCCAACCCCCCTTTCGGCTGACCAACTTGAGAATTTGACGTTTGATCTAGCACTTGACTGTCTGGATAACTATCAAGCCCGCGACCTGTTAAATCGAGCAGCTGTCCGATTTAATTTTGATTTTATTTTTGCCAGCTGTGCCGGTACATTTGGCAACGTCATGGCAATATCACCTCAAGTCGGTCCTTGTCTGAACTGCCTATTTCCAAATATTAATGACCTTAAGAAAAACGATTGTGATCTAATTGGGGTTAATACTGCTTTGGTCCCAATGGTTTCAGCCATTCAAACCTCATTAGCAATCAAATATCTGGTTGCCCCCAGGGAAATTGCCTTTAACCAACTGATAACCGTTGATAATTGGCAACTTAGTCAAACAAATTTTCAAATTTCCAAATCAGCTAATTGTCCGGTTTGTCAAAATAAGCACCCAACTCTACCGCAAGTGAAAAATCAACAGCTGCGACTGCTTTGTGGCAGTCAAACCTACACGGCAACTTTACGAACCAAACTGGATCTTCCCAAAATGATCAATTTTGCTCAAAAAGGCAATTGTCTGAAAATGGCTTTTAAACACTTTTTAAAACTGAGCTGGCAGAACCACGAAATCAGCTGGTTTCCAAACGGTAAAGTCCTACTATATGCCGTTGCCAGCAGTCAGGAAGCCGAGATGCTCTTTAATAGATTTGACCAGGCAATCACCCAATTCAATCATGAAAGGCAGGCCACCCAGCCATGACATCCGTTTCAATTTTAACGATTAGTGACACCAGAAATTTAAAGACCGATCGATCCGGTCAATTAATCGCGTCATTTTTAACCAAATCAGGAATTACCGTTAACGATCGTCAGGTCGTCATTGATGATATTGTCGCAATTCAAAGTCAATTTCTGGCATTTGAACAAACACCGACCGATTTGATTATCACTAACGGCGGGACCGGCATCGCTTTAAGGGATGTCACTATTCAAGCAATTTCACCGTTGTTGGTTGAAACGATTCCTGGGTTTGGTGAAGCTTTTCGCCGCCTTTCAGTCAAGGAAGTTGGCACTCGGGCACTGGCTTCCCGGGCTTTAGCCGGCTTTAACGTCAAAAACCAACTCTGTTACTGTCTGCCTGGGTCCAGTGGTGCCTGTCAAACCGCCATGACGCATCTCATTATCCCGGAATTCAAACATCTGTTATTTGAAAGAAATAAATAAATGCTACTTAGGAGGAAGCCAATGCTTACCCGAAGAAAACCCGTTTCAATTACCAATGCCCAAAAAATGCTGACTGACCTGCCACTCCGATCCGAAGTCGAGGAGATTCCCGTTTCAAAAGCCAATCACCGAATCGTTGCCCAAGATATTTTGGCACCATTTGACTACCCCCACTTTCGTCGTTCCGGATATGACGGCTATGCGATTCGTTCTGAAGATGATCATGATTACCCAAAGATATTTAAAGTTGTTGGCAACATCCCTGCCGGTGCGACCTTCGACCAACCACTTGGTAAAAACGAAACCACTCGGATTATGACCGGCGCTTTTGTACCCGATAACGCGGGAAAGGTCATTATGCTCGAACAAACCCGTGAGGCGGCCGACCCACAGCACATTAAAATCATGGTTCCGGCAAACCACAGTAATATTACAGAAAAAGGCACCGAATTTGCGGCCAATGATGTCCTGATTAAAGCGAATACCGAATTAAATCCAGGTGGTTTGGCAATCTTGACCGCTTTGGGAATTCAAACCGTTCCGGTATATCGGCAGCCCAAAATTGCAATTATTACGACAGGTACCGAGCTGATTCGCCCTAATGAAAAACGCCGTCCCGGCAAGATCTACAACAGCAACGGCATCTTGATTGAAAACCTGGTAAAAGAACACGGCGGTGTTGTGACCGAAAACCGTCAATTGGTGGACGACGCCAACTTATTAAAGACCACCCTAAAGTCAGCCATTGCACAAAATGACATTGTCATCACTGACGGTGGCGTCTCGGTTGGTGATTATGACTTTTTGGCAGTAGCGGCTCTAAAATCAGACAAATTATTATTTAATAAGCTGCGAATGCGTCCCGGCAGTGTAACAACTGCCTTTGTGCAGGATCAAACGCTGGTAATGGCGCTATCCGGCAATCCGGGAGCCTGCTTTACGGCCTTTTACCTTTACGTTGAACCACTTTTAAGTCGGTTTGTTCATCGACCATCTCGGGTTGTTGAAACCACCGCCACCTTGGTGGCACCTTATCATAAGACAAATGGCTTTGATCGAATTCTACGGGGAACCATTACGCAAAACGACCATGGTTATGAGGTTGTTCCTAACGGTTCCGATAAATCGGGCGATCTCGGTAACCTGCAGACAACTACCTGTTTATTTGAGATTCCCCATAGTAATACACCCATCGCATTGAATACCGAGGTGAAAACATGGTTGTTACCCTTCAAGTAATTGGTTATAAAAATTCCGGGAAAACCACGGTTATTACCGCGTTTATCCGAGAATTGACCCGCCGTCATATTAGCGTTTCAGTTATTAAACACAGCTCCCACGAAATCGAATTGGATGTTGCCGGTACCGATACCGCACAGTTTACAGCAGCTGGCGCGGCCAGTACGGTTTAAAAACCGCCAGTACACTGTATTATCAGCAGCCAACCACAGTCCAATTAACGGCAGCCGATATCATGACGGGGCTGCCCCAAAAGTCCGCCGTCGTTTTAATCGAAGGTTTTAAAACTGATCCTTTCCCCAAGTTGGCGTTGCTTAAAAAACCAACCGATCGACAGCGGTTAGCTCGTTATCAACCCATTGTCGAAACAGCCAGTCTCTTTTCACCGGAACTGCTTTTTCAAAATGAATCATTTGGTGTTTCAACCATTACCCAATGGTTCATCCATGAATTTTTACCAAAGGAGCTTACTCATGACAGATTCTCTCACCCATTTTAATGATCAAAGTCGAGCCAAAATGGTCGATGTTACCAATAAAACCGTTACTTCTCGAATGGCTGCCGCAACTGGAAAAATTACCATGCAGCCGGCCACCCTAGCTCGGATTCACGCAGGAAAAGTTAAAAAAGGCGATGTTTTAGCAGTTGCCCAAGTTGCAGGAATTATGGCTGCCAAACAGACCAGCAGTCTAATTCCGATGTGTCATTTGATTCCCCTGACCGGCGTTGACCTTCACTTTTCAGATGATCGACAAACCACGATTACCGTAACTGCAACCGTTAAAACCAAGCACGTAACCGGTGTTGAAATTGAAGCCCTCTTGGCGGTGCAAACCAGCTTGTTAACCATTTACGATATGTGCAAAGCCATGGATCGAGGAATGAAGATGACCGATATTCACCTGATTGAAAAGGCTGGTGGTAAGAGTGGTCACTTTGTTTACGATCAATCAACGATGAACCAGGGAGGCGCTTCTAATTGATTGGAATTGTTTTAGCGGGCGGCCAAAGCCGACGATTTGGTCAGGATAAAGCCCTCTACAAATTACCACACCAGTCACTCACCAACGCCCAAACCGCGATTGGCAACCTACTGCCAATTTGTGATCGGGTCATTTTAAGTGCCAGTCAAACTAATTTTGCCAAGTTAACCGCCACTTGTGAAACCATCCCCCGGGTGAGCGTTATTCAGGACCAGGCGCCATTTATCAACTGTGGTCCGCTGGGCGGGCTTTACGCGGCAGCGTGTCAGTTTCCCGGCTCAACAGATTATTTACTGTTGGCCGTAGATTTCCCGTTTGTTACTGCCAATATTTTGGCAACCATTGCCAGCATCGAAAACAGCTACGCAGCTACCGAAACACACGAGCAGTATGCGATTAGTCATTTCACAACTAGCAAACAGGAATTGGTTAATTACTTGCAAACCGGCAACTTCAGCTTGAAAGGCTTTGTTAAAGACGACCGGCACTGCGTTGCAATTAATTTTGCTGCGACAATGGCTCTTACAAATTTAAATTATGAAAAGGAGTCCCATGATGAAAACAAAAAATGATATGTCTGAAGCCGATTTTCAAAAATTGGTTCAGATTGCTTTAAGTGATCTACAGATCAGAAGAACCCTCCTTGAAAACGAAGTTGCCAGCGTTAATGAGGAAATGCGTTCTCTGGAAAAAGATGCCAAATTAGATCAGTTGGACATGCGAATCCGGGCCGTCCAAGCTGATTATGAGCATTATCGCCAGTTTAACCGGACAACCGAAGCAGTCAATATTGATCAACAGTATTAAAATCAATCTATTTAAATGATGAAAATATCAGGAATTAAGCAACGTTTAGAATATTTTTTGTCCAATTATATATAATAATGTTATAATCAAGGAGTGTTAGATGTGACGTTAAGTGAATCGTCATCTGTCAATCATTACAATGAACTCGTGAACCAAGTGTATCGTAATGAATTGTTTGAATTAGTTGCCGTTGCGCTTCAGTCTCAAACTGCTGCCCGTCAGATTAAATGGCGCTATGCAGCGGGAAATCAAAATGAAAAGTTTCGAAAAATAGTATTACGCAGTGGGATGGGAATCGCCGGATTGGTTATTCGAACCGGCAAACCCTTTTGGTGTGACCGGTTAAATGTTTATCAGTTAAGGGATGCCATGTACACCCCAATTGCCAAGTGCGAATCATTGACCGGTGCCGCAGCCGTACCGATTATGTCACCGGCCACTCGTCTGGTTGACGGGGTTCTCTTAGCCGGTTTTCGAAACGGGCAACCCGTTTCCAATAAAACCGTTCAAGCGCTTTCCCAATACCTGCTGCCTTAAAGACAGGAAAGATTTTGGGAGGCGTTTTTTTGCTAGCAACAAAAGACTGGCTTGGCCAATACTTTGATCATTCAACGGACGCCATTTTTATTTTTAAAGATGATGCGTTACTCGTACAAAATCAAATGGCTAAAGAACTTGAGCAAGAATTAAAAGTTGATCCGATGTACCTGCTTCAGGTAGCGGATACTTCGGTTAAACAAAAGTATTCACAGACCAATGGCTGCTTTAACTGTATTATTCAAAATAAGATGACCAATCTATCAGTACCGCTTACCTTGGCTGACGATTCGACACACCCGCTGCATTATTTTATGGTTTATAGCATCCTCGATAAAACGGCCCATCTGTTTTCGATTACCCTTAAGAGTCGTGGCACCATCAATCGAATGGATCAACTGGCCCAGCAGCGAAAATTAACCCGCTATGTCAATCGGGCACACGAATTGGAACGCAAGCGGATTTCAGCAGATCTTCATGACAGCATTGCCCAGGGGATTTACTCCGCCATTATCGGAATTCGCCGGTTGCGAAACGCCGATCTGTCTACTGAACAATTAACGGCCCTTTCAAACGTGATTGAAAACCAGCTTGACGATACATTAAAGGAAGTTAAGGGAATGGCACTGGATATTCGGCCGTCTGTTTTGGATAATTTTGGCCTTTTGCCGGCTTTAAAGGTCTTGGCTAACCGGCTGGAAGAAAATTCCGGGATTACGATTGAAGTTGCCGGCAAAGCTGATACCAGCGTTCTTTCCGAAGACGTTCAAAGCGTCTTGTATCGAATTGCTCAAGAGGCAATTAATAATGCACTCAAACACGCCAACGCTTCTGAGATTACGGTTTTATTGGTTAATCATCAGCACTTTATAATTTTGGAAATTATTGATGACGGTGATGGCTTTGACGTTCCCAGTCACCAATCCTTTAACGGCCGTTCGCTTGGGCTCTTAAATATGAGTGAACGGGTTAAAGCACTTAACGGCACTTTTAATATCAAGTCAAAGCTTCACGACGGTACAACAGTTACCGCTAAATTTCCAGTTGCAGATTTGGGGAGGAAGCAACATGTATAACGTTCTAATTGCCGATGATCACGCAGTTGTTCGTTCCGGTCTGGCTTACTTGATTAACCAGCAGGCTGATTTTAAAGTGGTTGATGAAGAAGCCAACGGAACAGATACTTATCTCAGAGTTGAACAGGGTGGCATTAATATCTTGATTATGGATCTAAGTATGCCGCCCGGTGAAAGCGGCCTGGTAACAACTAAACGAATTCACGAACATTTTCCGGATATCAGAATTTTGATTCTATCCATGCACGAAGAACAGGCATACATTAATAAAGCCATTCATAACGGCGCCATGTCTTATATTCTTAAAAGTTCACCCGATACGGAACTTTTAACAGGGTTAAAAACAATTGCCCATAAACATTTTTATATTGATCAAAATATCCTGATTACCAAATCCGACCTGCGCCAGATTAATTCTGACGGTGTTGATACTGATATCAAAGGCTATAACGGTTTATCAGAACGGGAGAAAGAAGTTTTTCCACTGGTTGCTTTGGGATATTCAAACAAAGAGATTGCTGCCCAACTATTCATTTCAACTAAAACGGTTGAGGCTCACAAGGCCAATATTATGCGCAAATTGTCGCTGAAATCCCGAGCCGAACTGGTTCGTTATGCAATCCATCACAAACTAATTGACGTGTAATTAAATCGGATATAGTAAAATCCC
Source organism: Lentilactobacillus farraginis DSM 18382 = JCM 14108 (assembly GCF_000583655.1). Taxonomy (GTDB): domain Bacteria; phylum Bacillota; class Bacilli; order Lactobacillales; family Lactobacillaceae; genus Lentilactobacillus; species Lentilactobacillus farraginis. Next base: position 132,796 of record NZ_BAKI01000002.1, read on the forward strand.
CAATAGTCCTTCAAATCACGGCCCCTTAGAATAAACCTGTAAGATAAACCAAGGCTAATAAAGAGGAGAAAAAGCATGGCACATAATGTTTCTCATGACGAAGAACTATTGGGGATTTTACGCGATATTAATGAACATCGGTTTCACGAGGGCCGGCAGATCAATCCCGCTTCAATGTTATTTCAAACGGTTCAAGAAGCCGATAAAAAAGGCTATTTGGAGCATGCTGTAATTGATAGCAATCCAGAAAAGCGGCTCGCTGAAATTAATTTGACCCACGCGATTTTATCAACCAGCGGCACTCGGGAACTAGCCAGATTATCAGCACGACAGTCCCATTAAGGAGGCAAATCTAGAACTATGGATATCAAACAAAAACTGGTAGCAAATTACGAAGGCATCGCCATTTATACAGCTGGCTTTTACGCTGATCCGGAAAATGACTTGGCAACCCGGGCCAAACTGCTGGAAACGCTAAAATCATTTGTCCTTAACCAGCAGCCGGAGACTCCCTTTTCTTTACAGATTATGTTGACCAACGGCGAAATCAATATCATGCCCTTGGGACTGGTCGATCTGGATGAATTAAAAGCTTATGAAAAAAAGCGTCGCCAAGAAACCGGCATTATCAACATTGATGACGGGACACCGCTAAACATTCAATTTGCTGCCCACACGGACAAAGCAACCGTTCAAAAGCAATTGATTGGCACCACGCAGGAACTTTTTGATCATTTTGAGCAACAATTTCAACGAATTTGGGCTCAGGTTAAACAATACCTGCAAATGAATCACCAACTATTGCTCAAAATCGAAACTGATTTAATTGAAGATAGTCGAGATATTCAAACGCAATATTCAAAAAACTTTTCAGAAATGTCGACAGACAACGGCGGGAAAAAGTCGGTTTTGACTTACCCGACCAGGAGCTAAACCACTTTTCAACCTTTATGGCTGACATGCATGAAGTCTCGACTGCTGTACTTTCCTCAGCGGCGTTTATCGATCATGAAGTTAAAGGTGACTTATTATTTACCCAAATGATGGCTGACAGTGTTTTGAGAGGGACTTTTTTCTGGGTTCTGGACAACACATTTCATGAGATCTTTTATTATTTTCAACAAAAGTATGGTCAAGACAATCCCAAACTTACCAAACATTTCCGGCACGTTAAACAAACGTTGATTGTCAATATGCGTCACGATGCTTATGAACACGCTAAAAAGCTGTCGGCCAATCCGCAAACGGCGGTTGACTTAAATCGTTATTTTACAGACATTTTTATTCCGGTTGCCGAACAATTGGCAGCCGACAGTGATAAATTCAACTAATGAGACTCTTTTCAGTTTAACGTTTACCTGCCTAAAAACACCCCAGCTAATCGGCTGAACCAATCAGCCTAACCGGGGTGTTTTCCTGTTATTTAAATTATGATTTTCGTTTATCCATGAATACCCAGAGCAACTTTGGCAAATCTACTCATCATGCTTGGGTTCCAAGCCGGTTCCCAAACCAGTTCAATATCACAGGTAGCTACCCCGTCAACCGACGTAACCGCCTGTGTAATTTGATTTGCCAGTAGGCTTCCCAGTGGGCAGCCGATAGTAGTTAATGTCATTGTTACCACACAGTGATGATCTTTTACCGTTACGTCATAGATAAGTCCTAAATTAACCATATCAATGCCCAATTCGGATCAATCACATCTTCCAGCGAAACCATGACATCCTTTTCAACCTGACTGTATGCTTTACCTACTGCTTCTTCAGCCAATCCTATTCCTCCTCTTGAGGTGCTAAAACACCGTGGACAACAATAACTTCACCGTCTTGATCCGGAGCTTCCAGCCAGTGAAATTCACCAGGCGTCATTACAACTGCCTTACCCGGTGTTAAAACCGTCTTGGCGTCATCTGTATGAAAAACAATACTGCCCTTGATTGAAACAACCGTTACCGTCATCAAAGACCGATGCCGTTTAATAACTTTACCTTTTGGCAGCACCAAATGGGTAATTTTAAGGTTGGTCGTTTTAAACATTTGATCCGGTCCCTGTGTTACTTCTGGGTTACTGTTAAGAATTTTCATTTAGACACTCCCATTAACTGAATTTTTATTTGACGATGTGAAAGTCGCCATGAATGAATCGTTTCCATAAAACATATAAACATAGAATCGCAAATAATACGAGTAGTAGAATCCCCACTTGGTACTGGCCCGTTAGCCCATGAAGCCAGCCGACAACCAACGGTGGGAAGAAGCCGCCCAGGCCACCAAGTGCGCCGACAAAGCCCGTAACCGCTCCGGTATTACCTTTTGAAACATAAGGAACCATTTTAAAAATAACACCATTGCCAAAACCGGCAACCAGGCCAACCCCGACAATCCCGGTAATAAAGAGCGGTTGTGACTTAAACGTCAGCATAATCAGCAGTGCAAACAGTGCAATTCCGATAAAACACCATTGCAACAGTTGCATCGGCCGTTTTCGATCTGCTGCGTAACCGCCTACCGGTCGAATAATTGTACACAATCCCGCAAATAAGGCCGCATACAAGCCAGCCTGAATCTGTGGGACGCCAAATACATCCCCTAAAAATAATGGGGTTAAATTAGTAAATGAAACAAACAAACCAAAAGTTAAAAAATAAAATAAAGAAAGATACCAAGTACTACTCTCTTTAGCAACCGACAGTGCTCCCATGATTGTCTTGGTTTTATCTACCGGCATTTCTTTACAAAAAACCGCAAATAACAAAGCCAAAATAATTGTCAGGCCAATTAAAAAATAGTAAACCGCATCAAAACCGTAACCTTTGGAAATGGATGGCAGCGTCAGTGCCGCCACAGCATTACCCATATTCCCCATACTAACAATTCCCAGTGCCAGTCCCTGCTGCTCAGGCGGAAACCAGACCGAAGCATAGGAAACCCCCACTGCAAATGACGTGCCGGCCATGCCAACCAGCAATGCGGCTACCAGCAGCATACCAAACGAATGAACCATTGGAATCATGATTAGTGGGATCAGAATAAAAACCATCAAAATCAAATAGACTTTTTTACCACCATATTTGTCTGACAAAATACCAACGGGCACCCGCATAATCGACCCTAGCAAAACCGGCGTTGCCAGTAGAAGTGTTCGCTGGCCAACGCTTAAATGAAACATCTTTGCCAAATCCGAAGCCAGCGGCGCAAAGTTGGACCATGACATAAAGCAAACGATCATGGCGATGGTCGCCAGTGCCAGCGTCAAATACGCCCGGCCCCGATTCTCTGTTTGAATATTAACCTGATTAGCCATTTTTTACCCCCCAATTTGACTCATATGGCGCCAAGTGGGTGCCTTATCGATAATTCGATCCGTTTCAGCCAGTGCCATTTCGTGATTAAGCGGCTTATTGTCAAGCGCCTTTTGAATTAGTTGTCGAAATGCCGGCTTATCCGGAATCGCCTTTCGGATATTAATCTCTTCGTTCCAATATAAGCAGGCTTTGACATAGCCATCTGCTGTAATTCGCAGCCGATTACAGTTTTCACAGAATTTGGCACTGATGGGATGAATCAGACCAAAGCTACCGGTATAACCGTCAACCTGGTAATTGTCAGACGGCCCGTTGCCACTTAATTCAATGGGATGGTATGTTAACCCGGCTTTACGGCAGATATCAAAAACATTGGTTAAACTAACGTACTCTTTTTTCCAAGTTCGAAGTGCGTTACCAATCGGCATAAACTCGATAAACCGGACGTTTACATTGTGATCTTTGGTATATTTAATGAAATCCAAAACTTCATCATCATTTTGTCCCTTAATCAAAACAATATTTAATTTGATTTTTTTAAAATGTAATTGACTGGCTGCATTAATCCCGTCAAGCACCTGTTGAATATGACCACCCCGGGTGATTTTTTGGTAAACAGCTGGTTTAAACGTATCAAGGCTGATGTTTAGTCGATCCAGTCCAGCAGCTTTAAGTGCAGCAGCTTTTTTCTCCAGAAAAAGGCCGTTGGTCGTAATCGAAACATCATCAATTCCCGGTACCGCTTTGATTCGACGGACAATGTCCACGACATCTGTTCGAAGCAGAGGTTCACCACCTGTGATTCTGACCTTTGAAACACCCATTTCTGCAAAATTTTCGACTAGCTGGACAATCTCATCCTGCGATAATACCCGTTCAGTCGGAAAGAACGGCAAGCCTTCTTTGGGCATACAGTAAACACACCTGAGGTTACAACGATCAGTAATTGACAGCCGAACATAGTCGTGTAATCGATCATACTTATCATATAGTTTTTCCATAAAATGCCTCCTAGCCGCCACTAACCGGTGGAATTATCGCGACATCCAAAATATTGCCTGTTTGTGGCAGAGTATCGTCAATAAATTCCTGATTAATCGCAATTCTGGACTCTTGAACAATTTCTTGACTGCCGGGTAGTTTCTTGATCAGTGCCGATTTAATTGCACTACCGGTAATTGGCTCAGAAATTGTAACCGTGATTTCAGTGTCAAACTGGTCCTGTAGCATGGCAAATAATTTTACTTTCAGATTCATAACGTTGTTCCCCACCTGATCTTATCCGTGTCAATTTCTTTTTTCCAAATTGGGACATCTTTTTTCAATGTATCAATTAAATATTCGCACCACTTAAAGGCTTCCGCTCGATGGGCGGCCGCAACTCCGACAAAAACAGCTTCGTCGGTGAGTTTAAGCCGACCGGTTCGATGGGCAATGACAACCCGACCGCCCTGCTTTTCAATTGGTTCTGCCAGATTGGCCAATTGCGTTTTTGCCATTGCCTCGTAAGCTGTATATTCAATCTGTTTGGTCTCAATCTGCCCGGTCCACTGTCTGACTGTTCCGATAAAAGTTACGATTCCACCATACTTGGGATCTTTTAATCGCTGATACAAGTCATTAACGGGGAGCGGGCTGTTGGAAATCCGTAAATAAGCCACGATCACCACCCCAATCTTTTGATTACACGTTTATTATGTCAAAGGGCGGAAATGATTTGAATTAGTCAATTCCCTAATAATGTTATAAACCGCACAATGCTATACTTTCTTCATAAAGAGGTGGCTAAAATGCTCTCTGCAACTGTTATTTATGCTTCCTTAACTGGAAATAACGCAGAAATTGCGACATTCATTACCAACTACCTGATTAAACAGGCTGTTCAAACTAAAATGATCGATATGCTACAGGCGGATCTGGACGAAATCACCGATCGTAATATTCTGGTCGTGGTTCCTTACACTTATGGTTCTGGTGATTTACCACCGGAAGGCCTGGCAGTCTATGATGATGTGCACCAAACCGACTTAAACCAATTAACCTATGGCGTAGTCGGTTCGGGAGATCGACTCTATGGAGCGGACTTTTGCCGGGCCGTTACTATATTTGACGCGGCTCTGGCGCATGCGGGGGCTAACCGGGGCGCCGATCCCTTATTCGTTGATCTCCAGCCGGATATTAAAGATCAGGCAGCTATTTCAACTTTTGTCGACCAAATTATTCAACAAACAACAATGAGGGCCAAGCAGTCATGACACAACACTTATTTTTTAAGCAACGTTTAACACTCATCGCAGCAGCATTTCTCATGATTATTGGTATGCTGATCGCATTAAGTGTTGGTAGATATGAACTTTCACTTAGGCAGGTTTTTGGTATTTTAACCAACACCATCCCCAGTACCGCTGTCAATCAAAATGTGGTGCTTAATATTCGCCTGCCCAGGGTATTGGCAGCAGCAGGAATTGGTGCAGCACTGGCTTTGTCGGGGACGGCTTATCAGGCATTTTTCAAAACCCGTTAGTCTCTCCAGATCTGCTTGGCGTTTCAAACGGGGCCGCCGTTGGTGCTGCACTGGCAATTTTGCTGAATTTTCAACCATGGGCGATTCAAATTCTGGCATTTATCTTTGGTATTTCAGCCGTTCTTTTGACGATGTCAATTCCAAAATTAATGCATCAGCGAACTACCCTTACCTTAGTTCTTGCCGGCATCATTGTCAGTGGGTTAATGCAGGCCTGTTTGGGTCTGATCAAATATCTGGTTGACCCGGACTCTCAATTGCAATCAATTGTCTTTTGGCAATTGGGCTCCTTAGCAAAAGTTACGCTGACAAATTTGCTAACAACGCTGCCGTTACTTATTATCGGCACAATTATTTTATGTATCATGCGCTGGCGGTTAACAGTAATTTCATTGGGGGATTCGGCTGCCGGTTCATTAGGAATCAATCTAAGATTTGAAAGGCTTTTAATTATTCTATGTGCCACTATTTTAACGGCGGCCTCGGTTTGTATCAGCGGCACCATTGGCTGGATTGGCTTGGTGGTTCCCCACGTTGCCCGACTGATAATCGGCCCCAACCCTAGATACGCGTTGCCGCTGGCTGGACTAGTCGGCGCGCTTTTCTTGGTAATCGTTGATACACTAGCCCGGACGATTTCAGCCGGTGAAATTCCATTAAGCATTTTAACTGGTTTTATCGGTACCCCAATATTTATATACATTCTATTATCAAAGAGGGTTAAATTATGAGCGCCATTCTAACTGCATCTCGGATAGCTTTTCATTATCCCAATCAAGCCAATTTATTTACCAATTTAAGCCTGACAATTAATTCAGGTGAAATCTTCACTTTACTGGGTCCCAATGGTGCCGGCAAAACGACGCTGCTTAAATGTTTGTCGGGCGAATTAATCGTTAATACCGGCCATATCCACTTAAGGGGGACTGATCTAACTAAAATACCAGGAAAAAAGCGGGCTCGACTTCTGGCCTACGTTCCCCAAATTACCACAATCACCAGTCCTCTGTCCGTACTTGACTTTGTTGTGACCGGTCGAACCCCCTTTATCAACTTTGTCAATGTCCCGGGAAAATCGGACTATCAACTTGCCCATAACTGTCTTCAAGAACTCGGTCTGGCCAGTCTTGAATCAAAACAAATGACCGCTTTAAGCGGTGGCCAACAACAAATGATTATGATTGCCAAAGCATTGCTGCAAAAGCCTAAACTGATTGTTTTGGATGAACCAACCTCAGCATTGGATTTTGGTCGCCAACGACAAGTTCTGCGCTTATTAAAAAAATTAGCGAACCGTCATTACGCTATTTTATTGACCACCCATAACCCAAATCATGCATTGATTCTGAACCAAAAGGTTGGCCTTTTTTCAAACGCCGGCCGATTGAAAATTGGTACCACAGCTGACATTATTACTGAATCACACTTGGCAACCCTTTATAATGCACCGCTTAAGATCACTTATGTTCCCCAACTTGGCCGTAATGTTTGTGAGTTGGCTGAATTTGATAATTAGCAATTATTAATCCAGATCAGGTCAAAAAAGTCTCCAACGGATGTTTTTATCTGTTAGAGACTTTTTCCAATTACGCTTAGTTAATCATTAACGATTATTCACCGGGATTTTTCCCAGCCAAAATTAGTTTGGCGTCATGAATAGATAACTGATAATGATAATAACGTTTATAAAAGGCTTGAGTTTGGGTTACCAGGTTTAATTGTTTGAAACGGTTTGGATGGAACAATTTAGCTGCCCAGAGGACTTGAAGTGCCTCTTCAGCACTGTAACGGTCCCAAGGGAAAGTTCCCTGAGGATTTCCATATACGCGACCCCGCTTCACCGCTGTCAGCTGACTAAACGCCGGATTTCGCCGCAAAACTTTTAAAGCATTGGCCGAACTTGTATTACCTACAATAATAATTGTGGGGTCTGCCTTAATTAACTGTTCAGTGGTCACTGAAATCATATTACCGGTCTGCTTAAGTGCATTGGTGCCGCCAGCTGCCCGGATCCATTGATCGACGATTGTTTTTCGACCATCAACCTGATTTAAATTGGTTGGATTAACAATATGCAAGATGCGGGGTCGTTGGTACTGACCCGTTAACTGCTTTTTAACCACGGCCAGATTGTGATCAAGGGTTTTATTATACGACTTGGCAATTTTGGGAGCTTCACCGCCAAGAATTGTCGCCGTTAATTTAATGGATCTTTTTAATCCGCTAAAATCCTGATACATTGCGTTGACTGCGGGTAATTTAGCATTATTGGCAATCTTCAGCTGACCCGAATCAGCCGAAATTACCACATCAGGTTTGGTTTTAATTAAGGCCTCCGATTGAATATCAGCACCCGAAAATGGTGAAACTGCTTTTTTAATTTCCGGATCAATTTTGGTAAACCAAGGTTGCGCTTTGATGAGTTCTGTTGTGGCTACTAATTTTTGCTGCCCCCCTAAAAGTAAAACCACTTGGTTGTTAGCATGCCAAAGGTCCGCTACCCGCGTCACTTTTTGTGGGATTTTAACCTTTTTTCCCGTCATATCAACTACCGTTCTGGTAGGCACAGTGGTTGCCGACCTCGAGTGACAACTACTCAGACCGACAACACTGATAACCATACCAATCAGCAGGATGATTCTGATAATCATTTTCTTCATCTTAATCCAACCTCACTCTTGTTAGTTATTTAATTACCAATTTATCAAGTCGATCATTAATGGACTGAATCAGTCGGGCATAAAACGATTTGGTTGTCTGATTACCGATAATTGGTTTGAAATAATCCTGAACCAACTGTTGCCTTGTTTTAACCGGCTGATTGGACCGCCTCTGCTGATCCAAACAATCAGTATTAGTAGCGTCCAAAGCCAAAATTTGGCTATCCGCTGCTTGCACTTTATCATTGGTATCATTAAGCGCCTTTATTGTTAAATGAGACTCTCCCAGTTGAACGCCACGCTGCTGGAGAGTGCCATTTGCCTGTTTACCCAGCCCATGAATTTGATTTTGAATGACCATCTGTTGTTGACCGCTGGTTAAGGCAACCGTTTTTGCCTGGCTGCGAGCGTTATGCCCCGTTAACTGATAATCCGCCGCCATCACGGTATTGCCACGATTTAATAACGTCGTTAATTGATTAATAGTTGCTTGGGCACCAACTGTGGCCCGCTCTTTCAGATACGTAAGTTGATTATTCCCCAGCCGATTAACTGCAGTCATGTTAATGGCACTTCCTCGCTTGGCGATAATTTCAGTGACACAATCAGCCGGATTGGCTTGATCACCAACGCTACTCAAATTCGTTATAATTGAGGCCTTGGCATTTTTTTCAGCTACAATCAAGATATGAGCTACCATTGCCTGATTTGATGTATTATCTTGGATTAGGTGCAGCTCAATTGGCTGGTCAACCTTAACGTTTTCCGGAATATAGAGAAAGATCCCATTGTTAAGAAAGGCGGCGTGATATGCGGTTAACGAATTTTCATCAGGCAAAACGGCTTTTGACATAAAGAATTTTTCCGCTAATAGTGGATGCTCACGAAAAGCGGCAAATAGATCCGTTAAAATGACGCTTGATCGTCCAGTTCGTCCGGAAGTCTTAATTCAACCGCTGTTTGCCCGATTTTCACTATTTGAATATCGGCATCTTCAATGTTGGCTGCTTTCAATAACTGCTTATCCGACCGGCGCCACTTCATATCCGGTGAATAAAGTTGGGCCAGCTGTTGCTGCAAGTCAATCCCCGAAATAGTGGGCAGCGGCCTGTCGGCAATTATATCCAGAGCTGCCAACCGTTTTTCCGTAAACCAGTGTGGTTCACCATGATCGTTTGAAAGTGATTCCAACAGTACTGAAATTTGATCCTGATTTTTGATTGTTTCCACAATAGTTTCCTTCCCTTATTAAGCCTTTGACTTTTTTGAAATAACATCGATGAATTAAGCCAGCCTTCATATTTTGAACGGTAGTACTTAAGCGACATTAAATCAATGATGATCCTTAATCTCAGCTTCATTATAAAACGACAAATTTGTCGAAAAATACTAGGTGTTTCCCCAAATCTCGTCAGCATCTCAGGTGGCCAACCAACTAAGCCACCCATTGACGATCACTGTTAAAGCCAAAATAAAAACCATTTCCGGTTGATTCGAAAATGGTTTTTATCGCTCGAGATTTTTTAATTATTGCCTCACCATGAAAGCAAGCCTTATTTTTCAATTTGCTTCTGATAACGTTGCCACATCTTATCCTGAACTTTGGTAAAGGCAAATGTTTTAAAAGCACTTGCCGGAATCCATTTACCCGGAAAATAGCTCAAATCAACGTGTTCGGCCAAGTTCGCCGTCAGTAACGTAATTCGCCATTTTTGATGGGTAAAAGTATGCGTGACCGGCTGACCGCCAAGTTTGGTAACGTGTATTTTTAGTCGATAGGTTTCTAAGAATTGATTTTCCAAAGCATTTAACTGTTGGCCTTCGTCAGCGTCCTTTGCTACCTTGAGATCCGCCACTTTAACCAAGGGAAACATCCAAAAATTACTAAGGATGCCATGAGCCGGTCGCTTTTCAAACAAAAAACCGTTGTTAGAAGTAATCAAAAGACCGTAGTAGGCCACTGGTACCGGTCGTTTATTTTTTGTCTTGACCGGATATTGATCTTCAACCCGTCTAAATAAGCTTGGTTAAACGCCTTCATCGGTGAATCCGCCGAGTGATAGTTGGTAGCGGTCATGTAACTGGCACCTAAATCCATAATAGCCTGATTAAAGTCCCCCGGTCGGTCTTTTGAGATAACTCGGCCGATCACGTTTTCAAACAGCCGGCGGGTTTGCGGTTTGGCGATATCCGCGTCAATTTTTAATAACCGGGCAAACACTCGAAATGCATTGCCATCAACTGCAGCAACCGGTTGATTAAAGGCAATGCTGGCAATTGCACCGGCTGTGTACGGGCCAATCCCGCTTAATTCCTGCAAACCGGCTTTAGTTTTCGGCCATTCACCGTGATAATCGGTTATAATTTGTCGGGCCGCTTTTTGTAAGTTACGGGCTCGTGAATAGTACCCCAACCCTTCCCAGGCTTTCATGAGTTGAGTCTCGTCAGCGTCTGCCAATGCCTGAACCGTTGGAAACAGCTTCATAAAGCGCTGATAGTAAGGAATCACCGTTTGAACCTGGGTTTGCTGCAGCATAATTTCTGAAACCCAGACATGGTATGGATCATGATCCTTCCGCCAGGGTAAATCACGTTTGTTTTGATCATACCAATTCAGTAACGTTTTTTGAAACGCCGCGATTTTCTCAGGCGACCACGTTATCATTATCATCACTCACTCTCTTAAAAGACATTTAATTTAATATGGGCTTTACAGTTAAGGGGGATAAATATATATTTATCTTTGGAAAACTTGGTTTATCAAGGTTTGGCCGCGACTCTAACGCCGGACAAGATTGACGTTATCGGCATATTATCTTACAATTTTAAGGATTGACTGATTATATTTTAGAGGGGGCTTTAGAATTGGGGCTAAAGCAGGTTTTTAAGCGCCGTGAGTATAAATATTTACTCAATGCCGAAGAATATACCAATATTCGCAAACTTTTAACGGGTTATATGTCAGAAGACCAATACGGACTAACCACTATTTTATCATTATATTTCGATACACCACAGTATTATATAATTAATCGAAGCATTGAAAAAGCATCGTATAAGTCCAAATTCCGAGTTCGCAGCTATGGTACACCACTGCCTGATGACCCGGTCTTTTTAGAGATAAAGAAGAAAATTGATGGGGTTGTCTATAAGCGGCGACTGGAGATACCTTATGAATTGTTGGAACCAACACTGGCTACGAAAACTGATTGTCTCGAAAAGTATCAGCTAACTGTCGCCGACAATCAAATTCGTCAGGAAATAAAATGGCTGTTTGGCTGCTATACGTTGGCGCCAAAAGCATTAATTACCGATGAACGCGTAGCCCTATTTGCCAATGACGATCCGGATTTCCGGGTAACGTTTGACTTTAACGTCCGGTTCCGGGATAACGATTTAATCCTTGGCCACGGCGGTAATGGGACTAAAATTAAGCCGCCCTTTGAAACAATCATGGAAGTTAAGGCAACCGGTGCTTATCCTATTTGGTTTAGTAACATTATTGCCAATCTGCATTTGGTGAAGGGCCGGTTTTCAAAGTACGGTTATGTTTATCAACACTATTTAAATAAAGCGGGGAAAAAACATGTTACAACAATTGTTTAAAGCACACACAGTCGCCTACACACTGCCTTCAATTATGGGCAGCGTCGTTGCCTCAATTGTTTTGGGATTATTGGTAGCGACAGTCTATATGTATCGAAATACTTATTCCAAAAACTTTGTTATTACGCTGGCTACCCTGCCGCTGCTGGTTCAACTAATTATCATGCTGGTTAATATGAATGGTAATCTGGGAACCGGCATGGCGGTTCTGGGAGCCTTTAGTCTGATTCGTTTCCGATCCGTTGCAGGAAATTCCCGTGACATTGCCACGATTTTTTGGGCAATGGGTGTCGGACTGGCCGCGGGCATGGGTTACGTTTTTTATGCCATTTTCTTCTCAGCAGTCGTAACAGTCTACCTGCTGATTTTAAATTCATCTTCGTTTGGTGATCGTAAGAAAACTGCTGAACGCGAATTAAAAATTACGATCCCCGAAGATCTGGATTTTCCGGGACTATTTGATGATTTGCTGAAAAAATACGGTTACGACTATTCATATGATTCAGTTAAAACCACTACCATGGGTTCAGTCTATGAGCTGTCGTTTTACATTAAGCTAAAAGACGTCAAGGAAGAAAAACATTTAATCGATGAAATCAGAGTTCGCAATGGCAATATGCCGGTTGTCTCAAGCAAATTGTCGTCTCAAACCAATGTCTTGTAAAATTCGTTGTGGTCGGTATATTGCAATGCTGCTGATTTAAAAATAAAACGTCTCCTTCAAAATCGAGAATTATTAGTTTCTCGATTGAAGGAGACGCTTTGTTTTTGGTGATTTTTAGTTTGAAATTAACTTAATTACCAGTGTAGCCAAAGTGGTTATCCAAGGTTTGAATCCTGGTTGTCACAACCTTTTCAAGCGCCGGCAATCCCTGCGTATATTGATTGATTTCCAACGGATTAATGTCCTGGTCATAAGTGTAGTTGTCGTAACCGACTTTCGACATAAAATCAACGTACTGATTATTGATCTTGTCGGCACTAATCGTCCCGTCCGAACGCAGCTGCTTATACCGGGCAGCAATTTCCGGGCCAAACAACTGGGCTACCCGTCTTAATAAAGTATTATGGGATGGGAATAAACCGCCACGGGAAGCATTGTAATACATTGCGTAGGGTTCATGAATTCCGAGCCCAAAAATGTAATTTCCAAGCGTCAAATCATTATCGTAGGCCGTCATTCGCCAGCTACGGCCGCCATCATAAGACAAATAAGTGGCATTCTTGGCAATTTGGTCATAGGCGCCCAGAATATTAACAAATAAATAATAATCGATGACGTTGTCCAGATTGATGTAATGGGTAAGTCCCTTTTTGAAATCGTCATCGGAGAACTTGCTGACAAACGTGATAAAGTCATTCAGATTGTTCTTGGCGTAGTCGGTAATCGTATCTGAACTTTCCGAACTAAAGTCGGTGCCGTCAACCTTGGCATTTCCCTGATCAAACATTTCTGCCGGTGAACTGTTAACATTTCCCTGAACAGCCACCTGGTTGGGATTATCCTTGTCCATCCCCCACAGGTCACCGCTCTTGTCGGTCGTCAGCGTGTATAAGCCACGGCCCTTCCCATTTACAAAGACCAAAATTGGAAAGCCCTCAACCGAACCCAAATTAGGCTTGGCCTTCAGCTCTTGGGGAACGTTTTGTTCCGAAGCCACCATGGATTTCCAGATATTGGCGTTAACCAGGTTTCTGGCCATTGTTGGATCGGTCTCATTGGCTTTTAATTGATAAGTATTATCTTTTTTAGCGTCGTCAAATAGTTTAAGCTTCAGTTTGTCAGTTAGCTGCTGATCCTTATATAGCTTAACCTTATAGCTTTTCTTTGGTAAAAGCTGGGTTGAACTTCCCGACCAGTTAACTTCCGCATAACCGGTTTCGTTTTTGCCGGTCTTGGGATCGTTATAAGTAAAGGTCATGGTTGAATGATTGGTCTTGTCGGCCAGAAATTCATTACCAGCTAATTTCATAATCGGCAGTTTAGTAGAATTCTCGGGTGTCTTATCCGCTGTTTTGGATTGCAGCCCGGTCAGATCAATTTTACCGCCACTCTTGCTGATATCACCGGTTATGCCGGAAACAACCGAACCCACGGCGGAAATACCAGCCGAAATAATCCCTAATGGAAATTGCGTATTAAATTGATCAATGACACTGGTCAATCCCCGACTAAAGTCGCCCAAAACATCACTGGAAGTGGTGACGTTGCCCAGCATATTTAAAATTGTCTGCGGCAGTCCGATGGTTAACGCACTGATAACGTTTGGCCGCCCCTGGACCATTTTATCAAGGGAACCGTTAATAATATCATTAACGGAATCCAACAGCGACTGGGCTGAGTTATCATTTCCCGGATAAATACTGCTTAGATCAACGTTCTTGGTAATGGTTTTGCCGTCCAAACTTGCGTCACTACTATGAACAGTTACCGTTACCTGGTTTCCTTCAATTGATTGCGTCTTAACCGGTAAGTTGTCAATTGTCGTCTGTTTGGCATAATCGCCAGTCGCGATAATTGTGGATTTTCCGATTCCAGCCGTGGTGGGCGTAACCCCTTGGCCGGGCTCCATAATGGTAGAACCGCCAATTCCATCAGCGTGAGTCGACAGTGGTGTAAACATGAGAACTGCCAGCGCAAAACCAGCAATCCCCGCCCCAATGATTGTTTGTTTCTTCAAAAAATACCCCTCCATATTTAAACGTCTGCAAGATATCTATAGCTTATCACATTACCTTGTTGAAATTCTCATTATTTTTTACTTATTGTTACTTAAAAAATCAAAGCACCATTATCAGTAACTGCCCAGATTTAACCACTTCAAACCGGTTTGCAAATCAGTTGACCAAAAAACACTTCTAAGCAATCAGCCCAGAAGCGTTTGAGAATCTTCGAAATCTTATTTAAATTATGAGAAAGCAATTTACCACCAGGGTCCCCAGCCACCGTTGCCACCACCAAAGTGGTTATTGTCAAACCAGCCCCAGAAATAGCCTTCACCAAAGCTGTTGCCGCCGGAAGTATCGAAGTAAAGATGGGAATGGGGATGTCGCAGCTTGTGAATAATCAGCCAGGAAATTACAATTACCAAAAATAAGATAAAGCCGGCCTCACTCCAGCTGAGTCCCGGTTTTATTTTCTTAACCGTCGCGACGTGCTTGGAAACAAATGGCTGATACCGGTTAAAGTAAGCTATAATGGTGGCTCCGGTACCGCTTTTGGCCGGCAACCGCCGGTTTAACCGCCAACTTTGCAAATCAGAGGTTGCCTTGGCCAAATCATCCGAAGGCAATAGAATCGTTCGAAAACCATTTTTGACCGGATAAACGATAATTAAAGAGACCCGTTTTTCAAGTCGATTGGCTTGATGCAAGACAGCCATCTGACGGTCTTCATCTAATTGGGCCGGCAGTTCATAGCGGGCATTTTTTCGCAACACATCCTCTTTGAAACTCTGAAAAGCAGTTATTGGACTTTCATCCGAGGTGCCAAACGCGGGGTCGTTGCTGACGTCTGATGGAACCTGCTTTAAAGTATAAACCCAAATTGCCGGCTGATTTCTGGTTTGCCGCCATTGCTGATTAACCCGGATAATTCGCTGTCGCTGACTTGTCGATAAAATATGCAGTTGATCTTGAATAACCGATGAAGAAGCTGCCCTGACTTGAACAATTGCTATTGAACCAAACAAAATCAGCCAAAAACAAGTGATTAACAACCGCTGGATTTGCTTTCCGGTCATACCCTCATCCCCAAATTCTATTGATACTTTGATTATGCCACTTTTTATCGGTTAAACAATCCCTACTAATCCCGATTTTTTTGACGGTCATTTTTCTTTTTAAAAGAAAATAATGGTAATCCCAGTAATGATATAAACGGCAGCCAAACCATATTCCCATAAACCGTTAAAAAAGCACGATCCAGATGATGATGCAACCGGGCTTTAACGTGAATAATTAATCGCCTGAGCTGGCGATTAATCAGCGTGGTTTTTTCAACAGCTGCCCGCTTAACCTTTTGATTAATGATTAGCTTTAATCGCTGACGTGAAGCTACCGGAATCTGTTTAATTGACGTCAATTGGTTAGTCACTTGAATTTGCTTTAAACGTTTCTGATAGGCTGTTTGTGACGCTGCTTTAACCTTTTTGGTTGAAATCCGGATCTGGTGAAATTGAATTTGTTGATTTCTTCCATTAACCTGATTACTGGCCGTGGCTAACTTTACATTTAGCAGTCGAATAAGCCGCTGTCGCAATTTTGACGGTCCGTTTAACCGGGCTATTCGGCTTTTCCCGTCGTTAATTGTCTGCTGCTTCGCAGTTGTAATATGGTTGGCCAAAATCGTCATAAAAACGGCAATTGCCAACACCATTCCCACCTGCCGTAAAACATTGGCGACACTCTGCGAATCGGTCAATCGCGTTCCATGGAAATCTGCCACTGCCAAAATGTTTGCGGTAGCCGCCACCAAACCGTAACCAACCCCTAAAGCAATATCTGCTATGATCAGTTCCGTATACCCCCGATCAAGATCCATTTGCGACAATAAATAATAACTAATCCCAATCAAAATAAAACCAACAGAGAGCAAAAATTTATTATTAACTCGCCTTACACAGAGGGAAGTTACAATAACCGAAATCATGACGGCAAAAGAATACGGGGTAATCCACAATGCAGCATGTAATTCACTTTCATCGTGAATCCTTGTCAAGAAGGTCGGAATTAATACGGCCATCCCACCCAAAAAGAAATTGCAAAGAACTAACGAGCAACCTGCTGCGACAAAGTTGCGATTTTTAAATAACCGCATATCCATCATCGGTGATTTCAAACGACTTTCAAGCAAAATAAAAACGATTAGTGAGATGAAGGACAGCCCGAATAAACTTAGAATAATCATTGAATGCCAGCCCCAAGTATTTCCTTTAACCAAGCCAAGTGAAAATGAAAATAGCATTACCATACTTAAAAGCGCGCCAACCCAATCAATTTGAATTTTAAACCGTTGCTCATTTCCCAATGGTAAGACCAGTGGGTAAATAAACAGGTCCAATAAAATCAAAGGGACATTAATAAAGAATACCCAACGCCAGCCCCAATATTGAGATACCATCCGCCAATGCTGGGACCTAATGCTACTGCCAACCCCTGAACGCCAGCCAAAGCTGCCACGATTTTATGGCGATTTTTCTGATCACTAAGTTCCAAGCCAATCACCATGCTGGTTGGAATGATAATCGCAGCCCCAATACTTTGAACGATTCTGGCACCGATCATAAATAGCAAATTAGTTGAAATCCCAGTTAGTAATGAGCCAACGCCAAAAATAACCAATCCTGCAAAGACAAACTTGTTTCGCCCAACCTTTTCCGCCAACTTGCCAAACGGAATAATAAAGGTGGCAAACATAATCATATAAATGTTTAGCGTCCAGGACAGGTCCGTTAAGCTAACATTAAAAGCCGTTTGGATTTCCGGCAGAACAATTGTCATAATCGAAACGTCCATCATGCACAACAGATTTCCCAGCAATAACACTGGCAAAACTTTTTTAATCCGGTTCATTTTATTGCCTCCCAAGCTAACCAATCAAGAAACACTGCAGTGATCCAATTGGTTAGTTTTGTTATTTTAGGCAATGACATTTGCGCAAACATAATTTGTCACACTTGTAGCAATCTGTTACACACGTGACACATTACCTACTTTTTAGTATACTGGGTTAAAGGAGAAAAGCCAGCCCTCTAAGACAAGTGCTACATCTCCCAATCAAGTGTGACAGGAGTGATTTTTATTAACGGGAAACAACGTATGGTTGCGCAATCGCGAAAATGGCTTATTGAGTCATTTATTACACTACTAAAAGAAAAACCATATGAATCAATCACGGTTAAAGATATTGCCGAAGAAGCCCAATTATCCAGAAGAACCTTTTATCGTCTTTTCAAAGACAAGACTGCCCTTTTAAGCTATTTAGGTGACCAGCTTATTCATGACTATCTCAACCAACTACAGGCAATTCCCAAAACTAATTTGAATTTTGAGCAGGTTTTGACCATTTTCTTTAACTTTTGGTGGTCCAAGAGAAAGCTGGTTAGATTACTAATTCACCAAAATTTGTTCATGAACCTACTTGACCAGATAAATCCAGCGGCCTTTCGCCTATATGACTTTTTTGACGCCCCTTGGCATATTAATGGCAGTCGTCAGGAAATTTCCTGCGTGATGAGTTTTTCGGTCGGCGGTTTCTGGAACGTTTTGAATACTTGGCTGAGCCAGGATGATCAACACGCACCATCACCGGAAACAATTGCCAAAACGCTTTCTCGCGCGTTGGTAAAACTTCAAACCGGCAAGTAAATAAAGGACAACTTACCAATATCAGCTAAATTAATCCTTATTTAAAGGTTAATAATTTGAAGTTGATTACCCCCTATGGCGTTAATGATTTAGTTAACCTGCAATGTCGTCCGATTCCAAGCTTTCAAAAAGACAACGCCCATTTGGACATTTACCGGGAACGGGTGCAAAGAAAGGGATGGGCGCAACGGTGGCCATTATTAACCATATCGGATTTATGATTATTTTGAAATTAATAGCATTGTTTTAATTACATTTATGTTAATTTAAAAATGCTAAATGACGCCAGCTCACATTTTATCCTCGAAAAATAACTATTGATTATCGTTTATCGATAAAATATAATCGATAGTATCAATTCGAGGAGATGTTTTTATGCCAAAGATTCTTAATTTTGCACTTTTTGTTTTATCATTACTCGCCCGCCTGTCTTTTGCTTTAACATGGTTTTGTTTTCTAATCCCGATTTGCTTGGTTGTCCAAGCCTTAAAGGGAACCGTTACCACCAATATCTTACAGAACGACAACTTTTTGGTCGTTTCTGCTCACCTTCACCTTCAGCAAACCACCATCGAACATTTTCCGCAATACCTCTACGCCGGCTTAATGTCGGTCGGTGCCGTTCTGGCAGTTATTGGGGCCTTATATGGCTTAAAAGCTCTTATCAAAATCCTGATGAATATCAGACAACGACAATATTTCAGTGATGAAAACCGCCGATTGTTATGGACTTTCATTGTTGCCCAATTTTATGCATTGGCAGCTGATCCCTTTATTGCCGGGGCCAATCAGTTGGCTCGAACTTATCTTGGCCGGGTTAATACCGGCTACTTCGATGGTACCTGGGAAGACATTTATGCGGACTTAGTTGCCCTTGCCATTATCGGAACCATTTACATTCTATTCTGTTCAGCAACCAAAATAAAAAGAGAAGCCGAACTAACCATTTAACAAAGGACGTGATAAAGTCATGATCAAAATTACCCTAAACGTCGTAATGGCCAAACGAAACATTTCAACCGGGGAATTAGCCAAATTAGTCGGAATAACACCTACCAATATTTCAATTTTAAAAACCGGAAAAGCCAAGGCGATCCGTTTCAGTACTCTGGAAAAAATCTGTAAGGCATTAAACTGCCAACCTGGAGATATCTTAACCTATGTCGATACGGAAGATGATGACGGCATCAATTTGCGTGACTTTTGAATCGCACTTTTTCAACACCAATCGGCTAACCTGCATTTGAAAACCAACTAATTATTTTCTACCAGCTTAGAAGGCCTTATAAAAGTCTGTTTGTTAAAAACACGCTTTTGTAAGGCCTTTTAAGACGATATCCCCTTATCCAAACTATTCATCAAAGAAATCGCCGTCTATTTCATAGAGCTTATATTCACACTTAACTTAAACGCCAACTTCATATTCAAGCATCAAATCGGTTAATTGAATACCATCTACCAAGACAATTTGAAAGTTGTCAGCATATTTTTTTGCTGAATCACTAAAATCGGACGTTGTAATAAAAACGCCGTTTTCAACACCTTTACCTTTAATTGCCTCATAATCGATATCCCCAAAATGTTTTGATTTACTGCCATCTTAACCACACCCTGATTATTTGTTTTAATTAAGTATATCATACCAATCAATACATAATTAAAACGTTTTTCCAAATTAAAAAAGCTTCTTTTTTACAATTCCAATTAGATTGTCTACAATGAAAGTAAGCTTTTCTCACATACATTTAGAAAGGATGACGCAAGATGGCGCAAAAAGCTTCTGAGCAGTTAGTAGATGTTTTAATAGATTGGCACATCAAACACGTTTACGGTCTTCCAGGTGATTCGATCGATACAACGGTGGATGCGTTACGAAAAAAGCAGGATCAAATCGATTTTGTTCAAGTCCGACACGAAGAGGTTGCTTCTCTAGCTGCCGCGGCGGAAGCAAAATTGACCGGTAAACTGGGTGTCTGTCTTTCAATCGGCGGTCCGGGAGCTATCCACATGCTAAATGGGCTTTACGACGCCAAAATGGATCACGTTCCGGTGTTGGCATTGTTGGGACAGGTAGATACGCAATTTCTCAATGAAGCCTATTTTCAGGAAGTCAATACACCAGAGCTGTTCTCTGACGTGGCTGTCTATAATAAATTGATCACTGCCAGCGACAACTTGGCCGAAATCGTTGATGAAGCAATTCGAACAGCTTACGAAAAACATGGCGTTGCTGTTTTGACACTACCGGATAATTTACCGGAACAAAAGGCCGCCAGCTCATACACCAGCTCTGCCAACACATTTCAGCTAACGGCGCCTCAAGTAGATGACGAACGGATTAAGGCGGCTGCCAAATTGATTCGTGAATCAAAGAAACCATTGGCTTTGGTCGGCTTGGGAGCGAAAAATGCCGGCAGCCAGGTTGGAAACTTTTTGAAGCGAAACCAGATACCGTTCATTTCCACTTTACCAGCTAAGGGGATTATCGGTGACAGTCATCCAAACTCGCTGGGAAATGTCGGCAAGCTGGGCACCAAACCGGCTTATGAAGCAATGCAAAATACTGACTTACTAATTATGCTGGGAACCAATTATCCGTACAAAGCTTACTTGCCAAAGCCCGGCACGGCCAAAAGTCTGCAAGTTAATCTTGACCCGGCAGCCATCGGCAAGCGTTATCCGGCCGACGTTGGCTTAGTTGCCGATATCAAAGACGTTTTGCATCGCTTGGATCTTGCGGAAACAACGGTTTTGCATCCAGACGACAGCTTTTTGAAGGCTTGTCAGGAAAATGTGGCCAATTGGAACCGGTGGATGGCAGGCAAACGAGAATTGGATACTACGCCACTGGCACCAGAAGCACTTTTTAACGAAATTAATGAAACAGCCCCGTTAAACACCATTTATTCAATTGACGTTGGTACAGCAACCTCTTGGAGTGCCCGCTTTTTAAACGTTTCACCATCTCAGAAGTTTATTCTTTCAGCATATTTGGGAACCATGGGTTGCGCCTTGCCCGGTGCGATTGCGGCCAAATTGAATTATCCGGATCGACCGGTTATTTCAGTCAACGGTGACGGTGCCTTTGCGATGGTCATGCAGGACTTTATTACCGCGGTTAAATATAAGTTACCGCTCATCAACATTGTCCTCAATAACTCGAAATTAGCATTTATCGAATATGAACAGCAGGCCGCCGGTCAGCTTAATTACCAAATTGATTTACAAGATATGGATTATGCCAAGTTCGCTGACGCTGCTGGCGGCGTTGGTATTACTGCCAAGACACCGGAAGAATTTAACCAGGCTTTGAATCGTGCCTATCGGGTTCAAAACATGCCGGTTTTGATCAATGCCTATGTACGCGATGACGCCCCACTTCCCGGTAAAATCGTTGGTGAAGAAGCCAAGGGTTACATGAAATTCGGTAGTCAATACCTCAAAGAAGAGAAGAAAATTCCGGAACTACCACCGCTAAAAGATATCATGCGGCAATTCTTCTAAAAACTAAAAAACGACTTTTCACGGTTTAATTATCAACTTTTCAAGCTGACTTGTTTAAACGTGGCAAGCCGTTTTTAATTTATCAAGCAACGACCAAACCGCTCACACGATCTTACAATCTTCAAGCCTCGTTTTTGACAGTTTAAATGCCAACTGATAATCTTAAATCAACAGCTAACATTTTAGCTAAAGCAATGACAGTCACATTATAGATTGTTGCGTGGCGATCTATTTTAGACGATCCGCAAATCAATGTGGCTAATGACCTTAATTCGAAGTAATTAATGACAAGGAGGCGTTTATAATGGGTTTAATTTGGTCAATTATCGTTGGGGCAATTATCGGTGCACTTGCAGGTGCGATTACCAATAATGGTCAATCAATGGGTTGGATTGCCAACATTGTTGCCGGCCTGGTTGGTTCCGCAATTGGCCAGGCGTTGTTGGGCTCATGGGGGCCAAGCTTAGCAGGAATGGCACTAATCCCCTCGATTATCGGGGCCGTTATTCTGGTCTTGATTGTCTCATTCTTTGTCAAACGAAATTAGAAAGTGAGTGATTTGAAATGGACGCATTAAAAGGGATTTTTAAATTTATGGTTGCCAGTACGCTTATTGTCAGTGGCGTCTTATTAGGCGGGACAATTTTTGCCGGCAAGAAAATCGATAAATTTGGTGATAAACTGCAGACTAAGCTATATGGCTCAAAGTCAAAGAAACCAAATTATTAATTCTACGGTAATTAATTGATTCGTCATGGAAAGATTCACCTCAATTATTAATAGGCGTCTTTTAACGGGACAATCAACTTAAAAACAGCGTGATAATTTAAATAAAATCGTGTTATACTTTAAGCACTTAAATTAACTGCAAGGGGAGCCATTGTGCTGAGACTAGATTGTGTCAACAATCTTAACCCTATGTACCTGATCTGGTTAGTACCAGCGTAGGAATGCAGCCAACCTTACCGGAAAAGCATTAATTAAATGTCCTGTATTTGCGGCTGAATTCGTTTTGAATTCAGCCTTTTTGCGTTTAACGAAATCGGGTACCAGCTGACTTAAGAAAATACTTAAGGAGATGCTTTTATTCATGAACAACGTGCGAGAAAAACCGGGTGTTGCAACAACCGATACCTTACCCTGGGGACAAACTTTTTTAGTCAGCATTCAGCACATTTTCGTGTCCAATGTCTGGCTTGATCCAATTTTCGTTGCCTCATCCGCGGGGCTTTCGTTGACACTTTCAACTAATTTGGTCAACGCCATTTTTATTGCTTCCGGGTTGGTCACCCTTATTCAGGCAACCAAGCTGGTTAAACTGCCGATTGTCCAAGGGCCATCGGCTGCTTTTGACGCATTGATGATTAATGCCGGTAAAACCGGTATGCTGCCGGCTGCGGGCGGTTCGATACTGCTCAGTGCCTTATTGGTATTTGGCCTTTCAGTAACGGGACTGCTGACTAAATTAGTCAAAAAATTGACACCGACAATTACGGGAACCATTATCTTTTTGGTAGGCGTTTCATTGGCCAGCTTTACACTATCCGAGTTTTTAGGAGGCAGTCCCGGAACACCGGGGTTTGCATCCCCCAAAACGCTTCTATTAGCCACCGTCACCACCTTGATTGTTCTAGTTCTGTCGCTTTTTGGAAAGGGACTTTGGCATAAATTCTCATTTCTAATCGCTTTGGTAGTTGGTGATGTTCTCGCTGGTGTGACCGGTGCTATTCAGCTATCAGATTTGGGAGCAAAACCATTGTTTGGCTTCCCTCACCTACTACCCTATGGCGGGTTCTCCTTTAATTGGTCAATCTTTCTAACGTTCTTTGTTGCTTATGCTGTTGCCGTGATCGAAGCTTTAGGCGTTTATGAAGCATCTGCTTCAGTATTGTCAATTAAGTTGGACCAAAAGCGGATTCGTAACGGTATTGCCGGTGAAGCAGCTGGTTCAATTCTGTCTTCTCTAATCGGAGGTTTTCCGACTACGGCCTTCGCTCAAAATCTGGGTGTTATGAAACTAACCGGTGTTCATTCCAGAAAACCGATTTTATTAACTGGCATTTTACTCATTATCTTGGGATTTATTCCCAAACTAGGCGCGTTCTTATCGTTGACGCCTTCACCGATTATTGGCGGTATGTTTTTACCGGCAGCAGCTACCTTGATTACAACTGGTTTTGCAATTCTTAAAAAAGCACCAAACAACGACACAAATAATTTAATCATTGGCTTATCGATTATCTTAGCGATTGCAGTGCCAACCTACGCGTCCGGATTTCCAGGTGATCTCAAAACGCTTTTATCCAATAATATTCTAATCGGTGCAATTGCCGCAATCGGTTTACATGTTTGTTTAATTTCGATTCCAAACATTTTTAGAGGAGGTTCTCACAATGACAAAAACGTCAACTGAAATTCAAAATCTGGTATTAAGCTTTATCGAACAATTTGCCAACAGTAACTCAGCGACTCAAAGTGACCCGACTTTTAACGAAGTAGCATTGGCAGTCTTTGATTATCAATTTCAAAATAATTTGCCTTTTCGTAAATATGCCCAGAGTAAACGCCGATCACCATTGTTGGTTAAAAATTGGTCAGATATTCCATTGATGCCAATTCAAGGCTACAAACAGCTGACACTCTCAACAACGCCGATTACAAAAGATGAACCAGTCTTTATGTCCAGTGGGACAACCGATCCCAGCCATCGAAGCCGTAACTACCACCCAAGCTTTAAGGTTTGGGATGCTTCAATGAAGTTTCCCTTTAAAAAATATGTCCTTCCCGATCGCGACCAAATGACGATTCTAGGTCTATTTCCAGGAGCCGACACCAATCCAAATTCATCTCTTTCCAGATATGTTAGTAAAGCTGTTGACTACTTTGGTGATTCAAAAAGTCGAGTTTTCATTAATGAAAACGGGATGGATTATCAAGGAATCGTTGCCGCATTGCAAGATGCTGAGACCCGCCAATATCCTGTCATGCTTCTTGGCGCAAGCTTTTCCTACGTGCACTTACTGGACTACCTGCAGACCCACGATTTGACATTTAATTTACCAAAGGATAGCCGACTATTCGATACCGGTGGCTTTAAAGGCCAGTCCCGAAGCGTTTCTCCTCAGGACTTATTCCAAACCATTCAGAAAACCTTTGCAATCGATCGGGACCACTACATCAATATGTATGGCATGACGGAGGTTTGTTCACAATGTTATGATCAAAATTTGTTCGACCTTTACCACCAGTTTCCTATCAAATACACCAAACAAGCTCCAGCGTGGGTTCGAATTAAGATTTTGGATACTAATACCCTTCAGCCGGTTCCAGCTGGGCAAACCGGTTTAATCGCTTATTACGATTTGTCAAATTGGAATTCCTGTGTCGCAATTTTAACAGAGGATATTGGAATCCAAGACAAAACCGGCTTTCGATTACTTGGTCGGGTTCAAGGAGCTGAAGCCAAGGGATGTTCAATTGCAGTTGATCAATTATTACAAGTCAACCAGAGATAAGTGAGGTGGATACGTTGCAGGTAATAAACAAGGATACTTTGAAAATAATACCAGTGGATCTATTCAAAATCCCAAAAGCAACTTTCCTAACTGAATTTCGATATCAAAGTATTCGGCTTGGTGAAACTGTTTACAGTTTACGGCTTCCAATACCTACCCTTGCCGAACTTAATGTTCTGATTAACCAGCTTAAAGCTAATCAAAAAGCATATCTAAGCCATTTAAAGGTGGCTGAAATAATTGATTGGATTGACCAGGCAATTCAGTGTTGGACAAATCCCAAATGCCCGCAACGTCAATTGGCAATTAAATTGTTGCCGGTAATTACTGGTTACAATGCCGAAACGATCAAACTGGAAATCAAACGTTTTATTCGAATATTTAGAAAAAAAGAGTTGCTGCGCTTTGTCGATAACGAATTGAATCAACCGGAAATTCTGGATGATTTTCATCCCCAAAAAAGTGGTAGTTTAACCAAGGCATTTGGCCCCCAAACAATTTTTAATGTCTTTTCCGGAAACATCCCCGGCCTACAAATCTGGCCTTTAATTATGGGAACCCTGGTTAAAGCCGCCAGTCTTGGCAAAACGTCAATGGCGGAACCGCTTCTTCCAGTTTTGTTTGTTCAAACACTGGCACAAATTAATCCACGCTTGGCGGATTGCATGGCAATCTTACCCTGGAAAGGTGGTACCCAATCTTTGGAAAGCGTTGCAGCTACTCAAACAGGTGCAACCATTGTTTACGGTTCCGATAAAGCCGTTGGAAGTATTCAACCATTAGTACCGTCATCAAAACCCTTCCTTCATTACGGCTATAAGATCAGTTTTTCAATGATTGGTCGGGAAGCTTTAACGCCGGAGCATTATCCGCAAACGATTAAACGAGCGGTTGAAGATATTGCTGTATATGATCAGCAAAGCTGTCTTTCAACTCAGGCAATTTTTATCGAACGCGGTGGCTCAATTTCGCCGTTGGCAGCTGCCAAATTAATCGCAGCCGAACTGGCTAATTATCAGTTAAAACGACCCCGAGCAGTTTTGACGAACCCCGAAGCAGCAGCTATTAACCGTACCCGCAATCAATATCAACTGCGTTCTCTGAACGATTCAACCATTCAGGTTTTGGCCAGTCGACAAAACACTGATTGGACTGTGGTTTACCATGCTAAAGCCGGCTTTACAAATTCACCACTTAATCGCTTTGTACACATTTTTCAAATTGATCAGTTGGAAAATGTGCCACGTTATTTAAACGACTATCAGCCCTATCTTCAAAGCTGTGGCATGGCAGTTGATCCCAATCGACTTTATTCATTGGCTGACCGTTTGGGAGAAATTGGCATTGATCGTATTTGTTCACTGGGCGAAATGACCCGGGCAAGGCCTGGATGGCATCATGATGGTCATTTTAATTTGTTGGATCTTTTGCATTTTGTTGACGTTGAACCAAGTATGGAAGCTTACGCCGAACGCTTGGATCCAGACGTAGAGTAATTTTAAAGGAGCTTAGAAATGCTGTTAAAAAATAAAATTGCTTTAGTTACAGGTGCCAGCCGGGGAATCGGGGCCACAATTGCCAAACGTTTTGCGGCAGAAGGTGCCATCGTGGCAGTTAATTTCTTGAAAAACCAGAAGAAAGCTAATGACATCGTTCAATCGATTATTGATAATAACGGTCAGGCTTTTCCCGTTCAGGCTGACGTTCGAAACCCAAAAGCAGTTCACCAAATGATAGCAACAATTCAAGATAACTTTAACGGGTTGGACATCGTTGTTAATAATGCATTGAATCACTACACATTCAATCCCAAAACGCGGCAAACAGCGGAATCAATCAAATGGCAAAATTATCAGTCGCAATTCGATGGAAGCGTTCAGGGAGCCTTTAATGTTTGCCATGAAGCTATACCAATGATGTCAGATCAAAGTAGTGGGCGCATCATTAACATGGCCAGCAACTTAATTGCGTTTCCACTCATCCCCTATCACGACTACATTACATCCAAGACCGCTTTAGTCGGCTTCACCCGATCTCTGGCAGCAGAAGTTGGCGCTCTGGGAATTCAGGTTAATGCAATTGCGCCCGGATTAACCTACCCGACTGATTCCAGCGTTGAAACTCAAAACGATGTTCGAGAGTCAATCATCAGGATGACACCGACAAAACGGCTGACTATCCCGGACGACGTTGCCGGTAGTGCTATTTTTTTAGCTTCGAACTTATCCAATAACATTACCGGCCAATGCTTGTATGTGGATGGTGGCTTGGTAATGCGTTAGATTCACAATAATAAATAAAACAAAGCTGCTGAACTACTAATGTAAAAATTCCAAATCATTGTTACTTATAAAAGATGGCACCAAAGCAAATTTTCGCTTAGTACCATCTTTTATAATGATTGTTTAATTAACAAAATTATCTCCCAAATCATCATGATAAATTTTGTGATTACCCTTGTTTTATCGGCCGCAATACAATTTTATTGACATTAGCTAATCGTTTAGTGGTTGCTTCGCCAATCTCACTGGATAAATCGGTAATGATAACTTTATTTTTTGCTGTCATTACTTTTTCCCTCGTAAACTAATTTTTCTTTTTCGTAATTTAACGTATGATCTTCAAAATGATCGATTTTAAAACTTAAATAAGCAACTGTTTTTTTAATTTCAGCCATCTTATCGATTAATTCTCGTCGCTGATCAATTAATAATGTTTTTCTGGCTTCAGAATTTTGCTGACCTTCACGATATAGTTTAACAAATTCAATTAGTGCTTCAATTGACATGCCGGCTTTTCTTAACGCTTTAACGTAAAAGACCCAATTCATGTCGTATTCGCTATAGTCTCGATACCCACTTTCGTTTCGCTTGATTTCTGGCAATAAACCCAGTCGCTCCCAATATCGAAGTGTGTCTTTGGTCAAATCAAACTTTTTACTTACTTGATTAATCGTTGCCATTTTAACTTTCCCCCTTCACTTTATGGTATTGCTTTAAACATTAGTCTGAAGTTTACAGTCTCCTGCAAAAAGTTCATAATCTTCTCAATGACAAATGGCTAATAAAAAAATTATTAATTTTTAGACACTAATCAGTATAATGGATAATTTTAAATCATATTGATTAGTGTCTAAATTATATTTCAAACTCTAAGGCTCAAACGGCGTGGTGTTTTTCAATTAATAAACAGGGCGATTTTCACCTTGCGTTGCCGGGTCAGCCAGTCCCAAACTATCATTAATTCCCAATGATGGATCAGTGATAATTTTCAACACTAAATCAGCGACACTTTTACGTGACCCTGATACCCCGACAAATTGATCATTCTTATGCGTAATTTGGTACGAAACTTCATCACGGTCATTCAGCCAAGGTAAACGCAATGTCGTATAGGCCAAACCCGATTGGCTTAACAACGTATCTGATTGAGTTGCAGCTGCCAAGCCGTTTTTAACCATTGTTCGATTCCAACGACCAAATTCTCCCGGTACTTCATCATAAATACCTAAAATATTGGTTGAAATAATCCGGTTGACATTATTTGCTTTCATTGCTGAAATAACATTCCTGGTCATTTTATTATCGGGGTCATGATCAACGACTGCCATAAAAATCATATCCTGACCCGCAACTGCTTGGTTAACCGATGCTTGATTCTCCAGATCCACATCAAGTAGACGGACTCTGGAATTGTTTGCTAGATCAGCTAATCGTTTTGGCTGACGCAAACCCAATGTCAACGAGACATCCTTGAATTTATCTTCGGCAAGAAGTCTTTTTTCAACAATTTTGGCAATTTGACCATTAGCAGCTAATATAAGTAAATTCATTAATAATTTCCTTCCTTATTATTAAATTGTTCCGTAGTACTTGACTAAAAACAGCTATTTAATCCGGCGACCCACGATTTTCATTTGTGCTTCCGGATCCCGATGATCAAAGAACTGGCTTTCCTGTTTATCCAGTTTTTGAATCATCGTCATTTCTTCATCTGTGAGTTCAAAATCAAAAATGCTGATATTTTCAACCATTCGATTTTGATGAACTGACTTAGGGATTGTGACAATTCCACGTTGCAGTAACCATCTCAGAATAACCTGACCAATTGACTTATTGTACCTATGGCCGATTCGAGCCAAAACCGAATTTTGAAAAATGTTGTGTTTACCTTCCGCAAACGGCGCCCAGGCTTCCGGCTGAATCTGATTATCCTGCATAAAGCTAACCGGTTTAAACTGTTGGTCCCAAGGATTAACCTCAATCTGATTAACCGCCGGCTTAACATCATTGAAAATTGCGATGTCCGTTAATTGGTCAGGCTCAAAATTTGAGACACCAATAGCCCGAATCTTACCCTCACGATACAGATCTTCCATCGCCCGCCAAGACCCGTGAATATCGCCCCATGGTTGATGAATGAGGTAAAGATCAATGTAATCAAGTTGCAGTCGTTTTAAGGATGCCTGAAAGGCTTTCTTGGCCGCATCATAACCTGTATCGGTCAGCCAAAGTTTAGTTGTAATAAATAATTCTTTTCGATCAATGCCACTTTGTTTAATAGCCCGGCCGACCGCTTCCTCGTTACCGTATACCTGTGCTGTATCAATTAATCGATACCCCGATTTGATTGCATCAAGAACCGCCTGTTGCGCAACGTCTAAATCTGTTACCTGAAAGACCCCGAAACCAAGTATGGGCATCTCAACGCCATTGTTTAATTTAACCATTTTCATCATGAACTGATTGCCTCCTCATATTTATTAACAGGATCAGTGTAAACCTTGGTGTGGACTCCAAGGCAAGCTATATTTTTTAAAATAACGTTTTTTATAAAATCCCTTCTTAAACTATTTATTTGCCAAGCTAAAAGTCAAAATTTGAAGAGTAAAAAAGGCCACTTTTTAATTTCAAAAAATGGCCCGGTACAATGCTTGCATATTTTTTAACAAATATATTACCACTATGCCTACCTGAAGATGTGCTCTCATAGCAAACAATCCATCGGTTAAATCAGCTTATGAACTGGCAACGATAATTAAACTCATTCAGCCAACCAACTTTGCAGCCCCAGCATTTCCAACAAACCGCCAGCACATTCAGCGCCCTTGTTACCACCCTTACCACCGGCCCGATTAATGGCCTGTTCCATATTATCAGTTGTTAACACACCAAACATTACCGGCACTTCGCCGTTTAGCGAAACCGAGCTAAGACCGTTGGCAGTTTCTGAACAAACATAGGTATAATGATCGGTTTGCCCTTTAATAACAGCACCCAAAGCAATAACGCCGTCAACCTTTCCCGATGCTGACATTAATTTAGCGGCTCTGGGCAATTCCATGGCGCCCGGCACCCAGGCAACCGTTATGCGTTCGTCTGCCACCCCATACTTTTTTAGGTCGCCCAGTGCCCCTTGCAAAAGCCGCTCGGTCACTAATTGGTTAAAATGGGCAACAACAATGCCGATTCGATAATGATTATCACTTAACTGTCCCGTATAGCTGTTCATTTTATTCGACTCCTTTCAATAAATGATGAAATTTCTCTTTTTTAGTTTTTAAATATGAGGTATCTTCAGTTGTTGGTTCAATCTCCAGTGGAATCCGCTTATTAATATCAATTCCCAAATCGGTCAACTGTTGCATTTTATCCGGATTGTTCGTCATTAAGTCAACCCGATGAACCCCCAGTTTGTGTAAAATTGCCACTGCCACACCGTAATGTCGCTGATCCGGTTCAAAACCCAAATGGATATTAGCATCAACCGTATCGTACCCCTGTTCTTGAAGCTTATAAGCTTGCAACTTATTGGCCAAACCGATTCCGCGGCCTTCTTGCCGTAAATACAAAACGGCACCGTGGCCTTTCATTTGAATCAGCCGCAAGGATTTTGCCAACTGCTGGCCACAATCACAACGCTTTGAACCAAAAACATCCCCAGTTAAACATTCTGAGTGAACCCGTAATAATAATGGCTCATTTGCATCAATCGTCCCTTTTGAAATCAGCAGTGTCGGTTCCGAGTGTTCATCAGTTCGAAAGGCCGTCAAATTAAAATCACCATATTCAGTCGGCAGTTTAACCCGAGTGATTGGCTGGGCCACGTCAATATCTTTCATATATCGATAAGCTTGGATGTCCGCAATGGTTAAAAATGGCATTTGTAGTCCTTCAGCGAAGGATTTTAAATAGGATCGCCGGGCCATCGTGCCATCTTTTTTGAGGATTTCACAAATATAGGCTACCGGGGATGCACCGGCTAATTTGGCGAGGTCGACGGCCGCTTCCGTATGCCCTTGGCGTTGAAGTGTACCACGATCAGCCGCAATTAGCGGAAAAATATGGCCGGGATGATAAAAGTCCGCACTGGTTTTACTTACATCTGCCAATTGCCGAATCGTGTCTGCCCGGTCAAATGCTGAAATGCCAGTCGAGGTGGTTTTAGCATCCGTGCTGACTGTAAAAGCAGTCCCGTAGGCGTCCGTTGCATTGGTAACCATTGGGCCAAGCCCCAATCGATCCGCATATGATTGACTCATTGGCACGCACAGAAGGCCGTGAGCTTTTGAAACCATGGTGTTAACCGTTTGGGGTGACACAAAATCGGCCAATCCGATCATGTCTCCTTCGGCTTCCCGCTGCAGTGAATCCGCAACGATCACCAGTTTACCCTGTTTCAATGCCGCAATGGCGCGTTCAACCCGTTTAATAATCTGTTTTGACTTGTTCATTTGTTTCAGCCTCCCGACCTGATAAAATGTATTTGCCTAAAATATCCGTTTCCAAATTAACAACTTCACCATCGTTTAAATCTTTTAAGATAGTTTCCTGCAACGTATGTGGAATCAAGCTAACCGAAAAGGTATCATCATTGACTTGGGTAACGGTTAAACTGACACCGTCAACGGCAATTGACCCCTTCTCAATAATCAAGGGCCGATATTTTTTAGGAAACCGAATCTGATAAACAGTGGCATTACCTTCAACTTGATGAGAAGTCACGGTTCCAATTGTATCAACGTGTCCCAAAACAAAGTGGCCATCCAATCGATCCGAAGCCCGCAAAGCCGGTTCAATATTTACTTGAGAACCGACCCGAACCGTTGCCAGATTCGTGCGCCGAATTGTCTCCGGCATAACGTCAACGGCAAAGGTTGTTTCTTGTAGCTTGGTAATTGTTAGACAAATCCCATTAACCGCGAGGCTGTCACCAATTTTGGCATGAATTTTGGTAACCAACGGGCAATCAATTAACAATCGCTGACTGGCTTTTCTTTTTTCAACTGCTTTAATCGTTCCAATTGATCGAACAATTCCGGTAAACATCTTAGTCCCTCCCCGCTGTTATGACGACATCCGACCCTAATTGACGGACTTTGATCGGCTTAAACTTTTCAATTGTCGAAGCGGCTTTTCCGAAAACTGCTGGTAAGCCGCCACCACCCAAGATCAGCGGAGCCAAATAAACCTGCAGCCGATCAGCCAAATCAGCGGCTGTAAAAGCTGCCAATACATGGCTGCCACCTTCAACTAATAACGATTGAATCCCTTGTTTGGCCAAAAATTCAACGATGGTCTGCGGCGTCCAAGTTTGATCTTGAAACACACGAACAAACTTTGGCCACTGGCGGGTTGATTTGGTCCGGGTTAACAGCCAAACCGGTGCTTCCTGCTGAAAGAGTTGTGCCGATAACGGCAGTTTGTCTGCGTTATTGACCAATCCAATTCTGATTGGTGGAAACGGCAAGTTCGCTGTTCGAACCGTCAATTTCGGATCATCGACCGTCAGCGTCTTTTCACCAACCAAAATCGCCTGATTGGCGATTCGCAGTGTCTGGCTGTCAGCAAAAGCCGCATCACCGGTTAGTCGCGTACGTTGTCCGGCTTGATAGTTTAATTTACCATCTAGGCTCATAGCATATTTAAGGGTCACTAACGGTCTATGATGGCGATAAAAAAAGTTATAGGCTTCGTTTAATTCACCAGTAGTATTCAAAACTTTGACCGAAATACCATGATCTTTTAGAATATTTATGCCTTTGCCAGCGACCAATGGATTAGGATCGCGTTGGCCAATGATTACTTTCTTAATCCCAACGGCAACTAACTTCTTGGCACAGGGTGGCGTTTTGCCAAAATGACTGCAAGGCTCCATTGTGACGTACATCGTCGCGCCCTCAGCCTCCTTTAGCGTTTGAAGATGGCTCAAAGCATCGATTTCGGCATGGTGCTGGCCAAATTGATGATGGTAACCAGTTGCCAGAATCTGATTATCTTTACAGATGACCGCGCCAACTACCGGATTCTGCCAGGTCAGACCAATGCCTTTTTTGGCTTCGGCAAAAGCCAATGCCATGATTTTTTCATCGTCCATATTCTTTCACTCCAATTAAAAAGGCCCCGCAACAAAGCTGCGGGGCCCTTACTTAATCCATTTTTGATGTAGATTTTAAGGTTGATTAATCAAGACAGCCAACTAAAAAAGCCGGCCACTGATTTTATCAAACGTGTCGTGTTTTCTTCTCCCATCCAGACTTTACTGTCGGTCCCAGACTTGCACTGGGTCCACCGCTAAACGCGGGTCACGGACTTCAATCAAAAGATTGTTACCGTCGGTCGGGAATTTCACCCTGCCCCGAAGAAATTATTTAATTGTCAAAGTAAAGATAGCACAAGTTGGGTTAAATGACAACCTAAAAAATCATGATGTTTAATAATTTGACACTTGATCCGTTAATTAAATGAATCATGACTTTTTTCTAACCCAAGCAACAGCAGCGTAGCAAACGCTAAACGCAACCAAGACAATTGCACTGCCAAACAACCAATTAGACCAGTCACTTGTTACGCCATGGAAAATTACAATGAGCATTGTTGCAATTGTGACAATAAATTTTTTCATTTCCTTTGACACCAAAAATCACACCTAACCAATTATTGAATTTCCAGAAGACTTATCAAGCTACATCCAAAATACAGTCAGCCTTATGAACGCCGCTTTCTTTCAATAAAATAAATCAAACCAACAGATACGACGATATAGGTTGGTGTAGATATGCCAACCAGCATAGCCAATGGCCACCACTGAATGCTACCCAAGATTAACCAATCAAAAATAAGATGAAGAAAAATCATCATCATTTCCATGCCAATATACACAGTTCCAAATACCTTCAACGTTTTTCTCATTTATTGCCTCCTGATTCCTTAAGAGTAAATTAGGATTTATGAAAAAATGCAACTAACCTCAAACTAAAGCAGTCTAGATAATAGTAGTATGTCACACGAATTCAAAAAGCGTCAAATTATTTTTAAGTATCATTCACCGCATAAAGTTTCAGTATTGTGCTTTTAAGTTTTTCAAGTCAAACTACAATTTCACGAATGAAAGCCTCATTCTTGACACTTTCAAGAATTCTCTACTGATTTTCATAAAACGTTAATCCGTCTAACCGTTGAATATGATAAGATAATATGCGTTATGAAAAAGGAAAATGCTATTTTAACAATTTCAACAATTGGTTTGGGAATTTTGGTGGGAATCAGCTCACTGCTTTTAAGCCTGTTCCTAAATCTAATTGAAAAAATATTTCTTCACTTTGATGAAACCGCGCTTCAACCGATTGTAACAGGAACTCCTGGTAGCGCCAGGGTGGCTTCAGTTCTTGTCGGTGGAATAATTTCAGCAGTTATTTGGTGGGTTTTAAGAACCAAAGTGACACCCCCGACTACGATTGAAAAGGGGTTATCCGGGGAAAAGATGCCACTAGTTCAAACCGCACTTCACGTTATAACCCAAATCTTTTATGTCGGTACCGGTGGTTCGGTCGGCCGAGAATTAGCCCTCGGGAAGCTGGGGCAATGATTGCTCAGAAGTGGCAGGCCGGATTGGTAAAATGTCGGTTGGGAATCCTCAGCAAAGACGATACCCACCTATTAATGGCTGCCGCGGCCGGCGCGGGATTTGCCGGAGTCTATAACGCACCAGTTACCGGAATGTTTTTCTGTGTGGAAGTTCTCTTCAAAAAAATTTCTTTACGCAGTGTCAGTGTTAGTCTAACCATGTCAATCATTGCAACACTGATCAGTGACGCCGTTAAGGGAACCGCTCCTTATTATCTGGTTGGCAAAAATGCTTTTCAGGCGCAATTTTTACCAATTGCTGTTTTGATTGCGATTCTTTGCGGATTGCTTGGCGCTTTGTTTCGGAAATCTTTTAAATGGGCTGAAAGACAAAAGCCTCGAAATTCCAAAATGCTGTGGCAGCTGCCATTGGCGTCTTTATTAACCGGATTGGTTTCAATTAATTTTCCCCAAATCATGGGAAATGGTCGGGCTTTGGCTCAGTTTTCATTTAACACCACCGACAACCACCTATTGTTAATCCTTTTATTTGGTGCCATCGCAAAGTACCTGGTCACCGTTCTAACCATTCGAGCTGGCGCGTTTGGCGGTACACTGACGCCTTCCGTCGCAATTGGCGGTGCGGTTGGCGCAATTATCGGGATTTTAATTCTTCCCTTTATGGCCATACCGATTTGGCAGTCAGCTTTATTGGGTGGCTGTAGCTTGCTGGCCGCTTCCCAGCAGGCCCCTCTAATGGCATTGTTTATGATCTTTGAGGTCTGCCATTTGGGATCCATGGCTTTGGTGCCGCTTGGATTAGGGGTTGCCATCGCAATTGCTGTATCGAGACTGGTATTAAATCCATCAAATTAGTCTAAAAGCAAGCGTGAGACGAAGGGCGGTTAACTTCCAGAGCATAATCGAATCATCCGAATATTCCGGGCTTGAATGTTTGGATAATTCGATTATGTGGCAGGAAGTTGCCTTTCGGCGCACGTTTTTGCTCGGTAATAATCGTGATTTCATAAAATAACGGGACTGGACAAAATTACTTTTGCCCAGTCCCGTTATTTAGCATTTATGATTCAAACATTTCAATTAAGCTGTTGTTTGGTGAAACCGTTGCTCACCAACAATCTTAGTTTTATTCAATAATAATGACGAAGTAACCACCGAAACCGATGAGAAAGCCATTGCCAAACCAGCCAACTCAGGCTCAATTGGAGGCCAATCCCTACCAAGACGCCGGCTGAAATCGGAATACCAATCAAATTATAAATAAACGCCCAGAAAAGGTTAAGCTTGATGCGATTAAAGGTTTTTTTGGAAATTTCAAGCGCTCTGACAACGCCCATCAAATCATTTTGCATTAAAATAATTTCGCCGGATTCAATCGCAATATCCGTCCCGGATCCCATGGCAATTCCAACGTCCGCAACTGTCAGTGCCGGTGCGTCATTAATTCCGTCACCGACAAAAGCAACTTGACCATCCTGCTGAAGCGCTTTAACATGGTCGGCTTTTTCATTTGGCAGAACCCCGGCAATCACCTGATCAATGCCAACCTGGCTACCAATTGCCTGCGCTACCCGCTGGTTGTCACCAGTCAGCATCACGGTTTTAAGTCCTCGAGCCTTTAACTCTGAGATGGCTTGGGCCGCCGTTTTCTTAGGGGTATCCTGAATGGCAATCAAGCCAATCACTTGGCCAGCCAAGCCAACCAACACAACCGTCTTGGCATCATTTTGCAATCGGGTCATTTCTGTTTTCAAATCATCAGCCATTTGATAAGTTGTCATCAACTTGGCACTGCCGACAAACGCATTTTGACCATCGACGGCTGCTTTAACGCCTTTGCCTTCAATGTTTTGAAAATCAGTCGCCTGAGAATAGCGAAGCTGATACTGCTTAGCCTTTGCCATAACGGCACTGGCCAAAGGATGTTCGGAGTTCACTTCCAAAGCTGCGGCGATTTGAAGGACTTTTTGCTGGTTGCCGATTACATCAGTTACAACTGGCTTGCCTGCTGTAATTGTACCGGTTTTATCGAACACCACCGTCTTGACATGGTTAACTTCTTCCAGTGCCTGGCCGTTTTTAATTAATACCCCCAACTTGGCTGATCGGGCAGTACCAACCATTAAAGCCGTCGGGGTTGCTAATCCCAGCGCACACGGGCAGGCAATCACGATAACTGAAACGGCAAATAACATTGCCTGGACTGCCGGTGCACCTAAAAAGACAAACCAAATCACAAAGGTGACGATTGCGGCAATTAGAACCGCCGGTACAAAGATGCTTGAAAGCCGATCGGTTAGATTTTGAATCGGCGCGTGACTGGTCTGTGCTTTCTTAACCAGTTCAACGATTTGAGCTAAAGCCGTATCTTTGCCGACTTTAGTCGCTCGAAAAATCAACAAACCATCCATATTGATAGTCGAGCCGATAACTTCATCGCCGGTCTTTTTTGATACCGGCAAACTTTCACCGGTTACCATTGATTCGTTAACATGCGTCGTCCCCTTCGTCACAACACCATCAACCGGAATTTTTTCACCAGGTCGAACCCGGATAATGTCGCCCACTTGAACTTTCTCAAGCGGTACTTTTGAATACTGATCATTCGTTAACACATCCGCTTCTTTAACCTGCAAATTCAGCAACTTACTCAAAGCGTTGGAAGCACTGCTATGCATTCTTTCTTCCAAGGCATCCCCTAAAAGGACAAACACTGTCACCAGCGCGGCACTTTCAAAGTAAACTGCTCGGCCAGTCAACATTGCAAATAAAGAATAAAAATAGGCAACCGACGTCCCCACGGCAACCAACGTATTCATATTGGCATTATGGTGTTTAAAAGCTGCCCAGGCGCTTTTCCAATACGGCGCAGCTGAAATCAGCATAATCAGCGTTGTGGTCAGAAACGCAATCCAGGTATACCCGGGGATTATCCAATGAAATGGCATCAGAACCATTTGAAGCAGCATCGGGCTTGCCAAAATTAACGACAGCCAGAATTTTTGCATATTGGATATTTTAATCAACGGATAACCACCTTTCCGTGAAACATATTCATGCCACAAGCAAAGTCAAATTCGCCACTTTGGTCAGTGTTAATGGATACTTCAACATCCCGATTCAGTGGCAGCTTTTTCTTAAACCCAAGCTCTGACGATTGAACTTTTGCCAAACAGTCAGATTCATTCAAGCGGTGAAAGACCAGTTTGGCTGGAACGCCTTTCTTCAAACTCACGGTGTCAGGTTCGTACCCGTGATCAACTTTGATCTGAACTGTTTGAGCACCGTCATTATCTGCTTGCACTTTGTTTTGACCACCAAAAAAATTCTTGAAATTCATAACTATTACCTGCTTTCTGTTTAACTTTATTTAAATTAATCTTTTACAATAATCTTGCCGTGGAACATGTTCATCCCACAAGCATAATCAAACTCAGTTGCCTGATCGGTTGGGATTTCAATTGCCGTCATTTTTTGCTTGGTTAAATCCTTATCAATTCCCAGCTTTTCAAAAACAACGTGTGATAGACAAGCTGTCGAATCATTCATCTGAAATTTAACTTTAGCCGGCACACCCTTCTTTAAAACCAGAGTACTCGGCGAATAGCCGCCGTCCACCACAATTGTGGATTCTTGCTGATTATCACTGATCTGTGCGTCACTGGTCTTCTCCTCATGACTCCCGAAGAACCACCAGATAATAAACGCAATCAAACCAAGTGAAATTGCCAATACTACAAGCTGCAAAATTCCGTCATCCCCCTCTGCCAAAACTCATTCAATTGATTCTCAATTGCTACATAAGATTGAACCTGCTTATTCAAATGGATGGCCACCTTCTTTGAAATCTACAAGTGTAACTTCGATTAATACTATACCACCAAAAATCTACATTTGTAAACATTAACTTTCAATTTGCCAATCTTTTTAGGCAAAACCCTTAGGCATCGCCGCTTCTCAGCTTAAAATAAGTTTTTGACAAATCACAGTCGAACGCTATTTTCAATTGTTAAGCAAAAAAAGAACCGTCAATCACTGTAAAAAAACAGTCATTGACGGTTCCAAATCTATTTAATTAGGATTGAGATAACAATAATTTTGTTCAGTCCCGGTTTGTGTCATCCCGATTATTAGCAATTAAAGCCGGGCGCCGAAAGGCCATTCCAGAACGTAACTACTTTTCGCACCACTCTTAAAATGCTCACTTCATCAAGTCCAATGTAACTATCCAATACTTAAGATGTCGCGTTAGATGCTTGACATGGGCTTTCTTACCTGATTGCTGTTCGATCGATGTTTCATGAAGCTGGTATAGCCCTTCTGCAGTCGGGTAATGATCATTTTCGTTCCGGCTTGCATTAAGTATTCTTTTTCACCCCTGTTTTCTGAAATTGGATCAACGTAGGCACCGTGATACCCTTTGGGAATATTAATTCGTAAAATGACGTGTTGTGAAAAGGCCAGTGCTGTCATCCGATCCAAAGTTGTCGATGAATAGGCTGGATCCCGATATTCGCCACCCACTTGAATTGCCTGATCAGCCAATGATTTTTTTAAGCCAACTAGGGAAGTTCCCCGAAAAACCGTTAATGGCGCGTTCAATTTGAATTTATGAATCCCGTTATTAATGGCGCTAATCTTGGAGCGGGTTGTCTTAATCATTTTTTTCTGGGATTTTCGCAGTGCCTGGTTAATCACATCGTAGCCGTTTCCCGTATAGTAACGAATCGCTCGATACTGCTTTTGGTTTAACTTTTTAGCCCATTTTAGAGATGACTGTGTTAATTTATCAATTTCATGGGCGTTATTTCGAACCCGTTTGTAAGAATAACTGAACTGACTTGGCTTTTCCACCAACATTTCTGTTGGATTCCCCGGAACGGTTACCAAATATTTTGCTCCGGGTAATTTCTGCTGCACAGTCAAAGCCGTGTTTTTGGGAATCTGAACCGGGTTTTGATAATCTGCCCGTTGATTTCCCCACTCATACGCTGTCGTTGGCTGATTGGTCACAAAAACCGACTTGCCGACATTGGTTGTGACCGTATCCGATTGAATCATCAAAAAATTGTTTTGAATCGAAGTTTGATGATGCACAGTTTTAGCCAACGCTGTCCCTTGAACAGAGAGCCCCAATATCAATGCTGCCGCAAAAAGTAATTTTTTAATTCTCTTCAAAATACCCCATCCCCTTCAAATGATAGGGATAATTCTACCTGATCTGAAGGCTTATGTGGGTAACGACAACCAATGTTAATAAAAACGCAATTAACTTAACCCTTTATTTATAATGTTTTTAAAGATATTTTGCATGAATGACGTATTGGCAAAAGTAATTTCGTCCAGTCTGCCAGCTTCATTTCCAATGATACGCAAAAAGATCCAGCTAGAAACCGGCTTTTGTCAGTTTCTAACTGGACCTAATCTTAGACTGTTTGCTTAATCACGCTTATTATCGAGTGAAAACAGACTAAGCTTGT
>NZ_BAKI01000001.1 GCF_000583655.1 Lentilactobacillus farraginis DSM 18382 = JCM 14108
TTGCGGAATATCAACCTTTCCAACTGCTTTCATCCGTTTCTTACCCGCTTTTTGCTTTTCAAGCAGCTTCATTCGCCGGGTTCGATCACCACCATACAACTTGGCAGTTACATCTTTCCGGTAAGCTTTAATGTTCGTTCTGGCAATAATCTTGGCACCAATTGCAGCCTGAACCGGTATTTCAAAGTTTTGTCTTGGAATGATGTTCTTTAATCGGCCAACAATATCTCTGGCCCTGGTTGCAGCAAACTGACGATGGGAAATAAAGCTTAATGCGTCCACTTTATCACCATTTAGCAGAATATCAATCTTAACTAAATCACTTGGCCGATAGTCTTCCAATTCATAATCCAAGGAAGCATAGCCATGGGTTGCCGATTTCAGCTTATCAAAAAAGTCAAAAATAATTTCAGAAAGCGGCATGTGATAGACCACGTTAACCCGGTATTCATCCAAGTATTCCATTGTCTCAAAAATCCCCCGCCGATGCTGACAAAGTTCCATCACGGGGCCAACATAGTCGTTTGGCACCATAATGGTAGCCTTGACGTAGGGTTCGGAAATCTGCTTAATTGATGAACTGTCAGGCATTTCCGAAGGGTTCTCAACGGTTTTAACCGTCCCATCCGTTAACTGGGCTCTGTAAGTAACTGACGGGGCTGTGGTAATCAATTCAAGGTTAAATTCCCGCTCCAAGCGTTCCTGCACAACATCCATATGAAGCAGGCCCAAGAAGCCACAACGAAAGCCAAATCCCAGTGCTTGAGAAACTTCAGGTTCAAATTCCAAAGCCGCATCGTTCAACTTTAATTTTTCAAGTGCTTCCCGCAGATCATCAAACTTGGCATTATCCGTTGGGTAAAGACCGGCATAAACCATCGGGTGCATTTCACGATAGCCCGGCAATTCTTTTTCGGCCGGCTCATCTGCGTTGGTTACTGTATCACCGACTCGCGTGGTTGTGATGTCTTTAATGCTGGCTGTAATGTAACCAACATCCCCAGACATTAAATAATCTCGTTTAACCGGTTTGGGCGAATTCACGCCAACTTCAGTTACTTCGTATTCACTACCGCTATTCATCATGCGAATCCGATCACCTGGTTTGACCGTGCCTTCAAATAAGCGAACACTCAGGACAACCCCACGATAATCATCGTAAACCGAATCAAAAACCAGCGCTTTTAACGGTCCCTGAACGTCACCACTTGGGGCGGGTACTTTATGGACAATCTGCTCAAGCAGCTCTTCAATCCCGACCCCTTTCTTGGCACTGGCTAAAACAGCATCCGAGGCGTCAATGCCAATCACGTTTTCAATTTCTTGGCGAACTTTTTCCGGTTCGGCAGATGGTAAATCAATCTTATTGATAACCGGTACAATTTCCAAATTATCATCAATTGCCAAATAAACGTTTGCCAGTGTCTGAGCCTCAACACCTTGGGCAGCATCAACAACCAGCACTGCGCCCTCACAGGCAGCCAAACTTCTTGAAACTTCATAAGAAAAATCAACGTGGCCCGGCGTATCAATCAAGTGAAATTCATAATCATGACCATCCTTGGCATGATAGGTTAATTCAACCGCATTCAGCTTTATGGTAATGCCCCGCTCACGTTCCAGGTCCATGTTGTCCAACAACTGATTTTTCATATCCCTTTTAGCCACAGTATCGGTCATTTCGAGGATTCGATCGGCAAGTGTCGACTTCCCATGGTCAATGTGAGCAACAATTGAAAAATTCCGAATATATTTTTGATGCTCTTTCATTTTTTTTAAATCCATGTTGTTCTCTCGCTTTCATTATCTAACAAATTTAACTTATCCATTCCAGTGTAATGAAAAAATGGTGTGGGCGCAACACATTACTTAACCCGAAAAAACGGACCATGACAAAGTTGATGTTTGCCAACAGTCCGTTTCCAACGCTATTCAAATAGGTTATTTGCGCAATCCACAGGTTCGGGAAACCAGCCGCTATTTTTTATCAAAAGCATCCTTTACTTTATCAAAAAAATTGCTGGCACCTTTACCACTGCCGATATTTTCACCACTTGCCTTTGCAAAGGCCTCCATTGCGATTCGCTGCTCCTTATTCAAGGTCTTAGGTGTTGTAACGGTAACAGTTACCCGTTCATCACCATTGCCGTTACCACGCAATCTGGGAGCACCTTTGCCTTTTAGTCGAAAAGTCGTCCCGGTTTGCGTGCCGGCAGGAATTTTCAGTTCAACGTCACCATGGACCGTCTTAACCTTAATTTTACCGCCAAGTGCAGCTCTGGCAAAGCTGATTTTTTGATCCACATAAATGGTTGACCCATCACGGGTATAAACCTTACTTGGTTTAACCCGGAAAACAATATATAAATCACCATAAGGGCCACCATTAGCACCGGCTTCTCCTTGTCCCTGCAGCCGCATTTGCTGACCATCGTCAATTCCAGCAGGAACCTTAACTTCAACTTCATGACGCTCGTCGACGTGACCACTACCACCACAGGTTGGGCACTTTTCTTTGATCTCTTTACCCGTACCATGACAAACTGGGCAGGTTTGACGCGACTGCATCCGGCCCAGTGGTGTATTGGTTTCCGTCACAACAAAGCCACGACCGCCACAACGAGAACAAGTAACCGGCGAAGTCCCCGGCTTAGCACCGGATCCGCCGCAAGTTTGACACTCAGCCTCACGATTATACTTAATTCGGGTTGTTTTGCCAAAGATTGCTTCTTCAAATTCCAACGTCATTTGATACTGTAGATCACGGCCCTGCCGGGGTGCAGACGGATCAGCACTTTGCTGCCGGTTGCCAAAGAATTGACTGAAAATATCATCAAAACCAAAGCCACCGCTATCAAAATTACCGAAGCCGCCAGCACCGGCGCCACCACCAAAGCCACCGGCAGCCCCTTCTGCAGATCCATATTGGTCATAGTTAGCCCGCTTCTGCGGATCGCTTAACGTTTCATATGCTTCATTAATTTCCTTGAACTTTTCTTCAGCGTCCGGGGCCTTATTAATATCCGGATGCCATTTCTTGGACAATTTACGATAGGCATGTTTGATTTCATCGTCGCTGGCATCCTTAGAGACCCCGAGGACATCATAATAATCTTTTTTTGCCATTAGAAACTCCCATCTTCAATCAAATCTATACCATGTTAGAATACCATATTTTAACAAAAAGCCAAAGCCAGTTGGCCTTGACTTTTTGTCCTAACAAGTTTCTAAAGATTACTTTTTGTCGTCGTCATCATTATGAACTTCGTGGAAGTCACCATTGACCGTTCCATCATCATTGCCCTTATCAGAAGAGCCGGCATTTCCGCCTTGGGCTTGTTGACTACCTTGAGCCTGGTCACCCTTTGGGGCCTGCTGTTGATAAAGTTTAACAGCCAAATCCTGAACAATCTTGTTCAAATCGTCTTTTTTGGCTTTCATGTCATCAACATTATTATCTTCCTTGGCTTTCTTCAAAGCATCACGAGCATCTTCAGCTTTCTTGATTTCGTCATCGGAAACCTTGCCCTTTACTTCTTTAAGTGTCTTATCAGTTTGGAAGATTAATTGATCAACTTCATTGTTCAAATCGGCTGATTCCTTACGCTTCTTATCAGCTTCCTCGTTTTCCTTGGCTTCCTTCATCATCTTTTGAATTTCTTCATCAGAAAGTCCCGAGGAATCTTTGATCGTAATCTTTTGCTGCTTACCGGTTCCCTTATCCTTAGCCGAAACGTTAACGATACCGTTTTTATCAATATCAAACGTTACTTCAATTTGAGGAACACCTCTTGGTGCAGGCGGAATATCCGTTAATTGGAATTGGCCAAGCGTCTTATCATCAGCTGCCATTGGTCGTTCACCTTGGAGAACGTGAATATCAACGGCTGGTTGATTATCAGCAGCGGTTGAAAAGACCTGTGACTTGGAAGTTGGAATTGTCGTGTTTCGATCAATTAACTTCGTGAAGACACCACCCATGGTTTCAATTCCGAGTGACAACGGCGTTACATCAAGTAAAACAACGTCCTTAACATCACCGGTGATAACCCCACCTTGAACGGCAGCACCCAAAGCAACCGCTTCATCAGGTTGATTGAATGATTGGATTCCTTACCAGTCCATGACTTAACTGCTTCCTGGACGGCTGGAATTCGAGTTGAACC
Source organism: Lentilactobacillus farraginis DSM 18382 = JCM 14108 (assembly GCF_000583655.1). GTDB lineage: Bacteria > Bacillota > Bacilli > Lactobacillales > Lactobacillaceae > Lentilactobacillus > Lentilactobacillus farraginis. Next base: position 4,167 of record NZ_BAKI01000001.1, read on the forward strand.
ACCGTTTAGGATAACCTGATCAATATCGGAAACTTGTAAACCGGCATCCTTTAAAGCATTATCAAACGGTGTCTTGGTCTTGGCAACCAAGTCAGAAGTCAATTCGTTGAATTTAGCCCGGGTCAAAGTTGTTTGCAAATGCAACGGGCCGTTTTCACCAGCTGAAATAAATGGCAGACTGATTTCGGATTCGGTTACACCGGAAAGATCCTTTTTGGCTTTTTCAGCAGCATCCTTCAATCGTTGCAGTGCCATCTTGTCCTTTGAAAGGTCAACCCCGTTTTCCTTCTTGAAACCATCGATTAACCAATCCATGATTCGTTGATCGAAATCGTCACCACCAAGATGGGTGTCACCATTTGTCGAAAGTACTTGGAAAACACCGTCACCTAATTCAAGGATGGAAACATCAAACGTGCCACCACCCAAGTCATAAACCAGGATTTTTTCATCCTTATCCTGCTTATCAAGGCCGTAAGCCAAAGCAGCGGCAGTTGGTTCGTTAATGATTCGCTTAACGGTTAAACCGGCAATTTTACCGGCATCCTTGGTGGCTTGACGTTGCGCATCGTTAAAGTAGGCCGGAACCGTAATAACTGCATTTTCAACTTTATCACCAATATAATCTTCAGCGAACTCCTTAATGTACTGTAAGATCATTGCCGAAATCTGCTGTGGCGTATACTTTTTACCATCAATATCTACTGTGTAACCTTGTTCACCCATATGACTCTTAATTGAATGAACTGTGTTCGGATTGGTAATTTCCTGACGTTTTGCCACTTCACCAACCGAAGGCTTACCATCTTTAAACGCAACAACGGATGGCGTTGTTCTTGAGCCTTCCGGGTTTGGAATAATTTTTGGATCGCTGCCTTCCAATACGGCAACTGCAGAGTTGGTTGTTCCTAAATCAATACCAATAATTTTATTACTTGCCATAGATAATCCTCTTTTTCTTTCAAGATTTATTTTGCAACGACTACCATTGCCGGTCGAAGTACCCGGTCTTTCATACGGTAGCCATCCTGCAAGACTTTTGTCACAGTATCAGCCGGATGTTCATCATCCGCGGCTTCTGTCTGAATTGCCTGTTGAAACTTCGGATCAAACGGTTTGTTCAATGCCTCGATCTTTTCAACACCGTTATCCGCCAACGCCTTCGTTAAATGTTCGAAGACCATCGAAACCCCTTTTTTCAGTTGCTTGCCGTTTTCGTCAGTTGCTTCAACGGCTAAAGCCCGCTGAAGATTGTCAACGATCGGCAATACATCATGAGCAAGCTGTTGACCATCATATTTAATCAAATCGGCCTGCTCTTTTTTCGCATGGGTCTGAATGTTCTTCATATCCGCTTCAGCTCTCAAATATCGATTTTCCATATCATCCAGCTTTTTCTGCAGATCAACGACCGTTTGTTTCAACTTAACGACTTCCGCGGATTCGGCATGTTCAGCCTTGGATGCTGTTTTTGCCTTTTTAGCTGATTTATTTTCTTTAGTGTTGGCATCCTTGGCTTTCTTGCTTTGATCGTCAGCCGTTTGTGATGTTTGATCATCCGTTGATTTTTCACGTTTCGACTTCAATGAATCATCTTTTTTATCTGCCAAACAATCGCCTCCTTAAAATCAGTTTTCATCATCGTAGTACCCCAAAAGTTTTTTGGTTAACTCTTCTCTTAGCGCACCAACAATGCCAATGATTTTTGAGTAAGGCATTCTCGTTGGGCCAATAACAGCGATCACACCATGTCCATACTCATTTAAATCATACGTTCCGGTAATAATGCTATAGTCTTTTAACAAATCGTTTCTCAGCTCACTGCCGATTCGAACCTGGACATCTTGTGAACTTGGATTAATAATCTTTTGAACCGTATCTTCCGTATCCAGCAAGTTGTAAAGCGGCTTTAGCCGATCAATATTCTGCCGCTCAGCAAACTTCAACAGATTAAGCTTGCCATCGACATGAACTCGATCGCGACCGGCTTCATTCAGCATTTCACCAAAAATCTTTAAAAAGCCTTCCGGTGTCTGAATATACTTGGTCATGAGCATCGGAATATCAAGCCGCAGCTTATCAGCAACCTGAGAAATCGGCTTACCAACCAGCTCGGAATTGATGATATTCACGATTGTCTCCAATTGTTCAGAAGAAACATTTGTCAATCGAAAAATTTTGTCAACAACATGACCGGTATTGGTAACGATAATCGCCATTACCTGCCGATCATCCAACTTGACCAGCCGAAAACCACCCAGCTTGAGATTATCTCCCGGTTCAGGATTAAACGTAACGGCCATGTAACTGGTCAAGTCCGAAAGCACCTTTGCCGATTCCTGAATGATTTCGTCAATTCGATTGAACTCACTGTTAAAAGAACTTTTAATTAAGTCTTCCGCACTGTCATCCAAAGGATCCGGCTGAACCAAGTTGTCAACATAGTACCGATAACCTTGCATCGACGGCACCCGTCCTGATGAAAAATGCGTTTTTGTAATTAAGCCCTTTGATTCAAGTGCAGCCATGTCATTTCTAACCGTCGCGGAACTCACGTGGGTTGGAAACTCGGAAGCTAATGCCTTGGAACCAACTGGCATTCCTGTCCTTGTATAATCGCGAATGATTATTTTAAGAATATCCTTTTGCCTATCCGTCAGCACTAACATCACCTCTTTTTAGCACTCGAAGTACCTGAGTGCTAAGGCACATTTATAATTTAACAAACCCTATGTTATAAGTCAAGGGAATACGGGCGCTTTTTAGCAATAAATTCATTTGAGTGCTAATGGTGCTAATCCAAAATATCAGGATGAACGCTTAAATAGTTTCGGGTGAGCTGTTCATCCCGATCCAACTGCTCAATTAATTCATCCGCTGTTTGAAATTTAATTTCACCACGGACATGCGCCAACCAATTAACTCGAACCACTTCACCATATATATTTTGTTTAAAATCGATCAGATTGATTTCAACGGTCATCGGCCCATCCTCGGAAAATGTCACGTTTTTTCCGATGGAAGCCATTCCCAAGTATTTCTTACCGCCAAATGCCACTGTCACCACATAAACACCGATCGTCGGCAGCCACTGATACTCCGAATGCTCAACGTTAGCAGTGGGATACCCCAACAGTCGCCCCCGCTCTTCACCGTGAACAATGACACCTTTTGTTTGAAACGGCCGCCCCAGTAATTTATTGACCGTTTCAATATTACCGTTATCCAATTCTTGGCGAATTTTTGTTGAGCTGATTTTTTGATCATTGCTTTTTTGGGCGGGTACTGTAATAACATCAAATGTATCGCCGACGTATTTTGGCAGATTTGCCATATTGTCATCGGAAGCGCCCCCATAAGTGTGATCAAAGCCAGCAACTACCGCGACCGGATTAAAGCGGCTTAAAAATTTTTTCACAAAATCACTAGGCGTTTGGCTTTGAAAAAGATAAGAATAATTTACTAATAAAACCACATCTACACCGAACTTTTTGAATAACGCCAGTTATAGTCCAGCAAAGTCAGATACCTTTTTTCATGCGACGTCATTTTTTTATAAACCAGCGCTGGATGATGATCATAGGTCAGAACTGCCAGCTTGGCACCACGTTGGGCTGCTTCATCTTTAGCCCGCTGTAAAACAGCCTGGTGGCCTTTATGAAAGCCGTCAAAAAACCCCATTGCAATAACCGTCTTCTCCGGATAACCGGTATCGGCAGCAAGTGGATAGTGAAGCCTTAGAATCTTCATGATTTGAATTCTCCTTATCAATTATTTGCTAAAAACATTTTAAATGGTCGATAAACCTGTTTTTGATCGTCAAGTTGATAAAGTGCTTTGGTTTGCTGTTGATAATCCAACCTGACAATCGGCGCCTTGACGGGGAAAGTTCTTGATCCAAGAAACCACCGTTTGACACAATCTGCCAATGACGATCGTCCAGTTGATACACTGGATACTGGTCCAGCGCCGTTGTTAAAGATTCAACAATTTCTTTAAGCTGACCATCAGCAGCTGCCTGAGCCACTTGAGACAACGTTACACATTGTGAAATATCAAAGCCACCGCTTTTCGTTCGGGTTAAAGACGACATAACAGCCGGCATATTAATTAATTTGCCAAAATCGACAGCCAATGTCCGCACATAAGTCCCCTTTGAACAAGCTACCTCAAAATAAATTGTTTGGGTTTGCGCCTGTGTATCAAACACAGCCGGCTTAATCTGTTTGAAAGATTTTATATGAATCGGACGGGGATCCCGATGGACTGTTTCACCCTTCCGCGCATATTCATATAATTTGTGGCCATTTACCTTTACTGCTGAATACATTGGCGGGGTTTGCATAATGTCGCCCGTCAGTTTTGCCAATAATTCATCGATTTTTTCTGCCGACAATGGTTCATTAAGCGGCCGTTTCGCAATTAGCCGGCCATCCAAGTCCTCCGTATCATAAGCAACGCCAAGCGTGATTGAACCACGATAGACCTTACCGGATCCCATCAACAATTCACTAATTTTAGTGGCTTGGCCGATACATATCGGTAAAACGCCATCAACACCGGGGTCAAGCGTCCCGGTATGACCAATTTTTTTCATGTGCAAAATTTTTCGCAGTTGACTAATGCAATCGTGACTTGTCATCCCACGTTCTTTATACAGTGCAATTACGCCATCCATTTTTAATTCTCCTAAAAAGTTCAATTGTTCAAATTATATCACAAAAAACTGCCCAACTATTAACGGCTGAGACAGTTTTTTTCGAATTTCCTATTGGTCTTCACGCTTTAATTTATTAATCAAGCGGTCGATCTTATCACCATATTGAACAGACGTATCTAATTCAAATTTTATTTCAGGCGTTTTGTAAATACTTAAACGGGAACCAAGTTCGCCCCGGATTAAACCGGTTGCTTTTGTCAATCCCTGCGCAGTTTTTTCTTCATCGGCTTTATCATCCGAAAGAATACTATAATAAATCGTTGCCTGCTGTAAGTCACCGGTTACTTCAACCCCAGTTAAAGTAACACCCTGAACTCTGGGATCCCGAACCCGCTTGAGTAAAATGTCATTAACTTCCCGCTGGATTTCCTGTTCCAAGCGGCCAACGCGATAATGAGCCATCTAAACACCTCCATCATCCCAAAATAGATTGCTTAATCATCCGTATTCATCAAATGATTAAATCAACTTCTTTCAGTTAATCGTTGGCTTACTTAACAGGTACTTCTTTCATTACGTAAGCCTCAATCACATCGCCGACTTTGACGTCGTTATAGTCTTTGATTGTTAAACCAAGCTCAAAGCCCTGCTTAACCTGATTAACATCGTCCTTAAACCGTTTTAAACTGTTTAATTCGCCGGTATATACAACGACACCGTCACGAATCAACCGGACTTTACTGTTTTTATTGACGACACCACTGACAACCATCCCACCGGCAATTGTGCCGACTTTGGATGCCTTATAAATTTGGCGAACTTCAACTTCACCGGTAACTTCTTCTTTATAAGTCGGTGCCAACATACCTTTCATCGCGGACTCAACCTCATCGATTGCGTTATAGATAACCTGATGAAGCCGAATATCAACATGATCGCTATCAGCTTGAGATTTGGCCTGTGGCGTTGGCCGAACGTTAAAGCCAATAATAATCGCGTTACTTGCCTCGGCTAACGCAACATCACTTTCATTAATAGCACCAACTCCGGAATGGATAATGTTAACCTTAACACCCTTAACCTCAATTTTCTTGAGACTGTTTGCCAATGCCTCAACAGACCCCTGAACATCTGCTTTGATAACGATGTCAACTTCCTTCATTTCACCTTCTTCAAGTGAATCAAACAAGTTATCCAACGTAACTCGGTTCGTCTTTCGGCGTTCTTCGATCTGGGCTTCCTCAGCTCGTTCTTCACCGACCGAACGGGCTGTCTTTTCATCTGAGAAGACAACGAACCGGTCACCGGCTTCTGGAACATCGTTTAAGCCGGTAATGGAGACAGGCATTGATGGCGTAACCTTTTTAAGATCGCGGCCACGTTCATTGGTCATTGTCCGCACTCGGCCAAAGGTGTTCCCAACAACGATCGGATCACCAACCCGCAGTGTCCCCTGCTGAACAAGCAAAGTAGCGACTGGTCCCTGACCTTGATCAAGCCGGGCTTCAATAACGGAGCCAACGGCTGGCTGATCCGGATCAGCCTTTAATTCGAGCATTTCAGACTCCAGAATAATCATATCCAGCAGCTCATCAATATTTTTACCAAATTTAGCAGAAATATCAACAAAAATGGTATCGCCGCCCCAATCCTCCGGAATTAAATTATACTTGCTTAACTGTTCCGTAACGTGATCCGGATTGGCATCGGGCTTATCAATTTTATTAATTGCGACAATAATTGGTGTCTTTGCTGCCCGAGCATGATTGATTGCTTCGATTGTTTGTGGCATAACACCATCGTCGGCTGCAACCACCAAAACCGTAATATCCGTAATGTTGGCACCACGGGCTCGCATTTCAGTAAAGGCAGCATGCCCCGGAGTATCAAGAAATGTGATGACATTATCACCGTGACGAACCTGATAAGCACCAATTGCCTGGGTAATCCCGCCAGCTTCACCGGCAGTAATGTGAGAATGGCGCAAATGATCCAACAGCGTAGTCTTACCATGATCAACGTGACCCATGATTGTTACAACCGGTGGTCGTGGTACCAAATGCTTGGCATTCTTCATTTCCTTTTCAAAAATTTCATCCAAATTGGAAAGATCTTCATGAACCTTTTCTTTGGCATCAATCCCATAATCAGCAGCTAAAATTTCAATCGTATCCTTATCAAGGGATTGATTTTGATTAACCATCACGCCAAGCATAAACAGCTTTTTAACAATTTCAGCCGGCTCCCGGTGCAAAATCTTTCCGAGATCCTGAGCATTCATACCATCTTCATATTCCAACACAGATGGCAGTGGTCGGGATTTTCGTTCCGGTGCACCATGATGTTCAACCTGGCGAAGTCGTTGATTCTGTTGCTTACGCTGCTTCTTGTTTCGCTTTTTATTGGCCTTGCGTGAGCCACCACGTCGATTTAGGCTGCCGCCAAATCGGCCGCTGCCGGTATTTCGATTATTATTACTGCGATTTTCATTACTGGTATTTGAATGATTCTGACGGTTTGGCTGGCTGCTGTTACCAGTCCGGTTTGTTGATTGACTTTGTGAAGTCGAATTGTTGGTTTGGACATTACCAGTCCGCGAGCGATTATCATTGTTTCTTTGGGAATGGTTGTTTCGATTTTGATGATTTCGCTCATTGGCAGTCCCTTGATTATTAGTGTGACGCCCCTGCGAGGAACTGTTCCGATTTTCAAAGCGACCGTTTGAATGTTGATTACGGCTTTCGCTTCGAGAATGATTGGATTGCTCGTTATGTTGTTTTTGATGATCGCCCTGACGATTCGTTTGCGAACCATGTTGAGAACTTGACTGATTATTATGATTATTTCGAGGCCGATTGGTTGAAGTAGATTGATGACGCTTCTGAAAAATTTGTCGAATTTGTTTTTCTTGATTTTCATCAACTGTCGACATATGATTCTTCACATCAATTCCACGTCTACTAGCTTCGTCGATCATCTTTTTGCTGGAGATATTGAGTTCTTTGGCTAATTCATAAATTCGCTTTTTCCCCATATCATCACTCTCCCTTTATCCTATTTGTTAATTCAATCATTTTTTTTGAAATACCAGGATCCTTGATCCCAATAATTGTTCTTTTCATACCAATAGCGTTACTTAACACTTCTTTAGTGTACATTGAATTGACAGGTACATGATAGTAATTTGACTTGTCCAAGAATTTCTTACGAGTTGCCGCACCGGCATCGGCCGCAATAAACAAGAAATGGACCTTTCCGCTTCTAATTTCGGTCAAAAGGGTGTCTTCACCCGAAACCAGTTGATTCGCTCTGCGGGAAATTCCCAGAAAGTTTAAAACGGCTTGTTTACTTTCCATTCTCAAACAACTCTTTTCGAGCCTGTTTATGATCAACGTAAGCAATTAAGTCATCATAAAAGTTATCTGCTAATTCCGTTGAAAAGACCTTTTCAAAAACATGTTCTGCTTTGGCTTTTTTGGCGACCTCCACATTAATGGAGATATAGCCCCACGGCCCGATTTTTTCCCGGTTTCATCAATTGAAACCTGGCCTTCAGCGTCACGGACAATTCTAATCAGTTCCTTTTTAGGAGCCATTTCACCCGTCACAATATCTTTTCGCATCGGAATTTTTCGTTTTTTCATAATGATCGCCTCCTAAGAGTTAATCTTGATCCGATGACGAATCTTCATTTGATGAATCATTACTTGTCTCACTGGATGAGTTCTCATCCGTTGTTGACTCATCATCTTGAACATCGTCTTGAAGATCTTCATCGGATTCAGTTTGCACTTCTTGGTTGCTACTGTCAACATCATTGTTATCATTCTCAGTAGGCTCGGCATCAACCGAAGAATCATCCGCTGCTACCGTTTCTTGCGCCTTTTGGGCTTTTTCAGCCAAAAATTCTTTGGCTTCAGTTTCTGATTTGATATCAATTTTAAAGCCGGTCAATTTTGCAGCCAACCGCGCGTTTTGACCTCGTTTACCAATTGCAAGTGATAATTGATAATCCGGAACGATAACCGTGCATGCCCGTTCATTATCATCGTCAAAGATAACATCAATTACTTCAGCAGGATTCAAAGCATTGGCGATGTAGCGGGCATCATCTTCATCCCACTCAACAATATCCATATTTTCACCGTGAAGTTCATTCACAATTGTTTGGACTCGTTGACCCTTGGGACCAACTGCTGTTCCCACCGGATCAATATCCGAATTGTTGGAGCGAACAGCTACTTTGGCACGGTCGCCGGCTTCCCGGGCAATTGAAACAATTTCAACAGTGCCATCATAGATTTCAGGAATTTCCTGTTCAAACAAGCGTTTCAACATGCCGGGATCCGTTCGGCTCACAAACACCTGAGGACCCTTTGTCGCATTTTCAACCCGAGTTACATAAACCTTTAGACGCTCCTGTGGCCGATAAACTTCATTTGGCATCTGATCTCGGGGACCCATAACGGCTTCGACTTTATCCAAATTAATATAAACAAATCTGGTATCCTGACGCTCGACGGTCCCGGTTACCAAGTCATCCTCATACTTTGAATACTCATCAAAAATGTTTTCCCGTTCGGCTTCTCGGACTCGCTGCATGATCACCTGCTTGGCCGTTTGGGCAGCAATTCGGCCGAAATTCTTAGGGGTCACTTCAAATTTAATTTCATCACCAATTTCATAACCCTTATTAATCTGCAGGGCATCATCCAAAGATACCTGCATTTGATCATCGGTAACCGTTTCAACAACTGTTTTAACTGCATAAACGTGCATCTCACCCTTTGTACCGTCAAAGGAAACCTCAACGTTTTGGGCCTGACCATAGTTTCGCTTGTAGGCAGAAACCAGCGCCGCCTGCAATGCCTCTATAACGACTTCTTTTTTAATTCCTTTTTCTTCTTCAAGGGCCGACAGGGCACCTAAAAGTTCTTTACTCATTATTAAGTCTCCTCCTAAAATTGAATTGCAAGTCGTGATTTGGCAATTAGATTTTTCGGAATAGTTACGGTATCGTTTTTACCCCACTTGTCATTCTGCAAGACAAGCTGATCTGAATCAATGGATTGAAGGAAGCCTTCAAAAACCTTCTCACCATTTAAATTTTGATACAGGGAAACGTGTACGTACTCACCCACTGCCTGCTCAAGCTCCTGATCGTTTCGCAACGGACGCTCAGCACCCGGAGACGAAACTTCCAAAAAATACTGCTGCGGGATTGGATCCGGATCCATCTCATCAAGCTTTTCGCTCAACTCATCACTGACCAAAACGCAGTCATCAATTGTGATGCCGCCTTTTTTATCAATGTATACCCGTAGGTACCAACTTTTGTTTTCTTTAACAAATTCAACATCAAATAAATAAAAAGCATGTTTTTCTAAAATCGGCTTCACAACTTGTTTGACCGTTTCAACGACATTGCTCAAAAAATAGGCCTCCTAAAATTATCCATTAAAAAGAGCGAGCATTTCTGCTCACTCCTTACAAGTTATTTAGTAAATAAAGTATACCATAAACCAATCACTTGTACAACCATTATTCAATCGGTTGCCCGTTAACAGTGATTTTTACTGGTTACATCATGTCAAATAAGCTTAGTTGATTTTCATCCGGAAGACCATCTAATACATGATTTTCAGTCATAAAGTCAATCAGGGTCTTTGAAACTTTTCCCCGCTTGGACAAATCTTCTTTTGAAATAAACGGCTTATCTTCCCGAGCAGCCACAATCTGTTTGGCAACGTTTAAGCCAAGTCCGGGAACAGAATTAAATGGTGCAATTAAATTCTTTCCATCAATCAACCATTCATTGGCAGCCGACTTCTTTAAATCAACCATCTTAAAATCAAAACCACGTTCCAACATTTCGTTAGCTAATTCAAGAACCGTCAATAAATTCTTCTCTTTTGCGGAAGCTTCCATACCTTTATCGTTGATTTGTCTCATCGCATTTTTAACGGCTTCTTTTCCCCGGCACATTGACACAATATCAAAATCGTCTGCCCGAACAGAGAAATAAGCGGCATAGTAAACCAATGGGAAATAAACCTTGAAGTAAGCGATTCGTAATGCCATCAAAATATACGCAGCGGCATGGGCTCTTGGGAACATATACTTAATTTTTAAACAGGAGTCAATATACCACTCCGGGATCTTGGCTTTTCGCATTTCTTCCTGCCAATCATCCGGAATTCCCCGGCCGTGACGAACACTTTCCATAATTTGAAACGACAGCTCAGAATCCAAGCCCCACTGAATTAAATCAGTCATAATGTTGTCACGACAACCAATCACATTGGCAATTGTGGCAGTCCCGTTTTTAATCAACTCATCTGCATTGCCCAGCCAAACATCAGTCCCGTGAGACAAGCCGGAAATTTGCAGTAATTCTGAATAATTACTTGGATGGGTCTGTTCAAGCATTCCCCGAACAAATCGAGTCCCGAATTCCGGAACACCCAGTGTACCTGTCTTAGATTGAATCTGATCTTCTGTGACACCAAGGATTTTAGGACTTGAGAAAATTGACATAACCCCTGGGTCATCCATTGGAATTGTCTTCGGATTAATGCCCGATAAATCCTGTAGCATCCGAATCATCGTTGGATCATCATGTCCCAAAATATCAATTTTTAAAATATTGTCGTGAATTGAATGGAAATCAAAGTGGGTCGTTTTCCAGGCTGCCGACTGATCATCGGCCGGATATTGAATTGGTGTAAAATCGTAAATATCCATATCTGCCGGGACAACAATAATTCCAGCCGGGTGTTGCCCGGTCGTTCGTTTGACGCCCGTGGCACCCTTGGCTAACCGGTCTTCTTCCGCCTGGCGGTAAGTTCTGCCCTTGTCACGTTCATAGGCCTTAACATAGCCATACGCCGTTTTATCGGCAACTGTTCCAATTGTTCCGGCCCGAAAAACATTTTTCTCACCAAACAACACTTTTGTGTAGTTATGGGCAATTGGTTGATAGTCACCGGAAAAGTTTAAATCAATATCCGGTACCTTATTACCGGTAAAGCCCAAGAAGGTTTCAAACGGAATGTTGTGGCCGTCACCAATCATTTGCGTGCCGCATTCCGGGCATTTTTTCCTTGGTAAATCGTATCCGGAACTGTATTCACCCTTGGTAAAGAATTCCGTATGACGGCAGTGCGGGCAACGATAGTGCGGCGGTAACGGGTTAACTTCTGTAATCCCCGTTAGCGTGGCAACCAAGCTGGACCCAACCGAACCTCGGGAACCAACCAAATAACCGTCTTTATTACTTTTAGCTACCAACCGTTGCGCAATCAAATAAATTACCGAGAACCCATTTCCAATAATACTTTTAAGTTCCGTTTTTAAACGATCGTCAACAATTTTAGGCAATGGATCGCCATACCATTGGTGGGCAGTTGTCATTGTTCGTTCTCGAATTTCGTCTTCGGCGCCTGCCATTTTCGGTGTATAAAGACGGTCCTTCAATGGATGAACATCTTCGATTGCATCAGCAATCTTATTTGTGTTTGCAACGACAATTTCCTTTGCCTTTTCAGGCCCCAAAAATGAAAAATCATCAAGCATTTCATTGGTAGTTAAAAAGTGTAAATCCGGTAATTCCTGACGATTTAGCGGGTTGGCACCCCCCTGCGAATTAATTAAAATCTTTCGATAGATATAATCTTCCGGATTAAGATAGTGAACATCACCAGTAGCAACCACCGGCTTTTGAAGTTCCTCTCCCAGTTTCACAATATTGCTCAAAATTTCTTCCAAATTAGTTTCATCGGAAATTAAGTGACTTTCAATCAATGGCGCATAAGCCGTCTTGGCTGGACTTCTAAATAATCGTAAAAACCGGCTTTTTGCCGGGCTTCATCCATGCCTTTTTGCATCATCGCCGTAAAGACTTCGCCAGAGGCGCAGGCTGAACCGACAATGATACCTTCCCGATACTTTTCCAGTTGGGTTCGTGGCACTCGCGGCACCCTGAAAAAGTAATCAACATTAGATAAGGAAACAATCTTAAACATGTTTTTCAGCCCAGTCTGAGTCTTCGCTAAAATAATTGCGTGAGACGGACGGGCATGCTTATAAGCATCGTTTTCAGTCATGTGGTCATTTAACTCATCATGATAAACGATTCCGTAACGATCTTCGGCATCTTTCAAAAACAGATAGTTAAGATGCCCGGTCGTCTCGGCATCATAAATCGCCCGGTGATGATGTTCCAAATTGACATCAAATTTTTTAGCCAACGTATTCAATCGATATCCCCGCATATTGGGATACAAGAAGCGCGCCAACGTTAATGTATCGATAATGGGATTCTTAATTTCCGACATCCCATGGCGAACATAGCCGGTATTCATAAACCCAATATCAAAAGTAACGTTATGCCCAACAACAATTGCGTCACCACAAAATTCTCGGAATAATTTGAATACCTCTTCTTCAGATTTGGATCCCTGCACCATCTCATCAGTAATGGAAGTTAAATTCGTTGTCTGTTCGGAAAGGTGAAAACCAGGATCAATAAATTCCTCAAATTGATCAATCACGTTATTATTTTTCATTTTAACAGCCGATAACTCAATCACCCGATCATAGATAGCCGAAAGGCCGGTTGTTTCAGTATCAAAAACGACGTAAATGGCGTCCTTTAAGGGGATGTGCTTATCGTTATAGGTGATTGGAACCCCATCATCGACTAAGTTAATTTCAACCCCATACAGCATTTTCAAATCATTTTTTTGGCCCGCGTGAAAGGCATCCGGAAATCCTTGAACCGCTGCATGATCGGTAATTGCCAGGGCTGGATGCCCCCAGGCCTTGGCCTGCTTGGCAAAATCGGTAATATTGTTAGTAGCATCCATCTGGCTCATTGAGGTATGAAGATGCAATTCAACCCGCTTTTCATTTTCCGGTGCGGTATCCTTGCGGGCAATTTTTTTGACCGGGTTAATGTCATATGCATTTAGGGTTAGCTCATGAGAATAGTTATCTTCCTGAACACTTCCCCGAACCTTTACCCAATCACCCTCGTTAATTTCATCAAATAACGCTTCATCTCCTCGATTGGAAAACTTCTTGACTTGAATCGAAGATGTGTAATCGGTAATTTTCATCATCAGTAATTGCCGGCCAGACCTTAGTGAACGAACTTCCTTGTTGAAAATGTACCCTGAAACAACAATCGAACGTTCTTCTTCAACAATCTCTTCCATCTTTGTGACCGGCGCATCGTTACTGATTTTTTTACCGATAACAGCTGAACTGGATCCACCACTGGGATGGCTGGCCCGTTTTTTTGCATTTTCCTTAATTGCCTCATTGGCTTTTTTAACTAACGCAGCGTTTTGGGCCTCATTCTTCTTCTGTAAGGCTTCGATATTTTTCTGTGATGAAGTTTCATCAACAATTGTGTGAATTGAAAAATTCGGGAAACCTGCTTTTTGATACATTTCTTCGATTGGGCCAAGCGCCGTATTGGTCATAAAATTCTTTACAATTTCATTTTCCGCGATAAACTCAATTCTCGAATCGACAATCGAAGGGGCCCGATTGCCGCAAAGTTCTTGAATGAGCGGTGACGTCACCCCGCTATTAACAACTACCCATTGCCAGTATTGCCGCAGCAGCTGTTCATTAAAATGGTCGTTTTTAGGAGTTATATTTAAAGAAACTTTGGCAATTTGCTGAAAAGCCGCTTTTAAACGAGCGTCAAAATCCTTAAAAATTTCGAAGGGTAGTATTTTAGGTACAGAGATATCAAATTGCCAGCGAAGACTCTGCTCATGAACTTCCAGACGATCAATTTTAGCGTCTTGAAAGAATGGTGAGCGCTTCGCCTCCTCCCATTGAAGTTGCTCCAATAACTTCTCAAATAAAGCCTTCTGATCCAAACTCAAAGAGCATCCTCCTCATCTAGTGCAAAAAGAAGCTGAGAACAAAAGTAACTTTCGATCCCACCTTCTTGACAGCCATTATCATAACAAATAGACGGTCGATTAGTTATAAAACTAATTGAGATTCTTTAACAGAATTTTTACGGTTTCGCTTAATTCCGTTACTTTACTTTCAACCGTTTCGCCGTTTTGTCGAATTTTGATTTCAACAATTCCCTCATCAGCCTTTTTACCGATGGTAATTCTTAACGGAATTCCCATCAAATCAGAATCGGCAAATTTAACCCCTGGGCGTTCTTTTCGATCATCAACCAACACTTCAAGGCCACTTTCGGTTAGTTGTTTTTCAATCTGATTTGCCAAATTCATCTGAACGTCTTTTTTTGCATTAATTGGAATGACATGAACCGTAAATGGCGCAACGGCTACTGGCCATACCAACCCATTTTCATCAGCGTTTTGCTCGGAGATTGCTGAAAGCAGTCGACTGATACCGATCCCATAAGAACCCATGATAACCGGAATTGACCGTCCATTTTCGTCCAACACGTTTGCATTTAAACTCTTGGAATATCGGGTTCCCAATTTAAAGATGTGGCCGATTTCAATACCGCGCGTAAACTTCAGCTTTCCCTTTCCATCCGGGGACAACTCGCCTTCTTTAACAACTACTAAATCAGTTACATCATCAATCCGAAAATCTCGACCAGAGTTGGCATTCACGTAATGGTAACCATCTTCATCAGCACCAACCACTGCATTTTTCATATTCGCAACCCGCGTATCCGCCAGAATCCTGACATCCTCACCGACACCTACCGGGCCAAGCGAACCAAAATCAGCTTTTAAGTATTTAACAGCCTGTTCATCAGTTGCCAGATCGAGGAAATCCGCTTTCAAATAATTTTTAAGCTTTACTTCGTTCACGTCATAGTCACCACGAACCAAAACTAAGATCGGTTTTTCGTCCGCAATGTATAACATTGATTTGATTGTCTTTTTTGCAGTAACTCCCAAAAAGTCGGCAACTTCGTCAATGGATTTGATATTTGGGGTTGCAACCTTTTTAAGTTCTTCATCAGCCTCAGTTGATGGGCCATCCGTTACTTTAGCCTTAGCCATTTCGAGATTTGCAAAATAGTCACTCTCGTCCGAGTAAACAATGGTGTCCTCACCAACAGCTGCCATGGCTGAAAATTCTTTTGAGTCCGAGCCGCCCATTGCACCGCCATCGCCAATAATTACCCGGTATTTCAATCCAATTCGATCAAAAATAGCCCGGTAGGCCTTTTCCATTGCCCGATAGGCAGTGTCAAGGTCAGCTTCATTAGCGGCAAACGAGTAAGCATCTTTCATAATGAATTCACGGCTTCGCAATAAGCCATAACGTGGACGATCTTCATCCCGATATTTATTTTGAATCTGATAAAGAATTAACGGCAATTGCTTATAAGACTTAACCGAATCCCGAATCAACTCTGTAAAGGTCTCTTCATGAGTTGGTCCAAGAATAAAATCTGTATCATGCCGATTCTTAAATTTGAACAATTCCGGGCCGTATGTTTCATACCGACCGGATTCTTTCCACAAATCTGCAGGCAAAATATCCGGCATCAACATTTCATGAGCCGATGTTTTGGCCATTTCCTGGCGGACAATTTCTTCAATTTTGGACAACACTCGATAAGCCAGCGGTAAATAAGCATACATCCCCGCCGAAATTTGTTTAATGTAACCGGCTCGAACCAGCATCTTGTGACTGAGTGCTTCCGCTCCCTTGGGCGTTTCCTTCAAGGTAGGTACTAACATTTTAGACTGCTTCATAATCTAATCAACTGCTCCTTTGCGTCAAATATCTATTTTGATTATTGTTATTAAAAATTTAATTTTTAGTGTAGAAAATAACGTTCAATATCATTCCACGTCACTAAAATCATTAAAATCATTAAGAAGGCGAACCCAATCAACGTCACAATCGTTTCAGTTCGTTGAGAAACCGGTTTTCTCCTGATAGCTTCGATGATATTTAAAACTAGTTTACCACCATCAAGTCCGGGAATTGGAATCAAATTAATAATCGCCAGGTTCAACGACAGCCAAGCCAAAAATGTCAAGACGCCAGAAACTCCCATTGAAGCAGCTTGAGAGGTTGTTGCAAAAATTGCAACCGGCCCGCCAAGATCATTTAAGCTAAAGTGGCCGCTTACCATTGACCAAAGCGCCCCCAATAACGTCTTTGTCATTGTCCAAGTTTGGGTAAATCCGGATAAGGCCTTTGCCTTAAAGCTGGTGTCCAATGACTGGGTAATGCCAATCATCCCAATTCGCTTGCCACCCTGATTACTTGATTTGGGTGTCAGTTGAATTGTTTTGTCCTGCCCATTTCGGACAACTTTAGCAGTAATTCTTTTATTGGGATTCGATTGAATTTGGACCGCCAGTTGATCCCAGTTTGCCGTTTTATGACCGTTAACGGCAACAATTTGATCACCTGATTTTATACCAGCTTGGCGGGCGACTGAATCAGACGGCATTACATTGATTTTATTGGTATTTGACTGAACACCGCCTTGGACAAACCCTAAAATTGTATAAACCAAAATTGCCAAGATAAAATTATTAAAAACACCGGCAAAGTTGGTAATCATCCTTTTTCCAAGTGGTGCGGCCTGAAACTGAACGTCCTCTGGTGCGATCTGTAACTCGGTACCATCAGTTTCAATAATAATGGCATCATGATCAACAGGATATGATTTAACGTTGGATTCATCACCGTTTTCATAACCTTTAATATACAAATCATGGGCTAGGTCGGTTGCCGTTACAGTTAACGGAATCCCTTGAAACAATGAATGCTTATTACTCGTATTAATTCGGGTAACAACGCCTTGATCATTTAATTGTAATGTAACGGGCGTTCCCGGTTTGAGTTCTTCTTCGCCATCGTCAACTTCACCGGCCATTCGGACATAGCCACCCAACGGTAACAGCCGCAAAGTAAAGGTCGTGCTGCCGCTTCTGTGAAAGAAAACCTTTGGTCCCATTCCAACAGAAAACTCACGTACCAAGATTCCAGAACGTTTGGCCATAATGTAATGACCAAATTCATGAAAGATAACCAAAATACCAAAGACGATGACAAAAACTATAATTGTAGTTATCAAGTGGCACTTTCCTCCTAAACTTCAGACTAAATAATACCGACCAAATGCAGCATTGGCATCACTAAAAGTAAACTGTCAAATCGATCTAAAATACCACCGTGTCCAGGTAAAACCTTCCCAGAATCTTTGACACCGTAATAGCGTTTTAATGCCGATTCAATCAAATCACCAAATTGACCGGCAATCGATAGAAAAGCTGTAATAAAAATCATTTCAACCAATGAGTAACCGGCAATCGGATAAAAGACAACAAAAATTGAACAGAGGATAATGGCCGATAGCGACCCGCAAATGGAACCTTCCCAAGTCTTATTCGGACTGATTCGAGGTGCCAATTTGTGCTTACCTAATAATCTACCGAAAATATAAGCACCACTGTCAGTTATCCATACAATAAACAGTGCATATAACAATACACTTAACGACACGGCTCGTGCGGCGATGAAATAATGAAAACCTATGCCAATATATAACATTCCCAGGACGATCACGCCGGCATCATCAAACGTAAACAGGTTTCTGCTCAAAACCGTAACCAGCAACAGCATTAGGACAAACAAGAAAAAAATAAAGGTTTGATTAACATTATTTGGTAAAAAGCCAGTCCAATTATCCGGTAAAATCAGTGCGCTAACACCTAAATAGGCAATGATTGACTCGCCGGCAACCAGGATCCGCTTCTTCATAACCAAAATCTCCGAAACTGCAACAATGCCCAAAGCGAGTGCAGCAATATCAAGCCATACATGGCCCAACACAATAATCGGAATAAAAATAATCAATGCAACGACTGCAGTTATTACACGCTGTTTCACTTGAATTTGCTCCTACTCTTCATTTTTTAAACCACCAAACCGCCGATTTCGATGTTGATAAGTTAAAATCATTTCCTTTAAAGTATCACCATCAAAATCGGGCCAAAGCGTTTCCGTAAAGACCAATTCACTGTATGCGATTTGCCAAAGCAGAAAATTTGAAATCCGTTGCTCACCACTTGTTCGAATCAGTAAATCAGGGTCAGCATTTTCCCCTAGAAACCTGTCATCAAATGGCGGGATATTAACGCATCATCAATTTCAGAAACTGTGATCGTTTTGTTTTCAACTTCTCTGGCAATCTGCTGCATCGCCGTTCGAATATCCAATCTACTGCCATAGTTTAGAGCAAAATTCAAAATCATGCCAGTACATTGGCTGGTTTGAGCAACCGCATCCCGAACAGCTTTTTGAGTCTTCTCGGGGAGTTGGTCAATTAGTCCCATTACTGAAACTTTAACATTGTTTTCAATTAATTCCGGGACAAAATTGTTAAAAAATTTAACCGGTAAGCCCATTAAAAAATTAACTTCATCCATCGGCCGTTTCCAGTTTTCAGTTGAAAAGGCATACAGGGTTAAGACCCTAACACCTAATTTACTTGCTGCCACGGTCACCGTTTTAACTGTTTCCATTCCCTGCTTATGGCCGGCAACTCTTGGTAAATGCCGTTTTTTTGCCCATCGACCATTACCATCCATAATAATTGCAATATGTTTTGGAATTCGGTCAAGGTCCAATTGACTGGCTGAATCAATTTGTTTCTTATTATTGTTAAACATCAAATTCTCCTCTAAACAATTCAGGAAAAAATAAAGGATGAGAAGTTAAACTCATCCTAAAAATGCACTTACTTGTTAATCTTCTGCACCATCCGGACGTTCAACCATTCGCCATTCGCCACGATTTGCTTCTGCTAAAGTATTGAAGTATTTCAACAGTTTATTGGCATCGGCAGGGCTTTTTTCTCCAAGTTCATTCAAGCCCTTGCCTGTCGTCATTGGTTCAGACAAATCGGTAATCTCATGATCATTTTCAATCGTTGCGTGTGAAAAGGCAATTACCCAATCATCTTCAACCAACTGTGAAACGATAAAAAATAGATTAAAATCATCCGTAACGTATGCCGGCATCGCATAAAGGCCATCTTGAACAGCCTGTAATCGACCTTCGTTATAATCTAAATCGCCTAAATTATCGTCGGTCACCGGTTTGTTTAATTTAAACAACATCTTTTCAAATTCCGGTGTACCCGGTACTACAGAAACTTCATCATCGTTATGATTGTTATTATTATCTGCCATTATTGAACCTGCTTTCTAGCCATTCATGACTTCGTCTTCTTTGCTGGCAACAATTTTGTCAACATTTTTTATCGAATTATCCGTTAATTTTTGAACTTGTTCTTCTAAGCGATGCAACTCATCATCAGTAATTTCGTCATTTTTATGACCCTTTTTAAAGGTGTCCATCGCTTCCCGACGAACGTTTCGGACAGCAACCTTACTCTTCTCACCGGTTGCTTTTACCTGCTTAGCGACTTCTTTTCGCCGCTCTTCGGTTAAAGCTGGGATTGCCAACCGAATTGCCGACCCGTCATTTGCCGGGCTTAAGCCGAGGTCCGCCTCATAAATTCCCTTTTCGATATCATCAAGGGAAGATTTATCATACGGTGTAATCAAGATAACTCTTGCTTCGGGAATTGAAATCGACGCAATTTGGTTCAGCGGTGTTTGCGCACCATAATAATTAACGGTAACCCCGCTTAGCAAACTTGCATTTGCCCGGCCTGCCCGGATACTACCCAATTCGTGCTCCAGAACCTCTTGGGCCTTTTTCATTTTTGACTTTGCTTCGTTTAAGACTTTCTGCGAATCTGCCATTTTCTATTTCTCCTCTACAGTTGTTCCAATGCTGTCTCCAGATACTACTTTACGAATATTTCCCGGTTTATTCAAATTAAAGACTACCAATGGAATGTGGTTATCCATGGACAATGAACTGGCGGTCGAATCCATTACTTTAAGACCTTTTTCCAGAATATCCATATAGGTTAAAGTTTCATATTTTTTAGCATCTTTGTGAGTGCGCGGATCGGCAGTATAGATGCCGTCAACACCGTTTTTAGCCATTAGAATAGCATCGGCACCAATTTCCGCAGCCCGCAAAGCAGCTGTCGTATCAGTAGAAAAATATGGGTTTCCCGTGCCACCCGCAAAAATAACTACGCGACCCTTTTCCAAGTGTCGAACAGCTTTACGACGGATATACGGTTCTGCAATTTGACGCATTTCAATTGATGTCTGAACCCGAGTTGGTACATCCAAGGACTCAAGATTGTCTTGAAGTGCCAAGCCATTCATTGTTGTTCCTAACATCCCAATGTAATCAGCTTGGGCGCGCTCCATCCCCATTTCAGCGCCAGCTTCGCCACGCCACATATTTCCACCACCAACGACAATTCCGATTTGAACACCCATCTCGAAAATATCTTTGATTTCTTTTGCGACGTCTTTTATAACCGGTGGGTTAATTCCAAAACCTCTGTCACCAGCTAAAGCTTCACCGCTTAGTTTTAAAATAATTCGGTTGTATTTTACTTTGGACATCAAAGTGCCTCCCATAGTTAATCATTAACATCAATTTTAGCATACTCAAGTTAGCTGCAACAATAAAACTGATAAATTCAGCAATTCTTAAACGGATTCTTAAAAGCTTTTAAATATAATTAGTACCAACCTGAATTATCATTTTCCAAAATTCACAAAAAAAGAACTGGAACAAACCACCTTCGTTGTCCCAGTTCTTCAGTAATAAATTAATTACCTAATTGATCGCGAACTTCATCTTCAAAGCTTTCCTGCTTCTTTTCGATGCCTTCGCCAACTTCATAGCGAATAAATTTAACAATTGAACCATTCTTGGAAGCAACGTATTGCGCAACTGTTTGATCCGGATCCTTAACAAATTCCTGATCTTCCAGGCAAATTTCTGCCAAGAACTTGTGTAAACGACCTTCAACCATCTTTTCAACAATCTTTTCCGGTTTACCCTCGTTCAAAGCTTCCTGGGTCAAAATTTCTTTTTCATGAGCCAAACGATCCGCAGGAACTTCTGCTTGGTTCAAGTACTCAGGATTAGTAGCAGCAACGTGCATCGCAACGTCTTTAGCAGTCGTCTCATCGGCGCCCTTTAATTGAACAAGTGAAGCAATTAAGCCGCCATTGTGCAGGTATGAACCAAAGACCTCATCATCATTCTTTTCGACAATCGAAAAGCGCCGCAAACTTACCTTCTCACCAGTAACCTGGGTTGTTTCAATCAGATCGTCCTTAACCGTTCCCTTATCTGTTTTAAGTGCCATAGCTGCATCAACATCAGCTGGTTTATTTGAAACGATCGCCTCGCTGATACGAGCAACGGCAGCCTTAAACGGATCGCTTGAAGCAACAAAGTCGGTTTCGGAGTTAACTTCAATGATTGCAGCTGTATTCCCCTTAACAACAACTGTTGCCAAACCGTTAGCAGCCACACGGTCACTCTTCTTTTCTGCCTTGGCGACACCTTTTTCACGTAAAACTTCAATTGCTTTGTCGAAATCGCCTTCAGTGGCAACAAGCGCCTTTTTGGCATCCATCATGCCGACCCCTGTTTTCTTACGTAATTTCATAACTTGTGACGCAGAAATTTTTGCCATTTTAGTGGCCTCCTTAATTCTTTACATAAAAACTGACCCTACACTAAGGCCAAATAGGTCTATAGCAATAGAGTCAGCCTAAGTGCTATTACTGATTATCAGAATTGCCTTTGCCTTCTACAGCATTAGCAATGTCTTCAATTGAATCTTCTTTTGAATCTTTCTTGTTATCTTTTGAATCTTTTTCGAAAGTCTCTTCGTTAACTTCGTCTTCACCCTGACGGCCTTCGATGATTGCGTTGGCCATCGTTGAAGTAATTAAACGAACGGCCCGAATTGCATCATCGTTTGACGGAATAACAACGTCAATTTGGTCAGGATCAGTGTTGGTATCAACCATCGCAACAATCGGAATATTCAGCTTTTGGGCTTCGTGAACCGCGATTTGTTCTTTACGAGGGTCAACAATAAACAGCACATCGGGAAGCTTAGGCATATCTTCAATTCCGCCTAAGAATCTCTCGAGTTTGTCACGTTGCTTGATAAGCAGTGAAACTTCCTTCTTTGGCAAAACATCAAATGTACCATCGGTTGCCATCTTCTTCAAATCCTTAAGTCGCTTTACACGGGATTGAATTGTATCCCAGTTGGTCAATGTACCACCAAGCCAACGGTTGTTAACATAGTATTGACCAGCACGGGTAGCTTCTTCGGCAATTGAGTCCTGAGCTTGCTTTTTAGTACCAACAAATAAGACAACGGCGCCCTTTGAAGCTTCTTCCTTCATGAAGTTATAGGCAACATCGATTAATTTTACAGTTTTTTGTAAATCAATGATATAAATCCCATTTCGTTCAGTAAAGATATATTGCTTCATCTTTGGGTTCCAACGACGAGTTTGGTGACCGAAATGAACTCCGGCTTCCAATAATTGTTTCATAGAAATTACAGCCATGATATAGCCTCCATTAAGTTTTTTTCCTCCCCGACGGTCATTTGCAACTGGGACTCCAACTGCAGCAACGCCAGCCACATCACATCGGGTGTGTAATTAAAACACCTATAAGAGTATAGCTAAATTTGGGCTTGAAAGCAAGCGTTAACTTAAACTTAATCCGATTAACCCCCAAAATAACCGCAAACCAATCTCAAAAAATTTGAACTTTGATCCTAATTCAGACCATTAACATTAAACCCAAACTTTATAAAACCTGGTGAAATTGTTAAATTTTTTTAAAACGTGTTAAAATGTTTTATCGTGACGAGGAGGAATCGATATGCTCAAAGCCATCGTTTTTGACGTTGACGATACTTTATATGATCAAAAGCCGTCATTTGACGCCGCTTTTAAACAAGTATTTTCAAATAACTTTGATAATAACCTGATCGCTAAAATTTTTTCCAACTACGTTCGTCAAGAACGATTAGTTGTGGCAAAAAACAATCTTGATAACCAACTTCAGCTTTCAAAAGCCGACATTAGTTTTCACTGTTTACACCATTCTTTTAAAGCTTTTTCATCAGAGAGTCTCACCCGACAAAAAGCTGCCGAATTTTGGCGTTTGTACAGTGAACTGAGCCAAAGAATCCAGTTATTTGATGGGTTGGCAACCGTTTTTAATCGCCTATTTGAAAAGTTCAAACTTGGCATTATTACGAATGGTAAAACAGAAACCCAACTTTCAAAAATTACCCGTTTAAATCTGCATCACTGGTTTAGCCGGGAAAATATCATTACATCCGAAGAAGTGAATGCACAAAAGCCCGATCCAATGATTTTCACCCTCATGAATCGAAAATTTAAGCTTCGAGGAAGTGAAATGATGTACGTGGGGAGCTCTTATCTAAACGATATTGTTCCCGCCAAGAAAGCTGGTTGGCAAGCCGTGTGTACAACAATCATGACAGCTCAATAGTCGACCCGACCATAATCCCGGACCAAACCGTCAACAATAGTCTTCAGTTGCAGGAACTGCTGTTGGAACTGGCTGCTGAAGTTTGACGGCTATTTCACTGCCATATTAAAAAGACTCTCAAGTCAATTTGACCTGAGAGTCTTTTGTTAAAAATATATTTTATAGTTTAACAAGTTTATCTGATTTACCTGTTGAAATTAATGATTTGTTTGCATCCATTGCAAAGTAAACCATATTTCGAACCGCACGTTTAGTATAGAAGGCAATGTGTGGACTAACCAAAACATTTTCACGTTTCATAAGTCCCTTTAAACGTTCGTCAGGAATCTTATCAAAACTGCCAAAATCAGTGTTGAAAATTCCAACTTCATCTTCGTAAACATCAAGGGCGGCACCGGCAACTTTTCCTGAATCCAGTGCTCGAATTAAAGCATCGGTATCAATTAATGCACCACGAGCCGGATTCAAAATATAAACGCCATCCTTCATTTTACTGAAGGCTTCGTCATTTAACATGTGCTCATTTTCTTTGGTTGCTGGTGCATGAATTGATAACACATCGGATTGCGCATAAAGCTCATCAGGTGTGTCAACATAAACGCCTTCCTTTTCCAGTTCAGGATTATGAAAGATATCATAGGCGATGACTTTAGCACCGAAACCTTTATAGATCCGCATTGCAGCCCGTCCAATTCGGCCGGTAGCAAAAACACCTACTGTCAATTGATTTAATTCTTCAGCAATATCCGGTGCCCAACGAAGGTCGCCGTTTGCTTCTTTACGATCGAAAGTGTTTGTCCGACGCAATAATCTCATTAATTGCGTTACCGTAAACTCCGCGATGGCTTCTGGTGAATATGCCGGTACATTGGTAACTTGGATGCCGTTACGTTTAGCAGCATCAGCATCAATGTTGTCAACACCAACGTTTCTCAACGACAGGAACTTAATCCCAAACTTGCCTAGTTTATCTAAAACGGCAGCTGTATAAGGCTTTTGCTGATATGTTACAACCCCATCGGCACCTTTAGCTTGATCAACTGTCGATTCGTCCAACAATTCACCGGTTGATGCAACTTCAACATCTGGATTTTCTTCACTCCATTTGTCTAAATACGGTTTTTCATCGTCACGAATGCCATAAGCAATAATTTTCACGAATACTACCTCCTAAACATGTTACTTGTATTATAACACTTTTGGTTTTCCTTTTTAGTGAAAATCAAAAAGTTTGTGTATCAATTCACCGATCTTTATTTAAATGCTTCGGGATGTTGAATATAGTACAATTTTTGCTTCCTGGATAACTGTTTAAAATGATATTCCGCACTCAAGGCATCGTGCTTTTGAGAAAACGCTTTTTGAAAAAGGACCTTAACAGGCCGATGAGAACGCGTGTATTTAGCGCCCTTTCCAGTTTGATGTGCTTGAAATCGCTTTTCAACATCAGTTGTAAACCCTGTGTACAGGGTATTATCATTGCATAATAAAACATACATAAAGTATTTTTTAGCGGGTTTGTCCATAAAGAATTCGCTTCACTTCGCTTGAGTATTCAGTACCGGCGTGGGTAATCAAATCACTTAATATCCGAAGGCCATCCGGCTTACCATCTTTAATCGCTTCAACCAAAACCATATTTGCTTCTGATGTCGTTTTAGACCGCACGAATTTCAACCTTTTTGGCTCTAACCGATGTTGACGCAAGCTAAGCAGCAAATCCGTCAGCCTATCGGGACGATAGACCATAAAAAGTTTAGCATTTGTCTTAAGCAGTTCACTGGCAACCCTGGTCACATCATCAAGTTTGGTTTTAATTTCGTGCCTGGCGATTGCCAAATAACGATTGGGATTCTTTTCACTGGTGTCATAATTAATAAAATAAGGTGGATTGCATACAATCATATCGATTGAATCCTTTGGCAAATAGTCTGTCGTATTCTTTAAGTCATCATTAATAACCCGAACCCGACTTTGAAGATCATTCAGCTGAACGCTTCGACGCGCCATATCTGCCAGTTTGCTTTGAATTTCCACCAAGACTAAATCAGCAGCCGTCTTGCTACTTAAAAAAAGGCCAACCGCCCCGTTACCCGCGCAAAGATCAACTACTTTTTTAATCTTTTTATTTCCGACCTGTGCAAAATCAGCCAATAAAACGGCATCTAGGGAAAAAGAAAACACCTGACTACTTTGGATAATCGACACTTTGTTACTGTATAATTGATCAATTCGTTCATCTTTATTCAATTTTACCTGCATGCTTTAAACCTCTCACAAATATGTTTGCCAAATGCTTCTGTTTTAAGTTAATATAATTCTATCAGACAAGAAAGAAGGAAATGGGATTGTTTTATTCGTTCATCCGTGTACTTGTCCGGATCTTAGTCTTTATCATCAACGGAAATACACATTTTTTAAACAAGGAACGCCTTCCCAAAGGAAATTACATTTTAGTGGGACCACATCGAACCTGGTTTGACCCGATTTTTTTTGCACTGGCAGCCAGTCCAAAGAAATTCAGCTTTATGGCCAAAAAAGAACTTTTTGCCAATCCGATTTTAAAATGGATTTTAGATCATGCCAACGCCTTTTCGGTAGATCGGAATCACCCTGGCCCATCAGCAATTAAAACGCCAGTAAAAATCCTGAGAAAATCAGATTTATCACTAATTCTCTTTCCCTCAGGAACCCGACATTCTGAACAGCTAAAAAGCGGGGCCGCGTTAATTTCCCAACTATCAAAAGTACCGCTGGTTCCCACCGTTTACCAAGGACCACTAAGTTTTAAACGCTTATTCAGTCGGCAACGGGTAACCGTGGCGTTTGGTGAACCCATTTACATTGACCGAAAACGCAAACTTGATGAACAATATCAAAAAGAAGTTGAACAGCAAATGCAAACGGCCTTTGATGCGTTGGACTTCGCCGTCAACCCTGATTTCAAGTATGTTGATATTTCCAAGAAAAAAGCCAATTAACGACGAAATAATTGGTTGTAAAAATAAAATGAATAAGGAGACCAATCAAAATGCTTTCATTTTGAGCTGGTCTCCTTTCATTTTGAATTCAAATGAATACTATTTCTTTCCCATGTTGTTCTGCATGGTGTGCATCATCTGATTCAACTTCTTTTGAGAAGGTTTTTGTCCCATCTGTAACATTAACTGACGCAATTGATCTTCGTTAAACGGTGGGTTTTCCTTAAGATACTTTTCCATGTATTTGCGTGCACCGTAAAAGCCGCCAATTAAGCCAATGACCAGGGCCACAATAACAATCAGAATCCAAATCCAAGTTGCCAAAACAAGGCCTCCTTCTATAGTCTCACTGGTTAATTTTACACAATTCTTAAGCAAAATAAAAGGTTAATCATAAAAAGGCTGCAAAAAAAGCCGCTTACAGTTGGCTAATCATCCCGTAATCCCTTTTTACGTTGAATCTTCCTGACCTTTTTTGGGGTCACTTCTTTACCCTTTTTGTCATAAACTTTCATCAGTTCAATTTGATTTTTAAAGTTTTCTCGAAACCGAGCAACATATTTTTTACGAAGTTCAGCCCGTTCCACTTTTTCGACTTCCGTCAAACCTTCTGTTTTAGCTTTGTGAGCTAATTCATTGATTCGCGGCACAATTTTTTTGAGCACCTGATCGCCGATTTTAGATTCCAGTGCCTTTTTTTCTTTTTCATTCATAAACATTCCTCCAATAAAATCATTATAACAGAAAAATTTAAAAAATCACGAACACGTGTTTGAATTTTTAAACAAGTTATGTTACGATTAAATCAACAATTAAAGTAACTAATGAGGTGTCGGACAATGGCAAAAGATGCTAAAAACAAACAGTATAAGATTTTGCACTATATTTGGGAAAGAGTCAATGAAAAAGGATACCCGCCCACAGTCAGAGAAATCGGCGAGGCGGTTAATCTCTCATCAACTTCAACAGTCCACGGCCATATCGCCAGACTGCAAAAGAAAGGTATATCGTCAAAGACCCTTCAAAGCCCCGAGCGCTTGAAGTAACACCTGCCGGAATGGATCTATTGGGAATTGCGCCTAAACAAAAGCAGATTCCAATCTTAGGCACAGTCACCGCCGGCGAGCCAATTTTAGCTGTTGAAGACGCAACTGATTATTTCCCACTGCCGCCACAACTGGCACATGATGATCAAAGTTTGTTCATGTTACAAATTCGCGGTGAAAGTATGATTAACGCCGGTATTCTTAATGGTGACTATGTGATTGTCCGAAAACAGGCGTATGCCGATAATGGTGACATTGTGATTGCTATGACTGATGAAAACGAAGCAACCTGCAAACGATTCTTCAAAGAAAGCGATCACTTCCGGCTCCAACCGGAAAACGATGCAATGGCGCCTATTATTCTAACAAAAGTCAGCATTCTTGGTAAAGTTGTTAGCTTATATCGTGGCGAAATCGATTAAACTTATTTATCGCTAATAATAAAAGCTTGGGATTGGATTATGATTCCCAGGCTTTTATTTTGGGCTAAAAGGGCCTTCGCTTACTAAAAGCTATTTTTGACTTTGATACAATCTTTGATCATCTTGACGCCCCGCCAGAACAAAATCACTCGAATCATTCGACAGATCAAATTTTTGATTTTCATTACTCAGTGACAGAGCGGACCGGTACATATCTTGATACTGGTCAATTGTTAGTTGCTGCCGATTAGCTAGTAAATCAGTCATTTCACGCTTTAAATTCTTATTATCAAATCGATTGCTGATTCTGGCACTATAGAATTCACCCTGAGCACCTGATCCGTAACTGAAAAGGCCGATCAAACTGCCACCTGCAAGTTGATTTGAATTTGCCAACAAGGAAATCAAACTGAGATATAGAGAACCGGTATAAAGATTGCCCACCAAAGCATTGTAGACTCGAGAAGCTTCAAATTGAGCCAACAATGTTTGGGGATGATTACTTTCATCAATAATCGATCGCAAAGCTTTCAATCCCATCTTTGTATATGGCAAATGAAAAATTAGTGAACTAAAATCGTCAAGTTGTCGATTATACTTTTGCTGATATAGTTCCCAAGTCCGCTTAAAAAAGTCAATATAGATCTCATTTGAATAATGACCATCAACAACGGCATCTTTTCGATAAAGTGGTCGCCAAAAATCCATAATGTTATCAGAATAAAAGGTTCGCTTATCCTCAATTTCCAAAATTTGGGGGTCTGCTGCCAATAACATTGCCACCGCACCGCCTCCTTGGGTAACTTCACCTGGCGTATTAATACCATATCTGGCAATATCGGCCGCAAGAACCAAGACTTTACTGTCAGGGTGTAATCGAATATGCTCTACACCCATTTGCAGACCAGCGGTACCGCCATAACATGCCTGCTTAATTTCAAATGAACGCGCCTGATTGGAAATTCCCAGCAGTGATTGAATGTAAATCGCAGCGGACTTTGAATTGTCAATACCTGTTTCCGTACCAAAAATAATCATATCAATTTGTTGCTTGTCAGCAGTGCTTAAAATTTTTTCAGCTGCATTGGCTGCCAAGGTGACAACGTCTTGTGTCGGTGGGATAACCGACTGTTTTTTTGACCGATACCAATTAAAAATTTATTTGGCTCCTCATTTCGCGCATGTGCCAAATCAACAATGTCAAGATAATATGGTGACGTAAAAAAACCGATTTTATCAATCCCTATAGCCATCGTTAAATCTCCTTTTATAAAAGAATGAGACTAAAATCATAATTTATTCGTTCAAGTTATGATCTTCGTCTCATTATGTACAGTGGCTTTTCCACCACTAACGTTATTCAGTAACAAAATGGATCTTGTATTGATCCTTGCCGTTAATTGAATTAATAACCAATCCTTCAGTTAAATTCCCGGCAAACACAAAACCTTCGTGCTTATGACCAGTTGACGTAAAGGTCCATTGAATAACCTGAGCACCACCAGCTGGTGTCCCAAAGACCCGGATACCGGATAATTGGCCATAAGAGTTGTCTGAAAGGACAACCTCTTGATTTCCCAAATTTGCATTGATATTTAAAGTTAATCGCATAAAATTCTCCTAGTTAATCAATTATCTAACATAATAGTGTATCATAATTGAAATCTGTTTTCTATTTCGGTATGGTTAATTTAAGGGTTTATTAAAACCCTTATAAGGAGGAATCGAAGATGAAAATTAATATTCATCGTTCAAAAAATAATCGTGTTATTGCCGGTGTTATTGGGGGATTGAGCGAGAAATACGACTGGAATCCATTTCTTGCCAGAGTCGTATTTGTCCTATTAGCATTCACCCCCTTTTTCCCGGGAATTATTGCTTACCTGATTTTGATGATTTTAATGAAGGATCCTGCCTGATGAGGGATTTTCTTCCCAATAAATAAACTCCGAACTGCAGCAGCAGAAAAATGGTAAAAAACAGACCAAAGCATTCAAAGAAAAATGTATCCGGCAGCATATTGATAACCGGGTCCAAATTAGGATCAAAGATCCAATCATTGTTCCTAAACAACAGTTCGTGAAAGTATACGAAGAGCTGTTCAAAATTAACGAACATAATTGAAACAATCACTAACGCTAAGATGGCGACGACTTTAACCGGTGTCATCAACAGCCATGTTAGTGATTGTTTATTTAATTTGTGAATAAGTACCCCAGCTATCGGCGCAAAAATTAACGCCATTATATTATTAAAAATAACCAGATGACGGACGTCCTTAAAGTGCTGTAAACCATTTGGTGAACTGATAAAATATTTCAATTTCAATTCGTGAATAAATGGATTTTGAATATAATTAACGATTCGAAGATACTCACCGTGCAACTTTCCTGCCGAAATACCGGTCACTGCCGGCAAATGCAGCAAATGAATATTTATATTAAAAAGCCAAACTGAATTAATCGTTAAAAAGATCGCCAATGATAAGGATCCCAGTAAAATAACGACCGCATATAAAATTTGTTTAATCGTTAATTTCACGCTACAGCCGCCATTCATCCAATGTGTCAATCTGATAAGTTGGTAAAACTTTTTCAGCCGCTACCTGCGATTTGGTCGACAAGCCGGTATAAACCAGTAGTGTATCAACGCCCGCATTAATGCCTGCTTTGATATCGGTATTATAATTATCGCCAACCATGACAACGTCATCCTTTTTCAAACCGATTTTTTGTAAAGCACTTTCGATGATCCGCGCTTTTGGTTTCCCAATCATAATCGGCTCCTGTTGAGTCGCATACTCAACAAACTTAACAACTGATCCTGCGCCCGGCATCATCCCCCGTTCCTTTGGAATATTTGTATCCGGATTCGTGCCAATAAACCGAGAACCGCTCCGAACAGCTAAAACTGCTTCTGAGAGCTTCTCATAGGTTAAATCCGAATCCAAGCCAACTACTACATAATCCGGATGGTCCGCCTCCAGTCGAAATCCATTGGCTAAAATTACCTGTTTTAAACCAATCTCGCCAACAATATAAACGGAAGGCTGCTCAGTCTTTTTATCCGCTTTCATGAAATCAACCGTTGCCATCCCGGATGTATAGACATTTTCAGGTTTAACGTGAATATCATGATTCTCACTCAGATTTTTAACCACATCTCGCGGCAACTGCGTAGAGTTATTGGTCACAAAAAGAAAGGGGATCTTTTTTTCCTGAAGTCGCTCAATAAACCTTTTAGCGGCTGGAATTTTTTTCTTACCAGCATAAACTGTCCCGTCAAGATCAATAAAATAGCCCTTATACTGTTTCATTTTTCTTTCCCTTCGATAATCATTTTTTACTTTCACGAATAATAAAATGGTGTTTATGCGACTTTTCTTCCGTTTTAACTACCAAATTATTTCGTTTTTTAAGCGGTGGTTTGACCGGCGCAACTTTTTGTTCGACAAATGCATGATGATTGCTTCGCCGATTATTATTCCGCGAATAATTTTTATTTGACCGCCGATGATTACGGGAATGTGAATTCCGATTATTTCTTGACTTATGAATAATCGGTCTGGCATCGGGGTTCTGAATAACAAAATAAGCTGCCCCAAAATTAATATCTTCCAGCAAATAATCGTTTAAAGATGCAATAAAGGGGCCGTTGGCAACATCCCGATCATTGTTATAAAAACCCTTTAGTCGTAATTGCCCATATCCCCAATCACCAACAATATAATCATATTGCTTAAAGCCGGGTTATATCGACGAACAAATTCATCAAACTGAAACCCGTTTTGTGAATTTAAGACCACTTTATACTGGTGATTATTGATTAAAAGTTCAGTCTCCGATTCGTGCTGAATCTGGGCAAGTGGATGCCGCTTTTCATCCTGTTCGGTAATTAGAGCATCAAGTTGTTTGCGATCCACTACACATTCTCCTTTCATCCATTAATGGGATAATGTTTTGCTAAATAATCCCCAAAAACATCTCTTAAATTTTCATCGTACAGAATTTCATTTTGCCCAACAATCTCCAACGTCGGAAAAAACGGAATAAATAAATAATGATCGGGCATGGCAATCTGATATTTTTCAATTGGCGAAACCAATTCTTCCCGATAAAATAACCGGCCAGACTCAGAGTCATATCTAAGGCCGCTGTAATGAAGCTCGCCAAAGACCTTCCCCCGAAACCCCATCCCCTTTTGGGGAAACTTAATCAAGAAATTACGATTCTTTTCCATCTCCTTGATTAACCGCCACAAATCGTAACCACCCAGAGTCACCCGCATGACATGCATTGCATGTGGCAACATTTGATGCAGTTCATTTCGATCAACAATTCCTTGTGGCAGATCCCGGAGAAACAGGCCGGAGCTTAAGATGCCTGCCTGGGTCCCAGCCTTTTCCATAATGGCGTGCAAAGCCTCATTAACCAACCGCGAATTGCCAGTCAGGTTAGTGGTCATCGGCGTTTTAATTCTGGCTAATTTATTGCGGGCTAGTAATTTTTCACCAGTCTCTTCATAATTATCAATTTCTTCTCTGTCTGCCGAAAGTTCGGGCAAAGTTGCTGTCTTAACAACTTGTGCCTGACTTGCCGTCAAGTGATGGGCGTCATCAACTTCAAGCGTTATCCGTCCAACGTAATGACCCCACTTTTCAGCCGCTGCCAGCAAAGAATTATTAACCCGTTGGCCGTGCACCAATAAATGATGGGTATGCGATCCAATAATCACATTTAACTGTGGGAATTTACGAGCAAGTAATTGGTCTTCCGGCAACCCCAAATGTGACAATAGAACCACAATGTCATATTGGCCGGCATATTTTTTCAACAATTTCGGTAAAATCTTTTCCGGTTCAATTGGTCGCCATCCTAAAATAGGATAAGTCAGTAAATAAGGTGCCGTTAGCCCCAAGATCAATACCCGGGTTTTGTTGGGCGTAGTGATAATTTTGGCAGGTTGCGCCCACTTCGGCATTAATTTTGTTTTCATATCCAATAAATTTCCTAAAACAACGTCAAAATTGGCTTCATGGTAAAGTTCGTTGAGCTGTTCGTGCGTATTGGTCAAGCCTTCATTATTACCAATTGTCACCGCATCGTAATGAATCTGATTGAGCAATTCAACATTCGCCTGGCCGTTGGTTACCTCCGTTAAAGGGTGAACCCGATCAACAGCGTCCCCTAAATCAAACGTTAA
Organism: Lentilactobacillus farraginis DSM 18382 = JCM 14108; assembly: GCF_000583655.1. GTDB lineage: Bacteria > Bacillota > Bacilli > Lactobacillales > Lactobacillaceae > Lentilactobacillus > Lentilactobacillus farraginis. The sequence goes on from NZ_BAKI01000001.1 coordinate 37,909, forward strand.
AACGGCAGCATTTTTTTCACTTAACAATGTTTTCCGAGTTGTCTGAATATATCGTCGAATTCGCGGCCAATTTTCAAAATGTGAATGTAAATCATTTGTGTGTAGAATCGTTATTTTTTCCGTCATAAGACCACCTAATCAATGTCGCTTTGCAAAATCAATTTGTTTTTGAACCACCATTTCTTCGATTTCCTGCTGTGAAAAAGGCGTCCCAAATGGCGGCTTGTGCTTTAAATAATCGGCTTCGGGCGTATCAACACCGACATTAATATCTTCTTTTATCGGAACCGCATAATGGTGGATATGCCCGTGAAGATTAATAATCTGCTTAACAATTCCCATCATCATTGGATAATGCGTCATATAATACTGTCGATGATTCATTTTAATTAAAACACCGACGTCGTGAAATTCAAACTTGGGATGCCCATCAATAGTATAATTATGTTTTGCCAAATACTTAAATAAATTTCGGGAATCGTGATTTCCCTTAACCAAAATCAGCCGCCCATTTAATTGGTTCAGAATATCAAAGATTCGTTCATTAGCTTCTTTTTCCGGTCTCATATGAAGAATGGCAATGTCTCCCAAATGATAAACAATGTCATCTCTGCCGACTCTGTCATTCCAATTTTTTATAATCGTATCGTTCATATCTTCAACCGTCAAAAAGGGGCGGGGCGCAAACTCACTCACGCCAAGTAACCTCTCATGAAAAAAATGCGTATCAGCTGTAAAAAATTGCATTTAACATTCTTCTTTCAAACGCGCTAGTCACTTTTTCTATGATACCACCGCTTGATAATATTTTCCCGCTATTATAGCGAAAATAACAGGGGTTGAAAACAAATCATGCTTGCTTCAACCCCTACTTTAAACCAATTCTTATTTTGGTGACGCAACTTTACTTGTAATTGATTTACCAATAAATAAGATCAACAGCCAAATAATCGAACCGATTAGCGCGATTAGTGTATCCGTCTTTAAGACCAAAACAACACCTACAAATGTTAAAAACGCCAAAACAAAGTAATCTGAAAAAGGATAAAATGGCATCTTAAAAGTCGATTTGTGTGTCGTCGATCCTTTCTTTAAGTTTTTTCGATATCGCAAATGTGCTAAAACGATCATTCCCCAAACAAATAGAAAACAGGTCGTTGTCACACTTGAAATAAAGCTAAACACATCGCCGGGCATTAAAATGCTCAAAACAACAATTAGTGCGATCACACAGGTTGAAAAGAGAATCGCATTAAATGGAATTTGGCGACGGGACAATCGGCCAACAGTTTGGTGAAACTTTGACTTACCATTGTAAGTCATTGAAAACATCATTCTTCCGGTGGTAAAAATCGAACTGTTGCAGGCAGAAATCGAAGCTGACAGAACAACAAAGTTGATAATGGTTGCTGCCGAACGAATGCCGATACCGGAAAAGACCTGCACAAACGGGCTGGATGATGGTGATACATGCTGCCATGGAAAGATACTCATTAAAGCCAAAAGGGAACCAACGTAAAATAGTAATACCCGGGTTGGCACCTCGTTAATACTTTTAGGGATTGTCACTTCCGGATCCTGAGTTTCAGAGGCCGTCATCCCGATCATTTCAATTCCGGCAAAGCCGAAAAGAACCATCTGAAAAGACAAAACAAAGCCCGAAATACCATTCGCAAAAAAGCCGCCGCTTAAAATATTACCAAGCTCAGCATGTCCGAATGGTGTTTTATAATGCACCAATACCAAAATAATCCCAATAACGATTAACGCTACAATTGCTGTAATTTTAATGATTGAAAGCCAGAATTCAGTTTCTCCGAACGCAGAAACGGCAATAATATTGACTAAAAATAAAATCACCAAAACAACTAAGCTGGTAAGCCAAACTGGAATTTTTGGAAACCAGAATTGAACATATAGCCCCGTTGCGGTTAAATCCGCCATCGCAATTGATATCCAACAGGTCCAGTAAGTCCACCCAATTACAAAGCCGGCTTTTTCACCCAAGTATTTTTTTATAAAAAATACAAATGAATTGCCGCCAAGGTCGGATAGAAGTAATTCCCCCAATGCACGCATTAATAAAAAGCAAGCAAAGCCTGCCAATAAGTAAGCAAGAATAATTGACGGTCCCGCAAGGTGAATTGATTGCCCGGCGCCCAAAAAGAGTCCGGTTCCGATTGTACCACCCAAAGCAATCAGTTGAACGTGACGATTTTTTAAGCCACGTGAGAGTTGGTGATCGTCATTTTGGCTTTCCAAAAAAAGCCCTCCTTTTTCTTAAATTAGAAAATAGTTAAATAAACTTTTTAAACAAAGAGGCCGAAACAAAACACAAACCGTTTTGCAATCAGCCTCTACAAAAATGATTAGATTAATTAAAAAATACCATTCTTTGTTTTGATCATAATTTTGAATTTATTATTCTTTACGTAATCTTTCAATATCACGAACAATCATTAACTCTTCGTCAGTTGGAATTAAAAGCGTTTTAACAGTTGCGTCTTCTGCTGACAAGTCTCTTTCTTCGCCACGAATGTCATTCTTCTTAGGATCGACCTTAATGCCAAAATAACCCAACTTATCAGTTACTTCTTGACGAATCATAATATCATTTTCGCCAATCCCGGCTGTAAAGACCAGCGCATCGATGCCACCCATTTCAGCAACATAGCTCCCAATGTATCGAATAATCCGGTTCTTAAAGATTTCACGAGCCAGCATTGCTCGATGATTTTCGTGCATGACGCCTTCGATTTCACGCATATCGGCCGAAACACCCGAAACGCCAACCAAACCGGACTTATGATTCAAAATATCAACCATATCGTCCATGTTTTTGATGTGCGCTTTTTCCATCACATACTGAAGCGCCGAAGGGTCAACATCGCCTGAACGAGTTGCCATTGTAATCCCGGCAACTGGTGAGAAGCCCATGGATGTATCGAAAGATTTGCCGTCTTTAATAGCGTCAATTGAAGCACCGGCCCCCAAATGAAGCACAACTAATTTCAGATCTGCCAATGGTTTGCCGAGCATTTTAGCAGCTCGCTGGGAAACATAACGGTAACTGGTTCCGTGAGCGCCATATTTACGTACTTTATAATTTTGGTAATATTCATAAGGCAAGCTATACATATAGTTGATTTCAGGTAATGTCGTATGGAAAGAAGTATCAAAAACCGCAATACTAATCGTGTTGGGTAAAATCTTCTTAAATGCTTTGATTCCAAGAATAGCTGCTGGTTCATGAAGCGGCGCAAATTCTGTTAAGCTTTCAATTTTCTTGATAACATCATCATCAATAACAACTGAATCCTTAAAGTCCTCACCACCAGCCACAATTCGGTGACCAACACCGGTAATTTCATTATAATCTTTGATAATGTTTAAACTTAAAAGCTTATCAAGCACCAGTTGAATGGCCTGTTCATGATTGTCAATGTCAAGGGTATCTTTGTATTTCTTACCGTCATCATATTTAATTGAAACAGATGATGAACCCAACCCAATCCGATCAATTGCCCCACTTGATAAAACAGTTTCCTCAGGCATTTGGAACAATTTGTACTTTAATGTGGAACTACCAGCGTTAATTGCAATCGATTTTCCCATCGTAATATTACTCCTCTATCTATTATTGTAAAAGATCCTTCTTTTGCCAATCGTCAATTTCAGTTAAGAATTTTTGGAATGCCGACCGATCCTTAAATGAAGGGAATTCTCCCAACATAATCGGACTAGCCTGTTTGGCATTGCCACCCGACTTCTGCAAAATCATAATTGCTTTTTGAGAAGCTTTATTTTGAAAAAGTTCACTTGGCAAATTTAAAAGGCCTTGTAAATATACATTACCCTGCATCCACTTAAGCAGTTGCTTGGCTTCATTCGTTTTAAACAATTGACTAGGCACGAGAAAAAAGCCAAACCCGCCATTTCTAACATGATCCATGGCAAATTCTATCAGTAAATGGTGAACATAAGAGTGGCCGTTACTGGAACGCGTACGGAATCCCTTGGTGTTTTCATCAATTGGATAATACCCAATCGGTAAATCGCTGATGACAACGTCCACTACTGGTGCCAAAACATTTTGAATGGTGTCTTCATGGAATAATTCCGCATGAATATGCTGAATGTCAAAAGAACTGGCAGCCAGCTCAAACATCGCATCGTCATTTTCAATTCCGGAAACCGCGGGCTTGATATGAAGATTATTATCAAGTTGATTATAAACCGCAGTTAATAAATTACCCGTTCCCATTGCCGGATCCAGCAGAGATAATTGTTTTTGCCCACTGAAAATTCCAGAAATGATGTAACCGATGATATCAGCTATTGTGTCCGGAGTTATCTGATAATTTGCCTGAATCTTATCAACTCGGGTCGCTTTCAATACAGCCATTTGAATTGATTTGCGCAATGTTTCGGCATCATAATCATCCCGTTTGAACTCGGCATATTTATGGTCAACCTTTTTTGCATCAGCACTAGTCAATCCTAAAGCATCAACATCGCCACTTTGAACTGTATCCAACACCTCGATTAGCGAATCCAAGTATGACTGATCCTTTTGTTTCTGAACAATCTCGGTGACTTCGTTAAGGATATTAAAGAAGCGTTCGATTTGTCCTTCTGCCAGAACACTCAACTCCTTTTCACAAATTACTATAATACTACTAAATACTACCAGAAAAGGCTTCATTAATTCAAGTGGCTTTATCATAATATTAACTAACGATGTGCTTTTGTGATTTGATTCACGACTTGATTTGAGCTATTTTTTAACGACTTCCTATTAATTTTAACGACCTGCCGATATTTTTTCTGGTAAATTTGAGTCATTGTATCGATAGTCTCAATTTTTTGTTTGTAGGAAACACACTGAAAAACCAAGCAGGTAAAAATAACACTGATAAAAATAATTGCAACCACCGTCAATGAACCATTTCGGTGGTTATTTAACCGCCAGCCTGGAATACGCCTGATGTTTTTCACCGTTTTTAAAGACCACACTGGTTATTAGCCCCCTTCCACTTCTCTGCCAGTGTACTTCCCGGACATTGGTCAGAGTTGGTACATGACCAAGATTATCCCCTGTAAACCGTAGCATATCCTGATATTTCTGCATGTGGTAACGTTTCTTAGTAGCTAAACTGTACAATAGCACATCATCATTTCGAAGCCGCAAAACTTTAAAATCAAAGTGATCGGATTCAAGTAAATTAATGGCAGCATAAAAATCAGTCGTTTGTGAACTAAATGTGCGAACCATAAAGTTTGTCATCGTGATAATCGTCCAAATTGCCAAGACGCAAACAAATAGATTGATCATACTTTCCACTAATAGATAACCAGGTCGGCGGTTATTTTTGATGAAGCTGATCTTCATAACGATTCCTTTCTGTCATCATCGTTTGCTGATGATTATCAATTTGCCGATTCATTTGTCGAGTTATGCCAATATAAAAAATACTGAACAGCGAAATGATTGTTAAACCGATGATTGAATCAACCAGTGCAAAACCGTCGTGATTATTTTTGCTCAACTTTAAAGCCACTCCATCCCAATTGAATTTTTTGTAAGTAGATTCGCTTGCCACCGTCAGCCTGCCAATAAACCGTCGTCGGAGAGGAATAGCCATCCGGATTTATAAATAACCGTCTGGTATTATGCGGCCGTATCTGACGCGGGCATTGCAAAATCTGTTTTTTTAAAGATGCTTGATAAGGAATAAACGCTATCTGACCCTGCCCCGCTTCTATCAACACTTCGTACTTGCAGTGCTTGGCAATCGCCTGCTGTTGTGTCCGGGACCAACATGTTTGAAACGAACGCCAAAAGAGCGCTTCATCCGGATGCTTCTGATTAATTATTGAAATCAGCATTAAATTAATTAGAAGGGCGCTCGCTAAAATCCCCAAATAAATAATCAGCTCCAGAACGGTAAACCCCTTTCTATTTGCCATCGCTTTTTGAAATTTTAATGCCCGCTTTTTTGGCCTGAGCAACCTGTTTGGCTGTCAAATAACCATCTTTTGCCAACGCTTCGTATGAGATATGGTCATTATTCGGATGTTGACTTTGATACGCATCAACTTGGGCCTTGACCATTGACTTCATAGCTGAAGTGTGAATGGTTTGCGCGTGGTTTCTTTGATTTGCTAAATTAGGGATAACAATCATGATTAATAACGAAATAATAAACAACACAATCGTCATTTCAATTAAAGTAAAACCGGACCGAACGTTCTTGTTACTTTTTTTAACCATATTTAATAAAGTCCTTTCACTGAGTTATAAATTGGCAACAACAGTTGAAAATAAGTCGTAATAATGGTAATCCCAATAATTAAAAACATCGTTGGTTGAATAACGGCAATCAGCTTATTTGTTGTCATAATCATCTCATCAAACATCAATCTTGAATATGCCGTCATCGAATTGGCCATCTCCTCAATCGTGTCGCCGGAATTTAGAAATTTGATAATCTCCCGAGGAATAAACGGATGGGTATCAATAACTTTCTTAAGGGAATTTCCCTTAGTCAAAGCGCTGTTTAACTGTTTTCCCAATGCGTAAATAATTGACGCCTGTTTTTGGCTCGACAAGGTTTCATAAATTTCTTTAACACTAAGACCGTTTTTTAAAAGCGTAGCTAAATTACTCGCCAAGTAGTAGGCTAGATAATTCTTAAACAATCTACCAAATATCGGTATCTTAACCGCAATTGATGCTCTGACCAAAGGTGGCTGTTTAAGCAAATAGGTAACTGCCACAATGAGCAGACCGGATACTCCCATTGCTCCCCATTTAAGTAACGACAAATTAAAAAAGTTGGAACGGTTTGCCGAAACACTGGGAAGCAGCGTTTCAATTTGTGGAAAGACAACCACATGAATCAAAACAATGAGAATCAAAAGAATCAAGCAAAGAAATAACGGGTAAACCATCATCGTTTTTATTTTGCGGATTTGTTTGATCTTAAGGCGGTTAAACATCGCCAACTCCTGTAAAACGTTTTGAAGCTGGCCGTGTTTTTCGGCGATTAGAATTTGATAGTATGCCTGCGGCGCAATCAGTGGCTGAAGACATTGCGAAAAGTCCAAACCGGTTTGCAACCCGTGGATGATTTTTTCCGTTCCTTTTTTCAAAGATTGATCGGTCTGACAAATAAATTTCAATGCAGCTGTCAATGAAAAACCGATTTTCAGTAAATTTGCCAACGTGCTAAAAAATTCTGCCTGGGTTGCCGTATTCCACCGATTATCCGAATTGAAAGTCAATCGCAGTTTTTCGGGAAATTTGTTGCTTGATAACTGCTTCTTCGAGTTCATTCTGCCATTCGCTCCAATCATAAGAAGTTTTAGCCATCAGTTCGGCCAATAAATGGCATTTTAATAATGCCTTTCGTTCACCGCTCTTTACCGGAATTAAACGCTGATAGCAAATCGCCGTTACGGCCTGCAGGATAAATGATTCTGCAACGCCTAATTGCAACAGCCTGTTAATAACACCTTTGGGGCTTTGCGCATGAATTGTCGAATAAACCAAATGGCCACTCAAAGCCGCCCTAACAGCTGCTTTGGCTGTCAAGACATCCCTAATTTCGCCGATAATAAAGATATCCGGTCGGTGACGCAAACCAACTTTAATCAAATCCGAATAATCCATTCCGGCCTCATGGTTTACCTGGAGCTGTAAATAATCAGGCTGCTTAATTTCAACTGGATCTTCAATGGTCATCACAACTTTGTCAGCCTTAATTTGATTTACCAAATTATAGATACTGGTTGTCTTACCGGAATCGGTTGGCCCGGAAAAAATAATTAATCCCCGCCGTTTGGATACTTGATGAACCTTCCATAAATCTTCCTGTGTAAGAAATGCGGTTTTAATCTCTTGCAGATCATAAATAATCCGAATAACCATTGATTCGGTTCCTGAAAAGTCACCAACTGAAGATAATCTTAACGAATAATGTCTATCTGCCAATTGCCACGCCATCGCGCCAACTTGCGGCCGTCGATTCTCGCTTATCGCCATGTCAGCCATATACTTGCAGTAATTAATCATTCGCCGGGCTCTCGTTTCTGAAACAGTTGCCCAGGTTGTCAATGTTTGAGCATCTCGAATTTTAATTTGATACTGATTACCAAATGGTAAGAAGTAAATATCGCTGGCACGACGTTTAATCGCCTCACCATATAATTTAGCAATTTGTGCATCTATTTCCATTAGCTTTCACCTCACAGTAAATAAATACGATTAAGTGAATGCTTTTTTTCGAAAAAAAGTCAACCAAAAGTTTTTACTTTTGGTTGACTTTCTTTTTTTAGCTACAAGTTATTATTCTGATCTTTAACTGTTTTCCGGCAATACAGCAGCTTCATAGACGTCTTGAACATCATCATTGTTTTCAAGCTCGTCAATCAAGCCGGTATATTGGGAAATCTTTTCTTCCGGAACTTCGGTTGTCGTTTCTGGAAACAACCTGACTTCGGCGGTATCCAAATCATACCCCTTCTTTTGCAATTCATCACGAACAGACGTCATTGCCGAAGGATCGGTATAAATCTGAAAAGTCTCGTCAGTTGTCTTCATATCGTCAGCACCGGCATCCAGCGCATCCATCAATACGTCGTCTTCGCTCTTGTCCAAGCCTTCGCGAAGAATTTCAATAAATCCCTTGCGGTCAAACATATATGAAACCGATCCACTGGCCCCTAATGAACCGCCATGGTGTGTAAAAGCGGAACGAATTGCGGCAGCAGTCCGGTTTTTATTGTCTGTTAAAGCAGAAACCATAATTGCCGTGCCACCGGGTCCATAACCTTCATAGGTGATTTCTTCGAATTTGGCGCCACCGATTCCCGAAGCCTTGTCAATTGCGCGTTGAACGTTATCTTTCGGCATGTTGGCAGCTCGAGCTTTTTCCATTACCAACCGTAATTGAGGATTGTTTTCTGGATCAGGATCACCTGCTTTAGCGGCTTGATACAAGTCACGTGATATTTTTTGGAAAATCTTTCCACGTTTAGCATCCTGGGCGTTTTTACGTCCCTGAATGTTATGCCATTTTGAATGTCCTGACATAATGACTCCTCTTTTCTAAAGTTTATTAGCTAGTTTCAAACATACGACAATATCTTACCAGATAAGAAGACCGGTTTCAAGCGTCCTTCTTATTTGGTTGATTCCCGTTTCATCAATCCATATGGTAATAAAACGTTCTTTTCGTCGACTTCTTCATTATTCATTAATTTTGTCAGTAATCTCATGGCTACCGCACCAATATCATAAAGCGGCTGTGTGATCGAAGACATCTTTGGTCGAACCATTTCGGTCAGCTTGGTATCATTACTGGTAATAACTTCAAATTGATCAGGTACTTTAACCCCGGCATCGGACATCCCGTTCATAATCCCGGCAGCCAATTCATCATCGGTGACCATGGCAGCAGTAGCGTTTACCGACATCAAAGCAGGCTGCAGCAGCGTACCGGTCTTGTATGTATCATCCGTTTCAAAGACCAGCTTGTCATCATAAGGAATTCCCGCACTCTTAAGCGCTTTTTTATATCCCTCAAGTCGAAACTTACTGTTGATAGCCTGTTCCAATGGACCGCAGACAAAAGCAACCCGCTTGTTGCCGCGATCAATCAAGTTTTTGACCTCTTCCTGTACTGCCGCAACATAATCAATATTGACACTTGGCTTTAGATTCTGTTCATCAACCGAGCCGGCAAGCACAATCGGCGTTTTGGTTCGTTTAAATTCTTCACGTAATTTATCGGTAATTTCATTTCCCATAAAGACAATTCCGTCAACCTGTTTAGACAGTAAGGTATTCAAAACCTTAATTTCTTTCTCACTGTCAGCATCCGAATTGGTTAAGATGATATTGTATTTATACATCGTTGCGACATCGTCAATTCCCCGAGCCAAAGATGAAAAGTACATGTTTGTAACATCAGGCACGATAACGCCAACGGTCGTTGTTTTTTTACTGGCAAGTCCCCGGGCAACCGCGTTGGGCCGATAATCCAACTTTTCGATAACGTCCAGCACTTTTTTTTCGCGTGGCCGGTTTTACATTTGCATTTCCATTAACCACTCTTGAAACTGTTGCCATTGAAACGTCTGCTTCTCTGGCAACATCGTAAATTGTAATTGTTTGTTTGTCCATTTTAATAGCCCTTTCTTTCAAATATAGTAAGTTTTCATATATTTTCAAAACATCATTCAATATACCAAATAAAAGCAGTTACGGCAAACTGAAAACGTTTTCAAGTAAATCATAAACTAAGATCTGTGAAAATTCAAGTGAAAACGGTAAATTAAGGCAAAATGCGTTATTTATGTATGCTATACTGTTGATATTCTACAAAGGAGTTGCATTATAAATGAACAAAATTGAAAAGGTACAGCGCTGGCTTGCTGATAATAACCGCGATATCGCATTGATTAGCGATCCCAAAACCATTCAATACCTCACAGGATTTTTCAGTGACCCAAACGAACGGGTTTTAGTGTTGGTTGTTTTCAAGAATAAGGAACCCTTTCTCTTCGGCCCGGCGCTTGAAACCGAGGCAATTAAAGAATCGGGCTGGTCGCAGCCGGTGTATGGCTATTTAGATCATGAGGATCCTTGGCAGATGATTGCCGACCAGATTCGCACTCGGCAAACCGACCAAACGGCTTTCGCAATTGAAAAAGCCAATTTGTCCGTGGCGTGGCTTGAACAAGCTAAATCTCAATTCCCAAATGGTGATTTTTCGGCAAATCTAACGCCAATGATTGATCAAATGAGAATGATTAAAACTCCCGACGAAATTGAAAAATTAAAGATTGCCGGTAAATGGGATGATTTCGCTTTTAAAACTTGTTTTGAAGCTGTTAAAGCAGGCCTTCCCGAATCACGGGTCGCAGCCGAAATGTCTTACGCCTAATGAAAAACGGGATTATGGAACTTAGTTTCCCGGCGCTTATTCAATCTGCCACTCACGCTGCCGAACCACACGGGGCTACCAGTGATAAAAAAATTGAAAACAACGCCCTGGTCCTGTTTGATTTGGGAACGGTTTGGGACGGTTACATCAGTGATGCAACCAGAACCATTGCTGTCGGTAAGCCGGATGCAAAATCGCTCGATATTTATAAAGTCTGTTTAGAGGCCCAGCTGGCCGCTCAAAATGCTGCCAAACCCGGAATTACAGCTGCGGAGCTTGATAAGGTTGCCCGGGATATTATCACCAAAGCCGGCTATGGCGAATACTTTAACCATCGTCTAGGCCACGGAATGGGGATGAGTGAACACGAATTTCCATCAATCATGGCGGGAAACGATCTTGTTTTGCAGCCGGGGATGTGCTTCTCAATTGAACCTGGTATTTATATTCCAGATGTTGCCGGCGTTCGAATTGAAGACTGCATTCACATTACTGAGAACGGCAACGAGCCATTTACGCATACAACTAAAGAGCTTCAATATTTTGGCTAAACTTTAACCATTTTTCCAGAACATTTTTCCAGAACAAAAAACGTGGGTCCCTGCCGTATGTAAATTTGCCGACAGTCCCACGTTTTTATTGTTTTGATTACCTGAATGTTAATCAGAAGTTGGCTTATCCGAATTGTCAGAATCTGTCTGACCGTTTGAATCAGTGGGAGCCACCGAATCATTTTCACTCGAGTGCTCAGCCGCGTTTTTTCCATCGGTCGATGCCTTGGCATAGTCCGAGTCCCCAAAAGCATCCCGGGCATCAACAATAATATCATCCTGGTCAGCTTTCTCTTCAGCTGCATGATCAACGTCATCTGCTTCTTTAGCTGACTTAAAGTTCTTGGCTTTTTCGGCAAAGTCGGAAGAAGCATCTTTAACAGTGCTCTTGGTATGGTCAAATTCATCCTTAAAAGCGTCTTTAAAGTCGCTAACCGCGTCGTTAGCATAGAAAGCATAGTCTACCGCCCGGTCACGCAATTCATCCGTCTTCTCTTTTAGGTCCCGTTTTAGCTGATGTTTTCGGTTTTCATCTAATTTCTGATAAGCCGCATATAAACCGGCACCTAAAAGTCCTGCAAACAAACCACCTACTAATTTTTTACCCATTATTAACCATCCCTTTCAAATTTTTGAAATTATTTTTTCTTTGAATGTCGATGCTTGGAAAACATCTTCCAAGCCGTTTTGCCAACAGTTCCGGCAACACCGGCGGCAGCCCCCTTCTTGCCGGTATTTTTTACCTTGTCAGTCAGGTGATGAGTTGCCTCGTTCAAATCCGAAACACTCTCACCAAGGTCGGCGGCAGCTTGAAATACGGGGGTTACGATATTTAATTTCTCATCGACATCTTTTACCAATGTATTTGAAGTTGCCATAATCTTGTCAGTTTGTTTGGCAATCACATCAATATTACTCGTCATCGAACGAATTGATGAATTAACCTCACTAATTGTTCGACTTATCTTTAAAAGAAACATTCCGATAAAAATGACTAAAAGTAAGAATGCAATTGCCGCAATCAGTCCCGCAATTTGTCCAGCTGTCATGTTCTTCCTCCTTGTGCAACGATTTACTTTAGAATAGCATTATAGCAAGGCTTTGACAATGAAATTGTTTATTTTACCAACAAGATTTCAAAGCGACTTGTGTTATATATTAGATTTTTGATAGTATTGAATGAAATAGATTCAATATAAGGACAGGTAAAAATGCAACTATATGAATTAATCCTAGGCGCCATTAACTGGCAAAAATACGTAAACTTTATTGATTGGCAAAAACTGCTGATCACCGTTGGTGAAAAGGTTGGCATTATTTTTCTCTTTTCCGTTCTCATGCTTCTCTTGAGAAGAATCGGCAAGGCTTTAATCAATCACTTTTTCAAACGCTATCGGGCAAAGTATCAAGATACCGTTACTGAAAAACGAATTCGAACTTTTCACACGTTATCTATCAATATTTTAAGTTATATTTTATGGTTTTTCTGGCTGTATTCGGTTCTTTCAACACTGGGCGTCCCAGTAGGCACACTGATTGCCAGTGCCGGTGTCTTCAGCTTGGCCATTGGACTTGGTGCCCAAAGTTTCGTTACTGATATTGTCAGTGGCTTTTTCATTTTATTGGAAAAGCAGGTTGAAGTTGGTGAATATGTTCAAATTAACAATATTCGGGGAACAATTGCCGCCGTCGGTTTAAGAACCACACAAATTGTCTCTGACGACGGAACACTTAATTTTATCCCAAACCGATCAGTTACGATGATCGCTAACATGTCACGTAATAATATGACTGCCATGGTTCAGATCAGTATCTTACCGGAAACACCAATCACCAAACTAATTAAAATTATTGAACAGGTAAACCAACGGGAAGTTAAAAACTATCCGGATATTATTGGCGAGCCAAAAATCATCGGCACAATGAACCTTCCTGATGGTAGCTGGTTTTTCAAGTCAACATCACAACTAAAAACGGCGCTCAAGCCGAAATATCACACCAATTTTTAGCCCTCTATCTTTCAGAACTTAATCAAAAGGGAATCCAACTTCCTTCCAGTCCGGTTGTTTTTCAAAAACAATCGTGATATAGAATGAAATTATTACCATTTTAAAAGCCCAAACCAGGCGGCCTGGTTTGGGCTTTTAAAATACTTAATCAATCCAACTTATTGAACAGCTGTCTGCTGAACACTCTTTTCATGATAGGCCGACAAAGCAACATATCGTTTAGAAAAGTTATGAGCTAGATAATTAATCTCCTTAAACAACTCACGTCGGGTAATAATTCCCAAAAATTTATTGTTGTGATCAACGTATGGAATGAAATTTTCATTTACCAAATGCCGCAAAATCACTTCCAGATTATCACGCTCATAAATAGTCGGTACATCTTTTTGCATAACTTCTTTAATCTTCATGCTATCCAAGGGCCGGGTTGTAATCCCGGTGTCCAATAGCATCTGTTCGGTAATCATAGATAAAGAAATCAATCCCTTAAAATGATTATCATTATCAAGTACTGGAATTTTAGCATATTTAACTTTTGTCAAGACAAGAAACGCGTGTTGTAAATTGTTATCTTCATTCACGGTTGCAACCAAATCAGCCGGAATTAAAATATCCCGGTTGCTTTGCCGCATCACCGCTTCAATTGGTTTGTCAATCATCTAAAAAATGACCTGCCTTTCAACCGATTAGAAGCTGAACTTCAACTTATTAAGCGCATTAAACTGTCGATCATAATACTGAACGGTCAGTTGCTGCCCCGCCGAACTAATAATCGCATAAGTACCGCCAATCGCCGCATATTGGCCCCGAGGAAACGAAATGCTGCCGGGGTTTACAAATAATATCCCCTGATCCAGGGCGACACCAAGTTGATGCGTATGTCCAAATAAGACAATGTCAGCAGCCTTACTTTTTGCGTATAGTTTCAAATTTAGTAACCCATCATTTACTCCCTGTAAATGACCATGAGTTAATAAAATTCGATGATTATCAACTTCCTCAACCTCAGCCGGCGCAAAATCTGCCAAGTCCATATTCCCCTTGACAATGTGCAAATGTGAAATTAACGGATCATCAAGTTTTAATTCTGAATCACCACAATGAAAGATGCCGTCAACCTGTTGTTCATACCGTTTCACCAACGAGGCAATTATCTGGCGGTCACCATGGCTGTCACTGACAACAAGTATTTTCAACTATCCCACCGCTCACGTAATTTTAAAATTAATTGCCGAATTGCCCGTCCACGATGACTGATCGCATTTTTCTCATGGGTTGACATTTCAGCTAACGTCAATTGCTTTTCTGGAACGTAAAATAAGGGATCGTAGCCAAAATTATTAGTTCCCCGCTTAGCTCGCAAGATCTGACCAGCTACACGACCATTGGCGGTAATCTTGTCTCCCTCTGGTGTTAAATATATCAGAACTGATTCAAAATAGGCAGTCCGATCTGATTTATTTTCCATTTCTTTAAGAAGTTTGGCATTATTGGCATCGTCGTCATGATCGCCGGCATAACGGGCCGAATGAACACCCGGTCGGCCATTCAAAGCCGGGACCACCAACCCGGAATCATCTGCAATTATCGGTAATTTGGTAAAGGCCATAATAGCAGCCGCTTTTAACATGGCATTTTCCGCAAACGTCTGACCGGTTTCATCAACATCCGGGACGTTTTCAAAAGCGTTCAGAGACTCAACTTTAATTGCGCTTTTCTTAAAGGCCTCTTCAAATTCTTTTACTTTATTGGCGTTTTTCGAGGCAATAACAATCACTGATGGCTTTTTCAACTGATAACATCTTCCCTTCCCAAACTAAGATGCTTGGCATGAATCTGCTTGCCAAGCAATTGATCGGCAATTTGTGTAAATTCTTTCTGATTTCCCGTTGTATAAAATTCTTTAATTTGAGAATCAACGTTGGGATCTCTAAGCTGATCATGCGACCTTAAATAAGCAGCTACATTTTGAGCTGTTGAGATGCCGGGATCAATTAATTGAACGTTTGCATTCACAGCCTGACGAATTTCATTTTCCAGCACTGGAAAATGTGTGCAACCCAAAACCAGGGTATCAACCGGCTTCCCTTTAAAATAAGCCAACTGCTGACGCACCTTTTCCAGAGCAATTTGACTGCCAGCCTCGCCGTGCTCAACCATCGTTACAAAATCCGGACACCCAAGGGAATAAACATTTGTATGCGGATTCAACCCTTTAATGATCCGCTGATAGTCACCGGACTTAACCGTTCCATTTGTTGCGATAACACCTATTTGATTGTTTTTAGTAGCCGCAACCGCCGACTCTGCACCGGGTGTAATCACACCAATTACAGGTATTGGCAATTGCGCCGTCAGATAGTCTAATGAAGCAGCAGTTGATGTATTACAAGCAATGACAAACATTTTAACATTCTGCCGCATCATAAAATCAGCAATTCGCTTTGTTAGTCTTCTGACAGTCGCTGGGCTTTTTTGGCCATATGGTAGGTTAGCTTGGTCTCCAACAAAAATATATGATTCACTGGGGAGAACCTTAACAATCTCTTTTAAGACCGTTAAACCGCCAACTCCTGAATCCATTACGCCAATTGGCCGATTATCCACGTTAATTCCTTCTTCCTTCTTGCCAATTATCAAGTTAATTATTCTTTGCGATATTTGACAAACAAAACAGATTTGCTGAATATATTGTATAATAAATTTATGACAATTTACATTGATGGAGATTAAAAAATGGATAATGAATCATACAAAGCAATCGTAAACAACCCGCGAATGACTGATCTGTTGGGCCAGGAACTGATCCGAGACGAGCTTTTACCCAGTATTCTTGGTTCGGACAATCATGAAATTTCATACTGGGCCGGTAAACATCTGGCCCGCAATCATCGATTGGCAACATTTGATGATTTAGCAACCTTTTTCACCCAATTTAAACTGGGAAATTTAAAGCTGGTCAAAAAAGTCGGCCGACAAATTAACTGGCAGCTAAGTGGTGAAATCGTTAAAAACCGACTGGATTTATTTGATGATCCGGACTTTTACCTCGAAAGCGGCTTTATCGCGCAAAGCTGCCAATATATATCTGATCAAACAGCAGAAGCTGAAATTACAAAGACCAACCCATCGAAAGGGATTGTTTTAATAAGTACCTTTCTTGGCAAGGATAAACCCAGTGAAGATCAGGAAGCAACTGATATTTTTAAACTAATATCGGCGACTCCTGATGAAACATCGGATAAATAAGTTCCAAATATAAAAAAAGCGGTACGAAAAAATCGTACCGCTCTTTTTACATATTGCCAAAAACCATTAGCATTAGTCAGTATACTGAGCTAAAACCTTTTTCAATTGTTCCTTAGGATGATAACCAACAACCGTGTCGACTACCTTACCGTCTTTTTTGATTAAGAGGGTTGGAATACTCATAATTCCAAACTTGGAAGCTGTCTCTGGGTTCTTATCGACATCCATTTTGTTGAAAGTCACATTGTCCAATTCATCGGCCAATTCTTCAACAACTGGTGACTGCATCCGGCAGGGACCACACCAAGTTGCCCAAAAGTCAGTCAGTGTAACACCATTGGCAGTATCATTTTCAAAAGTTTGATCTGTTGTTTCTTTTACCATTTCAAACACTCCAATCTTTCAATATTATTATACTAACAATTTTATAGTAAAAAGCAACCAAATTGCACGATATCTTTTTGCTCTTGCCAATTAATATCAAAGACAAGCTGCTGATTACTTAAATTTAACCACAGTTGAACCGTCGCCCCCAGCGTTTGGTGCAGAGTAACCAAAGCTCTTTACCCGCGGGTTTGATTTAAGATACTCATTGACGCCTTTTCGTAAAGCGCCTGTGCCTTTCCCATGAATAATTGTAACAGATGGATACCCTGCCAGCAAAGCCGAATCAATATATCTGTCAAGCTCATACATCGCTTCCTCGTAACGATGGCCCCTCAGGTCAAGCGTTGGTGACATGCCGCTGGAACGGGTCCGTGAAACCCGTGTCTGGTAAGTTTGCTTGGCTTTCTTTTCCGGAGCAGCTTTTTCCAAATCGTTTTCATCAATTTGCATCTTCAAGATCCCAAGCTGCACTTCCCAACTGCCGTTTTTTTCTTGACGAATGAGGGTTCCCTGCTGACCATATGATTTAACCATTACGTCATCACCGGGATGAAAATCATGTTTGGCTTTTTCTTTTCTGAGAACTTTGTTTTTCTTCAGACTTGGCGCTACTTCAAGCTGATTTAGTGCCCCCTTGGCATCAATCAACTCATTTTCTTTAATCGTGCTTTTACCAACCAGTCGCTGCTTCTTGTGCAGATCAGCAATAATCTGGTCGGCACGTTTTTTAGCTTCCGCCACCACTTGGTTGGCCTGCTCGCGAGCCCGCTCCAATAATCGATCTTTTTGATTTTGATATTGATCAAATTTATCTTGAAGGGCCGTGTGCAATTTCGTTGACTCCGTTAATTCCTGGTCGAGTTGATCAGCCTCATCATGAGCCCGCTTAGTCTGCGCAGTTAATTCGGCGATCATGTTATTAATATCTTGATTTTCGGAGTCCGTAAAGGCGCGTGCCTGCTCGATAATTTTTGGAGAAAGGCCCAATTTGCTGGCAATGTTAAGCGCATTACTTTGCCCGGGAATCCCCATTAAGAAGCGATAGGTAGGCTGTAACGTTTCAACGTCAAACTCCATAGAAGCATTGATGATGCCTGGACGATTATAAGCATAGGCTTTCAGTTCCGGATAATGGGTCGTCGCAATTAATTCACATTTTCGTTGATGAATTGCGTCAATGATTGCCATTGCCAAAGCAGCCCCTTCTTTCGGGTCGTACCGGCACCCAATTCATCCAATAATACTAAGCTTCGCGAAGTCAGTTTGTTTAAAATCGAAATGATATTGTCCATATGGGATGAAAAAGTACTTAAATTAGCTTCGATGGATTGATCATCACCAATGTCGGCAAAGACGTCATCAAATACACCAATTTGACTTTCTTCATTTGCGGTAATAAACAAACCAGACTGGCCCATCAGCTGCAGTAGGCCAACTGTTTTCAGTGTGATCGTTTTACCACCCGTATTGGGCCCGGTAATGATGATGGTGTTGTAATCCTTACCAAGTTGAATATCGTTGGCAACAACTTTCTCCCGAGCAATCAAAGGATGCCTGGCCTGCCGCAGATTTACAATATTTTCTTGAGATACTTCCGGTAAAACCGCACCAAGTTGATGAGCCAATTTTGCTTTGGCATTTACAAAATCGAGTCGCCCTACCAAATTCATGTTTGCCAACAGTTCATGGCGGGACGGCCGGAGAAGATCCGTTAATTCAGCCAGAATTCGGCGTTCTTCTGCCCGTTCAGCCAATTGATCACGCCTTAGTTGGTTATTCATTTCAACAACATTACTCGGCTCAACGTACAGCGTCTGTCCCGAGGCACTCTGATCATGAACAATGCCACCAAAATGCTGTTTGTATTCTGCTCGAATCGGAATCACAAAGCGATCATCGCGCATGGTAATAATCGATTCAGTCAAATACTTGGCATCAGCGCCTTTCAAGTACTTCCCCATTCGTGAACGGATATCATTTTGTGTTCGGACAATTGTCCGTCGAATTGCCCGCAATTCAGCAGAGGCATCGTCCAAAATCCGGCCGTCATCATCAATCGACTGCATCATCCGTTTGGTAATTTCCGGCATCAGCGTCAACTGATCAACCGTTTGGGAAACAACCGTCAATGTGACTGATTCCTCCTGAAAATCTTCAAAAAAGTCATGAATCGTTTTGACAGCTCTTAAAAGCTTGGTAATATGTGCTAATTCTGTACCACTTAAAGAGGCATTTTCGATCCGTAACCGTTTCATATAGGGCGCGATTTCCGTTAATTTTGGAACAGGAATTTCACCTCTTAAACGCACAATATTGGCACCGTCTTCAGTTTCTGCAAGTCGACGGCTTACTTCATTGAAATCGGCACTGGGTGTCAACTGGTCAACAACCGCTTGACCGCGATCAGTTGTTAGAAATGCGCTCAGTTGTTCTTTAATTTTATTATATTCAAGTGTTTCTAAAACTTTTTTATTCATAAACCTTCCTCATTTGAATTTGAAATCCAAAAGTTTGTCAATTTTTCTGACAAAACCGGCGTCTGCCGAACAATCCATTGTGAAATGACTGATTGATCATAAACCTGCTGCAGCTTTTGATTTGGCAGCAGAATTAAAAAACTTAGCAAAACAAAAATAAGCAAATAGTGGGTCACCAAGTTAATACCACCACCCGCAAGCGAATTTGCCTGGCTAATAACCGGCAGTTTGACTATCGGCGAAAGCAGCCTGCGGATCAGTCTAATGACCTGCCATCCCAAAGTAAACAAGGCTATAAACACAATCAGTTTGACAAGTGGCAATTGCCCTTGGTCACCGTTAATCCGTGCCAACAGCCAATTTTTAAGAAAAGCCGTTATCGGTGCAGTGTATAACAGTCCGGCAGTTATTGAAATAATTACGCCAGCTAAGTTCAACAGCTCATTTAAAGCACCTTTTTTCATTCCCCGCCAAAAAGCAGCTATCAGAATCAGTAGTATAGCAATGTTTAACAGCACGTCAGTTTCACTTCACTTCCCGTGGGTCGATGTTTTTCGACCGTTGTGTCAACTGATCTGCCAGTTCAAACTGTTTGGAAATTGCGTTAAACGCAACTAAAATGGCCCGCTGTTCATCAGAAGCTTCCGGGATTGTCTGACGAAGTTGCGTTAACTGCTCGTTTAACAAATCGGAAACCGACTGCAAATGCTCATCTGATCCCTTACCAACCAAAATATATTTTTTACCACCAATTGTTGTTTTAAATCGTCGTTTTTCATCTTTTTCCGACATTAAATCACATCCTAAAAATATTCAACTAAAAAGGACTGAGCCCAAATCTTTGTACTCAATCCCTGCATAAAAATGATATTTCCAAATCCTTAATTACTGATTATCACCGGCATTGCTGTCAGCATCGCTTTGATCGTCACCATCTTTGCCTAAGAAGGTATTCAAAACAGATTCGATCATATCCCACTCTTTATCAGTTTGAATCGGCTGAAGTTCGCCACCTTGTGGGTCACTTGGATCATCACCGGCAGGAAGCGCATATGCCTGAATTTCAACTTCTTCGTCATCCTTCTTACCTGCTGGGTAAATTAAGATGTATGAGCGATTGAAGTCTTCTGATTTGAAAGTGAATAAAACGTCGTAGAGTGTTTCCTCACCGTTATCATCAACTAACGTAATTTGTTGTTGTGTTGGATCTTCTGCCATATTTTGCATACCTCATATCCTAGTTAATTTTCCTTTACGGTCCAAGTAGTTCTGCAGGATCAGTCCTGCAGCCAACTTGTCAATGACCTTTTTACGTTTCTTACGTGAAATGTCTGCTTCCTCGGTAAGCATTCGCTGTACCTCAACCGTTGTCAGTCGTTCATCTTCAAAATCCACAGGAAGGTTGAATTTCTCTTTCAACCGATTGCCATACTGTTCGGAAGCTTCTGCCCGGGGGCCCAAAGAATTGTTCATATTCTTCGGCAATCCGACAACAAACCCATCGACTTCGTATTTTTTAACCAATTGGGTTACTCGTTCTAGCCCAAATTCACCGGCTTCTTCATCGATCGGGATAATCTCGACTCCCTGAGAAGTCCACCCCAATGCATCACTTACCGCGACTCCAACTGTTTTAGAGCCGACGTCTAATCCCATTAATCTCATTCTTCACCTTTTTTTGAATCATTTGGATGGTTATCAAGATAAAACCGAACCAATTCTTCGATTATTTCATCACGTTCATGTCTTCTAATCAAGTTCCGAGCATCCAAGTTACGTGGAATATAGGCAGGGTCACCGGAAATTAAATATCCGACAATTTGATTATATGGATTGTAACCCTTCTCTTCCAATGCTTTATAAACCGTCAACAATGTATCTCGAACATCTTTGGGCTGATCTTCATTGAAATTAAAAAACATGGTTTTATCTAACGAACTCATACAATTCACCTCTATGACGTAAGGTCATTTGTATTAATTTTAACTGATTATCGTTGAAACTACAATCAAGTGAACGAATGTAACCGACATGTAATCCTGATGTAATAATTACTTATTTTCCAACCACTCAATCGCTGCCTGTAATGCGGTTTGCAGACCGGCAGGATTTTTCCCACCAGCTTGGGCCATATTCGGGCGACCACCGCCGCCACCATTAATGTTTGGCGCAATGGCTTTAATCAAGTCACCGGCTTTAAGACCGAACTTCACCTTTTCGTCAGCCACGGCAACCACCAAGTTGGCTTTTTGACCGCTACCCGTCCCTAATACTAAAACATCGGACAAATTATTACTTCTCCAAGTATCTGCCAACTGACGCAATTGCTGCATGCCGGCATCCTTGATATTACCCGTAATAATCGTAAATTGACCAGCAGTTTGTTTATTATCAAAGACAGCTTCAGCCTGTTGCCCAGCCAATTTGGCTTCCAGTGAATCCTGCTTGGCTTTTAGGTCTTTGATTTCTTCCTGCAGCTGTTCAACTCGGGTTGGCACGTCTTTTAGTTGCGTAACTTTTAAGCGATTCGAAATCTGCTTTAACTCATTTGATTGATTGTTGAGCAGCCTAAAGGCATCTTTTGACGTAACTGCTTCAATCCGGCGAACCCCGGCACCCACACCGGACTCTGAAACAATCTTGAACAAACCGATATCCCGGGTGTTGGCAACGTGGGTCCCACCACAAAATTCAACCGAAAAATCACCAATGCTGACAACTCGGACCTTATCACCGTATTTTTCGCTGAAAAGCGCAATTGCGCCCATTTTCTTACCAGTCTTCGGATCGGTTACCACCGTTTTGACATCAGTTTCTTTAAAGATTTGTTGATTGACCATTTGTTCAACTTTTTGTAAATCTTCATCCGTTACTTGACCAAAGTGATTAAAGTCAAAGCGCAAATAACCGGGTTCAACCAGTGAACCAGCTTGTTGGGTGTGGCCACCCAGCACATTTCTCAAGGACTGATCAAGCAAATGCGTAGCAGTATGGTTCTTTTCTACCCGACTGTGGAACAATCGATCAACTACCAAGTGATAAGTCTGCCCTTGGACCAATGATTCCTCAGTTTTGACCGTGTGCAGGTTTTGACCGTTTGGTGCATGTTGAACGTCAATCACATCAGCAACCTTATCGCCATTGTCGTCTAAAATAACGCCTCTGTCGGCTACTTGACCACCCATCTCAGCATAGAACGGCGTCTTATCAAAAATCAATTCCACCGTCTCTGCTTTTGATTCGGAAACCAACTTTTCATCTTCAACAATTTCAAGCAACTTGGCATCCTTGACATCCAAAGTATCATAGCCGACGTATTGACTATCGTCCTTCACTTTAACCAACAAGTCACGTTGAATCTTCATTGATTTGGCACCGCTTCGAGCATTTCGAGCCCGTTGCTTTTGCTTTTGCATTTCAGCTTGGAAACCTTTTTTATCAACACCCAATCCGGCATCAGCGGCTTCTTCTTTAGTTAATTCATATGGAAAACCATAAGTATCATAAAGTTTAAAAGCGGTTGCCCCGTCAATATCTTTTTTGGCTGCTGCTTTAGTGCTATTAATAACATCTTGAAGCAACTTCAACCCATCATTTAAGGTCTCATTAAACCGGTCTTCTTCTGAATGAATAACTTTTTCAATATAATTACGCTGTTCAAGGACTTCAGGATAATAGGATTTGAGCGTTTCACCAACAACCGGTGCCAGCTTGTAAAGAAAGGCCGACTTAATCCCAAGTCGTTGACCATTGACGATTGCTCGTCTGATTAAGCGACGAATAACGTACCCGCGACCCACATTTGAAGGAAGGGCGCCATCACCGATCGCAACCGTAATTGCTCGGGCATGATCGGCGATAATCCGAAACGCAACGTCATCCTGCTTGCTGACACCATATTTTTTATGATCACTAAATGATTCTGTCTGTCTAATCATCGGTAAAAACAAATCTGTTTCAAAGTTAGTTCGCGCATTTTGAAAAATGGAAACCACTCGTTCCAATCCCATTCCCGTATCAATATTTTTCCGGGGCAATGGTTCATAAGTCCCCTGAGGGGTGTGGTTATATTGTGAAAAGACGATATTCCAGACTTCTAACCAACGATCGTTTTCACCACCGGGATAGTTTTCCGGATCGTCTGGTGCCAATTCATCGAAATCAGCGCCGCGATCATAAAAGATTTCAGAATCCGGTCCTGAAGGGCCCTGGCCGATATCCCAAAAGTTATCTTCAATTTCAATGATGTGATCCGGAGCAACCCCAACGGCTTCCCAATACTTTTTAGCATCTGTATCTTTTGGATAAACAGTCATATATAATTTATCTTTATCCCAACCAAACCACTTTGGAGAAGTTAAGAGCTCAAAGGCCCACGTAATCGCTTCTTTTTTGAAGTAATCACCAACGGAGAAATTCCCCAGCATTTCAAATAACGTATGGTGGCGAGGTGTTTTCCCGACATTTTCAATATCATTTGTTCGAATACTCTTTTGAGAACTTGTCATCCGTGGATTTTTTGGCACAACTGTCCCATCAAAATACTTTTTCATTGTGGCAACCCCAGAATTAATCCATAGTAAAGTTGGATCATCAACTGGAATTAGTGAAGCGCTGGGCTCAATGGTGTGCCCTTTTTCTTGAAAAAAGTCCAAAAACATCTGTCTGATTTGACCACTGCTCAAATTCTTCATTTCCCATTTCTCC
The DNA here is from genome assembly GCF_000583655.1 of Lentilactobacillus farraginis DSM 18382 = JCM 14108. Taxonomy (GTDB): domain Bacteria; phylum Bacillota; class Bacilli; order Lactobacillales; family Lactobacillaceae; genus Lentilactobacillus; species Lentilactobacillus farraginis. The sequence continues at coordinate 62,241 of NZ_BAKI01000001.1, forward strand.
TTTAAACAAAATAAAACACCGTTGCTAACAGAGACGCCGATTGACGCGGTACCACTCTGATTGCAACGATGTTTGATCGTAACCACTTTATCTCTAAAATTAGAGTTTGTGTTTAATTGTATAACGGTTAAGAGAGCACCAAATCGATTAAATCGTTTTTCACATCAGCCAAAACGTTTCTGAAAATTAATCTAACCTGGCATATTCTTAAGACATTCAAAGTATACGTTTTTGTGAATTTAATGTCAATTGAATTTTATTTATATCGCTTGGAACTCTGCTTGCGCTGCTTTCGTTTTGCGCGGGACTCTTCCCGCTTGGAAACGCGACGATCCATTTCTTCCTTGCGGGCAATTGACATCTTAATTTGACGTTTGTACCCTGGCTTGATTTTTTTCTTCTTTTTCTTAATCAAACCAATCATCGTCGGATCAAGTTTATCTTTCTTCTTACGATGCGTTTGCCGACGCCGACGATCATAAGTGTCAATAATTTCATGATCCTTTAACGCTTTGGGTTTGAAATGAATCCCCATACTTTCCAGTTCTGCAACTTCCTTTTCCTCATCTGGGGAGTAAAGTGTAATCGACGTTCCCGGCATACCGTTTCGACCGGTCCGCCCAACTCGGTGAATGAAGAATTCTAAGTCATCAGTAGGAATATCGTCATTAATGACATGAGAAACCCCTTCAATATCAATTCCCCTGGCTGCCAAGTCGGTTGCCACCACAAATTGAAAATCCAGATTTTTTATCCGTTTCATAATCTGCTTTCGTTCCCGAGGTTTTACACCGCCATGAACCATGGCCACTTTCAACCCTTGATCGCGCAAATATTCAGTTAGTTCTTCGACCCGCTTTCGAGTATTGGCAAAAATCAAAACCAGATACGGTTCACCAATTGTTAACAGTTTATAAATAAGCTGATTTTTATCCTGCCCCTTCGTTGAAATCAGCCAGTTATCAATTGTTGGGCTGATAATTGAAGAAACCGGGATTTCCTCAATAACCGGGTTATCCAAATACTTTTTCAAGAAAACCGTGATCTTTTGTGGCATTGTTGCTGAAAAAACCATCATTTGAACATGTTTGCCAAAACTAGCCGCAATATGATCAACAACGTCCAAAAAGCCCATGTCCAAGGTCATATCCGCCTCATCAATCACCAGCTTGGAAGCCGTATGAACATCCAAACCACCGTTTTGAATCAGATCCCAAACCCGGCCAGGTGTCCCGACAATCAGTTGTGGCTGGTCCTTTTTCAAACGATCTTCCTGGCGCTTTTTATCAGTTCCGCCCACGTAACTGCCAATTGAAATTGGTTTTGGACTAAACTTGGCAATTTGTTTGGCCGCTTCTAAAATCTGATAAGCCAATTCCCGACTGGGCGTGGTAATAACTGCCTGCACCTCATCAATATCAGGATCCAGTTCATTAAAAATTGGCAATAAAAAAGCGTGGGTTTTCCCGCTGCCGGTTGCCGATTGGCCAACCACATCCCGGTGCTGCAAAATAACCGGAATTAGTTTTTCCTGAATTGGCGTTGGTTCTTTAAAGTTTAAGTCATTTAACGCATTTAAAATAAATGGCTGTAAATTAAATTCTGAAAATTTGGTCATAAATTCTCCTATTTGTTTTTCTTAACTAAATTATCCAAATCACGGACAAAATCCTTAATCTGGTCATCACTCTCAATTACCGCGCCGCTGGCCAATGGGTGACCACCACCGCCATAAGCTTTGGCAAGTTCGTTAATGGCAGGTCCCTTCGATCGTAAGCGAATCCGATAATCGCCCTCTTTTTGCTGAACAAAGATTGCCCAGGAAATAACTTCCTTGATACGACCAGGTAACGGTACAATTGATGAAGTGCTTTCATCCCCAAGCCCAAACGGTTTTAGAATCTCATTGGATAAAACCAGATAAGCGGCGCCACTAGGCAACATTTTTAAGTTTTCATAAGCATATGCTGATAATCGGGCCAACGGCATATCGATTTCATCCTCAGCTTGATTAACGTCACTGGCGGAAAAATGATATTTGGTCAACTTTGAAGCAACTTCAAATGTATGCGATGACGTCGATGGATACATAAACCTGCCTGTGTCACCAACAATACCGGCATAAAGCAGTCGAGCGCCTTCATCTGAAAGCGTGAGCTCGGAACGAAACATATCATAGAAATCAAAGATTAATTCAGATGTACTTGAGGCTTCAGGAATCACCCACATTAAGTCGCCAAATTGATCATCGTTTGGATGATGGTCAATTTTAACCAGCGTCTTACCTTTTGTGTAACGGGCATCATCCACCCGAGGCTGATTAGCCGTGTCGACTACAATCACCAAAGCATCTTTATACTGGTCATCCGGAATTTCATCAGCGGTTCCCAGCCATTTAAAGCCCGGAAAATTTTTCCCGGCACAAAAAACTCTTTTATCTGGAAAGGACGCCTTGATAATTTCTGCCAGCCCCATCTGTGAACCGATTGCATCAGGATCTGGACGTTTGTGCCGATGAATAATAACCGTTTTGGCTTGCTTGATCTGATCTAGTATTTGCTTCTGAATGGACATAACCAATAACCTCTTATTAATGAATTTTAATTTTCAACATAATCGTCATAACCATATTTCAATTTCAAAAAAATGGGTGACGCTATGATTAATCGATTTTATTTGATAACACTTTTTCTCGAACACTTAAGTATACACTAAATGTCAATACTTATAAACAACCCTTGGTATGAAATAAATCCAACACAATATTTTCGTAATTCAAGTCGGCCAAATTGGTTAACGTAATACCTAACAATCGCACGCCGGACTTAATATCCGGCATTTCGGCCAATAAGTCACCTGCCAAAGAAAAATAATCGTTTGGATCATTTCGAATAAAATTGTCAAAAGTCGTTCGCTTTGTAAAAGTTGAAAAGTCTTTATAACGAACCTTCAAAACGAGGGTTTTGCCATGTTTTTTCTTTTTGGCCATTTCAGCCGCAACCAATTCCGCAATTTTCATTAATTCGCTGTCGACCTGCGTCTGGTTCGTAATTTCGGGACCAAAAGTCCGTTCCTTACCGATTGATTTTCTAACCCGTTGATATTCGACTGGCCGATTGTCAACTCCCCTAGCCCGTTCATAAAGAACATAGCCAAATTTTCCAAACTGTTTAATGAGATCCATTTGTGACCACTCCAACAGATCACTGCCATTATTGATGTTTAATGAATGCATTTTAGGGACGGTTTTTTTGCCGACTCCCCGGAACTTTTCAATTGGTAATTTCGCCAAAAAAGTTAAGGCATCCTTTGGCTGAATAATTGTTATTCCAAAAGGTTTGGCGTAATCGGAGGCCTCTTTGGCAAGAAATTTGTTGTAAGAAATGCCGACAGAACAGGTTAAGCTGGTTCGGTGCAGAACTTCAGCCTGGATCATGCGACCAAGCTGAACCGGGTCATCCAAATGTCGTTTATTGTTGGTGACATCCAAATAAGCTTCATCTAACGCAACGTACTCAATAATATCTGTATATTCATGAAATATTTGATGGATTTGTGCCGAAACTTGGCGATAAAGTTTAAATCCCGAGAAACGAAAGACAGCTTGGGGACACAGTTCGAGCGCTTTTTGAACACTCATCGCCGAATGAACGCCGTATTTTCGGGCAACGTAATTGGCAGTTGTTACCACACCCCGTCCACCGGTTCTTTTAGGATCTTTGGCGACGATTAAAGCAGCCGTTTCAGCCTAGGGTCCTGTCGTTCTTCAATCGAAGCGTAAAAGGCATCCATATCAACGTGTAGAATATGGCGAAAATGCTGAGACATTGCAAGCCACCTCCATCAAAGACTTCAAACGTATGTTCATGGACCAGCGAAAAAAATGGTTGGCACAAAACCAGGTTCTGTCTCCAACCGTTCTTTGTTTTACTTATCCTCAGACTTTTGATCATCAGTTGATTCAGTTGATTTTTGGTCAGCTGAATCTGAAGTTGTGTCAGTTGTTTTTTCATCGGATTGGTTTTCTGAAGCATTGGCTGATTGAGATGCTTCAGCTGAAGTTGCAGCCGCTGTGACAGCTGGTTGCTTAACCTGAGCAATCGCACTCAAATCAAAGACCAGGTAAATGCCGTCACAATCAAGTGTTACGGTCTTATCCGCCTCATTGATTTCATCAACGACGCGTGAAGCCGACCAATTGTTACAACTTGGTCTCCTGGTTTAATCTTTGATAACTGTTCCCGACGCTTTTGCTGCTGCTTTTTTTGCGGCCGAATCATCAAAAAGTACATCAGCGCAAACAAAACAACAATCATTAAGATTGAGTAAACAGAACTGTTCAATATTTTTCACCCACACTTTCCATAAGAATACTTTACCAAATAACTTGTCAACCGTCCATAGTTAAAAACTTTTTGCGTTAGGTTTGTTATACCCATACTGCTCAAAAACTTCTGCCCTGAGATCCAGTAGATTATCATCCAAAATGGCCTGCTGAACCCGTTTCATCAAATGAATCAGGTAGTATAAATTATGATAACTTGCCAACCGCAAGCCAAAAGTTTCCCCCGATTTGATTAAATGTCGGATGTAGGCGCGTGAGTAGTTGCGGCAGGTATAGCAACTGCATTGATCATCCAACGGTCCGAAATCACGTGCGTATTCAGCATTTTTAACAACCAAACGGCCATGAGAAGTCATGACAGTCCCATTTCTGGCAATTCGAGTCGGTAACACACAATCAAACATGTCGATTCCCCGGATGACGCCATCAATCAATGAATCGGTTACACCAACCCCCATTAAATAACGGGCTTATTTTCAGGTAAAAGTGGCGTTGTAACTTCCAAGATCCGATTCATTTCAGCCTTTGATTCCCCTACCGACAAACCGCCAATTGAGTATCCGGGAAAGTCCATGCTGACTAAGTCACTTGCCGACTGCTTCCGTAAATCCTCGAAACCAGCCCCTTGAACAATTCCGAAGAGGCCCTGAGTTTGCGGGTTTCGATGGGCTTTGAGTCCCCGTTCTGCCCAACGACTGGTTCGTTCAACCGACTTTTTAACATAATCATACGTTTCAAAAAAAGGTGGGCATTCATCTAAACTCATCATAATATCAGGGCCCAAATCATTTTCAATTTGAATGGCTTTTTCAGGTGATAAAAACATTCTGTCGCCATTAATTTCATTTTTAAAAGTGACCCCTTTTTCAGAAATGTCCCGATTTTTAGCCAATGAAAAAACCTGAAAACCGCCGGAATCAGTCAAAATACCGTGATCCCAATTCATAAATTTATGAAGACCACCAGCTTGCTTCACAATGTCTTCACCAGGTCGCAGCCAAAGATGGTAAGTGTTGGCAAGAATGATTGTCGCACCCATTTCATCCAATTCTTCCGGTGCCAGTGTTTTAACGGTTGCCTGTGTGCCGACAGGCATAAAAATCGGTGTCCGAAAAGTACCATGTGGGGTTGTTATTTCACCCAGTCTGGCACCGGTATGCTTTTCTTTTTTAATCAAGCGATAACTGATCGCTGGTTGCATATAAATCCTCCTAAAATTCTAATGAATATACATTGCATCCCCGAAACTAAAGAATCGGTATTTTTCCTGAATGGCATGCTGGTAGGCGTTTAAAATATTTTCACGGCCGGTAAAAGAAGCCACCAGCATGACAAGCGTTGACTTGGGAAGATGGAAATTCGTGATGAACGAATCGACAACCTGCCAATGATATCCCGGTTTAATAAAAATATCCGTCCAGCCGGAGTCCGGATGAATTTCACCGTTAAATTTGGTGCCAACCGTTTCCAAAGTTCGAATTGAAGTCGTGCCGGTAGCCACTATCTTGCCACCATTTTTCCGAACGTCATTCAGCGTTTGGGCAGCTTCTTGAGACAAGCGATAAAATTCACTGTGCATCTTGTGCTCTTCAATGTTGTCCTCTTCGACCGGTCGAAAAGTTCCCAGACCAACGTGCAGTGTTAGATAGACCAAGTGAACGCCCTTATCAGCAACCTTCTGCAATAACGCTTTTGTCCAGTGCAAACCGGCAGTCGGCGCTGCGGCTGAACCCATTTCTTTCGCATAGACAGTCTGATAGCGGTTGGGATCGTCCAGTTTTTCCTTGATATACGGTGGTAATGGTGTTTCTCCCAATCTTTCAAGAATTTCAATAAAAATACCGTCATATTTAAATTCAATTTCCCGACCACCATGATCCAATTCTTTGGTCACGACTGCCTGAAGCTGACCTTCACCAAAATCAATAACGGTACCGACCTTGGCTCGTTTAGCCGGCTTCATCAACGTCTCCCACCGGTCACCTTCAATATTGTGCAGCAACAGCACTTCAATGTGGGCACCGGTCTCTTTTTTGACACCGTAAATGCGAGCCGGCATAACTTTGGAATCGTTCATTACCAAGGCGTCTCCCGGGTTCAAATAATCAATAATGTTGTAGAATCGTCGATCCTGCATCTCGCCGGTCTTCTTATCCAGAACCAGCAGGCGTGATTCATCCCGATCCTTAATCGGCGTCTGTGCGATTAATTCATGTGGCAGATCATAATCAAAATCCTCTAAAGTATAATTTGTTTTCAACGTTCCAGTTCCTTTCATACCAAATTCTGGGGTGTCTGCGGATAATGCAGGTGTTCGTATCCTCTGGGCGTAACCCGTCTTCCCCTGGCAGTTCGCTTAATCAGCCCAATCTGCAGCAAGTAGGGTTCATACATCTCCGCAATTGTATCAGTTTCTTCGCCAATATTGGCTGCCAACGTCTTCAAACCAACCGGGCCGCCATCATAATAGTCAATCATTGTTTTTAAAAGTTTGATGTCAGTCGCGTCAAGGCCCAAATTATCAACCTTTAGCTTTTGAAGCGCGTATTGCACAATCTCCAAATCAATACTGTCTTTATCAAAGACTTGGGCAAAATCACGGATTCGCTTTAATAATCGGTTGGCAACCCGAGGTGTTCCTCGGGATCTCATCGCGATTTCATGAGCTCCGGACTTTAAAATCGAAATCTGAAAGATATCAGCCGTTCGTTCAACAATTTTTTCCAGATCAGCTACTTGATAATAATTCATATGTTCAACGATTCCAAATCGATCTCTTAAGGGTGCCGAAAGCATCCCGGCCTGCGTGGTTGCCCCAATCAACGTAAATGGCGGCAATGGGAAATGAACGGGATGTGCACCCGATCCCTGACCAACAATAATATCAACGTAAAAATCTTCCATGGCCGAATAAAGCATTTCCTCAACCACTTTTGGCAGCCGGTGAATCTCATCAATAAACAAAACATCACCGGGGTTTAATTCATTTAATAATGACAATAAATCACCCGGCTTATCAATCGCCGGGCCGGTGGTTGTTCTGATGTTAACCCCCATCTCGTTGGCAATCACCATGGCCAGCGTCGTTTTGCCAAGTCCTGGTGGGCCGTACAGCAAAACGTGATCCAAAGACTCTTCACGCTGTTTGGCAGCTTTGATATAAACTTTTAATTCATTTTTGACGTCTGATTGACCGATATAATCGGCCAACGTTTGAGGGCGAAGTGTTTTTTCAATGTTGTGCTCATCACCGGACACATTATCCGGTGATACAATTCGATCGTCTTTATCCAACCAATCACCCCTTACATTAATGCATCAATAATTTAAGACCCAAACTGAGATACTCGTCAGTTGTCAAACCATCTTTTTTCGCCAGCTCGGGGGCAATTGCCATAACCTGCTTAGCCGGATAGCCCAAAGCCTTTAGAGCAGACAGCGCGTCCTTAAGCTCGACAGACTGGCCTTCATCCGATTGCGTTTCAGTCTCCACTGCGGCATTCTGAATCAAATCCGCCATTTTTCCTTGAAGATCCAAGATAATCTGCTGCGCAGTTTTTTGCCAACTCCCGGGAATCTGGTCAAAAACTTAACATCTTTATTGTTAATCGCTGAAATTAAGCCGCCTCGATCTTTTCCAGCCAAAATTGCCAGCGCACTTTTAGGCCCAATCCCCGAAACGTTAATCAACTTTTCAAATAACTTTTTATCCGCGCTTTCATAGAACCCATAGAGCAGCATTGCCGAATCGCTGACAGCTTGATAAATATAGACCCGAACCGTTCTATCCTGATCAACTTCAAATCGATAGGGATCGGCCGTGTAAATCAAATAACCAATACCGTTAACCAACAACACAATATAGGCCGGCGTAACTTCAACTACTTTTCCATCCATAAATTCATACATAATTATTCCTCTTTGTTAAAACGTATGTTTGCTAATAAATTGTATCACAAGTTGCCGTCAGACTCGAGGTTAATTTATAAAATTTCTTCGTCCGTTCGGTGCGGGTCCTGAATACGTTTAAACATTTTTTCAATATCGGCATTGGTAAATTTAACGAGTGTCGGTCTGCCATGAGGACAATTGTAAGGATTCTCACATTCCGGTAATTTCTGAAGTAATGCTTTGGCCTGGCGTTCGTCAAGATGATGATTAGCTTTAATCGCCCGTTTGCAGCTCATCATAATCGCCGTCTTTTCTCGAAATGCAGCCACCGAAATTCGATGATCGGCCAAAATCCAATCAATCATTTCCTTAATCGTATCTTCCTCTTGGCCGGCTTTAAACCACATTGGGTGTTGGCGGATAATAAAGCTATTTTGACCAAAGGGCTCAAGGTGAATGCCAAGCTTCAACAGTAACGGTATTTTCTCACTGATTAATAAAAAATCCGATGTTGAATAATCCAATACGATCGGCACCAAGAGCCGCTGCTGATCACGACCAACTTCACCAATGGCCTTTCGATAAAATTCATAATTAATTCTTTCCTGGGCAGCATGTTGGTCAACTAAATACATGTTATCAGGGGTTTCAGCAACTAAATAAGTCCCATGAACTTGGCCAACGTAACGAAGATTCGGAAATCCGGTTTGAGAAGTCGAACCTACCAACTCTTCCTGCTGAAGCGATACAGTATGCTCAGTGACTGCTTTAGAATTTTGGTTAGCCACCTCAACACTTGCTGGCTGATCAAATACCGGCACGGCTGAAGCCTCATCGGCCAACAATGAATCGAACTTGGCAACAGTTGGACTATTCAAATCAGACCGTTTTTTAACCACGATCGGCTCAATTGGCTGTTGATCACCGTTTTTCGGCAAGGCCACTGTTGGCGTTGAATCAGCTTCAAACAGGGGCTGGTTCTTCGAGTCGACATGACTCATTATTGCCGGTTGACGATGTCTGGCTGGCTGTGATGGTGAAAACGGCTTTTTAAATTCCCGGGTGGCATCTGGAATCAGCTGTTTATCGGCCAACATATCACGAATGGCAGTCGCTACCATATCACCGATTCTGGGCTCCTCACTAATCCGAACCTCCTGTTTGGTAGGATGCACATTAACATCAATCAAAGCCGGATCCAATTTGATGTTAATAACGGCGATAGGAAATCGGCCGATCATTAATTTTGAACCATAGCCGTTAATAACAGCCTTGGTAAGCGGAAAGTTTCGAACGTAGCGCCCGTTTAGAATTAGTGAAATGTAGTTGCGGCTTGCCCGTGTCAGCTCTGGAAGGCTGACGTAACCGCTGATCGAAATATCAGGTTTTTCCGACTTGATCGGCTGCATGCGTGAGACGGTCTTTACACCATAAATGGCGCCCAAAACCTGAAGCAGATCTCCTCTACCCGAAGTTCTCAGAAGTTCTCGACCATTGCTGATAAAGGAAAAAGCAACTTCGGGATGACTAAGTGCCAACCGATTAACAATATCTGAAATTTTAGCAAGTTCGGTATTTGGCGAGCTCAAATACTTCAGCCTGGCAGGCGTATTATAAAAAAGCGAATTTACAATAACGGTGGTTCCCTTTCGCGATTCCGCCGCCTTTTGAGAAACCAGTTTGCCACCTTTATATTCAATTTCTGTCCCGACAGAACCGGTTGAAGTTTTCAAGACAACGTTTGAAACTGAACTGATACTTGGCAGCGCCTCGCCACGAAAGCCAAGCGTCCTTACCCGAAAAAGGTCCCGTTGTTCGGTTATCTTACTGGTTGCATGACGCAAAAAAGCCGTTTGTACCTGTGAGCTGTCGATGCCATCCCCGTCATCAACCACTTTAATTGTTTTAAGGCCGGCATCCGCTACAGTTACATCAATTTCTGTACTGTGCGCATCAAGCGCATTTTCAACCAGTTCCTTCACAACGGAAGCGGGTCGTTCAACAACCTCACCCGCTGAAATTTGATTTGCCAGAATTGCCGGCAGTTCATGAATTTGTTTCAACTAGACCACCTTATTCTCTGTTAATCTTTTGCTGCCATTTATAAACTTGGTTCATAATCTGCATGGGCGTTTTCGACATCAGGTCAAGGTTTTTTAATTGTGACACAACCTCCGCTTGATTATCGTCAACCTGTTCCAACGGAAAGAGGGAGATTTGTTCCTCTTCACCCGCGGCTTTCTTTCGGCTGTGCTTTAATTGCGGTTGCCCGGAAATTGCCTGACTCGCGTGATCACCGCTCCCTGATCCTTCAGCCTTCTTTTCCAGCCCGGCCAAAATGTGATCGGCCCGTTTCAGCAAGCCGTTCGGTAATCCGGCCAATTTGGCCACGTGAATCCCGTAAGACTTATCTGCCGGCCCCGGTTGAATCTTATGCAGAAAGACCAGCTCGCCGTTTGATTCGGTTGCTCCAACGTGAACATTTTGAAGATGTTTAAGCGTCTCATCCAAACCGGTAAGTTCATGGTAGTGAGTAGAAAACAACGTTTTGGCTCCAATGTTATTATGCACATATTCAATAATTGCCTGGGCAAGTGCCATACCATCGTAAGTTGCCGTCCCTCTGCCGATTTCATCAAATAAAATCAGACTGTTGGGTGTCGCATTTTCAATTGCATCATTTGCTTCTTTCATTTCAACCATAAACGTACTTTGACCGGAAATCAGGTCATCAGCGGCCCCAATCCGCGTGAAAATCTTATCAAAAACCGGTAATTCGGCTTTCTTGGCGGGCACAAAGCACCCCATTTGATTCATAATGACACACAGTGCCATTTGACGCATGTAGGTACTTTTTCCCGACATGTTGGGTCCCGTAATCAACAGGACACTTGTCGCTTGGCCCATGTCAACGTCATTTGGCACATACTGCTGATGTCCCAACACCTTTTCAACAACCGGATGACGACCTTCAATGACTTTAACTTGGTGATCATTTGTCAGGGTTGGCCGGACAAACCGATACTCTTCGCTAATACTTGCAAAGCTTTGGAGGACGTCCAGTGAGGCAATTGAATCAGCCAGTGCCTGAATCCGCTTAATTGACTTCTTGATATGCTCGCGAATTTGAACAAAGAGTTTATATTCAAGTGTCTTACTCTGCTCCTGAGCTTCGAGAATCAAGGCTTCTTTTTCCTTCAGTTCCGGCGTTGAAAATCTTTCGGCATTGGCTAAAGTCTGTTTACGCTGATAGCGATTTTCCGGTATTTTATCTAAATTCACCTTGGTTACTTCGATATAATAACCGAAAACGTGATTGAAACCAACCTTCAAGTTATTAATGCCGGTAACCTGGCGTTCCTTAGCTTCCAATTCAGCAAGCCACTTTTGACCATTATTCGAAGCATCCCGATATTTATCAAGCTGGGCATTGAACCCGTCTTTGATAACCCCACCATCGGTAACTGAAATTGGTGGTTGATCAACAATGGCGTCTTGAATTTCATCCACGATATCATCCAGGGGAATCAGATCTTGAAGAATCTCTTTAAAGCTATCGTCTGCAATTTGCTCAAGAATATATTTGATTTTCGGTACTTGCTGCAATGACGTTTTCAGTTGGATCAAATCCCGACCGTTTACACTGCCAAAAGCAATTCGACCGGCCAGACGTTCCAAATCGTAAACTTTAATCAACTCGTCCTGAAGCTGGCTGCGCTCATAATAATGGTCAAGCAGCACACCAACCGCATCGTGTCGCGCCGTAATTTTGGAACGGTTTACCAACGGCCGTTCAATCCACTGCTTGAGCTTTCGGCCTCCCATGGCTGTTTTGGTTTTATCAAGCAGCCAAAGTAAGGTGCCGCTCTTTTTTCCGGTTCGAATATTTCGGGTTAATTCCAGATTATACTGGGAATTGTGATCCAACTCCAGAAAGTCCGACGGCTCGTAGACAACAGCCCGCTTCAGATGCTGCAGGCTGCGTTTTTGAGTCGTCTGAATATAATCCAACAGTAACTTTACAACTCGCTTCAGCGGCCCACTGTCGACGTCTTGACTGAGGTAGCTGACGGAGGCATTTACAGGAAGCAGTTCCTGGTGGGAAATTAAAATTCCCAGTTTTTGAATAGTTTCCTGAATTGTATTGGGAACGTCGCTGTCGATCACCGTTTCTTTGGTTTGCAATGAAACCAGCTCGTTAACCAATTCGGCCTGATTGTCCAACTTGGCTGTTTTAAGCTCTCCCGTTGATAAATCTGCGTAAGAAAAGCCAAATGTTTGGTGATCGGTGTCATAAACCAATGCCGTTAAATAATTATTGCTTTTCGCATTTTGCGTCCCGACATCGATTTGCGTTCCCGGGGTTACCAGCTGAATGACAGCCCGCTTTACCATTCCCTTGGTTAACCGAGGATCCTCCATCTGCTCACAGATAGCAACCTTATAACCCTGGTCAACCAAAATATCGATATAATTTTGAGCCGCTTTGTGAGGCACACCACACATTGGCACTGGGTTCTCCGCGTTTCGAGACCGATTAGTCAATGTTAATTCCAATAGTTGAGACCCTTTAATCGCATCATCGTTGAACAATTCATAAAAATCACCCAATCGATAAAACAAAAATGCATCGGGATACTGATCTTTAATTTTTTGATACTGCACCATCATTGGTGTTGTTTTTGTTTTTGTCAATTCCAACGCTCCTCAAAGATCGCAAATAAACATCATTCTATAATATTTTTGCTGCTACTTGTTATATAAAAGCATTACTAGCCCATTACCTGGTCATCCGTATAAAGGATTGTTTTGATAGCTGTCGCGTGTCCGGTTTTATCGTCAATGTCAACAACACAGCCTGAAAGGATCCCCCGGCCAGTTTCCAACACTTGAAATCTTGCCGGTCGCTGATTTAAAAATCTACCAATCACATTATCCGGTTTCATTCCCAACATCCCATCAGCCGGGCCGGTCATACCGGCATCTGTCAAAAAGGCCGTTCTTTTCGGTAGAATTCGGGCATCATTTGTTTGAACATGCGTATGTGTCCCGACCACCGCTGAAACCCGACCATCCAAATATCTTGCGATTGCCAACTTTTCACTCGTGGCTTCAGCGTGAAAATCCATAAAGATACAATTGGTGGTTGCTTGAAGCTGGTCAACCAACGCATCAGCCAATGAAAATGGGTCGTCCAAATTATCCATAAAAACCCGCCCTTGGAAATTTAGGACGGCCAATTGCTTCCCGTTCACGTTAATCAGCGTATAGCCTTTGCCAGGTGTGACATTTTGGGGGAAATTGTAGGGCCGAATCAAGCGATTGGTATCATCAATAAAGTCCAAAATCTCATTATTGCTCCAAGCGTGATTCCCTAATGTTACCACATCAACCCCATCACTCATTAATTGTTTATAAATGCTTCGGCTAATCCCGCGGCCAAACGAAGTTGCATTTTCACCATTCACAATTGTTACTTGCGGTTTTATTTCCTGCTTAAGCTTGGGCAAATAACGGCTAATCATTGAGACACCTTTATCCCCCACTACATCTCCAATAAAAAGAACTCGCATCAAACTTTCCTACACTTTCTAATATTTGTATTTAAATAATTTTAACATCATCTATTATAAAAGAAAAAAGACCAGATAACCTGATCTTTTACTTTGCGTATTCAACTGAACGAACTTCTCTAATCACCGTAACCTTAATGTGACCAGGATACTTCATTTCAGCTTCAATCTTTTGTTTAATCCTTCTAGCAAGCACGATCGCCTGCGTGTCAGTAATGTTATCGGGTTTTGCAATTACACGGATTTCTCTTCCGGCTTGAATTGCGTAACTCTTCTGTACATCTTCAAAACTATCCGTAATTTTTTCAAGGTTATCCAAACGGTGAACAAAGCTTTCGAGAGACTCACTGTGGGCACCAGGACGAGAAATTGCAATCTTTTCAGCAACTGCCACCAGTTCCGAAATAATGTATTTCGGCTGATGTTCATTCTCATAGCCTTGAATTGTGTCAATTACGACTGGGCTCTCGTGATACTTTTTGGCTAAATCAACACCAACTTGCACATGCGAGCCTTGAACAACACTGTTATTAACAGCTTTTCCGATATCGTGTAATAATCCCGCGCGTTTAGCTAAAGTAACATCCTCACCTAACTCTGAAGCAAAAGCACCGGCCAGTTTGGCAACTTCCGTTGCGTGTGCCAATAAGTTCTGACCCTGATAAATTTTAAAGTTCATTCTGCCAACCATTTTGATCATTTCAGGCTCATTGAATGAATGCCAAGGTCGAATAAGGTTTCTTCACCAATCTCTTGAATCCGCTCATCAAGGTCTTTACGACTCTTTTCAACCATCTCTTCAATTCGAGCTGGATGAATGCGGCCATCCTTGATCAACTTTTCCAACGTCATCTTGGCGATTTCACGACGGATTGGATCAAACCCACTCAAAACAACCGCTTCAGGAGTATCATCAATAATTAGATCAATTCCTGTTAAGGTTTCAAATGTTCGAATATTTCGACCTTCACGACCAATAATACGCCCTTTCATATCTTCACTGGGCAGATTAACAACGGAAACGGTCGTTTCAGAAACAACATCGGCAGAACTCTGCTGAATAGCTTCAACAATTAATTCTTTAGCATTCTTATCAGCCTCTGCTTGAGCCTGATAATAACTTTCCTTAACCATTTTGGCTTTTTCTTCCGCCAGTTGATCACTGGTTTCCCTTAAAATTTCGTTACGGGCTTCTTCTTGAGTAAGTCCCGCAACTCTTTGAACTTCCGCCTGACGTGCTTCAATAAGTGAGTTTGCTTTTTCTTGTTGTGTAACTAGATTCTGTTGTTCACGATTAATCTTTTGCTCTTTGCGATTCAAACTATTTTCACGTCGCTCGAAAGTACTGTCCTTTCGATCAAGAGCTTCCTCTCGTTGCAACAGCCGATCCTCCTGCTTTTGAATCTCCGCTCGCCGTTGTTTTAATTCCTTTTCAATCTTTGAACGGTAACGATGATTCTTTTCTTGCGCAGATAACGTGGCTTCCTTAACAACCGTTTCAGCCTTTTTCTTTGCTTCAGCCAAAATTGATTTTGCGGAACCCTTTGCACCTTCAAGCTTTGTTTCCTGGATCTTTTTCTGTGCAGACTTCCCGATTAGAAAGCTTAAAAAACCAACAAAACCGACAACAATAATAGCGATGATTGCGAGGATTATTTGAGCCATACTCATGGCTTCACCTCCAAATCATCATAAAAATGATTATTTTCTAAACCAATTATAAGATGTTATTTGATTATTGACACAACCTTAATTTTAATGTTTGTTACGGGCAGTGTCAATCATCTTATTGCATTGCCGCAATTAATTGTATATAGCAATTAAAAAAACAGCCAAAAATTAAATTAGAAATCAACTTTAACGCAATCATTTACTTCTTAATAACGCCTGTATTATCAGTAATGGTTAAAAAAAAGAGACCAACAATTCTCATTTTTCAATCAGAATTTATTAATCTCAAAAAATTGTTTGATATTTTATTTGCCAATATTTAAATCGATATTATCAACCGATTTTGCTTCGTCAGCTGATGTTTTCTTGGGCTTATCCGTCTTTTTAGCCGTCGCCTTTTTACCGGTACTTTTTTCATTATCAGACTTTTTTATCATCTGCATCATCCGGAATACCGTAAGCATCCCGAACTTTTTTCATCACTTCCTGGTACATGTCTTGGTGTTCTTCCAAATAAGTCTTGGCATTTTCACGGCCTTGGCCAATTCGCTCTTCACCATAGGAATACCATGAACCGGACTTGTCAATAATATCTTTATCAACCGCCATATCAACCAGCTCACCGGACTGAGAGATTCCCTTACCATACATGATATCTACTTCAGCACGCTTAAATGGCGGTGCAACCTTATTTTTAACAACTTTGATTCGAACCCGGTTACCAACGATATTAGTCCCGGTTTTAATTTGTTCAGCTCGCCGAATCTCAAGCCGAATTGTCGAATAGAATTTCAACGCACGACCACCCGGAGTCGTTTCCGGCTGCCGAACATGACGCCAACTTTTTCACGGATTTGATTAATAAAAATCGCGATAGTCTTGGTTTTACTAATCGTTCCAGATAACTTTCTGAGCGCCTGAGACATCAGTCGAGCTTGAAGGCCAACGTGCGCGTCGCCCATTTCCCCCTCAATTTCTGCCCGGGGAACCAATGCCGCAACCGAATCAATGACGACAATGTCAATTGCCCCACTCGTTACCAGTGCGTCGGTAATTTGAAGTCCCTGTTCACCCGTATCAGGCTGTGACAGTAACAAGTCGTCAATATTAACACCTAAATGGGTCGCATAAACCGGATCCAATGCGTTTTCCGCATCAATATAAGCGGCTGTCCCACCACGTTTCTGAACTTCTGCAACCGCATGAAGTGCAACGGTGGTTTTCCCGGAACTTTCCGGCCCATATATTTCAACGATTCTGCCACGAGGATAACCGCCTACTCCCAGCGCTTCATCCAGTGCCAGCGAGCCGGTCGGAATTGTTGAAATTTGCGTATCGGCTTTGTCACCCATTCGCATAATGGAGCCCTTACCGAATTCTTTTTCAATATCTTTAAGTGCCTTATCCAAAGCTACTTTTCTTTGATCAGCCATAAAAGTCCTCCCTCTTTTCCAAACTGAAATAAACACTTACATTACTATACAAACGTTCGATCGAAAAAGCAATAAAAATGCAATTCAAAACGAACGAAAGTTCAAAATTCAAAGTTAATTTTTAACTTCTTCTAATGCTAATTTCAAACCAGCTTCAACTGCCGCTTTTCGAATTTGATTTCGCTCGCCCGCAAACTGAAATTTCTTGGCATAACTGATTTGAGTCCCATGCGCAATTCCGATCCAAACAGTCCCAACCGGGTTACCTTCAAGTGCATCAGGTCCGGCCACGCCAGTAAAGGAGACTGCCAAATCTTTCTTCATTATCTGCCTTGCCTGATCAGCCATCCAAATTGCTGTCGGCTCACTGACAACGCTGTTTTCAGCAATTACATCATGCGGGACCTGTAACAGTTGCTCTTTAACCCGGTCAGAATACGTCACAAAGCCACCCTCAAAAACGGCTGAAACGCCGGCGACATTTCCCAATGTACTCTGAAACATCCCCGCGGTTAAACTCTCAGCCGCCGTGATTGTGAGATGCTTTTTTAGCAACTGGTCAACTAATTTCTGCTCCAGTGTCACTTATAAACTTCCCCTTTCAAGAATTAAATACGAAAACAACCTACTAATATTTTAAAGAATAACTCAAAAGAATACAAAAACCGGGGATATAAAATGAATCGCCCGGTCCAGACAAGTTATGATTTAAAAAGAATCTGAAAAAACATCTCTGTTTTGAACAAAGTAGTCAATACCAGAGTAAATCGTAAAGAATAAGCAGATATATAACATCAGCTGGGCAAAAGGAAAATTAATCGCCGCAAAAAAGATGTTGTTTAATAATAAAAAGATAATTGCCAACATCTGAGTGGTGGTTTTAATTTTTCCCGGCCAGGCAGCTGCAACCACTTTCCCGTCATTTTCCACAACGATCAACCTTAATCCGGTTACCGCCAGCTCTCGACAAACAATAATGACAATCACCCATGCCGGTGCTTCCTTCAACTGCACTAAAAAGATAAATGCTGTCATGACCAGCATCTTATCCGCCATTGGATCAGCAAATTTGCCAAAATTGGTTACCAAGTGCTGTCGGCGGGCAATTTGGCCATCCAAAAAATCAGTCAGCGAAGCCACAATAAAAATAATTGTTGCAGCCCACCGCGTATAGCTGACCGCCGTACCGGCAACTACAGTACTGCCGGAAAATATCGGCAGTGCCAAAATTAAAATAAAAAACGGAATTAAGATAATTCGAAATATTGTTAATTTATTAGGTAAATTCATCAAAATGCCTCCAGCCAACACCAATTAATAAGAACCTGTCGTCCCAGTTGTTGAACCGGTCGTCGTCCCCGTATCAGTGCCGGTTGTCGTGCCGGTTGTTGATGACGACTGTGTGGACCCGGTCGTTGTTCCGGTTGTATTGCCAGTTCCCGTTGTGCTGCTGGAAGTCGTGCCGGTTGTTGAACTGGCTGTGGCTGACTTACCAAATTGGAGGGTAATAACCCGTACTTGATTTGAACTGCCGTCACTCGGATCAGAAAGCTTAAGGCGTTTACCGGCAACATAAATCGCCGTTTGCGGCGCATTGCCAGTGTTGATTGTTGCAGTTGAAACGTTGCTTGGTAACATGACAGTATGTGATTTACCACCGGCTTGAGAACCCTGCCAAAGAGTTGAACCATTTGCACTTACGGAAGTCCAAGCACTGCCTGACCCCGTGGTAGCAATTTTAATCTTTGGCTTGCTTGAAGCACCGGTTACCTGATACGTAACGTTACTGCCGGATTCAGTCAACTTCTTAAATGTTAATTTCTTTGAAGCGGTTTTCTTTTTAGTGGACTTGGCCGGTTTCGAACTGGAACTGGCGGAAGACTTGGCTTTTTTATCACTGGATACTGAAACTTTACTGGTTTCAATTTGAGTTTTAGAAGTATCACGCGTGCTGTGAGCAGCAGCCACCCAGATTGCAATTAAAATCACTAAAACAACCACGGAAACTGAAATAACCGGAATATATTTTCTGATCTTTTCATTTCGTTGGTCAACCTGACGCTGTGCGGATCGCGTCTTAGGATTGTCACTGTTAACCCGGTTTACATACTCGGGATCTTCAGTATCGGGCAATTTATTGTCAAATTGCGCCAACAGCTCACTGCCGTTCAAACCGACAGAGTCCGCATACTGTTTAACGAATGCCCGAACGTAAAATTCTCCCGGCAGCGAATCAAAATCGTTATCCTCAATCGCAATTAAATACCGCTTTTGAATCTTTGTATTTTTTTGCAGGTCATCTAATGTATAACCCTTTGCGACCCGAGCATCATGAAGCTTTTTTCCAATTGTTAAATTATCTTTTTCGTCGTTCATAACCATTTCTCCATTAAAGTTAATTAATCATCCAATTTCAGTATATCATACGAAAGGACCCGGTTATTTTAAAGAAAGTATAAGTTACCGGTTTTCCTGAATTATTTCCGGCTGAATAGACGCAGTTTCTAAATAATCAGTTACAAAAGCCAAAGCCTGCTGCAAAGTTAATGAATTTAGGACGGCTACTTCATCATAAATAGTTGAAGGTGCCTCAGTAAACCCATCAAATTGGCCGCTAATTGCTTCTTCAGAGTCCATCATTTCAATGTAATTCCCCAGTAATTCCTTTTTCTGAAGCGCAAACGCCGAGTGCATTTCCGGTAGCCTTTCCGGAATCTGATGCATAATTGTTAAAATTTGATTAATAAATTCTTCCGGTTGATTAGTATCACCACTTAGTAAGGCAAAGTGAAATCCCCGCTCATTTTCAAATTCCCAAGAAAAAGAGTCATCAAGAACCCCTTCCTGGTAAAGTCGAGTATAATCTTCAGCCGTCTCACTAAAGAATAGATCCATGACCAGCGAAATTGCAATCTCGTAAGCCAGCCCATCGCGACCATGGGGGCACACATCATTACCCCGAATACCAATCGCAGCTTTGGGACGAGAAATTGCCATTTGATGAAAGTGAATATCATTATGATCAATCGGTGGCAAACGCAACATCCGTTTAGCGGTAGGCCCCTTCGGAAACGATTTCTGCTGCTGGTTCTCCTTGACCCAAGCGATTGCCTGCTCCGGAACCACTTTTCCCGTGATAAACAGCGTCATATTTTCAGGTCGATAAAACAACTGATAAGCCTGCTCGATATCCGGCAGTGTAATTTGGTCAACACTGGCAACCGTCCCGGCAATGTCTTCCGCTAAAGGAGAATTTGGATACAAATCATGAATTGTCTGAAAATAAAGTCGATTATCAGGATCATTTAAATACATATTGATTTCCTGATCGATAATTCCCTTTTCCCGCTCAACTTTTTCTTTTGTAAAATAAGGAATTTGAACAAAATCAAGCAAAATATCCAAATTGGCCTTTAAATCTTCGGTTGTCGAAAATAAATAATTAGTTTTGGTAAAACTTGTGTAGGCATTTGCGGCAGCGCCTGTTCGATTAAATAATTCGAAAACATCATAATCCTTTTTATCAAACATTTTATGTTCTATAAAATGTGCGATACCCGCCGGCTGTTCAAACAATTTGCCGTCGACGGTAAATTGCGTATCGATTGATCCGTAGTTTACCCCCAAAGTGGCAATCGCTTTTTGAAACCCGCTTTTAGGTTGAACATAAACTGTTAGCCCATTCGCCAATTTCTCAACAAAGAGTTGTTCATTAAACGCTGCGTAGTCAATTGTTTTCATTATTTTCCTCCTGGCTTTGAAGAACATACCGTGCTTCATAATGAAGTTGATCAGCAATTTCAGCAATTTTCATTTTGGTTACAGCGTTAACCGATGCTTCCCACTGTGCGGGCTGATAATTAACATGAGAAGTTTGCCGCACATACTGCCTCTCAGCCAAAGTGTTCAGATAATCAGATTGTGCCCGATGTTGATTAATCATTGATTTTTTGACGCCGGCAAGTAATTCATCTGAAAACGCACCACTCTTGGCAGCTTCAATTTGCGTATTAATCATATGCATGACCTGCACCAAATTTTGCGCATTAATGCCTGCCTGAATACTCAACATTCCCGCAAGTGAATTGTAATTACTGTGAATGTCGTATGCCAAGCTTGATTTTTCACGGATATTTGTAAATAACAAAGATCTGGTTGAAGCACCAAAAAGTTGATTGAAAACATTAGCCGCAAAGTATTCAGAACTGCCATAGTAAACCGGCAGCCGATACGCAAGATTTAATAACGACTGTGAACCCGGGAAAGTATCCTTTCCTTCACGGGGGTTATTTGGTAATTGAGGTTCAATAAATAAACGCAGTGCCGAATAATCCCGATCGTTAAAAATAGAGAACCGGTTTAATTGTGAAACGACCTGCTCTGCGTTAATTCGACCAGCAGCAACAATTGTAATCCGAGCCTGACGCAGAAAATTCTGGTAAAAATGATATAAGTCATCGCCATGAAGCTGTTGCATGCCAGCCACATCACCTAAAAGATAGGTTCCCTCGTCCAAATTGTTTGCATAATACAATTTCTGAAGCTGCAGTACCGAGAAAAACTCCCGGTTATCTGGAATCCCTTGTATATACCGAGCCAAATTTTTTTGGTGGATCTTAAAATAACGGGGCTCAAACTGATTTCCCCTAATGAAAGGCCGTTCAATCATTTCTCTTAAAAACGCAAGGCCCTGCTCCAATAAGTCAGCTTGGTTGGGTAAATAACGATTATTAGGAAATGTCAGACGGATTCTTAAAGTATGCTGCTCGCCGTAACGCAAAACTGTAACACCATAACCGGCGCCATACATTTCGGAAAGTTTCCGTGACACCAACATTTCACCTGGATACGCATCAGCAGCATTTTCCAATAAATCGGCCAATAATGCTAATTTGGAAAAATTTTCGTGCCGAGATGGCACACTAAAATTAAACATGATTGTATTATTTTTAAACTGTTCAGTTTGAATCACATTTAAATTGACACCCTTTGCAATCTGAATATTCAATCGATTTCCTCCTCAATTAGTCACAATTTTCATCATAATAGAAAATTGCTAAAATCTCAACAGCTGATAAAAAGAGTTTGAACAAATTAAACAATTCATCCAAACTCTACAAAACTTTTATTTTCTGTTACCGCTTCATTAGCGGACTGTAGGCATTGGTCCCAAACCATTTTTGATTGATCTTTGCCAACTGACCGTTTTTAGCAAGCCGATCAAGTCCCGCATCAATTTTTTGTTTCAGTTCCGTATCGCCTTTTCGCATGCCAACGCCATAGTACTCCTTTGGAAATTGACTCGAAATACTTTGATAGCTCTCACGGTTTTTTTGATGTCCAATATAATAACCGGCATAAATGCTGTCAATTAGCAGCCCCTGAATTCGATTGGAATTTAAATCAATGAAGGCCTCGGTGAACGAATCATAGAGAATCGGCGTATGATTTTTAATTCGATCTTTCAACAGCTTGGGCTGGGAGTCAATATCCATTGCGCCGGCTGAACCCGCTTGAACACCAGCAACCTTATTTTTCATATCCGCAAAACTGTTTATCCGGTTTTTCTTTTTAGAAATCAAAACCTGTTTATTAACCAAATAAGGCTTGCTAAACGTTACTTTCTTTTGACGCTGGGGATTAATCGAAAAACCATTCCAAATTAAATCGATAGTCCCGTTTCGCAGCTCCGTTACATTCATCGACCAGTCAATTGGCTGAAAATCAACTTTAATGCCATATTCTTTAAAAACGGCTTTGGCTAAATCAACATCATAACCGACAATCCGGCCGCTTTTGGTTTCAAAACCCATGGGAACAAAACTGTCATCCAAGCCAATAACAATTTTTTTCTGTTTTGAAACAATGGACCACGTATCCGGGTTGGTTTCCAATTTATGTCTGGATTCAAAGCGACAACCTGACAGGCCGATCATGAGCAGAAGGGTTACGATAACAAACAAACATCGTTTTAAAAATTTTGGCATGTTAATCCTTCCCTCCTATTGAATTTGTTCCACCCGTTTAATCTCGTCTGCCACATTTTTAGCAAAATCCATATCATGAGTAACCACAATTTGAGTCATTTCCTGTTTTTTCAAATCTAAAATAATCTGTGCCACTTCATCCCGTAACGCTGGATCCAAAGCAGAAGTCGGCTCATCGTAACACAAAATTTTCGGATTCATCGCTAAAGCCCGGACAATTGCCACCCGTTGCTTTTGGCCGCCGGACAGCTGGTATGGGTATAGGTCTTCCTTCCCCTGTAGGCCAAGTCTTTTCAGCAGCTCTTTGGCATCTTGTATAACCTGTTGCTTAGGTTCCTTTTTAACCATCGTTGGTGCCAACGTAATATTTCCCATAACCGTCAAATTTGGGAAGAGTTGGTAGTCTTGAAAGACAACACCGATAATGGTGTCTTCCTTGCCTGGGTTGGCCGGGTCAAATTGTTTGCCATCCCAATAAAAAGCACCGCTATTGACCCGTTCAAGACCGGTAATACATCTCAATAACGTCGTCTTCCCCGCCCCCGAGGGACCAACGATTGCCATTATTTCATTGTCTTTAACCGTCATTGAAAGGTTATTAATAACGATTTTACTACCAAATTTTTTGGTAAGATTTTTAATCTCCAACATTTTAATTCCCCCTATCGCCAAACGCTTGAACGTTTTTCAATGACTTTTAACACCACCGTACAAATCGCTGTTAAGGCCAGATAGATAATTCCCACTAATACCAGTGGTAATAGCGTCACGTCCCGAGCAGTCGCAACGTTTCCTGCTCGAAGCAAGTCGCCCAGCCCAATTACGTACACCAACGAAGAATCCTTAACCAGATTGATGACTTCATTGCCGATAGATGGCAGAACAATTTTAAACACCTGGGGAATAATAATTTTCCGAATAGTTTGACCATAGGATAGTCTCAAGACTCGGGCGCTTTCAAACTGACCGCGCGGTACCGACTGGAACCCACCTCTGAAAATTTCAGCAAAGTAGGCGGTATAATTTAAAATAAAGGCAAATAAAGCAGCGTCATAACGTTCGAAAATAATCCCAATCACCGGCAGTCCATAGAAAACAAAAATCAATTGTAACAGTAGTGGCGTTCCCCGCATTAACCAATCATATACATTTAAAACCCAAACCAACGGCTTAAAATTGCTAACCAGTCCCAGCGCCAGAATGGCACCTAAGGGAATCGAACAAATTAATGTCCAAAAGAAAATTGATAACGTCATCTTGGTCCCTGAAAGTAATGCTGGTAAAATCTGCTCAATATATTGAATCATATAAATCCCTCCATAAAAAAGCCCCTTGAGTTAAACAGCTCAAGAGGACGATCGTTTTCGTGGTGCCACCTCATTTCACAGTAAATTCACATTCACTGTCTCAGGAAGTTTAATTTTCCATCGCAATAAAAAAGCCTCTTAAGTCTCAACAGACTTAAGAGGACGATTATTAATCGCGGTTCCACCTCAGTTTTACTTTTTGCTCATGCAAAAAGCCTCAACGAGTTTAGAAAACTAAACTTCAGCAATAACGTGCTCACCGCTTTTTCCTACTCTGTTCAGAAAAATGACTCCCAGATGTGTCGCAAACCACTCAAATGCCCACTTTCCATCACCGTGGACTTTCTGTAATTTAAAATGACCCAATGACCCGCTGTTCTGATCCTCGTCTTTAACGCTCTTTAATTTATGCTAACAATCATAATCGCAAAACGGCTATCCGTCAAGCCATTAATTAACCTTTTTTAAACCAATTACCGATTTTCTTCCAAAACGAAGGGTGAACCTCATCTTTCATTTGCATCAAAGGCACTGATTCGCCTTCCAGCCGACGGGCAATATCCCGATATCCCTGACCAGCTGGATCATCTGCCTGCAAAACCACCGGCTCTCCCTGATTGGACGTCGTAATAACAGCATCATCATCAAAAATAATCCCCAATAACGCGACTCCCAAGTGATGCGTTATTTCATCAACATCCATCACAGACCCATCCTTCATCATGTGCGTACGAATACGGTTAATGATTAGGTGTGGCTCTTCTTTCAAAGGATGCTGTTCAAGCAGTCCCACTACCCGATCAGCATCTCGAACGGCAGAAATCTCAGGGGTGGTGACAATAATAGCACAATCAGCACCGGCAATTGCATTCATGAAACCTTGTTCAATCCCGGCTGGACAATCAATCAAAACATAGTCGAAATCCGGTTTGATTTCATTTACGATTTGAACCACTTGATCTTGTGTAAGTGCTGTTTTATCAGTGTTCTGGGCAGCCGGTAACAGGTAGAGCAAATCATCAAACCGCTTATCCTTAACCAGTGCCTGGCCAAGGCTGGCCCGACCGGAAGCAACATCCACAATGTCATACATAATTCGGTTATCCAATCCCAGAACAACGTCCAAGTTTCTTAAGCCAATATCCAAATCCATTAAACAAACTTTTTTACCGAGCATTGCCAAAGCAGTTCCGATATTGGCAGAAGAAGTCGTCTTACCAACTCCACCTTTTCCCGAAGTGATTACATATGCTTTACCCATTAATGACTCCTCCTATCTGATTAAAGAACTTTGGGTTAATTTGTTTAAGATCTTCAACTTTTCCATAGTCCAAGACATGTAAATCATTTACGTATACCACCGTATTTTCAGTAATCTTTTGGTTGGTGTCATCTAGGATTTCATGTTGCTCGCCAATTCGAACCTGCTGAGCGTTATGTACATCCCCGATGATCATTTTGTCCTCCAAGTCAGGATAGCCTGCTTGAATGACACCATGAACATCGCCAAGAACGTAAACATTACCACCCACAATAAGCTTACCGCCTTCATGGATCTTTCCTAAAAACAAAACATCCCCTTGGATGTGAATAATCTGACCATTTCGAATAACGCGATCCAAAATATGAACACTTTCCTGTTCTAAAATTCGAGCCGATTCTTCTTTTGTGATCACATCCGAAATAATTTTATGAACCGAAAAAAGTTGAAATTTAGAAAAGATTTTTTCGATCTCCGAACGGTTATCCGCCGACCATAATCGAAGGCCGGTTTGAATATCAAAAGCAATCGGTTGGGACGAACCGGTTGCTGTTTGAGTTTCAAGCTTTTTAAGCAGTTTTCTTAAAGCTGCAAATACATCGTTCAAATCCGCTTCATCATCCAAGATAATTTCATATCCATCATTTGTACCTTTTAAAACAGCTGCATCCTGCATATACTACTCTCCCCTTTTTACCGTCTGTGGCTTCGATATAACGAATCCACTGGGAAATAGGCCAGCGCCATAAACACGAGATTGATTGCAAGCGTTGGTGCCAATGTGTTAACCAGGAATTGTGCAACGGAAGCTGAAGTTTGCCCGATGAACGCATTTGCCATAAATCCAAGACTTGTCCAGACTGTGATCCCCAAAAAATAAACCAAAAAGCCGCTCATAAAATTCGGCGGTAACATTTGGTAAACAGTTCGGCAAATATAAATCACGAGCGGAAAAATAAATACATATACCCCTAATAAGCCCGTATAGTACATATCAAAAATAAAGCCGATCACAGCAGCCCATATCCCCAAATGTAACTTCTTATTATTACCAAAGAAAACCGCTAATACCAACCATAGCAATGTCAATGCCGGAACCAGTGAATTGGGATACTTATATAAAGTTCCCGATAATATTTGGCTAATTGAACCGTCTAAAAAGAATGCTATGAATTGACCAACGGCAAAAATAATCGCGATTGGCATTCTTCGTCTCATTTAAACGACCCCCAATCAATCGCGAACAGCAACCGAAACGACTTCAATATCGTTTAAGTTGGCTGCCGGTTTAATATAAACTTTTTTCGCCAGTCCGTAGTCATCTTCGGCAATCTTGGAAACAGTTCCGACATATATTCCTTTTGGAATCACACCGCCCAAGCCACTGGTTGTCACCCGATCACCCTTGGAAAGTTTGGCTTTGGACGTAATATTTCCCATCACAATTCGATTATTTTGGGAATCATATGATGTAATAATGCCATTAACCACTTTTGAGTCTTCGCCAATAATTTGAATGGCAAACCGGTTAGAGTTTTCTGCAGTGTTTGAAATCAAAACAACTTTACTATTTGTTTTATTAACTTCAGCAACGGTACCAATCAAGCCAGGACCGGCAATAACCGGCATATTTTTTTCACACCGGCAGCTTGGCCTTTGTTGATAATCACCTGGCTGGCCCATGATGAGGGTGTTCGAGTAATCACGGCTGCATTAATTTTTTCGTAACCTGTCAGTGTATTTCCAACATTAAGCTGACGTTTGAGTTGTTTGTTTTCTCTCTCTAAAACTTGATCCTTAACCTGTGTTTGTGCAAGTTGATCAACTTTTGACTTGAGCTTCTGATTTTCCTGATACGTGTTCAAAAGGTTATTAATCGACGTAAAGCCATGATGAATCCCATTCATTGGGACTGCAACAACCCGATCAGCAAAGCCGACAATGTCATTTCCAAATTGTTGAACCAATGGTGGTGTATTTCGATTATTTCTAAAAGCAACTGAAACCGACATCAAGCCAAAACT
Organism: Lentilactobacillus farraginis DSM 18382 = JCM 14108; assembly: GCF_000583655.1. Lineage (GTDB taxonomy): Bacteria > Bacillota > Bacilli > Lactobacillales > Lactobacillaceae > Lentilactobacillus > Lentilactobacillus farraginis. The sequence continues at coordinate 89,733 of NZ_BAKI01000001.1, forward strand.
AATGATCAAACACACAATAACAATGACAAGTTTTCGACTGGAGAAAAATTTTTGCATAATTGCCTCCATCCGTTTCATAAATCACCCTGGAGACGGTTTTGCCATCACCCGGGTAAAAACTGTTTATTGTTTATTGCTTACTGCTTCTTCTTCATAACATTGATACTTTTTAGTGATTCACCTGTCCCAATTGCAACGCAGTCAAGAGGATCAGATGCGATTGAAACCGGTACCTGCGTTGCTTCGGCAATTACATCAGTGATATTTCGCAGCAATGCACCGCCACCGGTTAAAACAATCCCGTGATCAATCACATCAGCAGCAATTTCTGGAGACGTTTCTTCCAATGTTTCTTTAATGGTGGCAATGATCTCTGTAACAGATTCATTAATTGCCTCATTAACATCCGAACCAGTAACCTGCACCGTTGTTGGTAAACCAGTGACCAGATCCCGTCCCCTGACAGGAACGGCTTCAATTTCCTTGGCAGCTTTGGGTGAAGCGGAACCGATGTCAATTTTTAGCTGTTCAGCCGTCCGTTCACCAATTAATAAATTATATTTTTGACGAACATATTGCGCAATTGACTCATTGAGCTTGTCTCCAGCCATCCGTACTGAACGACTTGAAACAATCCCGCCCAAAGAAATTGTTGCAACATCAGTGGTACCGCCACCAATATCAACAACCATACTACCTGTTGGATCCATTACGGGTAAACCGGCACCAATTGCAGCCGCAAACGGCTCCTCGATGACATATGCATCGCGGGCACCGGCAACTCGGGTTGCATCAATAACAGCACGTTTCTCAACAGCGGTAATGCCGGTCGGAACGCAAACCATAACGTACGGTTTGCCAGATGAATGTCCCAGCGCCTTTTGAATAAAATACTTCATCATCGCAACGGTTGTATCGTAGTCAGCAATGACACCATCTTTCATTGGTCTGACAGCATTAATACTGGCAGGGGTCCTACCAATCATGGCACGGGCTTCTTCTCCAACGGCAATAACATCACCATTTTTTGTACTCTTGGCAACAACTGACGGTTCACGAAGAACAATTCCCTTTCCTTCAACGTAAACAATTGTGTTAGCTGTTCCAAGGTCAATTCCTATGTTTTTTTCCCCAAGTCCGAACACGTTATCCATCCCTTCATTGCTTTATCATGTTAATTCGATTTTTGGTGTTATTTTATAAATTAATTATTGTTTAACGAAATAAGTATATCATAACGGACGTAAAAATGAACCAAATCACGGGAATGAAAGAATGATTTAAGATATTATTTGAAATTTAGTGTTTATCTGCAAGCAGGTACCTGCGAACATCCGAAATAAAATACAATGACCCTGTAATCAGTAACATATCATTCACCGTTAATCTTTGCTTGATTTGGTTCACAGCTGTTTGCCAATCATCAATAACAGCCGTTACGGTTTGCTTTTTCTCTTGTTCATCCACCTGCTGTTCAAGTAACCTTGGATCAGCGGCAGTTCGTTTCCCCGGGCCATTAAAACTGGTTAACGTAACGGAAACATTCTTTACGGCCGCCATTTTTTCGACCATTTTGTCCGCCTGTTTGTCGGCAAGAATCCCCATTAAAACGTAAACCCGGCCGCCCGCAAAATTCGATTTCAAGAGTGTTACGATTTCGTCCACCGCGGAAATATTATGGGCGCCATCAATAACAATTGTAGGAGAATTACTAATTTTTTCAAATCGGCCGGCCCATTTTGTCTGCGAAATTCCCTGCCGAATTCGGGCTTCAATTATCGGCTGCTCATTTATTCGACAATACGTAATGTAAGCCTGAATAGCAAGGGCTGCGTTATCGATTTGGTATTCCCCCAACAATTGCGTTTTTAAACCGGCTAGTGAAACCGCGTTTGATTTAAACGTAAACGATTGCTGCCAGTTACGGATTTCATCATTTTCAACTGTAAAGTCTTTTCCAAGAATAGCAATAGGACTCTTCTTCTCTGATGCTACGTGCTTAATAACATTCAATGGGGCCTCGGGAATTTTACCGACCACTACCGGTATGTTCGGTTTAATAATCCCCGCTTTTTGATAGGCAATCTTAGGCAGTGTATCACCTAAAATGTGCATGTGATCCCAACCAATTGTCGTAATAACCGATAATTCGGGAACCACCACGTTGGTTGAGTCCAACAAGCCACCCAATCCGACTTCAATGAGAACAAGATCCGCATGTCCTTCAGCAAAGTAACGAAACATCATTGCCGTAATGATCTCAAACTCTGTGGGCCCACCCTCGGGAAGTTCCAAATCCAATTTTTTCACGATCGGATAGACGGTTTGAACCAGCCGCAAAATATCCTTATCCGAAATTGGCACCCCGTTAACGCTGATTCGCTCATTGAATTTAATTAAAAAAGGCGACGTAAAGCTTCCCACTTTAATGCCATCCTGTTGCAGCATGTTTCTTAGAAAAGCCAGTGTCGAGCCTTTGCCATTAGTCCCGGCAATGTGGATTGCTTTAACACGCTTATCCGGCGCACCGAGTTCGTCAAGAAAGCGCCGCATTCTTTTAAGAGTTGGAATTTTTTTAAACTTTGTTCTACCGTGAATAAAAGCCACTGCCTGATCATATGCTTCAATCATAAATTTGTCTGCTCCTCACAAAACGAGGGAACCATGAGCAACATTGTTACTGCCCTGGTCCCCTCAACTTTTCATCTCAATCTAATTTGTTTTATAACTCATTACTGATTTGCTGTAACCGTTCCTTAGCAGCATCCAATTTGGATTGATAGTCGGCTTGCTTTTCCCGTTCTTCATTAACAACGGCTTCCGGCGCATTTTCAACAAACCTACTATTGGCAAGTTTTTTCGTTGATCGGGTTACTTCCGAAGTAAACTTGGCAACATCCTTTTGAACCCGCTTCTTTTCGTCATTTAAATCAACTAATTCAGCCAACGGTACATAAATCGTGGCATCGGTAATAACTGCCGACATCGACAATTTGGGTGCATCTACCTGATCACCAATCGTCAATTCCTGCGTATGACAGAAACGATCGATATAGTCGCGATTAGTTTCAAAGATCTGCTTAAGTGTTGGATTCTCAGTTTGAACCAATAAATCAATCGGCGAAGATAATGGCGCGTTAGCCTCGTTTCGAATGTTTCTAACTGCTTTAATCAAATCAATCAACGACTGCATCTCGTGTTCCGCAGTTGGATTATCAAATTGACTGTCAGCCGTTGGATAAGCAGCCGTTACCAGCGATTGGCCCTCATGTGGCATTTTCTGCCAAATATACTCAGTAACGAATGGCATAATCGGCTGGAGTAACCGAAGTGTCTTATCCAACACATATGCTAAAATATGCTGCGTATTTTGTTTCAGATTCTCATCCGACCCTGTCAAGGCTTCCTTACTCATTTCGATATACCAATCACAAAAATCATTCCAAATGAAATCATAAAGTTTGCGATCTGCCTCACCAAAATTATATTTATCAAAAAGATCGGACACTTCAGAAATGGTCGTGTTTAACCGGCTCAAAATCCATTTATCAGAAAGCTGCCATTCAGATTGATCCGGTAATTCCGGCTTTGTAACGCCATCTAAATTCATGATAACGTACCGACTGGCATTCCAAATCTTATTAATAAAGTTCCAAGCTGAATCCATCTTGTCATAACTAAATTTAAGATCTTGACCTGGTGTGCCGCCTACTGATAAGAACCATCTCAATGCATCAGCACCGTACTTGTCAATGACATCCATTGGATCAATGCCGTTACCCAATGATTTCGACATTTTCCGACCCTGTGAATCACGAATAAGGCCGTGAAGCAAAACATCCTTAAACGGTCGTCGGTGAGTAAATTCCAAACTCTGGAAAATCATTCGGGAAACCCAGAAGAAAATAATATCATATCCGGTAACCAACGTATCCGTTGGGAAGTAACGTTTCATGTCTTCAGTATCGTCCGGCCAGCCCATTGTTGAAAACGGCCAAAGTGCTGATGAGAACCAAGTATCCAAAACATCCGGATCCTGCTCCCAGTTTTCAGCATCCTTTGGTGCTTCCATACCAACATAAGTTTCACCGGTTTCTTTGTTATACCAAGCCGGAATTTGATGGCCCCACCAAAGTTGTCGGGAAATAACCCAATCATGAACGTTATCCATCCACTGCGTAAAGGTTTCTTCAAACCGCGGCGGGAAGAAGCTAACTTTATCATCCGTACTTTGATTTTGAACAGCTTGTTCTGCCAGTGGCTTCATCTTAACAAACCACTGGGTTGATAAACGAGCTTCTACTTGGACACCGGTTCTTTCCGAATGACCAACCGAGTGGACAATCGGTTCGATATTCAGCATATAACCTTGGTCCTGAAGATCCTTTACCATTGCTTTTCGAGCTTCAAAACGATCCATCCCCTGATACTTGCCGGCTTTCTCGTTCATTGAAGCATCCGGATTCATCGTGTTGATTCGTTCGAGGTTGTGACGATTACCCACCTTAAAGTCATTTGGATCATGGGCCGGCGTAATCTTCACCATTCCAGTTCCCTCTTCTGGATCAACATATTGATCCGCAATAATTGGTACCTCACGATTAACCAGCGGCACCAAAACTTTTTTGCCGACAATTTCTTTATAACGGTCATCACCGGGATTAACAGCAACGGCTGTATCACCCATCATTGTTTCCGGCCGGGTAGTCGCAATTTCAATATAGTCCTTACCGTTAAATTTGGTACCGTCCGTAAACGGATACTTAACGTGGTAAAAGGCACCCTTATCATCCTTATGAATAACTTCAATATCGGAAAGCGCTGTTCGTGCCTGGGGATCCCAATTAATGATGTACTCGCCCCGATAGATCAAACCTTTGTTATATAAATCAACGAATACTCGGCGAACCGCTTTCGATAATCCTTTATCCAAAGTGAATCGTTCGCGCTCATAATCCAGTGACAAACCGAGTTTGGCCCACTGCTGCTTAATGGTAGCAGCAAACGTATCTTTCCATTCCCAAACTTTTTGAACGAATTTTTCCCGACCTAAGTCATACCGGGAAATTCCCTGTTCGCGAAGTTTAGCTTCCACCTTAGCCTGAGTAGCAATTCCGGCATGATCCATTCCAGGCAGCCAGAGCGTATCGTAGCCTTCCATTCGTTTCTTGCGGATAATCATATCCTGGAGCGTCGTATCCCACGCATGCCCTAGATGAAGCTTTCCAGTAACATTTGGCGGCGGTAAAACAATTGAAAATGGTTTTGCCTTCTTGTCACCACTGGGTCTGAATACCCCTTCTTGAAGCCACTCATTATACCTGCCGTTTTCAACAGCGGTTGGATCATATTTTGTCGACATTTCAGTGCTTTCTGTCGATTTCACGTCTTTTTCTGCCATGCCAATTCTCCCTTCGATTTATGTAAAAAAATAAAACACTTCGTCCTAATTATTATAACTATTAGGACGAAGTGTTTTCGCGGTACCACCTAAATTGGGTATTTAACCCCCACTCAGTATCCTGATAACGGTCAGATAGTACCGGCTCGCTCTCAATTTCTATCGAACGATCAGCTCACAAGCTACTTTCATCTTATTAAGACGTAAGAATCTTCCATTAACAATTCTCTTTCTGAAACGTCCTAATCGACTACTCTCTTGATCAATGCTTTAACTTTAATTTAATACTAATCTTACTCAACAATCAGCTAATCGTCAACACGCTTTGCCAATTTTTCCAAAGCAGATAATGCATCCTGATAATCCGGTTCATCCGTAATTTCAGGAACAATTTGCCGATAAACAATTTTTCCGGTCTTATCTACAATAAAAATGGTTCTGGCCAGTGCGCCGAAATTTGGCATATACAATTTCATTGCATAGCCAAACGATAAACTCTCATCCGATAGCAATTGCAAATTACGAACCCCCTGAGCCGCACACCAATCTTTTTGCTGCTCGAGCGTATTGTTTGAAATCGTTAAAAAACGGGCATCCGGATACTTATCGGCCTGCTGATTGAATTTACGGGTTTCAATGGAACAAACCGGTGTATCAATGTCCGGAACACTTGAGATCAGTGTTACCCGACCAATAATATCGGCAGTTTTAACCTTATTGCCCTGTGCGTCTTCTAATTTAAACTTTGGAAGCTGTTCACCAACTTCCGGCGGATTACCAAACAATTTTTCATCTTTGCCATTGATTGTGACTTGCATACAAACACTCCCTTGGTGTGTATTGAGTAAGTTTAAGCTTACAAATAATGTAGCCCATTCCGGTATTTTAAGCAAGTAGTCAGACGAATTTAAAGTAATTCTGCAAAAACGTCCGCATCTTGGTTCATAAATTCTTCACCAGGCTTGATATCTGTAATTTGAATATGTTCGATTGCCTTTTTCATAAGATCGGCAACGTCAATGTAATTTTCAAATTCCCGTGAACGCTGTAAGTTTGGTTTGGTTTTTGGTGCCGGTGGTGTAAAAATCGTGCAGCAATCTTCAAACGGCATAATTGAAAGATCATAAGTCCCGATTTGCTTGGAAATTTTAATGATCTCGGTTTTATCCATTGAGACCAACGGCCGTAAGACCGGCATATTGGTTACATCGTTAATTGCCAACATACTTTCAAGCGTCTGCGAAGCCACCTGTCCCAAAGCTTCACCAGTAAACACACCGGTGCAATGCCGATTTTTGGTGATTTCAGCCGCAATTCTCAGCATCATTCGCCGTTGAATCGTCATTAAATAACCTTCGGGGACCTTTTCTTTGATAGTCTCCTGAATTTCAGTAAACGGGACTTGAATAAATTGAATGTTTCCCGAATATTTTGCCAAAACTGACGTCAGCTGCTTAGCCTTGTTTAAAGCTTGCTCACTGGTATAAGGCGGACTGTAAAAATGAATCATGTCGATTTTAACGCCCCGCTTCATTGCCAAATAAGTCGCAACCGGCGAATCAATCCCACCAGAGAGCATCATTGTTGCCCGACCACCAGTTCCAACCGGAAGGCCGCCGGCGCCATGAATCGTTTCGGAAGACAGGAAAACACCATTCATCCGAACTTCAACTCGAATCGCAATATCAGGATGCTTAACATCAACCGAAATCCCGTCAATGTTTTCCAAAACATAGTCTCCCAATATATTATTGATTTGATTCGTATGATATTCAAAATGTTTGTCCTGCCGGCGGGTATTGATCTTAAACGTTTCGCCGGTATGATACTGTTCTTTGGCCATTTGCAATGCCGTTTGTTTTACAACAGCCATATCCTTCTCTACTCGAATTGACGGATAGAGCGTCTCAATACCAAAGACGCCTTGAAGTATTGAAATAACCTTCTGATCATCTTCGCCATTCAAGGCAACGTGCAATCGGTCCCGTTGTGCTTTAACCTCTACTCTCGGGAACCGGTGAAGAACAGCTCGGACATTTCTCCCTAATTGGCGGATAAAGTCTTTACGGTTTTTCCCTTTCGTGGAAAGTTCGCCATAGCGAACCATAATTTCAGTATAGTGCATAAGTGACTCCTAACTTAATTTGTCAAATTCTTCATATAACCGGTCAAAAGCTTGGATGAATTCTTTGGCTTCGTCAAGTGTATTCTGGTCGCCCAGAGAAATTCTGACGGCACTCGTGGAAACATCTTCAGGAACGTGCATGGCAGTCAATGTGCTGGAAGCAACGTGCTTCTTCGATGAGCAGGCGCTGGTCGTTGAAATATAAATCCCATATTTTTCAAAGGCGTGCACGATGGTCTCGCCACGCACCCCGTTGATTGCAAAACATAAGATATGGGGTGCAAACTGATCTGTATTTTTGGAAAAAATGGTTACTTTGTCAAACTTACGAATATGGTCACTGATCAACTGCTTAATTTGCTGCTCAGTTTTTATTGCCTGTGGCTCTTTTTCAAGCAACAAGCGCAAGGCTTTAGCCATTGCCGCAATCGCCGGCAGGTTTTCGGTTCCGGAACGTTGATTTTTCTCCTGACCGCCACCACTCATCAATTGGGCAATTCGACGACCGCGACGGCCGTAAAGAAAGCCAATGCCTCTGGGCGCATGAAATTTATGACCGGAAATGGTCACAAAATCAACCCGGTCATTGAAAATCTTGTCTTGAATCCCCTTACCAATTCCCTGAACGGCATCAATGTGAAAATGAATTTTGGGGTACTTCTTTAGAACCTCCGCGGCTGCTTGATTGGTTGAATGGTGCCAATTTCATTATTAACCGCCATGATTGAAACCAACGTTGTATCCGGTCGAATTGCTGACTTCAGATCATCAATGGAGATTCGACCCTCGTCATCAACAGGCAGATAAGTAACGTCATAGCCAAGTTTTTTTAACTGCTCCATCGAATTGTGAATAGCGGGGTGCTCCACGGCAGTTGTAATCAGGTGCTTGCCAAATTCGCGCTTTTGAATCGCCGTTCCTTTGGTTACCCAATTATCACCTTCAGTACCGCCGCTCGTGAAATAAATTTCGTCCGCGTGAACATGCAATAAATCAGCAATTTGCTTTCTGGACTGCTCTAACAGGTTAAAAGCCTGCTCACCAAAGTTATGAAGACTTGATGGATTCCCCCAGACACTTTTGCTGACTTTATCATATGTGTCAACTACTTCCGGTAACGCTTGCGTTGTCGCACTGTTATCAAAATAAATCATTTGAAACCTTCTTCTCTTTATTTATTGGTTCGACTCCAACAAATATAACTTCCACGATAATACACCCAAATAGGCTTTGTAACAAGTCATCCAGCCTGATTATGTCATACCAGGCAAAGAGTGACAGAAGGTTGCCCTTCAGCGCACGTTTTTCTACGGTAATAACTGTAATTAAACAAACGGGACCGGGCAAAATTACTTTGTCTCAGTCCCTTGAACTTTATATTTAACAGTTAATGAAGTTCTGCTCACACTTAGCTAACTGGACCACCTTTAATTAGCTAAAGCTGACTAGTCATCGTTTTCAGCGTCTTCGGCCGTTGGTTTCACATTGCCACGTGATTTTTTAGCTGCCAAGTAATCCTTTTTAATCTTTGAAAAAGCGCCCGTAGACTGATTTTCCAGTGCTTCAGAAATCGTTTTGAGACTCTTGGCATAGTCATACTGCTTCTCAAAATAATTTTGAGCCTTCACACTGGCAGAAGCAATCTCAGGATTTGATCCAATATATCGGTTTGCATACTGAATTGTCTGCTCCGCTAAATTTGCATTATCCAGCATTTGACCAGTTCGCTCTTCCAGTGTGTCCATATCCGCCTGAATAATAATTACCTGTTTACTGACATCATCAATGTTGACATGAGCTTTGTTTAAATCCTCATCAAGTTGATTAATTTCCCGAATAACCGAAGCAAAACTATTTTGATAAGAATCCGGCAGTCCTGGTAGATTTTGATTATCAATTCGCCGCTTTTTATTTCGCATTGCCAAATCAAATTTACGCAACGCTTCCCTGGCTGCCTGCTCTTTTTCAGGCAAATCGATAATGCTGCTGAATAATGCTTTTTGGGCATTTTCAAGTTCTTTCAAGTCAGTCATCATTTTCTTTTGAGTTGCATTAATTTGAGAATACACCGCTTCTCCCGCATTCATGTCATCTACCTGACGGCGGTATTCGCGTTCCAATCCCGTTATTTGTCGATCATATTGATGATTATCCTCAATTTCCTGGTGGTTTAAAACATAGCTTTCATTTAAAACCTGCAATCGTTTGGCAAGATCGTCATTTTGTCGACGGACGTGCTTAATGTATTCACCAAGCATACCGGTTCGCTTCTCCACTTGTGGTCGCGCCTTGAACTCATCATCAAGAGCCGCGTACAGCCGATCAATGGCTGCTGCCATTTTAGCATTGGCAGCCGTAACATCTTCCACTTTGAGCTTTGTCAACAAATCCAAATTGTTATCAATCTGATCCTGCAGCTGTGCTAATTCAACGTCAAAGTGATCGTTGGGAAATTGGTAGCCCTTTGACCTTAACTCCGTGTAGCCGGTTTGAATTTCATCTAACTGAGCCTTGAATTCTTTATTTAGGGACGCAAACAACTTGGGGATTCGTTTCATATAATCTTCCAATTTATCTGTTGCCGCGTTTAAATCTGTCAACACTTCGTCTGCGCTGCTGGGGTCCCCACTCTTGGTCAGCTTGGTAAATTTGTCAAAAGTTCCCTCGATATCAGCCAACATTTTTTCAAGCCCATCAATGCTGGGACCAAATGAGGCGTTTTCGTTTAAAATATCTTCACGCAAGTGTTGATACTTTTTTTCCAACTCAGAAACTGCGTGTTGATGCTGTTTATTTAAATCATATAGTTGTGCCAATCCAGCCTGAATTTCTTTTAATGTCGTGTCGGCAGTTTTTATTGTTTGGTTGGCTTTTTGCCAATCGTTGCGGGTCTTAATAAAGTTAATCCCTTTGCCGTCCGCCTTGACGGTTTTAATCTGCTGCTCAATATCCGGTAACATCTGATTTTGATAATGCTGATATTTATCGTGCAGCTGTCCATATTTTTTCTTGGACTCACCTGTTAAATTCATCTTTTTGGCCAGCGCAAATTCATCATCAAGCGGAATTTTATTTAATTCCTTTTTACTTTCATACACGCTCGTTGCCATTTTAATTGTTCGTCGTTGGTAAAAGGCAAACCCCAAATAACCAGCTCCAACTACTACAATAATTATTACCAGCAAAATAAACATTCGATCCCATCCTTCAGAAGTATAGATATTAAAAGTCATATAAAAACAAAACCAGATTGTAGAAAAAAATGCCAAAAGATTCTATTATGTATTAATAATTGATAAAAGTGCCCTAAACTGAATTATATCATAGTAGGTCCGTTTCACCAGAATATTTTTAAGTGAGGAAAAAATTTATGCAAAACGTAACAGATTTGGTAAACCAACAACTTGACGCACTGCTTTATGAAGAGACCGATCTAGTTGCCAATATGGCAAATGCGGCTGCCCTTTTAAATCAAAGTCTTGATCAAATTAACTGGGTCGGTTTTTATCGCTACGTCCCCGAAAATGATGAATTAATCTTGGGACCTTTCCAAGGAAAAGTTGCCTGTATGCATATCAAAAACGGTTCGGGCGTTTGTGGAACTGCGCTGGCGGAAAAGCATTCTTTGAGAGTGGCTGACGTCCATCAATTTGCTGGTCACATTGCTTGTGATGGTGATTCAAAGTCTGAGATTGTTATTCCAATTATAAAAGCAGGCCGGCCGTTGGGTGTCCTGGATATTGATTCTCCGATTCTGGATCGATTTTCCGAAAAAGATGAAGCCCTTCTTAATGATTTTATCGATATCTTCGTTAAACATATTGACTAATCGTCTAACAACTGATACGATGTAATGCGTGTAAAATAATGCAGCAGTAGGTGGTAAGCTCGTCAACATGTTGTTGCCTGTTTCAGGTTCTGCAAGTAACTCAATTCGGCTGCTTGAGCGAAAGAGCAAAGCAACATGCACGAATACTAAACCTGCAATGGCTTATTTTACTCCAAAAAATAATTGGAGGATTTTTTTATGTCAAGATATACAGGTCCAAGTTGGAGAATTTCACGTCGATTGGGTATCTCACTTTCCGGTACTGGTAAGGAATTATCACGTCGTCCTTATGCACCGGGTGATCATGGCCAAGGCCGTCGTCAAAAACTTTCTGAATACGGTTTACAATTAAAGGAAAAGCAAAAACTTCGTTACATGTACGGATTGACTGAACGTCAATTCGCCAACTTATTCATTCGTGCCGGTAAAATTCGTGAAGGTAAACACGGTGTTAACTTCATGATCCTGCTCGAACGACGTTTGGATAACGTTGTTTACCGTTTAGGTTTGGCAACTACTCGCCGTCAGGCACGTCAATTAGTTAACCATGGCCACATTACGGTGGATGGCAAACGAGTTGATATTCCATCATATGAAGTTAAACCCGGACAAGTGGTTTCAGTACGTGAAAAGTCCAAAGATCTTCAAGTTATTAAAGACGCTGTCGAAGCAGTTGTGGGTCGCCCACAATACGTGAACTTCGATGCGGACAAACTCGAAGGATCATTGGTTCGTCTTCCACAACGTGAAGAACTCGATGCTGATATTGATGAATCACTAATTGTTGAATACTACAACAAGTTGGGTTAATTTATATCATCATGACAATCAAAAGACGTTTTGCGAAAGCGAAACGTCTTTTTCTATACGACGTTTTTAACTTAAAAACCTGGTAAAGGAGGGTTCAAACAATGCAACAGCCTTTAGCCTATCGAATGCGCCCCACTAAAATTGACGAAATTGTTGGTCAACAAGACTTGGTCGGCCCGGGAAAAATCATTAATCGGATGGTCAAAGCCAAACTATTGTCATCTATGATTCTATACGGACCGCCCGGAACGGGTAAAACCAGTATTGCCAGTGCAATTGCCGGTTCTACCAAATATGCTTTTCGGGTTTTAAATGCCGCTACTGACACGAAAAAAGATCTACAGGTAGTTGCGGAAGAAGCCAAAATGAGCGGTACTGTCGTCTTATTGCTGGATGAAATTCATCGTTTGGATAAAACCAAGCAGGATTTCTTACTGCCACTACTTGAAAAGGGTGCCATCATCCTAATTGGTGCAACTACTGAGAATCCTTACATCAATATTAATCCGGCCATTCGAAGCCGAACTCAAATTTTTGAAGTCCACCCCCTCTCTCCAGCAGATATTTGTCAAGCCATCCAGCGGGCTCTGGGAGACTCTGAGAAGGGACTTGGACAGTATAAAGTTAATCTATCTGATGAGGCCATGCAGTTCCTTTCAACGGCAACAAACGGCGATCTTAGAAGCGCTCTAAATGGATTGGAACTGGCAGTTAAATCAACGCCCAAAAATGATCAGGACACAATTGATATTTCACTTTCCGTTATTGAAGAGTGCCTTCAACGAAAATCGTTAGGTGCAGATAAAAGCGGCGATGCCCACTACGACGTCATCTCGGCATTTCAAAAATCCATTCGCGGATCGGATGTGGACGCAGCACTTCACTATGCAGGACGGTTAATTGAAGCCGGTGATTTGGTTTCATTAGTTAGAAGATTATTAGTAATTGCATACGAAGATGTTGGGCTGGCCAACCCAGCCGCTTGTGAACGGACGGTAGATGCCGTTTATGCCGCTAATCAGCTGGGGTTGCCGGAGGGGCGAATCCCTTTGGCAAATGCAATCATTGAATTGTGCTTAAGTCCAAAATCCAATTCAGCTATGACAGCCATCGATAATGCACTCAGTGACGTCCGATCCGGAAACTTTGGTGAAATTCCGCTTTGGCTGAAAGATGCTCACTACAAAGGGGCCAAAAAATTAGGGCGTGGTGTCACATATCAATATCCGCATGATTTTCCAAATGATTGGGTCAAGCAACAATATCTCCCGGATAAAATTAAAAACAAACAATATTATCAGCCTAAGGATAATGGTAGAATTGAGAAGGCATTAAAAGACCAGTATTTAAAGCTACGGCGGTCTTTTGGCCACTAAAAAGATGGAGTGAAAAAAATTGATAATTACTATTCTCGTCAGCATTGCTGTCCTGATTGCTTTTTTTATCGGCTATTATTTGCTGTCCCATTTGAACAAAACCCTATTCGAAATTGACGTTCAAAATAATTCAAGGTTGCTACACGCAGCAAAGGTCGGTGGTTGGACATTCATCTTGTTAGGAGCTTTGAGTCTCTTATCAATTTTCATTCAAAATGATATTTTCATTTTGGCTGTTCTTCTCGCGACAACTTTTTCAGGAACAATCCTTGAAATGGTCATAATGAATATTATCAATCACCACTAAAAATCCAAATATCTAATGCTTTTTATTCATGGGAAAATAACGTACAATTAAGGTATAAAGATGAAATGAGGGTGGCACAATGATACAACAATATAATCAAATTCTGGTTCCCGTTGATGGATCATATGAAGCCGAATTAGCATTTAAGAAAGGCGTCGCTGTTGCACTAAGAAACCATGCATCCCTTCACCTGCTTCACGTCGTCGATACACGGGCTTTTCAAAACATTTCAAGTTTTGATACCTCAATGGTTGAACAAGTAACCGATACGGCAAAACAAACATTGGATAAATACATCGATGAAGCTAAAAAAGCCGGTTTAACAGATGTTGATTACTCAATCGAATACGGCGCCCCAAAAACCGTGATTGCTCGGGATATCCCAAGGAACTTAAACATTGACCTGATTATGATTGGTGCAACCGGTCTTAATGCCGTTGAACGGCTCCTAATCGGTTCAGTTACTGAATACGTTACCCGAACCGCGGTCTGTGACGTACTGGTTGTTCGAACCGACTTAGACAATAAACCGGCCAAGAACCCCAGCAAACGAGTCGGTTAGTCAGTCTTAACTTAATAAGAAAAGAAAAACAGGTTGCCTATTGAGAAATTGAGCAATCTGTTCTTCTTTTAATATCATCAAAAATCGTTACATAATTAACGTTTGATGGCCATCATTTTTATCAAGTTCCTTTTTTACCAATTCAATGATATGTCTTTGATTTTTAGTCATGATTTTTTCGCAAAGCTGATGATTTCCACGAAGATCCGCTACAAACATTGCCGCAAACTGCTTCATAGTTGCTTCTATAATTTGACCGCTTGCATATAAACATCGGGAAGCTAATTCTTCCAACACGTCTACTTTATAAATCGAGTTAGCTTCGGTTAAACGTTTTAAAATTAAGGTACAAAGCTGCAATGCCCGATCGTGTTTTCCCAATTCAATATAGGTTGCAATGATGTCAATGTATAAATCCGTAACCGCAAACAGATCATCTTTCCGATGATGATCCTTATAACTTTGGATTTTATCTAAAATGCGAACACTTTCTTCAATAAATTTAGGTGCTCGGGTTGTCTTACCAAGCTTTTGATAAGCCAGCCCCAAGCCTAAATTTGACCACGCTCGATAAAAATTTAAATTTTCAGTTGGATACTTCGTCAACATCCAATTAAAATGATAAATGGCTTCCTCAATATCATCATCAATGTAAAGTTCAGCAAAGCCCTGGTAACAATAATATTTTCCCTCGGATACCTTGGAATCCAATTTTTTAAAACAGACACCAGCCATCCGTTTCTTGGCTTGGAGATAACAATGTCGCCGCATATCGCTTTCGATATACGAGAATAATTTTTCACCATAACGGGGGTTAAAGGAGATATCCGTAACGTTTACGCCCAGTCGCTGGCAAAGTTGGTTAAGAATATTGAAGTTTGGACAAACATTTTTATTTTCAATCAGACTGATGGTTGCTTGGGTACAAATGCCATCTGCCAGTTGTTTTTGCGACAACCCCTTCTTTTTTCGGGCCTTTCGAATCGCCGCTCCCGTAATTTTAGTTGCCATGATACTCCCCTTCTTCATTTAGAACTTTTCTATTTAAATTAAAAACTGATGGCATTAATTTTATTACACATAAATAAACAAGTCAAGTTATTTTTGCTATCAATTACTAAATATTTATCTAAAATCACAGTTCAATTGATGATCATTAACCACCCCGACAGCCTGTAGATAACTATAGACGGTTATCGGTCCCATTCGCTTTAGGCCTAACTCTTTGAACGCTGCAACAAAGGGCGTCACAAATGCCTCATAATCTTTCTTTTTCAATTTGGCAGTCGGTAAGTGATCCAACTGGACGTAATGAACCGGCGCCCAAGTGAGATCAACAAATTTTCCCGGATTCTTTGCGACGATTGCCGCATTTTCAACCAATGCTGCAATTTTTACCCGATTTCTAATTATCCGCTCATCCCGACACAATGTTAAAATATCCGTTGCCGTCAGATTTGCTAAATAATCAATCGAAAAATGATGAAGCACCTGATCCATTCCTTCTTCGTGTTTTAAAACAACTTGAAAGGCCAACCCTGCCTGAAGCACCTCCAAACACAAAGCCCGAAACAACTCTTGAACTTCCCGAGTTGGCTTTCCCCACTGGGTATCATGATAAACCATCAACATAGGACTTTTGGTCGCCCATGGACATCTAATTACCATTAATTTTCACCTCTATTAATCATATACGAAAAATTACAGGTAAATGATTAATAAATTTAACACGCGCAACCAATTATTTTCAGATGGATTCATGGACAGCCGACTTAATTGGGTCGCCTGATCCGTCACCTGGCCATTAACCCCCATCATATCAAGTCGCTGCATTGAAAAAGCATGATCCTGAGTCCAAGCATAAACTTGCCGCTGCGGTTGAATCATCCGAAGCAGGAACGGTGTCAGCGTCCAATGCTGCAGGGTATAAAAATCAACTTTATAACGGGAAAGATCGGAAAAATTCAGCATCGTTACCAACCCGACTTTAATTTCAGGATATTGCGCCTTAATCTGGCGAAGATAGCGATAACCGGTAGAATGAACCATATTGGGTTGTTTTAACATTTCCGCCCCAAACGCCTTGGCAAACCGGCTTCCCATTTGGCGATCCGACTGGTTAGTTACTTTTAGTTCTACTATTAATGGCTGACCAAGTCGATTTGCCGTCTGCAAATACTGCTGAAAGAGTTCGACATGGTGATATTTTTGAATCGTCCTCAGATTCAAACGATTAATTTCCCGATGACCCAGATGAGGAATCAAAATGGTATCATCATGTGCACAAATAAAAAACCGATCCTTTGTCTCCTGAACATCCATTTCAACAAACGGAAAATGATGACGGGCACTTCTTTTTAATGCACCAATTGTGTTTGGCTGACCGTTATTATTAATAATACCGCGATGAACAATGATCGTTTGCTGCGCCGGTTTACTTGTCTGAGAATTAAAATTAATTCCCATAATCGAAACCAACCCAAAAGCAATCGTTAAATAGCCAAAACAGTTCTTAAAAGTCGCTACTGGTCCCGGCTTGGCTAAAGCAAATAATTGTAAAAATAACCGTGCCTCGATAATTGGTACCACAAGATTTGCAATTCCCTCCGAAATCACCAACGTTGCTTTCAAAGGTAACAGATAATTCACTCCTGCCAGGGCAATGATCAAACCAGTAATCACGACAATTGCCTGTAAAATCAATCTAATGCTGAACCACAAATCCTTTAAGGAAACTGATTTAGCCGTTATTTTAAAAGCCGCTTCAAAACGTGTTTCCGGCACTGCCAGCAGGTTGACAAAAAAATGTCTCATTAAAAGCAGCCAACAAAATAAACTAATATAAATAACCGCACCCAACAGTGCCAACCAATGACGGTTAACCGTTAGCCAGGTAAATTGATCACCCGTTAAGGGAAATGCGACCTTAAAAAAGCTGCTTAAGCCAAATAGACCCACTGGCAGTGAGGCAACCCACAATAACAAGATATCGGCCCAAAAGGCCACAATGGTTCTTGGTTTTCTTTTAAGATGCTTAAACCGGCCGATCCAAATCATTCTCCCTAATAGATAGATCGAGATAACGACACTTATAAATATCAAAAAGCGATTAGCGGTTAGCATCATCAGCCACTTTAATGTCGAAATGATGACTGCAAAAGTGATTATAAAATGGTTTAATTTTTGATTTTGCAATTGATTCATTTTTAAACCCACCCTAAATAAAAAGGCCGTCCAAGCTTTTGAAATAAGCCGGTGCCAGCCTTTTAAAAAATCGTTATTTATAGTTACGAGACTTATTTTATATTTTGGTCCCGCGGTGGTAATGGTTTAAAATCATATAGAATCTTGGATTGACGTTCATATTCCTCGCCAGCTAATTGAATTAATCGATCAATTAATTCGCTATATGAAATTCCAGAAGCCGCAAATAACTGCGGATACAGGCTGATGTTGGTGAACCCTGGAAGTGTATTAACTTCACTTACATAAGGCTCACTATCCTGAGAAACCAAAAAGTCAATTCTGGCCATTCCCTTTAGTCCGAGCGCCCGATACGAATCCAGTGCCATTTTAGTAAGTTGTTGCGCGAGACTTTCCGGGATGTCAACCGGAACATCAAACTCAACCTGACTGGCATCAACAAATTTATTATCGTAAGTGTAGAATGCATCATCAGCCGGTACCTTAATTGCACCAACTTTAGAAGCAATCGGATGATGGTTGCCCAAAACGGAAATTTCCAATTCTTCCGGCCCTTCGATTGCCTCTTCAACCAAGACCTTACTGTCATATCGAAAAGCATCTCGAATAGCTTCTTCATAATCGTCATTACTTTCAACCTTGTGAATACCGACTGAAGACCCCTGATTAGCAGGCTTAACAAATAAAATTTGTCCCAGTTCCGCGCTCAAAGATTGGTAACTATAGTTCTCAACTGTAAATGGCGTCAGTAACTCATAGCGAGTTGTCGCCACCCCGGCCAGTTTCAAAATCTTCTTGGTGATATCCTTGTCAAACGACATAGCGGATCCCAAAACACCACTGCCAACATATGGCTTGTTCAATAAGCGTAACAGTCCCTGAATCGTACCGTCTTCGCCTAAATTGCCGTGGATAATCGGGAAGAAAACATCAATATTCGAATCCTCGCTTAAATTCAAAATCGGTGCAAGGGGATTACTTTTATCAAGTTTTGCAATTTCCTGGCGCGCAACATCATCCTCGGGTTCACCATTAAAAACCCGGTTGATGCTTTTGTTCCTAAGAAATAACCGTCTTTGGTCATCAAAAAAAAGACTTACGTCATATTTGTCCTTGTCCATCGCATCATAAATGTTGTGGGCAGAACGCTTCGAAACATCATGTTCGGAAGAGTTTCCACCAAAAATCAGGCCAACATGAATTTTCTTATTATTTTCCATGATTTCCCATCCTATTCGTATATATTTCGGAAACCTAAGTATACCATTAAAAAAACGGATAATAAATACATTTGCCGCCTTTTAATAACATTCTCATAAAATACGAATCAGTTCATCTTAATCCAAAAGCAGCCAATTATTCCTGTTTTAGCTGCTTTTTTGAGAACAGGTACCTGATAATCAACAACAACCCGATACAAATAAGCAGCAACGTAATAATCATTGGAAACGGGTTATAAATACCACTTCGGTCATACCCTAAAATAAACGAGCCTAAATCCGCAACCCAAGTCATTTTAAGTGATGAAGTTTCCAACGCGTTAACCAGGTATATCAAAGTGACCCCACCAATCACCGGCGTTGCGACTAATAAAATCCGCTGCCAGGTTTTAGAGAAGAGTGACAAAAAACTGCCAATAGTCATACCAACCAACGTAACAAATGCCAATATCAAAGCACTAAAAATAAAATTAAAGAGCACAGCTACCAATCCGTTATGAAAGAACTTAGCATAAGCAGCCATAAAAATGTTAAACGTTGTCTTGTGAGTCATTGGTATATAAACAAAGTAGTTGTATAAAAGATTAATTGAGTTACCAATCAAAAGAAACAGCCCATAAACCGTAATTTGTGCTTCAAAAAATGTTTTTCTGGAAATGCCATTTTGAATTAAAAACTTAAAATTTTCATATGATAACGTTGCAATGACAAACATAAAGAAACCAAAGAAACCTGTAATTGGTGAAGTTCTCAAAATATCAACAAACGAATAATCATGCAGTGTCCCCGTAATGAGTGAAAGAATCAGCGGTAGAATATAAATAGCCGCAAACGTTACTAAATACATTTCTCCCAGGATTACAACTTGTTTCTTAAATAAATACTTAGTAATTTTATTAGTTTTCATAGTGCCGGCTCCCCTCAAATTGATTTGTGAGGAAAATAAACAGTTTTTGAAGATCAAAGTTTGAAATTTTGACCGTGTCAGGTAGCTGACGGTCATCCAAATCACCATACACATAGTCAACTCGAATTGTACCGATATTGTCATGCCCGATTACGTTCAGCCTTTTGTATAGGCAGTCACATCAGTTTCCGGGCCGACAACTGAGTGTGTTTTGGCAAGAACTTCTTCAACCGGTTGGTCAAGCATGGTCCGGCCTTCATCCAACACAATTACATCGCTAATTAAATTAGCAACTTCTTCAATTAGGTGAGTTGAAATAATAAAGGTCCGGGGATGATCCGTATAGGACTGGATCAATTCCGAGTAAAACATTTCACGATGGTTGGCATCAAGCCCCAACACCGGCTCATCCAACAAAACAAATTTAACTGGCACTGATAAAGCCAAAATTAATTTAAAAATTGAATTATAACCTGTCGATAACTTACCAAATTTGGATGTTAAATCCAATTCAAACTTTTGAGCCAGTTTTTTGGCAAACGCATAATCAAAGCTCCCATAAATCAATTCCGTATCGGCAATAATTTGATTAAGGGTACTGCCATTCGGATACAGATTTACCTCGCTCATTAAAAACATCAGTCCAAGTTTAGCATCGTTATCATTAACGTTTTCCGAATCGATCTTTACTTCGCCGGTATCCGGAAAAATACGATTCGTTATAATGTTCAGCAGCGTACTTTTCCCAGCACCATTTCGACCCAGCAACCCATATATTTTGTTTTCTTCAAATGTTAAGCTGACATCCTGAAGGACGTTTTTTGACCCAAACGACTTCGAAATGTGACTGACTTCCAACACGCTCATTGTTCATAACCTCGCTTTATCAATGCCAGTAATTCTGACTCGGAAATTCCTAAATTCTGTGCTTCCTTAACCAGTCCCACAACAAATGTCTCAAAAAAACTGTCTTTTTTTTCGGCCACAATTCGTTGTCTGGCACCTTGGGAAACAAACATCCCCAAGCCACGCCGTTTTTCAATCAGATTCTTGGCAACTGCAATATTCATTCCTTTTAAAACCGTTGCCGGATTAATATGAAATTCCTTGGAAATTTCGGTTGTCGATGGAATCTGTTGGCCTTCCTCAAAGCCGCCCGCGGCAATGGCATCCTCGATTTGTTCGGCAACCTGGCGGTAAATCGGTTCGGAACTGTTAAATTGAAATTGCATCGCATACCACGCCACCATTTCTGTTATTATTTTTCACTTCTGGTCTTGGGAATGACTATCTTTTGATAAATCAGTACCGTTACACCGTAATAAATCAAATATAACACAAGAAAGGCAATTGCAGAATACATAAATGTATTATACGCATGATACAGCAGGTGTGTTTGAGAAAACATTTGTAAGCCAAAGCCAACATCGATCAGTCCCAGAATTGCCGGTAAAGCAAATAATCCTAAAATCTGAAGCATGATCGATTGCCTTAAGACCCGCCGGCGAGTGCCAATTTTATTTAACATTTCAAAGCGTACTTTATCACTTTCCGCACCACTTAAAATTTTAAACATCAAACAACTTGCCAACATGGCCAAAAAGGCGATTCCCAAAAAGACACCCATAAATTCCATACTGGCGAAAGCGCTTTTGACCATTGTATACATCACAATCGATTCCCCCATTGTCTGAACAACTTGAGGGCCAAATTCTTTCTTTTGCTGTTCCAGAACAGCTTTTAAAGATTTGTACTGGCTGTTAATATCTCGCACCCGCACCAATTGCAATTGATTAACCCGTCCCTTAAGCTGATTGAACACGCCATCGGAAACCCATTTCACT
Source organism: Lentilactobacillus farraginis DSM 18382 = JCM 14108 (assembly GCF_000583655.1). Lineage (GTDB taxonomy): Bacteria > Bacillota > Bacilli > Lactobacillales > Lactobacillaceae > Lentilactobacillus > Lentilactobacillus farraginis. The sequence goes on from NZ_BAKI01000001.1 coordinate 111,318, forward strand.
TTAAACGCACGTAAATTTGGATTTTGGAGGGCTACCAGTTGTTGATAGGCTGATGAATCAGGATTCTTTAATTGATTTAATGAACTGGTTTTAACCTGAGAAAAACCGGCATTTTTGCCCTTCATTACAAAAGCCGCGTACTTTATTGGCTTTTGCTGAAATTCACCGGCTCGATAGTAAACCGTTTTGCCGCTAATTTTTTGTTGATAATTTACCGTACTCTTACCACCAACTTTGGCAATTCGAGCCGATATTTCAGCTGAAGGATTAGTGGCGGAAATTGCATAAGCATTTTGTCCATTGGCAATTTCCGGAATATCACTTTGAAAACCAACACCAACCGTAATAGCTCCCAAAGCCAACGCAAACAGTAACGAAACAACGGATAGAATTTTAGTGTAATCACGAATTCTAAATTTCAACTGAGCAATCGTAAAACTGTTGATTCCCCGGTTATTTAACGCAGATCTTTGAATCTTCTGAAGTAATATTACGAAAAATGAGTTGACAATAAAATACGTCCCAACAACAATCGTAACCAGCCCAATCCAAATCGCGTTAAGCTTTAATGACTGAATATTATACATCGCATAGTAGCCAACGACTAATAGGAAAATTCCCAGTACCGCCTGAATGAGCAGCCGACTTGTTTTGGGTTGCTTCCAATCAGTTTGATTCTCTGCTTTAAGTAACTTAAGTGCCGGCGTTTTGGCAAAAATTCTTGCGTTGATAAAACTTGCTATTAGAAATAGGACCATAAACAAAATCAAGGTCACCCAAACCGCTGGTCCATAAAGAGCCTGAAAGTATTTAACGGGGATTTCCAGTGCCGAAACCAAAAAGCCACTCACAATTTTTGTCAGAGCCATCCCGGCAACAACACCTACCATCGTTGAAACCAAACCGACAATTAAAGTTTCAAAGGCGATCAGCTTACTGATTTTGGTACTCTTGGCACCCAACATTATAAATAATCCATAATCGTGTTTTCGCATACCCATCAAAAAATTATTGGCATAAAATACGTACACTAATGTGATAATGACCAACAACACTGCTCCAAGGATAAAGACAGCCCGAGCATTTTGACCCACAGTTGTTGAAGCAACAAATTTTTTATTCAGTGCAATTGCCTCAAACATATAAAAAATGGCAGCAGCCATAATGATTCCGGAAAAAAGCACCAGATAATCCTTCCAACGCGCCCTTACCCCGGAAAATGCAATTTTAAACAGCATGTGCTTCCCTCCAATTATTGTTCAAACGTTCCCAGTTTCTCTAAAATTTCCTGATAAAATTCAGTTCGATTACGGTTGCCAATCTGAATTTCTTCTCCTATCCGACCGTCCTTAATAAACAAGATTCGTTTACAAAAGCTGGCTGAAAAAGGATCATGCGTTACCAGTAGGATTGAAACGCCTGCTTGGTTAATTTGCTGCAGTGTATCCAGTAATTCTCGAGCATTGGTTGAATCCAGCGCACCAGTCGGTTCGTCACCAAAAATAATTGACGGATCTGAAACCAGTGCTCTGGCAGCGGCAACCCGTTGCTTCTGTCCACCGGACAACTGGGTTGGATATTTTGTCAATAATTGGTCAATACCAAGCCGACTGGCAGCCCGCTGAACTTTTTCTTTGGAAACACTTCCCTTTACGTTCTGTAAAGATAGCGGCAAAGCAATATTTTCAAAAACTGTTAATGTTTCCAGTAGGTTAAAGTCTTGAAAAATGAATCCCAATTTTTTTGATCGAAAATCAGACATTTCATTAGGCGTCAGTTGGGTTATATCGTCACCGCCAATTTGAACCGAGCCGCTGGTAGGCTTATCCAAAGTCGCTAAAATATTCAATAAAGTTGTTTTTCCCGAACCGGAAGCCCCCATGATCCCAACAAATTCTCCCTTATTAACAGTAAAACTGATGCCCTTTAATGCTTCATAAGGTGTTTCAGAGTTTTGATCATAAATTTTGTGCAGGTTTTGTGTATTTACAATTTCAGTTGTCATATTGTCCTCCTACGTTAGTTAATTACTCATGTAGGCAACTATATATGTAAATCCATTTTCTGTCAACAAAAAAACCAAAAAGTCTAGCATTTGTCCGCCAAACTTTTTGGTCATTAATTGATTTATTTAATTCATCTTATCAGTATTAATCACGTTTTGCGTTCCCCGTTCGGTAATAATAGATACCAAAACATTATTAATCATTTGGATCTTTTTCTCATCCGGAATCTCGATGCTAATATCATGCTGAAGTTGCTTAACCGCCTCTTTTGAAATCTCTACAGCACCCTGAACAATAATTTTTCGAGCCGAAAGAATTGCCGTTGCCTGCTGTCGCTGAAGCATCGCACTGGCAATTTCCGTTGCGTAAGCCAAATGGGTTAATCGGGTTTCCATTACATTTAACCCCGCAACTTCCAATCGTTCTTGGAGTTCACGCTTCAAAGCTTCCGAAACTTCGGTTGAATTACCACGCAGCGTTAACGTATCGGATTCCTCATCAAAACTATCATAAGGATATTGACTGGCAATGTGACGAATAGCAGATTCACTTTGAATTTCCACAAATTGTTCATAATCTTCAACGTTAAAAATTGCCTTTGCCGAATCAACTACTTTGTAAACAATCACAGCTGCAATCTCAACCGGGTTTCCTTTGGAATCGTTTACTTTAATAATTTGACTATTAAAATTACGAACCCGTAATGAAATCGGTTGCTTGCTGGTTAAAGGAATCGTCATAAACAAGCCGGCGGTGCGAATTGTCCCAATATAATTTCCAAAAAACGTCAGCACTTTAGCTTCATTTGGTTGAATGATCGTTAACGAACTTGCAAATAGTAAATCCACAATAATAATCACCGTACCCAAAATAATCGACCCAACAGATGAATTCTGGCTGCCAATCCACAAAAGATAGCCGCCGCACGCGAGTAATACCAAGGCAATGATTAACCCAACATAGCCATTAACGTGAAATACATTTTTCTCTTTCAAAAAAGACTCCCCCTTCGCTGAAAAAAGCAACATCCCTGCTATTTCCAGTATAAAGCGGAAGCCCTTTAATTAAAATTTATTTAACGTTCTTAATTGGCAAGACAGCACCCTTATATTTGTTGTAAATCCATTTTTGGGTACTTGTCGACTGAAGTACTTTAACCAGTTTTTTAATCGCCGGTTTATTCTGATCACCCTTACGAGTGGCGATAATATTTACATATGGCGTATCTCGGCCTTCAATTGCAATTGACTGCTTGATTGGATCAAGTCCGGCTTGAACTGCATAGTTGGCATTAATAACCACTGCATCACCTTCGCCGTTCTTATAAATTTGCGGCATCAACTTAGGCTCATAGCTATGCTTGAATTTAAGATGGCGAGGATTTGAAGCAATATCATCAAAAGTTGCGGATTCGATATTGACGCCCTTCTTCAGGGTAATCAAACCGGCGTTCTTAAATAATTGAAGGATTCGACCATAATCAGGCGTGTTGTTACTTACAAGAATCGTTGCACCCTTCTTTAAGTCTTTCAAACTTTTAGCCTTTTTGGAAAAGACGGCAATCGGCTCGATATGAACACCGCCAGCGTCTACAAGGGTACCGTGGTTCTCTTTATTCCATTGCTTTAGGAAGGGAACGTGTTGGAAATAATTGGCATCCAGTTCTTTATCTGCTAAAGCCTTGTTAGGCATTACATAATCTTGGAAAACCGTAATCTTTAAGTTAACACCTTCCTTTTTCAGCTGTGGCGCAACATGTCGTAAGATTTGTGCATGTGGCACGTTCGAAGCACCAATTTTTAAAGTCGTTGTCTTCTTGCTTGAACTTGAAGATGAACAACCTACCAGTAAGAAAGCAGTAAATAGAACTGCGAAAATACTTAATAATTTTTTCTTCATGTGAAACCCTCCAAATAAAATTATAGTGTCCGTTTGTCGGTTACTTTGACTAAAAAGTCCCCAATATATTGAACCAAAAAGACAAACAAACAGATAATGACCGTTGCCACCAAGGTGACGGTGTTGTTGTTGGACTGGAAACCATCCAAATAGGCCAGGTTACCCAAGCCCCCGGCACCAATCGCACCAGCCATTGCCGTATAGGAAATTAACGAAATCGTCGTTACCGTTGCGCCGGCTATTAACGCCGGTTTACTTTCCGGCAGCAGCACTTTAATGATAATTTCCCAAGTCGTTGCCCCCATCGACTCAGCAGCTTCAATGACACCTGAATCTACTTCCCGAAAATACGACTCCACCATTCGGGCATAGAATGGTGATGCTGAAATTACCAGGATGGTAACGCAGCGCGGGGCCCAATGATGGTCCCAATCATTTCCTTTGTGACCGGAAGTAATAATACGATTAAGATAATAAACGGAATTGAACGAAAAATATCGACAAACAACCCCACAATCCAATTCAAAACTTTGAATAAAGAACCATTATGAACTCTGGTTTCATATAGAATCAAGCCCAGAATAATACCAAAAATAACGACTGCAATCATGGAAATTAAGGTCATCCAAATTGTTTCCCAAGTTGCAGCCCACATTGACGGCCAATCAACATTTTTAAAAATAAAATAGGATTTAAGCCCTGTCGCGTTACTCATGATGAATCACCTCCGTTCCAACCCGCATCTTCTGAAGGTAATCAAGGGCAGCTGCAATTTGAGCTTCATCGCCAATAAATTGTAAATCAAGCGATCCCAAGGCACCCTCTTGGGTTTGTCGAATTGCCCCGGCCAGGATACTGATTTTCAAATCCGGATAATGCTTAATAACGTCCGAAACAATTGGTAATTCTGCCTGCGGTCCATGGAAAACCAATCTGATAATCTGGCCTTCAGGATACTTTTTAATCAATTCATCCAGCGTGATGGTTGTATCATCCTGCTGTGGTGAAAATTCTTCACTGACAAACTTTTTGGTGACTTCTTCCTTGGGATGACGAAAAACATCAAAGACTGTCCCACTTTCAACCACCTGTCCCGAATCCATTACCGCTACTTTTTCGCAAATTTTGGCAATTGCGTGCATTTCATGCGTAATCAGTAAAACGGTCAGATTCATTTGCTTGTTAATTTTTAATAATAGATCTAAGACTTCGTTAGTTGTATCCGGATCCAAAGCACTGGTTGCCTCATCGGATATCAAAATGGTTGGTTCATTCGCTAACGCTCTGGCAATACCCACCCGTTGCTTTTGACCACCTGAAAGTTCGGAGGGATAGGAATGCTCCCGGCCCTCCAAACCAACCAACTTAACCAACTCCTTAGCCCGAGCCAACCGCTTGGCTTTTGGGACCTTTGCGATTTCCAATGGCAAAGCAATATTATCGATTACCGTTCGCGACCACAGCAAATTAAAATGCTGAAAAATCATGCCGATTTTCTGTCGTTGAACCCGTAATTTGTGACCATAAAGCTTTGCAATATCGGTTCCATCAATTTCAATAACACCTTTCGTCGGTGCCTCAAGCCCGTCCAACATTCGGACCAGGGTACTTTTACCAGCCCCTGAATAACCGACTATGCCGAAAATTTCGCCATCTTCAACTTCGATGTTGACATCCGAAACGGCTGTTAAAGCACCATCTTTGGTGGTATATTCTTTCGACACATCTTTAAACCGAATCAATTAAATTCACTCCCAACTCCAAAAATTAAAAAGCTTTTCGTCCCCCAAACAATTAAAAATTGCCTGAAGGACGAAAAGCTTTTTCCGTGGTACCACCTTTATTCGTTGCTATTTTGCAATAACAACCTCAACGAGGCTCACTACAAAAGAGCCTCAACGGAATAATGGGCGTTAACCATTGCCAATTTACATCGCTGCTCATTAGCACCTAAAATTACCAAGACCATCTTCAATAGCCACGCTCAACCCCTTTTCACCAACTGGAGTTCTCTGTTTTAACCACAACTACCTACTCATCTTGTTTTTCGTTTTATCATTTAACTATTTGCTAGTTTACTTACATTCAATACCAGCGTCAAGCAAAGCTACTTCTGAATCTTGGCAATCCATGAATCAGCCTTATCAGTCTTATTTAATAACGATGGATCATCAGTGGCTTTATCATTAACGGCAATTACCTTACCGGCAACCGGGCTTGGAATATCTGAAACAGCCTTGTCAGCTTCAACATTCAACAATGTATCTTGGGTTGTCAATGATGTACCGACTTTTGGCAGTGAAACAAACGTAATGTTACCAAGTTCGTTTTGACCGTCTGCTGTCAAGCCGACCGTCACAACACCGTTACTTTCGTCCGTCCAATAATATTTTTTATCCATCTTCAAACCATCCTTTTTAAGAAAATTCTTTATCTTCACCAAACATGTAACTCTTATTATGATATTGCATCGACATAATCAAACCAATTCCAATCATATTGCCAATCAGCGCTGAACCACCGGCACTCACAAACGGCAGTGGAATTCCCGTTAATGGCAATAACCCGATGCTCATACCAACATTTTCAAACACATGGAATAAAATCATCATAATAACGCCAGTGGAGATATAAGCATAAAAAACATTCCGTGTCTCAAATGTAACCTTTATCATTTGATAAATCAATAGAAAATACAGAAAAATCAGGACACAACTGCCGATAAAGCCAAAGTTTTCACCGATCACCGAAAAAATCATATCGGATTCACGAACCGGCACATAAACGTGGGACTTATCAAAACCGGTCCCGAAAATACCACCGGAACCAATCGCTTTCATACTTTGCCACAACTGATACCCTTGATTGGTAGTATCTGCTGATGGATGAAGCCAAGTATCAACCCGGTTAAACTGATAAGATTGAAAGCCGACTTTTTCCAAGATTTGACGACCGGATTCTGGAATAACCAGTGCAAGTGCTGTACCGGCAATTCCAAAAATTGTAATTACCGACGGCAGAATAATTTTTCCAGGTAATCCCGGAAACAATAATCATACCACCTAAAATAGCAAAGAAAACCAGCATGGTACCAAAATCATTCTGTAACTTTAAAAGAACGGCTACCGGCACCGTCCATAAAATCATTTTACCGATTAGCAGCCAATCCGTTTTGGCCGTTTTGAGCGGATGTTTGTCATTATGTTCAACAATCACCCGGCCCATCATTAAAATATAGGCCGGCTTCATTACCTCAGAAGGCTGAAAAGTCAATCCCGCAAAGGAGAACCAGCTTTTAGCACCTGTATTAATATAATACGTCCGACTGTACAATACCAGAACACTTGCTAATAGCAAGATCCCCAGCCAATAAGCAAGTGGTGCCACTTTCCAGAGTTGTTCGGAATCAAACTGCATAATGATTACTACTGCTACAACCCCAATAACATACCATACCAGCTGCGAAGCAACCTGTCTCGTAACACTGGTAGCACTTGAATCATGAGTTGCGGCAACGTAAATTGACGCCAAGCCAATTAATGCAAGCATCAAAACGCAGAAAATAATTCCCCAGTCAATTCTGGACGCCTTATCTTTGTCCGTACTGCGTTTGGTATCCAAATTTAAACCTCCCTATCACGAAATCACAATTAATGATGTAGGTGAAAATCCTTAATCAACAATTGAACACCTTCATCAAACGTTTTTACGTGATAACTTTCCTGATGTGTATTGACAGCTTGAAACTTTTGATCACTCACTTTTGTAATTGAGCCAATCCGCTTGCGGCCAATCAGTAAATCGGAAACCTGGTTACCATTTTGGTCCTTGGAATCTTTAATTTCGACATTAATACTTTTAATAGCTTTACTCATAAAATCTCTCCTGTTAGTCTACTTTAAGTGCATTGATTTGCGGTACTTATCGCGAGCCGCCTTATTCCTGAAAATTGTAAAGTGATCCGGTACCGGATCGTAACCGCCCCGGACAAACGGATGACACCTTAAAATTCGGGCAAGGCCCATAATCGTTCCCTTAAGCGCACCATGCTTCTTTAAAGCGGTTAACATATAATTACTACAAGTCGGGTAGTAACGGCATGTAGGCGGAAAGAGAGGCGATATAAAGCGCTGATAACCATGAACCAACTTCATTAAAACTTTTTTCACGCAACCGCCCACTTTTTACTTTGTTTTAAGCTTCGGGTTTTTGATATATTGTTCCAAAAGAACGCCAGCTCCCTTGGCAACATTATCCAAAGGATTTTCTGAAATAATAACCGGCACTGTCAATGCATCGGCGATTACTTGATCAATGTTGCGAAGCAAAGCACCGCCACCCGTCAACATAATGCCCCGGTCAACAATATCAGAGGCTAATTCCGGTGGAATAATTTCAAGAACTTCTTTGGCACCATCAACGATTAACTGAACCGTATCGGCAATTGCATCAGCAACCTCGTTACTGTCAATTGTGATTGCGCGCGGCATGCCCGAAACAGCGTCTCGGCCACGAACCTCCAGCTTTTTAACATCTTTCTGGTCTTTTTTAGCAGTTCCAATTTCGATTTTGATTTTTTCAGCAGTATGTTCACCAATAATCAACCCGTGTTTTTGTTTGATATAGGTTACAATTTCTGTATTCATTTTATCACCGGCAATTCGAATTGACTTGCTGGCAACAATATCACCCAACGAAATGACGGCAATGTCACTGGTACCGCCACCCATATCAATCACCATATTGCCACGGGGTTGGAAGATATCCATTCCTGCACCAACAGCGGCAACCTTAGGTTCTTCTTCAAGATAAACCTGACCGCCACCCGCTTTTTCAGCTGCCTGAACGATGGCATTTCTTTCAATTTCGGTTACATTTGTTGGCGCACAGATCATGATTTTTGGCTTGGACATGAATCCCTTAACGTCTAGTTTATTAATAAAATAAGTCAGCATTTCTTCTGTAATATCAAAATCGGAAATAACCCCATCCTTTAATGGACGGATCGCGCGAATATTACTTGGTGTTCGGCCAACCATTCGATATGCTTCTGTTCCGACTGCCAAAGCTTTACCCGTTCGCGTATCAATTGCCACAACGGAAGGCTCGTTTAAAACAATCCCTTTGCCGGCAACGTAAATAAGTACGTTGGCAGTTCCTAAGTCAATTCCTATGTCTTTTGCCATCTGTGAACTTCCTCCTGAAAAACTTTAATCTCAAAAATTAATTATAGCACATCTACTACCAGTTTCTAACAGTTCTTAAGTAATCTCAACAATCAGCCCGGACTTTAGAAAAGATTTAAACTCAATTCATAATCGGCCGACCTTATAGAAAAAAGCCGGTTCAAAACTCGTCTCGTTTTCACCCGGCTTTAAACTTATTTATTTTAAATGATTGACTGAAGATGGTTGATTAACAATAATGGCATCATCTTCAACATCAACTCGTTTGATTTCGGCGCCCAAACTTGCCAGCTTCTTATGGAAATTATGGTAACCCCGATCAAGGTATTGCAGATTGCTGACCTGGGTGTATCCCTTTGCGACAAGACCAGCAATTACCAGGCAGCGGCGGCCCGTAGATCAGTAGCGGCAACTTCCGCACCATTGAAGTCCGTTGGTCCGTCCATTACAACTGTTCTACCGGAAATGGTATATTTGGCATTCATTCGCCGAAGTTCTTCCATATGCATGAAACGGTTTTCAAAAACAGTTTCCGTCATCGAACTATTACCATCAGCCGCTAATTGTAAAATTGTCATCTGGGGCTGCATATCAGTTGGAAACCCGGGATGTGGCAGCGTTTTGACATCAACCGGCTTTAAATGTTCCGGGCCAATCACCCGGATTCCGGCATCTGTTTCAGTAATCGAAACCCCCATCTCACGCATCTTCAGAATCAATGGCTTGTTGTGCTCGGCAATGGCATCTTCAACCAAGACATCACCCTTGGTTACAGCAGCAGCAATCATAAAAGTTCCGGCTTCAATCCGATCCTGGACAACTGCGTGGTCGGTTCCATGTAGTTTGGAGACACCCTGGATTCGAATTTGCTCGGTTCCTGCTCCAACAACATTAGCCCCCATCTTATTGAGGACGTTAGCCAAATCAACAATCTCAGGTTCACGGGCCGCATTTTGAATAACCGTTTTCCCAGCTGCTAAAGTAGCAGCCATCATAATATTCTGAGTGGCTCCCACGCTTGGGAAATCTAAATAGATGTCAGTCCCAATAAGCCCGTTAGGTGCAGTTGCTTCAACATAGCCGTCATGCTGTTCAATTGTTGCTCCTAGTGCCTCAAAGCCCTTCAAATGTAAATCAATTGGCCTGGAACCAATTGCACAGCCGCCTGGCAAGGCAACTTTTGCCCGTCCCAAACGGGCTAATAACGGCCCCATTACTACAATTGAAGCCCGCATTTTTGAAACATATTCAAACGGTGCTTCGCTTGAAAGACCGGTAGATGCATCAAAAGTAATTTGATTACGTGATTCATCAAAATCAACTTTTACGTTTAAAAACCGTAACACGTTATTCATCGTGTAAACATCTGATAATAGTGGTACGTTTGAAATTGTGGTTTGATCTTCACTCGCCAGAATCGTAGCAGCTTGAATTGGCAACACCGCATTCTTTGCCCCGTCAATATGTACTCTTCCCTTTAACGGCTTCCCGCCATGTACAATAATTTTTTCCACAAGAACGCCTCCTACGTTATTTGATTAAATAAATTAAATTTTGAATATTAGTGATTACCGAGAGGAAAAACTGTGCGCAAGCATAACCAATCGCGATTGATAACAGTACGATCAACAGTTTTCCGGGCAACGCACGAAGAGGGATGTAACGTTCAATATGGATTTCCTGAACACTCCTAAACGCCATTGCAATAAATAGAAAATACGTAACAAGTGTTACGATGGCTTGGATGCCAATCATTTTCATCAAAATTCCCCCAATTCACTGACAACTATATCATAAAGACGGAAACTTGTCTCATTTTTCCGCGCTTTTTTAGAAAAAGTGTGCGTTTTCTCATCATATCGATCCTCCAGGAAATCCCTTGTCAACAGCCGTTCATCACAACAAATGACCCACGATGATGGATTTGTTCAACCACACACATTGTTCCCGTTTGCCGAAGACTAATCGGATTCCTATATATTAACAGATAAAAAAAGGCCGAAGCAAGAATAATGATTGCTTCGGTCACACAAATAATTTTATTTATTTTTTTGCAACATTGATCCGGTTAACAGCTCTCCGTAACGCAACCTGAGCTCGATCCAGCGCAGCTTTGTCATTTTTTTGACGAGCTTCGGCAATCAATCTCTGGGCACGTTGACGAGCGCTTTCTGCCCGGGCAACATCAATATCACTTTGATTTTCGGCACTATCAGCCACAATCGTTGCAGTGTTATTTGAGAATTCAATAAAACCGCCATTAACAGCAATTTCATCTTCCTCGTTACCATGTTTAACCCGAGTTTCATCAACATCAAGGGTTGCAATGATTGGCACATGATTAGCCATGATTCCAAGTTGTCCCGATTGTGTTGAAACAACTATCATGTCAGCAGCACTATGCTCGTAAACTTTTCCATCGGGAGTCACAATATTAATGTTAATAACTGAACTATCAGCCAATTAAACTCCCTCCCTTAGTTTGCGGCACTTTGCTTCTCATCACTTGTGTCGCCCTGCATCTTCTTGGCATTTGCAATGACATCTTCGATTGGTCCGCAGTTACGGAATGCATCTTCGGGGATGTCATCGTACTTACCTTCAAGAATTTCTTTAAATCCTTTAACAGTATCATCAACTGAAACATATTTACCAGGAAGTCCGGTAAATTGTTCGGCAACTGAGAAACTTTGAGAAAGGAAGAATTGAATTCTTCGAGCACGGTTAACAATTGTCTTTTCTTCGTCAGACAATTCATCCATACCAAGAATCGAAATAATGTCTTGGAGTTCACGGTATCGTTGTAAGACGTGTTGAACTTCAGTTGCAACTTCATAATGTTCCTGACCAACAATTTGTGGATCCAACGCTGAAGAGGTTGAAGCCAACGGATCAACGGCCGGATAAATTCCTTGTTGCGTTAATGAACGTTCCAAGTTAGTAGTTGCATCCAAATGGGCAAAAGTTGTTGCCGGCGCAGGTCGGTATAATCATCGGCCGGCACATAAACTGCTTGGATTGATGTAATCGCACCTTTTTTGGTTGACGTAATTCGTTCCTGTAATTGACCCATTTCAGTTGCCAACGTTGGCTGATAACCAACGGCTGACGGAATTCGGCCAAGCAAAGCAGAAACTTCTGAACCAGCTTGCGTGAATCGGAAAATGTTGTCAATAAATAACAACACATCTTGTCCCGCTTCATCACGGAAGTATTCAGCAATTGTCAAACCGGTTAAAGCAACCCGCATTCGGGCACCAGGTGGTTCGTTCATTTGACCATAAACCATGGCCGTCTTTGCCAGAACACCTGAACCTTTCATTTCAAAGTACATATCATTACCTTCACGGGTCCGTTCACCAACACCGGTAAACACTGAAATTCCGTTGTGACCTTGGGCAATGTTATGAATTAATTCTTGAATTAAAACGGTTTTACCAACACCGGCACCACCGAACAATCCAACTTTACCACCACGAATATATGGCTCCAATAAATCAATCACTTTGATTCCTGTTTCCAAGATTTCAGTTGATGGATTCAATTCATCATACTTCGGGGCATCACGGTGAATTGGCCAACGTTCTGCGTCTGGGCCAAATTCTGGACCGCCATCAATTGGTTCTCCAAGAACATTAAACACACGACCAAGTGTGTCCTTACCTACTGGAACACTGATGGAAGCTTCAGTGTTTTCAACTTCCATTCCGCGCCGAAGACCATCGGTTCCGTCCATGGCAATCGTCCGGACAACCCCATCACCCAAATCAAGGGCCACTTCAACAACAAGTGTTTCAGTGTCACTTACGTGGATGTTAAGGGCAGTGTTAATTTCTGGCAATTTGTCGTCCAAGGAGAATTCAACGTCAACAACTGGTCCGATAACTTGTATAACTTTACCAGTACTCATGTTAGTTAATTCCTCCATCTAATTGTTATCTGACTTAAGAGCTTCCTGACCACCAGTAATTTCAGTAATTTCAGTCGTAATCGCTGCCTGACGAGCCCGGTTATATTGCAGTTCCAAAGATGAAATCAAGTCATCAGCATTATCTGAAGCCGACTTCATAGCAGTTGCACTGGAAGCGTGTTCCGATGTCTTAGCATCCAGAATCGCACCATAAACCAAACTTTCAGAATATTGCGGTAAGACAACATTCAATACTTCTTTTTCAGATGGTTCAACATCATATTCAGCAGTTAATTCTTTTGCTTTAATTTCCTGACTGGCTTCGCTTTGAATAGCCTCACTGTCAATAGGCAGCATCTTCTCAGCCGGAAGCGGGAAATCAGTCGATTAACGAAATGTTCGTAGCAAACATACAACTCATCAAATTCGCCCTTATCATACATCGATGTAATCATTTTGACAATTTGACGAACTTCATTAAATGTTGGCACGTCACTCACACCCCGATATTCATAAGAAACATTTTGACCACGCTTTTTATAAAAATCAGAGCCGTTACCGCCAACGGCGATAATCGTATAATCGTTTGAAGCACCAGAATGTTTACTGATAAATTCATTGGTTTCTCTGATGACATTGGCATTATAGCTACCAACCATCCCACGATCGGAGGTGATAACTAAATAGGCAGTTCTTTTGACTTTAGACTGATCATTATCTGCTGAATGACCTGAGGATTTTAGCCCATCCAGAATATGGGATTGAGCTAAATGCATAACTACAGATTTTACTTGGCTTGCATATTCCGCGTAACTTGCCGTATGCTTTTGGATCTGATTTAACTTAGCTTGTGAAACCATTTCCATCGCATTGGTAATTTGCCGCGTCTTCTTTGTAGAAGTAATCCGATGTTTAACATCGTTTAGCGAAGCAGGCATGTAATCTCACCCTCCTTAAAAACTAGTCATTTTTTGCAGTTGACTTCTGATCATCACTTGAGGCAGCTGCCTGCCCGTCATCCTGATTACTTGGTTGGAAAGTTTCTTCAAATTCTTTGATAGCAGCATCCAACTTAGACGTGTCAGGTAAGTTACCAGTCTTGGCAATTCCTTCCAACAGGTCTTTGTGTGAATGGTCAAAGTAGTCAAAGAGCTCATTTTGATAACGAAGAATATCGTCAATCTCAATCTTATCCAAGAAACCGTGAGTCAAGCAATACAAGATAAGAACCTGCTTTTCAACAGGAATTGGTGAGTGAAGCGGCTGCTTTAGAACTTCAACCGTTCGGGCACCACGATTTAACTTAGCTTGAGTTGCTTCATCAAGATCGGAACCAAATTGCGCAAATGATTCCAATTCATGATAGGAAGCCAAATCAAGTCGTAATGTACCAGCAACTTTCTTCATTGCTTTAACCTGCGCATCTCCACCAACTCGAGAAACTGACGTCCCGGCATCAACGGCAGGTCGAACACCGGAATAGAAACTGTCAGCGTCCAAGAAGATTTGACCATCGGTAATGGAAATAACGTTGGTTGGAATATATGCCGAAACATCTCCAGCCTGCGTTTCAACAATTGGCAAAGCAGTCATTGAACCGCCGCCCAACTTGTCACTCAACTTGGCAGCCCGTTCCAGTAAACGTGAGTGGGTGTAGAAAATATCACCAGGATAAGCTTCACGGCCAGGAGGTCGACGAAGAATCAAAGATAATTCACGATAAGCATCAGCTTGTTTTGATAAATCATCATAAACAATCAAAACATGTTGACCATTGTGCATGAAATATTCACCCATGGTTGCGCCGGCATATGGTGCAATATACAGTAATGAAGCCGGTTCAGAAGGACCAGCTGAAATAACTGTCGTATAATCCATTGCGCCATACTTTTCCAATGTACTTACAGATGCACGAACAGTTGATTCCTTTTGACCAATTGCAACGTAAATACACTTCATATTCTGATCTTTTTGATTCAGAATTGTATCAATGGCAATTGACGTTTTACCAGTTTTACGGTCACCGATAATCAACTCACGTTGACCACGACCAATCGGAATCAAGGAATCAATCGCTTTGATACCGGTTTGAAGCGGTTCAAAAACAGATTGACGATCCATAACACCTGGTGCTTTGTGTTCAATTGCCTTATGATCATCGGCCTTAATAGGTCCTTTACCATCAATTGGTTGACCGAGTGAATTAACAACCCGTCCAATCATTTCGTCCCCGACAGGAACTTCCATAATCCGACCAGTTCGTTTTACGGAATCTCCTTCACGAATATTCGTGTCATCACCTAAAATCATGATACCAACATCATTGGTTTCAAGGTTTTGGACCATTCCGAAAACACCGTGGCCGAAGTCGAGCAACTCTCCTGACAACGCATTTTCAAGACCGTGTGCACGAGCGATACCATCACCAACATATGTAACGATACCCGTTTCTTTAACATCAAGCTCGTTTTGGTAGCCTTGCAATTGTTGCTTGATAAGAGCACTGATTTCCTCAGCTTTAATGCTCATAAGTTTCACCTCTTTAAAATAGATATCGTTAGTTCAACAGTAAATCTTTAACTTTATTAATTCGAGTTCTGACACTACCATCAATAATGACATCAGAAGATTTAATAACAATGCCACCAATTAATGACTTGTCAACTTTTGTGTCAAAGATAACTTTGGCAGCACCAACTCGTTTTTCAAAAGCTTTTGCCAAGCGATCTTGCTGATCACTATCAAGTTCAGTTGCGGAAACGACTTCTGCACGAACGATTTTTTTGTCATCTTCATACAGTTTCTGAAACTGATCAATGATAGTTATGATATCAGGGAATCGTCGATAACTGCCAACAACTTTAAGAAAGTTATTGATAAAATCAGACGCGTTTTCAGTGATAGGCGTTAACAATGATTTTTTTGATCATCGGAAACTCGAATATCATCAAGAATATCAATCAACTTGGGATTGGCAGCAAAAATTTTTCGAAGTTCAATTAAATCAGCATAGCCATTTTCAAGTTCCTTGGCATCTGTTAAAACTTCAAACATTGCCTTGGCATATTTCTTAGCCGCTGTTACGTTAGTTGATTTCATTTCTGCTTACCCAACCCTTCAATATAAGAATCGACCAGCCCTTTTTGATCTTGTTCATTCAATTCTTTTGAAATGATCTTGGATGCAATTTCAATTGAAAGGCTTGCCACATCTTTACGAGAATTAGCCAAAGCTTCTTGTCGCTGTTGTTCAATATCCTTTTCAGCAGAACTCTTAAGATTGGATGCTTCTTGACGAGCATCTTCAACAATTTGTTCACGTTGTCTCTGACCGTTCTGTTTGGCAGTGTTGATAAGGCTGTTGGCATCTTCACGCGTCTTGGCCAGTTCGGCCTGACGTTTTTGCGCAAGTTCAGCTGCCTTGTCACGAGATTCTTTTGCAGAATCAATATCATTGGCAATCTTATCCGAACGGTTTTGCATCATCTTAGTAATCGGCTTCCATGCGACTAATTTGATCAGATACATCAAAATTAAGAAACTGATCATGACAAACACCATGTCACCGGTATAAAGCTGAGCTCCAACTACCGAATATGAAAACATTAATTGGCACCTCCTTCTGGGTTATTTTAACTATACTAGCTTGACTACTTGTTCATAACCAGTAAAGCAACAACGAAGGCGATGATCGGCATAGCTTCAACCAAACCAACACCGATGAACATGTTACCACGAAGTTGACCAGATAATTCCGGCTGACGTGCCATACCTTCCAACATCTTAGCGATTAAAATACCATCACCAATAGCACCACCAATTGCGGCGCCTGCCATAGCGATACCTGCAGCGATTGCTCCCATAATTAATAATCCTCCTTAAAAATATCTTGTTATACTTCTTCTACCTCAATCTTTTGGGAAATATAAACAGACGATAACGTTACAAACACATATGCCTGAATACATGAAATAAAGACTGAGAAGCCTTGCCAGATCAGTTCAAGTGGCAGCATTCCTATCCACATGACCGGTCCACCACCAGTTGCCATTCCGGTAATCATCGTCAGAAGCATTTCCCCTGACAGAATATTACCAAACAGTCGTAATCCCAGTGTTAGGAAGTTGGTGAATTCCTCAAAAAGATTGACGATTAAGAATAGCTTAAACGGTTTGAGATAATTCTCAAAATGTTTCTTATAACCTAATTTCCGGACACCCAAAAATTGCGCAAGTGTCAAGGTCATAAGAGAAAAGGTCATCGTCACAACCGGATCAGAAGTCGGGCTTTTTACATACGTAATGCCTGAGACGTCGACGTGCAAAAACAATCCCATGTTATTGGCAACCAATAAGAACATGAACAATGTAAAGCCCCACAAGCCTAACATTTTACTTGCTTCTCCGGGAACTGAACTACCCACAATACCGTTGGTAAAATCAACGGCATATTCCAGAACGTTTTGTGCCTTTCCGGGTTTCATTGTAATGTGCCTGGAAAGGGCAAAGACCAGCGCTAAAACGATCAAACAAGCGAGTAAAATTGAAATCATGTTACCTGCGTTAAACGTCAGTCCTAAGAATGTAAAAGTATGATTAGACCCTCCAATGGACATTCAAATCTCACCTCTTTCTACGACATAATCTACGCAAGCTAATCAATCTGGTTATTCGGTCGGGAAGACATTAATACCAAAGTGAACTTTGCGATGGTAATGAATACATCTCAGCATCCAAATACAATTGAAACTATACCACCATTCATTACAAAATTCAAAACAATATTGACACGCTATGCATCCCGTCAAACTAAGGGATCAGCCTAACTTACAACGTCTTGTCACATCGTAAAGTTGAAAACAAAATGAAAGGGCCCATACCGTTAATTACTTTTCAGAATAAACGGTCAGCTTTAAAAAGCTAATATTTTTTTACCACTTCATTCTCAACCCGTCAACAAAATTTTAAAAATTGTGCGATAAAAGCCGCTGCCCTCGTGATTATTTGGTTCCAAACAAGCGATCACCGGCATCACCAAGTCCGGGAACAATGTAGCCCTTCTCATTTAATTTTTGATCCAGCGCAGCCGTGTAGATATCCACATCCGGATGTGCCTTTTGAAGCGCTTTAACGCCTTCTGGTGCGGCTACCAGGCAAACAAATTTGATATTTGATGCCCCCCGCTTTTTCAATGCTTCAATGGCCATGATTGAAGAGCCACCAGTTGCCAACATTGGATCAACCACAAAAATTTGCCGTTGATCAATATCAGACGGCAATTTTACAAAATACTCATGAGGCTCCAGTGTCTTCTCGTCACGATACATCCCGATGTGACCTACCTTGGCTGCTGGAATTAAATCCAAAATGCCATCAACCATTCCAATTCCCGCACGCAGAATTGGAACGATTGCGACTTTTTTACCAGAAATCTGTTTTGCGTGCGCGATACCTTCTGGGGTTTGAACGTCAACGTCTTCCAAAGGCATATCGCGAGTAACTTCAAACGCCATTAAATTTGCAATTTCATTAACAATTTCCCGAAATTCTTTTGTTCCGCAATTCTTATCCCTGATAATTGTCAATTTATGCTGAATTAACGGATGATCCATGACTTGAAACTTACCCATTATTCCCACTCCTTTTTTTATTTCTAGATAATTGTATCACACATGCAAGCCCCAAATTCATAAAAAAAGACCGAAACCACAATTAGTTTCGGGCTTGGCCAATTAACGACCGGTAGTTATTTAAATAATCTTAATAAAGTTATCAACAACATTGTAACCAACTTTTCAAAAAGGCCAAAGTTAGTCCAGTGGATGTTTTTCTGTTAATTGTTCAACTTTTGCAGCAACATCCTTTAAATTATTGTCATCTTGAGGTGCTTTAATAACTTGTAAAATCAATCGGGCAACCTGACGAGCATCTTCTTCATCAAAACCACGGGTTGTGATTGCAGGTGTTCCAATTCGCAGACCACTGGTTTTCGAAGGTGGCAATGGATCATTGGGGATCGATTCCTTATTAGTTGTAATATGAACCGTATCCAGAATATTTTGAAGATCTTTACCATTTAGACCAGCTTGTGTCAAATTTAAAGTCATTAAATGATTATCTGTGCCACCGGTTAAAACAGAGACATTATCGGCAGCTTGGAAAACAGCAGCCATCGCTTGTGCGTTCTTAATAATCTTTGCAGCATAATCTTTAAATGAGGGTTGCAGGTCTTCGTAAAAAGCAGCAGCTTTACCGGCAATAACATGTTCCAATGGGCCACCCTGACTGCCGGGGAATACGGCAGAATTAAGTTTCTTGGCATACTTTTGCTTAGCCAAAATAAGGCCGCCACGAGGGCCGCGAAGGGTCTTGTGCGTCGTTGTCGTTACAACATCGGCCACCGGAACCGGATTTGGATGAAGACCAGCCGCAACCAGACCGGCAATGTGCGCCATATCAACCATCAGATAAGCGCCAACCGAATCCGCAATCTCGCGGAACTTATCCCAATCAATAATCCGACTATATGCTGAAGCGCCGGCGATAATTAATTTCGGCTGAACATCCTGTGCAATTTTGGCAACTTGGTCATAATCAATCAATTGCGTTTTGGGATCCAGTTCATAAGAGTATGAATCATAAAGCTTTCCAGAAAAGCTGACTTTGGCACCATGACTTAAATGGCCACCTGCATCAAGGCCCATCCCCAAGATTTTATCTCCCGGTTTTAATAAGGCTGCATAGACCGCCTGGTTTGCCTGAGAGCCGGAATGTGGCTGAACGTTCGCATATTCAGCACCGAATAATTCCTTAGCCCGGTCAATAGCAAGTTGCTCAACAACGTCGATAAATTCACAACCGCCATAATAACGGCGACCCGGATACCCTTCGGCATATTTGTTGGTTAAAACCGATCCCTGGGCAGCCCGAACGGCATTTGAAACAATGTTCTCAGAAGCAATCAATTCAATATTATGCTCCTGACGGTTTTCTTCCTTTGCGATTGCATCCCATAGTTCGGGATCTTCCTGCTTGTAATCGTAATTCAACTGCAACACCTCATCATTTTTTTATTTGGTATATATTGATTATAACTGCTTGAAATGCATTTGCCCAGCGGATTTATTAAGTCTGTTCATATAAGCCTCGGCAATCCCAGACGGCTTAAGGCCTTGCGTAAAAATAATTTTTATTTCAGGGTGATTATCGAATTCCCGAAGATCTGCGAACAAATCATGGCTTGCCGTTCGGGAATTGCTGCCTAGTGTTATAATCTGAGCGTTCATTGGCCAATCAATTGATGAGATAATATTATCGAACGCCATTACGCCAATTGGCTGGGGATGTTTTTCAATCCACTTGGCAACATCCAACCAACTGTCATCCGGATCAACAATGTAAACCTGGGCATTGGGCGCGTAATGCTTATACTTCATGCCCGGTGCCTTGGGAGTCTGATCGGTTCCTACGTGATGTCGCTCATCCATCACGTTTCTATGAATTACTGCTTCGATATCCGCTTTGGTAACTGCTCCCGGCCGTAAAATTGACGGTGTTTCAACTGACATATCCAGGACCGTTGATTCTACCCCAACAGTTGTTGGCCCGTCATCTAAAATTGCCGCAATTTTCCCATTCAAATCGTGAAAGACATGTTGGGCAGTTGTCGGGCTGGGTTTACCGGAAGTGTTTGCCGACGGTCCGACAATTGGCACCCCCGCTTTGGTAATCAGGTCAAGCGTTAGTTGATTCTTAGGAAATCGAAAAGCAGCCGTACTCAAGCCACCGGTTACTGCTTTGGAAAGTACGTTGGGCTTTAAATTAAAAATCATCGTCAAAGACCCCGGCCAAAATTTGTCAATTAACTTTTGTGCATCTTCACTGATATTCGCAGCATATTTTTTAACCATTTCTTCTGAAGAAACGGTCACGATAAGTGGGTTGTCACTCGGACGTCCTTTAGCAGCATATACCTTTTTTACTGCCGCTTCGTTAGTCGCGTCGGCTCCCAAGCCGTAAACCGTTTCGGTTGGAAATGAAACCAACTCGCCTTGGCGAATAAATGCCGCGGCCTGATCCAGCTGGTCCCTGGTTAACATTTGTGTTTTCATTATTAATTTTCCTTTCTAAGTTCAATCATTCGTTGGTGCCCGGAGACATCGTGTCTGGTCGTCACAACTGCCTTTGGAACGGTTGAAAATAACCGACTAACCGCCATTTCCTGGTGAAAGCCGATCTCGACAAATAATCGACCGCCCGGCTTTAAATGGATGTCAATGCCGGCAGCTATTTTTTTATAAACTGCCAAACCATTATCAGCCGCAAATAAAGCAAGCTTTGGTTCGTTATTTAACACGCTTTCATCCATATAAGCCGTTTCTGATGATGAAATATATGGTGGATTTGAAATAATCAAGTCAAAGCGGTCTTTAATCGTCTCAAAAACGTCACTTAAAATCAAATTTAAATGAACGCCTTGATTCCGAGCGTTTTGTGAAGCAACCGCCAACGCCGCTTCTGAAATGTCACTGGCAGTCAACTGCCAGGCCGGTCGATTTTTTTTGAGGGCAATCGCAATCGCACCACTGCCCGTTCCAATATCCAGTACTTTCAAGGGTTGCATGCGATTTGACTCTGTTTCTTTTAAAATCCAGTCAATTAATTCCTCAGTTTCAACTCTGGGAATCAATACCGCCGGCGTCACCTTCAATGTCATACCATAAAAATCCGCCTGTTGAACAATATATTGAACCGGCTCGCCATGAATCAATCGGTTCACATCATTTTGGAACCGGCGCCAATCCTTGGCAGTTAGTCGATCATGATAATGAACCAGCATTTCGGCTGTGGAAAAGCCAAACCGCTTTTGGATCAAGAAATCAATGTCGTACATATCAAGCTGCTTAATCGACTGAATACGAAAAGAAGCCCATTTCCGGGCTTCAAACAAAGTTGGTTCTTCTAAATTATTCATGCGTTAGATTCTCTAGTTTCTTAGCCTGGTCGGACAAAATCAACGCGTCGATAATGTCGTCGAGTTCGCCGTTCATTATTTTATCCAGTTTATTTAGGGTCAGCCCAATCCGATGATCGGTTACCCGATTTTGCGGATAGTTATAAGTCCGAATCCGCTCGGAGCGGTCCCCGGTACCGATAGCCGATTTTCGTTCAGCGTTATACTGGTCCTGCTCCTGTTGGGCGTAATAATCATAAACCCGGGCTTTTAAAATCTTCATGGCTTTTGCCCGATTTTGCTGCTGTGATCGTTCATCCTGCATCGCAACGACGATACCGGTTGGCAAATGCGTCATCCGAACAGCTGAAGAGGTTTTGTTAATATGCTGGCCACCGGCCCCTGATGAACGGTAAACATCCACCCGAATGTCTTTAGGATCGATATCAATATCAACATCCTCTTCTTCGGGCATCACACCAACAGTTGCAGTTGACGTATGAACCCTGCCGGCCGATTCAGTAACCGGCACCCGTTGAACCCGATGGGCACCGTTTTCATACTTTAATTTTGAATAAACTTTATCACCGGTGATCATTAAAACAATTTCTTTAAAGCCACCGACCTCAGTTTCGTTTTTATCAACAATTTCAACTTTCCAGCCTTGCCGTTCAGCATATTTTGAGTACATCCCAAATAAATCGGCCGCAAATAAACTACCTTCATCGCCACCGGCAGCCCCGTGGATTTCCATAATAATATTTTTCTCATCATTAGGATCCTTGGGCAGCAGCATGACCTTCAACTGTTCTTCCAACTTGGCTTTTTGATCTTTAAAATCGGTAATTTCATCTTTGACCATTGTCTCCAAATCGGAATCGTCAATCTTTTCACGAAGCATTTCTTCGTCATCGTCAAGCTGCTTGGAAATTTGTTTATACTTATTGTATGCCGCAACCGTGTCCCGCAACTCACCTTCTTCTTTGGAAAGCTTCATAAATTTTTGGGTATCAGCGATAATTTCCGGATCACTGATCAACTCGTTCAATTCATCATAGCGGTCCACAACGGCCTGTAATTTATCAAATATTTCGTCCATTGATAATTCCTCTCTTTGTTACTTCATCGGTGGATTGTAGTAATGACGCCGACACACGGGGTAATAGGATTCATTTCCCCCCATCTGAATCTGCTCACCCTCATAAACCGGCTTGCCATCGTGCAAGCGCAGGTTCATTGTTGCTTTTTTACCACAAAACCAACAAATTGTTTTCATTTCTTCGATTTTATCCGCATACAGCAACAAGTTCTCGGATCCCTCAAACAAATGATTTTGAAAATCATTTTTTAAGCCGAACGCAATCACCGGAATATGCAGTTCGTCAACAATCTGGGCCAGTTCAAAAACATGTTTCCGTTTTAAAAATTGTGCTTCATCAATCAACACACAACTGGCATGGGGATTGATTTCGAAAACCCGCTTAAAAACATTGGTATCATCATAAATTGAAATCGCCTTTCTTTCCAAGCCGATTCTTGATTCGATCATCCCCTGCTTCTCTCGGGTGTCAAGCGCGCTAGTCATAATAATAACACTTTTGTTTTGTTCCTCATAGTTATGGGCAACCTTGATAATCTCAATAGTTTTGCCACTATTCATTGTGCCGTAGCGATAAAAGAGTTGAGCCAAATTTTCCACCTTTTTCCTTGAAAGCTTCTCCTCTATTATACAGATATTTGGCCGAATATCGATATCAACCTTAAAAATTGGCTGGATTCCACATATTTTTACCCGATTTAACCGCTATATGATAAACTAAGAGTTTGTTTATAAGAATTCGAAAGACTTCATTTAAAGGAGTAACCATTTATGTCTTTGAAAAGTTCAATTGCAATGGCAGCCGGTAAGTCGTCTTACTGGTTTCTGCACACTTTTTTTAAAGGAGGCAGTTCACTGCCCGGTAAAATCACCAAAAGACTCGATCCGGACATCCTGGCAACTCTCGGACGAGACTATGATGTCATTGTTATTACCGGTACAAACGGGAAAACATTAACCACGGCATTAACCGTCCAAGTACTAAAAGAAAAGTACGAAAATATTTTAACAAATCCAACCGGCTCCAATATGGAACAGGGGATCATTACAACGTTTCTGCACGCTGCCAAGGTAAAGGGGAAGCGACCATTAGCTGTTTTGGAGGTTGACGAAGCCAACGTCATCAAAGTGACCCAATATATCAAGCCAAAAGCATTTGTTTTTACCAATATTTTTCGGGATCAAATGGATCGCTATGGCGAGATTTATACGACTTATCAAAAAATTCTTAACGGTGTGGCACTGGCACCTAACGCCACCATTATTGCCAATGGCGATGCACCGATTTTTCATTCCAAACAGTTACCCAACCCCATCATCTATTACGGCTTTGATAATCAGCCAAGTGGCGACATTAAAGCAACCCCAAATACAGACGGCGTACTATGCCCGCAATGTCAGCACATTCTTCACTACCACTTTATCAGTTATTCAAACCTGGGCGATTATTTCTGTCCAAACTGTGGATACAAACGGCCAAAATTGAATTTTGCTTTAAACAAAATCACCAATCTAACACCCAAGTCGTCCAGCTTTGAAATTGACGGTGAACCTATTAAAATTGACATAGGCGGTGTTTACAACATCTACAACGCATTAGCCGCCTATACGGTTGGCCGCTTTATGGGGGTCAGCCCGGCACAAACCAGACAGGCGTTCGAAAAAGATAAACGCATCTTTGGCCGTCAGGAAGAGATCAATATCGGTGGTAAACTGGTTACCCTGATTCTGGTAAAAAATCCGGTCGGTTTGAATCAAGTGATCGATATGATTTCAACGGATAAAGATCCATTTACATTTATCGGGCTGTTGAATGCCAACTACGCGGATGGCATTGACACCAGTTGGATCTGGGACGGTGATTTTGAACGACTGCCAATGATGGCTATCAAGCAATTCATTACCGGCGGACAGCGCTATCGTGATATCACGTATCGCCTTCAGGTAGCCGGTGTTGATCCCAAGAAACACCTTGTTGAACCTGATTTGGATAAAGTCGTTGAAATGATTCCCAAAGCACCGACTAAAAAAGTTTATATATTGGCTACCTACACCGCGATGTTAAGTTTACGAAAAACATTCGCGGCCAAAGGCTTTATTAAAGGAGGAATGGGTTAATGACCTACTCGTTACACGTCTGCCATCTATACGGCGATTTAATGAACACGTATGGTGATCTGGGTAACATTCTGGTACTCAAGTATTTGGCGAATAAAATGGGCGTTAAATTAACTTCAGAAGTTGTCAGTCTGGGGCAAGACTTTGACCCGGATAAATTTGACATTGTCGTTTTTGGTGGTGGCCAGGATTTTGAACAATCCATTGTTTCCAAAGATATTCAAACCAAGAAAAAAGGGCTCACGCAATTCATTGAGAATGGTGGTTCGGTAGTTGCCATTTGCGGCGGCTATCAATTACTGGGCCGTTACTATATTGGTGCCAACGGTGAAAAACTGGCAGGAATCGGCGCATTAGATCACTACACTGATAAGCAAAAAGATCATCGTTTTATTGGTAACGTCGTCATTCAAAACGAAGAAACCGGTGAAAAGTACCACGGTTTTGAAAATCACCAGGGAATTACCTTCCTTGGAAAAGGCGAACGGCCACTTGGAAAAGTTTTGGAAGGCCACGGCAATAACGGGCAGGATCACACAGAAGGTGCCATCTACAAAAACGTTTACTGCACCTACTTTCATGGACCGATTTTGGCAAGAAACAACGAAATCGCTAAACATGTCTTAATGAATGCCCTGGAGCGCAAATATCCGAATGCTGATCTGAGTCAAGCTCAAAGCGTTAAAGTCGGCAGTACCTTTTAATCAATTATCCAAGTAACAGCTTAAAGCATATTAAATAGCCTGTGATCCGGCGTGGTCGCAGGCTATTTGCTATTGTTACCGGCTTTTATTGATTGGCTTCTTTAATAAACGTTCGAATCAAGCGGCTCCGATATGGTAAAAACTGCTGATTGGCTGCATCCGGATGGACCCGATTCGTTAAAAAGACCAGTGCCTGCTGGCAAACCCGGTCAACGATAATCAACGTACCGGTATAACCAGTGTGAAGGATGTAGGGATGTCCCTGATAATTTCTTAAAATCCAGCCAAACGAACGGTTCCCTATGTGTGTTGGTGTTTGATCAACAAATAATTGATCCAGCCAATTGTCTGATAAAAAGTTTGGATAAGAAATTTGACCAAGCAGCCAACGGGCAAAATGAAGCAGATCATGAAGCGGTGCGAATAAGCCGGCCGCACCACAATCCGCTCCCAAAATTCGGGTCTTGGGATCATGGACCGTCCCCCTCAGCAAGCCAATCTGCGGAAGATTAGCAGTCGGAACAACCCGCTCAATCTGCCTGGGATGAAATGTTGATTGCGTCATCTCCAATGGTTGCAATACTTTTTCAGTAATTAATTGCTGGACGGGTTCCCCTAAAATTTTGGACGCAATCCATCCAAGAAAAATGAAATTATAATCCTGATAGCGAATGACCTTCCCAAGATTTGGCCCGCTTTTTAACTGTAACAATGCCGGCACTAGCGCTTTCTTAGGTAATTCATTTCGGTTTGGAATATAACCGACAATGTCAGAAGTGTGCGTTAACAGATGTCGAATTGTTACTTGCGGCGACTGCCAAGCCGGCAAATATTGGCTGATTGAATCAGTCAATGATAATTTCCGTTCTGAAAGCAGTTTTAAAATCAAGTTAGTGGTCCCGACTACCTTTGTTAGTGATGCCAAATCATAAAGTTCGTTTGGCTGTAAAGGTAATTTCTGCGGAACCAGTTCCTGATCACCAAAATAGCCGGTCTTAATCGCTGAGCCATCAATAATACCATATGTAACACCGGGAACAACCTGATCATTCACAAATTGATGCATTTCTAAAATTGTATTGGCATACTTCATAATCTTATTGTCCCTTTCTCTATCTGCTGGAATTAGCGCTTTGCAGCAGCGCTTATCCGGAAAGCAGCAACCGTCCGGGTACTTTCCGTTACCATTATTCTATCAGTCTTTTCAATTATTAAAAGTCAGTTACTCGTCAATTTTTACAGGTTGACCACCCTTAACGATTTTTTTCTTTATTTTTTGCTATAATGGATTTCGAGTGAAAGTTTTAACGATGGGAGGATTTAGCCATTGGCAAGTAATTCCGATACGATTTATCACGTTTTATCATACATTAAAGCACATCCGGCCAAGGTAATCATTGAGCCCGATAAATACGATAACGTCGTCGAAATGTATTTGGATGACGACGTAAAACTTGGAAACCCTGAACTTTATTTTCCAACCCAACGATTGGAAGTTAACCGAATGGCCCCCGATTTCGTATCGACAAATAGTGATCTGTTAGATTATTTTCACGACAAAACTGCCGTCAAGGACAGCAGTTATCATGATTTGTGGATTACGACGTCGCATTTGGCTGATAAAAATAAATATTTAATTGATTTGTCGTTTGAATAATTATTTTTATCTGAATCGGTCTGCTTTGCTTCAGTCTCCTGCAAGCACTCAAAAATTAATTTTCAGGCAGCTAAAGACCCCCCGAGGCAATACATGCTTGGGTGGGTCTTTTTAACAACCCTTAAGATTGCTGCTGCCATCTAGCAAATCATAAGTATCTCCTATACAATTAGAATTAAATATCTTTAATTCTGTGAGGAGATTCAATTTGATTAGTCAATTACTGGACGTTATTACGAAACTTTCTTCGTATGCAATGGTTATTTTCTTGGCCCTTTTTGCTACAGCAAGGTCACCCGAAAGCCCGAAAAATACCCCTATGGCCGCTACGCGCTGATTTCACTACTCTTGTTTGCCGTTTTTGGAACGCTTTTTTTCAACTCGCCGAAAGGTAAAGCCGTTTTAAAAGCGGGAAACGCTGGCGAAACGACTACTGCCCGCTCAACCAAAAAGGTTTCGACTTTATCAACTGAAAAGCAGG
This sequence comes from Lentilactobacillus farraginis DSM 18382 = JCM 14108, assembly GCF_000583655.1. Lineage (GTDB taxonomy): Bacteria > Bacillota > Bacilli > Lactobacillales > Lactobacillaceae > Lentilactobacillus > Lentilactobacillus farraginis. Next base: position 139,329 of record NZ_BAKI01000001.1, read on the forward strand.
TCAGACAAGCCTTAAAATCACCCACGCTTTTGTTTAAACATCGGGCTTTTATTTCAACTCAAAATAAAAATTTCAACGTGACCATTCTCGATAATAGAGATACTGTCGATTCCCTTAAATTAACAACCGTGGATCTGCTAAAAGCAATCAAGAAATCTCGCTATCAGAAATATCAGAAATTTACGATCTCTTTTCAGTCAGATAAAGCAAATCCTGAAATGAGACTCAAAACGCGTTACCGACAAGCCGCCATTAGAAAATTAAATCCCCAACAGCTGTCCGCAGATCATTTAAAAGCACTCAGCGATCAGTATTATGAAGCGGGACAGTAATTACGGCGTTGGTTTCTTCAGCATCATTAACCAACCCGCGTTATAATAAGGGCATATACAGTTGTGCCCTTATATCATTTACGCAATGAAACAGGCTGCAACCTAAGCCGTAAATCAAAACGGCGATTAATGAAAAGCAATTATATTCGGAGGCAATCTAAAATGACCATCAGTAAAAAACTTCTCCCGAGTTTCATACTCATGACACTGGCCCTTTCAGTCGGCCTATCATCGGGAAAACACACGGTTACCCAGGCAAAAGCATCCGTAAAAGTCGTTTGGCGGCAAAAGATGACCCATGGGACCTACACGATTAATCCATCCAAAGCAAATCACGCATATGCCTATTCTGCTAAACTGGGAAAAAAGCTGTTTAAACTTTCAAATTACACAAATCGGACTTTTACGACCTACTATCATCAAAAATTAAAAATTAATAATAAATCCCGAATTTATTATTATGTCAAAAGTGCTACCAAAAAAAGCATCGCCGGTTGGGTTTGGCGAGGTTACCTGACCAAAAAAAATTCAAATTCCAAATCGTCAACCAGCATTATTGGGGCAACCGTTAATTCACAATCTCAATTAATGTCATACGTTAACGACGCGCCAGACCTTGACCCCAGCTTAACTGTTTTGGGATTTGAAACAAACGTATATTCAAAATACAAATCGCTTCTAAGTCAGCAGTATAATCTCGGTCAATTCGCCGCTGCCGATGTTTTTAAAAATAATCACGCCAAAATATACGTAGCCGACAGCCAATTAAATTCATACGTTAACACAGCTATTCAACGTTGGAATTCGGCACTGGGAAAAAATGTTTTTTCAATCGGCAGTGCTTCGGACCACACGCTAACCATTAAATTGTCAGATAATTCAGAGAAAGGCTGGGATGGTCTCTTTAGTGGAAACACAATCATGATAAATACCACTAATTTTACGGATCCCAACTACGCAAGCAACAATCTGACCACTTCTCCAGCACTTGAAACTAAACTTACCAACATCTCAAATCAGGCTTCCAGTCTGCTTGATTTAACCAACACACTACTTAACAAGCTGCGAATCAACTATCAGCTCCAATACCTGACATTACAAGGAAAATACAATAGTTCAAATAGTTCTTCAACCAAATCGGCTATTCAAAAACAAATCAGTGACTTAACTTCAAACTACGACACCCAAAATAAGGCAATTCGAGAAAATTATAATGCCGAAGTTTCCCAACTGCAGCAAGCCGTTAAAGATGCCTACAATCAAGAACAGCCATCTATTTCCCAAGCCTCAACCGAAAATTACTGGACAACGGTTATCATGCATGAATTGGGCCACGGCCTTGGACTGTATCACACTCCCTATCGAAGTGATGTTATGTATGCTTCCTCAAGCAGTGAACAGGACGCAACACCCAGCCCTGTAAAATACGCTTGGACGCAGGCAAAGGACCCTTCCGATGATAGAGCCTATGTCTCGGCTACCCTCACCTCAAGAGACGTTGACAGAGCCAAATTAGCAGGTATTTTGGGGTATTGGTAATTCACTTCAAGCTCGAATAAAGATGTCCGCTTGAAAACCGGTCAAATTCACTTTTAAGGTGGGTTTGACCGGCTTTTTAATATATTCAATTTTTTATAATAATTTGACATAATAAAAGTTCCCGGAATGCCTTTATATCAGCATCCTGGGAACTTATTATATTCACACATCTTTTAAATTATCACCCGCACGGGGCTCGAACCCGTAACTCCGCCTTGAGAGGGCGACGTCTTAAACCAGTTTGACCAGCGGGCAATGCTCTCAAACTCACAAATAATAGTGTATCGAAATCTCATGAATTTGTCAACAAACAACTTAAATCAAATTTTTGGTTGACAAATCGAGGAAAAATCGATAATATTATTAACTGTGATATTTGTTCATTGGGTATTCGCCAAATTGGTAAGGCAGCGGACTCTGAATCCGTAATTTACTGGTTCGAGCCCAGTATACCCAATCGATATATTTATAGAAGAACTGCTATTTTAATGCCGTTGATCATTAAAATAGCAGTTTTTTTATTTGGCATGGCTAACGATCGCCACATACTTTTATGGTTGATACATGTCAATAATCACAGATATTGCGCCCAGCAATCTGTTGGATTATAATTTTAACTGTGAATCTACCCACTCAGTAGATTTACTCCATTTTTTACGAAATAGCACATCCTAAACTTGTCGTAGGCGTGGGATGTGCTGTTTTTGCGTCCAATGATACGACCGCCTCACGAAAAAATAACCAAAAAGTCAAAATAAAAACAGTGGCATTCAGCATTTCGCTCACCCCACTGCTTTACAATTCAATTCAGCTGTCCGCAACGCACAGTCCTATTTAAAACTCAATCTAACGCTTTTTCAGCCGCTTTCCGGTTCTTCAAGGCTAATTCAATTGTTCGATCGGCCAACACCGTCTGAGCGTCAATTACCGGGTATGGATGGTTACCTGCCCGCTGTTGGGCAACTGACAGCTCAGTGCAGCCAAGAATGACAATGTCACACGAAAGTTTGTCCACCATCGTTGATAAAATCTGATGATATAATTCACCATCTACTTGATTTTTCTCTTTAATATTATCATAAATTAATGTCATCGTTTGGTTGGCCGTTTGTTCATCGGGCTTTACCAACTCATAACCGGCATTTCGAATTTCACGATCGTAAATACCATCATGAAGTGTTCCCTGCGTGGCAATCAAGCCAACTCGTTTGGCATTTGGCGCGTACTGTTTAATATCTTTAACCGTCTCTCTTGGCATATGCAGGATAGGAATCGTCGTTAAAGCCTGTAACTCGTCAAAGGAATAATGAGCCGTGTTACAAGGAATAACAAAGAAATCCGGTTTTAGACTGCTCTGCTGCTTAATATCTTCAGCCAGTGGGACAAACGGATTCGGTTTTTGGTGATCCAAAATGTAATCCGTTCTGTCCGGGACAGTCGCATGATTAACCAAAATGTAATTTAAATAATCCTGATCCTTCTTGGCGGGTGTGCGGTCATTTAGAATATGAATAAAAAGCTCGGTTGCTTCCGTTCCCATGCCACCAATAATTGTAAAAAAGTTTTTCATTTGAATATCAGTCCTTATTTGGCAACAAAATAACGTTTATAGTCTTTAGAATAGTTGTGCATCATCCATTTGTATAATGCAAACCGCTTTAGATTCTTATCTTTTGCGTACCAGAAAGTAGTGCCATAGCGACCTTCATGAATAAGCTGCATAGCCTGTTTCTTGACCGCATTATTTTGGGCGTACTTTTCAAAAATCTTCGGTGTAACGCCCAACCAAAGGAAATAATCCTGCTTATTCTTATTTGCGTAAACCGGGTCCTGATCCTTTAGCGAATCAAAGACGTAGTCCTGAACCACCCAGTCTGCCAAGTGATAGCCGTTCAACGTTACGAAGAAACTGCTTCTCCCCGTTCGGAGGTTAATTTCAAATAGTTTATAAGACTGATCCCGGGTATCAAATTTAATGTCAAAATTACAATAACCGGTAAACTTAATTTCTTCCAAAAATGTTTGAACCCGATTATAAATATCCTGGTTGAATTCCGGAATAATTGCCACATAATTCCCAATGGCAGCCGGTGCCGGATCTTCCAAAAGCGGATGGCCAAGACACATTAATTTTACCTGATGATTTTTATCAACGTAGACGTTTAAAGTCCGCATATTACTATCATCACCGGGAATGAAGTCTTGAAGAATAAAGTCAGAAGTATAGCCGTTAGTATAACTTTTAGCTACGACATCCCTAAATTCCGCCTCATTTTGAATAATAAACGCCTTCTTACGGCCTTCAAAATGAATATCCAGCCATTCAACACTATTAGCCGGTTTGAGCGCAACAGGATAACCAAACGGCTGTGTAATTTTCTCACCGGATTCATACATTGCTTTTGTAATAATTTTAGTCTTGGGGTATGGCAAATCATACTTGTCACACATTTTGTAAAAATTCTCTTTATTATTCAGATGCCGAAGCATCTCGTAATCCACGTATGGGCAAACAAAAACGTCCTCGAGTTCCGCCTTGTGTTTAGAAATCAGTTCCGCGTACCCGTCACCACAACCAATTAAAATAACCGGTTCCTGATGATCAGCGTAACGTTGCTTAATCTTTTGCATCTCGTTGATCCAAACCGGGTCTTCACTAAAGCCCGGAATTAATTCCAAATCAACAATTTTGGTGTATCTCGTTGGTGCCAAACTCACTTCGGCAAATGCCTTAACCGGCTTACCGTAAATATCATATAAACTTCGAGCCATACCGTAGACATTAAAATCGCTGCCTAGTAAAACCGGGGTGAAGTCAATGCTTTGATTAGTCATTTAAACTCATAGTCCTTTCACTAAATTTGCAACGATTGCCGCGTCCCCTGCATAGGGAACGTTTTTCCCATTAATTTTCTGAAAGGCGTCGTGTCCCTTTCCAGCTACAACTACCAAGTCGCCTTGTCGGCTGCCTGAAACCGCCTTTTCAATTGCGGCCCGACGATCTGCAATGTAACTGGTTTTAACACGGTCTTCATCAATGTGGGCAGCAATTTCATCGGCAATTACTTTAGGATCTTCGGTTGCCGGATCATCCGTTGTCAGATAGGCAACATCTGCCAGTTCATTAATTGCTTTTCCCAAGCCTTCACGCCGATCGATACCTTTATCACCGGTACTACCGGTAATGACGGTAATCTTTCCGCTGGGGGACTGCTTTTTCAAAAACGCCAATACCGAATGTAGGCTGCCATAATTGTGGGCATAGTCAACGTAAATCGTCCCATGTGTCTTGGTTGGGTAGATTTCCATTCGACCGGGAACCGTTGTATGTGCCAAGCCATAAGCAATCTCAGCCGGTCGGGCGCCCATCATGGCACTGGTAATCGCGGCTGAGACGGCATTACCTTCATTATAATCTCCAGGAATACTGATTTCATAGGTGCCGTCAATTCCTAACCGCTGGGCTTTGTCACTGACGGACCGCAAATAAATTTTATTTTCATTTAGCGAGTCAACCAATGATTCGTATTCAAAATCTTTTGGCAGCTCACGATTCATAGCCGATCCCTTACGATGATAAACAAAGATGTCTTCTGGCTGACTGGTTGCTTTGGCAGCGTAATAAACGTCGACCATATGATCACTATCCGCGTTCAGCACGCATTTAGTTGCATTAACCAACAATTGTTCCTTACAGTGTAAATAATCCGCAAAAGTTGGATGCTCATTTCGACCAATGTGATCCGGTGAAATGTTTAAAAAGACCCCTACATCGTAGTGCAGATTATATACCCGCTGTTTTTTATAGGCTTGAGAAGAAACCTCCATCACCAGATGGGTCATGTTATTTTGAACAGCCTGATTCATGTTGGTAAACAAATCCAGGGACTCCGGCGTTGTTAAGCTTGATTTAACGACATCCGTGGCATTGGGTCCAACCACCGTATTGATGGTTGAAAATAGTGCCACCCGCCGGTCATAAGCTTTATCCAAAATCGATTTGGTAAAGTAGGCGGAAGTTGTCTTCCCCTTCGTTCCAGTGTACGCGATTGTCGGCAATGCATTTTGTGGAAACCCAAAAAATGCCGCACTTAAGAGCGACATTGCTTTTTGGATATTTTGAACAATGATTCCCGGAATAGTAGCTTTTCCGTACACTTTTTCTGAAACGTAGCCGGCGGCGCCCCGCTGTTCGGCATCCTGCAAATAAGCTTCCCGGAAGTTGCCCTTACAGAAAAACAGACAGTCGGCAGAAACAACCTTGGAATTATAGGCAATCGCCTTAAAACTTTGATTCAAATCAGTAAATTGACTCTTAACGAGTAAATCATGCTCCTTAAGAAGCAATAAAACTTCATCAACCGTAATCTGTGCCAATATATGCACCTTCCGTTTCATATAAATTCTAAATCTTGGTTCGATGAACTAATTTAACCGTCTCTTCGGTCGTATCTTCCGGGAAGTAAACCTGATACCACAAAATAAAGGTATAGATAGTGAAGATTTTTTGCATATTAGATTTGCCCTCAGCATGCTGCTTGAGAAGAAAGTCCAGTTGATCAACGTTAAAGAATTTTTTAGCCGTATCCGAATGGAATTCATGAACAATTCTTTCATGATATTTTGGATCATTAATCCAACTGGCGATCGGTGACGGAAAGCCCAGCTTTTCTTTCAAAGCCGTTTTCTTCGGCATCTCCCGTTCAGCCGCGGTTCTTAACGCAATTTTGGTTTCTTCCGGGGTAATCCTGGTTTTAACCGGCATTGTTGAAGCAAATTCCGCAACTTTTTTATCAACCAGTGGTACCCGAACTTCCAAGGAGTTGCACATACTCATTCGATCCGCTTTATGCAGAATGTCATAAGGCAACCAGGTGTTAATGTCAAAATATTGCATCTGCGTCATTTCGTCCTTACCGGCAACGTCATCAAAAATATGCTTTGTATAGGCGCCCGAGTCGACATTAATCGACGGGTCCTTTAAAACCCTATTCCGATCATCGTAATTAAAGACATAGTTTACCCGATAGTAGCGCTCGCTAAGCGCTGCGCGCCCCGAACCAGGAAGCGCTTGCCATGGAAACGCGGCAATTTGTTGGCAACGGCAGCCAAGCCTTTTCTAATCGGCTTTGGAACATACTTTTGATAACGATCAAATGGAATTGATTCCAAGTAAGTGTTATAGCCACCAAAGAACTCATCGGCACCCTCGCCGGAAAGGGCAACTTTAACATGCTTGGAAGTTTCTTTTGATAAATAATAAAGCTGAATCGCTGCCGGATTGGAAAGTGGCTCGTCCATGTAGTACATCATTGTCGGCAGAAAATTGAAATAATCATCCCCATCCATATAGATTGGGGTATTTTTTTGCTTAATATTTTTAGCAAATTCAGTCGACCAAGCCAACTCACTGTATTTGGAGTGGTGAAAACCAATTGAAAATGACTGGATTGGCTTTAATTTGGCAGCCTCATTTAAAACGTAGCTTGAGTCGATCCCACTGGACAAAAAGCTGCCAACTTCAACATCCGCAATCATATGAGCCTTGACGGAATCGTCAACAATCTTTTGAATTTTGTCGGCATCCCCTTGAATCGTCTGGCTGTTATCAATATGATCATAATTAAATTTGTAATAACGGTGAGTTTCTGTCTTGCCGTCTTTATGAAGGAAATATTGACCTGGGAGCAATTTATAAACATGCTTAAACATCGTTTCCCGTGAAGGAATAAATTCAAAGCTCAAGTGAATCGGCAGCAGCTTTAAATTCAGTTCCTTTTTAAAGTTGGGATGTTCCAAGAACGCTTTAATTTCAGATCCCCATAAAAATGATTGGCCGTCATCATAGTAATAAAGCGGTTTGATACCAAAATGATCCCGGGCACCAAACACCTCGTTTTTCTTCTTATCATAAATGACAAACGCAAACATTCCCCTTAGCTTTTCAAGCAGTGCCGGTCCCCACTCTTCATAACCATAAACCAGCACCTCGGAATCCACGTCAGTTCGGAACTCGTAGCCAAGGTCGCGCAACTCTTCACGGATTTCTTTATAATTGTATATTTCACCATTAAAAGTTAATACCTTTGTCTGATCAGCATTAAACATCGGCTGACGGCCATGGGCTAAATCAATGATGGAAAGTCGTCGAAATCCCATTGATACATTTTCGTCTGCAAAATAAGCCTCGTCATCGGGACCACGATGCTTGATTCTGTCTGCCATGTCATTAATCGTACCTTCAGGAACATCTTTTTGGTTAACATAACCAACAAATCCACACATAATCAATTCCCCTTCTGTTGTAAATCTAACTTTGTTAGCCTAATATATCGAACATAACGGTTTTTATTTTATCAGATAACCTCCATAGCTACCAGTAGAATAATGCTTTCTTAAAAAACGGCGTCGTTATGCGTCTAAGCCGACGTTGTATTTCATTTTACCACCAATATAAGTTATACTTGACTTAAGAGTATGAAAAAGCAATTGAAGGGAGCGGTACCTATGGATGAAATTGTATTCTTCAATCCCGGGGATTCGATCGGTAACTTTCACGATCATAACGAGGCAGTTAAAACAGCTCAGATTTATAAGCAAAAACAGGAAGCCGACAAAAAAGTTTTAGTGGTTCATGGCGCCAATAGTCAATCATTCGATATCTTCCTGGCAGATGATGCTATTACCCATACCAACGAAGCCGTCAGCAATCATAATACAACCGAAAAGCCTTATCGGGTTTCCGATAAGCTTTAAGCTTTTGGTGAACTTTATTAATTTAAAAGAGTCGAAATCCAACGAATTTTCTCGTGGGTTTCGACTCTTTTATGGTTCAAGTTTCATTTAGCGTGATTGCTTAATCCTTAGCGTTAACCACCAATACTTTAGTGGCTGCATTTCGAACAACGTATGCCGTTGTCGATCCAATCAACAGTCGGTTCAGCGCATCAACTCCGGATTTACCGATGACAATTAAATCAATACCGTGTTGATCCGGATAAATATGTGCAATGATATTCTTTGGATTGCCAATATCGGCAGTTGCTTCATAAGCAATCCCCTGCGTCTCAACGTATTTCTTGGCGTCTGCCAAAATCTTTTCAGCCATCTGTTTCTGATCATCGTACATACTTGGCGGCATGCCGGCAGCACCAGTCCCATAATAAAAGTTCGTGTTGTTAATAACCGTCAGCAAGCTGATCTTTGACTTAAACTGCTTTGCCAATTTAACAGCCTCTTCAAGCGCCTGTTTTGAATTACGACTACCATCAAGTGGTACAAGAATGTGTTCGTACATAACTCTCACCCTTTCCATGTAAGCGTAATTATCCTTCCAATTACTATTATAATGACTTTTTTATAAAAGGAAAGCAAATAAGAAGTTTAACGATTATACTATTAATCACAAGCTGTCAGTTTTGTTAAAAATAAAAAGCCGGCTCGGTCATTTCTGTCGGATATTCCCGGCAGTCTTGACTAAAACGGCTTTTTATTAAAATTTTGACTATTCATCTGTGTCGCGATTGTTATACGAATCAAGATGTTCATCCAACATGGTCAACGTTGCCATGCAATCTTCAATTTGATCATTGGTTAAGTTCAAAAGGTCTTGACAGCTGTTCACGCGGTCATAAACTGCATCGCGCTGAGACAATGCTTTATCTGTCAATTGAATAATAACCGTCCGCTCATCATGCGGGCTCCTGTTCCGGGTAATCCACCCATGACTTTCAAGACGCTTCAACAAAGGTGTTAACGTTCCACTGTCAAGATGCAGATGCTTACCGATTTTTTTAACCGACATGGGTGCGTTCTCCCAAAGTGTTAGTAAAGCAATGTATTGGGGGTAAGTTAAATTAAAGGGTTTTAAAGCATCTTGATAGAATTTATTAAACTTTTTATTAGCAGTATAGATTTGAAAACATAACTGTGAATCAAGTCTAATTGGCTGTGTTTCTGGCATTTGGTTCAACTCCGTTCGCGTAGTGTATAATAACATTGTAGGTTATTTTGTTTTAAAAGCAAGGCATTTATTTCAATAACGATTAAATTGTAGTCGATTTTCTAACTTCGTCAAGGGGGATTTTGTACATAATGAAAATAAATAAAATCAGATTGAGTACGTGGCTCTGCGTCATCAGTATTGTTTCGATGGTTGGCTATTTGGGATATTATGGCTATTGGTTTTTCACAGGTCAGCCCAAATTTTCAGATCAATCACTTTTACTCATTGAAGTGGCAATTGGCATTCTAATCGCCCTATTGCCTTACTTGATTGAAAAAATCGGTCGTTTTTACTTCCCGCAGATTGAGCTGATTTTCTTTTATATTTTTCTTTATATGTCTATTTTCCTGGGGTCCGGTCTTCAATTTTACGGGGTTGCCTACTGGGATAAATATGAACATGTTTTGTCTGCTGTAATGTTGGCCGGGTTGGGATACGCTATTTTTCAAGGCATTTCCCGCTCAAAAAGAAATGCTTGGGAAAACCCCTTTTTAATGAGTTTGTTTTCCTTTACGTTTGGGGCCACCTGCGGTATTTTCTGGGAATTCTACGAGTTTACCGCTGATGGCCTTGGCGGTATGAACCTGCAGCGTTACGAAGCAGCCGGTAAACTTCTGGTTGGCCGGGCAGCTTTGATGGATACGATGACTGATTTGATTGCGGATGTCACCGGCGCTTTTCTAATGGCGTTAATCGGTTATTTACTGATGAAACACAATCCGGAAGCGGGGCGTTATTTATTTTTTAAATCAAAACGTCAAAACATCTTTTCAAGTTACAACTTTTAGTGTAAAATAAACTATGTTGTTTTGATGCCCCAATGGCGGAACTGGCAGACGCGCAGCGTTCAGGTCGCTGTTTGAGTAATCAAGTACAGGTTCGAATCCTGCTTGGGGCATTTTTATGAAGAATAAAGAACTTTTAAAAAATAAGAACCTTGCTAAATCAACGTTTAGTGAGGTTCTTATTTTTCAGTTAGCATTAAAAAACATAAGAAACCGAAATTTTTTTTGCACAAAATTTTGCACATCATATAATTTACACACCGTATAAAGCAATTTTTTAAAAATTTTCACCTTTTTTAATCGTAATTAGATATCGAGGTGATTAAAAATGGAATTAAAAGCAAAAATTGGTTGTGGAAAAAAATAATTTGTTACTTAGTTTTAAAAAATGTGATTTAATTTCAATGAGTTTCAACCACTTTCACTGCTAAAGAGGGGCGATATGTCAGCTTGAGGCAATATAAATACTATTATTAAAAACAGAGCCTTGCTAAATTAACTTTTAGTGAGGTTCTGTTTTTATCTAAACTTATAAAAATGATTCATTTGAATAGCCAACTAGCCGTGTTGATACCAGCCAACCGGACCAGGGGTTAAATTGATATTAATCTGTTTGGTTTCCTGATATTCTCTTAAGCCGGCTTCTCCCAGCTCGCGACCGATACCACTCATTTTATAACCACCCCAAGGTGCTTCATTAAAAGTTGGATTGTAGCAGTTCACCCAAGTAATACCGGCACGGATCTCCTTAATCACTCGAAGCGCCTTTGCCCCATCGCTTGTAAAGACGGCTCCGGCAAGACCATAACGGGTATCATTGGCAAGCTTAACCGCCTCTTCTTCCGTTTGAAATGTTTGAATCGTCACAACAGGGCCGAAGATTTCTTCTTGAACAATTCGCATGTGTGACGTACAATCGTCGAAAATTGTCGGTGCAATAAAGTTCCCCCGCCCATAAGGCGGATCCGTCAGCCGGTAACCACCACAAACCAACTTGGCTCCTTCTTGCTTACCAATCCGAATGTAATCAAGGATCCGATTCAACTGGCGTTTGGAAACTACCGGCCCCATGTCCGGATTATCCAAACCGTTGCCTATCGTCAAAGCCTCGGCCCGCTCTTTTAGCCGCTTGATAAATTTATCTTTCAAACGTTCTTCAATAATAATCCTTGACCCTGCTGAACAAATTTCTCCCTGATTCAGAAAAATTCCCAGCATTGCCCATTCCACTGCACCTTCAAAATCAGCATCGGCAAAAATAATATTGGGAGATTTACCACCAAGTTCCAGCCCGATTTTTTTAACATTACCAGCTGCAGCCCGCATAATTGATTGGCCAACCGCGGTACTCCCCGTGAATGTAATCATATCAACGTTTTCATTTTTTGCCAATTCGGCACCAACCTGCTCTCCCGTTCCAATTACTAAATTGGCCGTGCCTGCCGGTAACCCAACTTCATCGAAGATGTCAAATAATCTAACAGTGGACAACGGTGTTATTTCACTAGGCTTAAACACAACACTATTACCGGCTGCTAACGCTGGCGCCAGTTTCCAAACGCCCATTAATAGCGGATAATTCCATGGCACAATCTGAGCGCAAACCCCAACTGGTTCATGAATAGTACTTGCGGCCATTCTGCCAAAGCCGTCATTAACACCATAATTACTGCCGCTCGGGGCCTTAATCAATCCAGCATAGTATAAAAAACAGTGATAGGCATCATCAACATCCCCTTCAGCCTCACGCAATGGCTTCCCATTGTCGACAGTATCCAAATAGGCTAATTCATCTCGATTCTCACTAATTTTTTCAGCAATTTGATACAGAATGTCGGATCGAGCCTGCGTGTTCATATCTCGCCATTCCCGAGTCACATAAAATGATTTTTGGGCCGCTAAGACTGCCCTAACAGCATCTTCTCTGGAACTTTCGGCCACAATCCCGATTAAACTGCCAGTGGCTGGGTTATAGACATTTCGCTGTTTTCCACTCATCGCCGGCTGCCAACGACCATCAATATAGTTTCCCTTAAAAGTAGTCACAGTTTCACTTCTCTGCATACATATCGCCTGCTTTTCTTAATTTAAAAACAATTAAAATGATTAAAAGGCAACTAATGTTATATCTTCTAACATTAGTTGCCTCATATATTACCACTTAACGTTTCAGCAAACAACCAGGATTGTCAAAACTGCTTTATCATTTTAAACCTGACTGTGCATCTTAACTATCTATTTAAAAGATAATCAGCACATTTTTCACCAATCTGATTAAACAACTGAATTGTTTTTGAACGATCTCTCGAACCAAAGGTCAGCAGTGCGACCGAAACAGTGTGGTTGCCATATACAAATTCAGCCACGTCATGGTCAATTTGATAACCCTCACCGGTTTTGTTAAACACCTGAATACCATTTCCCGATTCATCAAAAGCACCGGCTAACTTATAGCGAAACTGTTGATTCAAAAACCACGGTTTGGCAATCGGATACTTTGCCAATACCATTTCCAATAAGCGTTGACTTTCACTAACCGATGTATAATTATCAAGCCCGTTTCTTAAAGCACTTGTATCCATCAAATTACGATTAAGTCGGGTTTTAGTGAATCCTCGTTGTTGTAAATATTGATTAATTTTTGGTTTGCCAACACTGTCAATCACAAAATTGGTTGCCGCATTATCGGAAACGCTAATCATCAAAGCCAATAAGTCTCTTAACCGGAGTCGGGGAATTGAAAGTAATTGCAAAACACCCGCGCCACCAACCATTTTATCAGGATTCAGTTGAATTTCTCGAGATAAATCCTGATGACTGGCCAAGACGTAATTTATAACAGCCAATTTAATTAAAGAAGCTGACCGAAATTGCCGATCAGCATTAATGGCCAGCTCCTGTTGACGGTCAATTTTAATTGTGATGCCGATTTCATAAGGTTGACTGGTAATCAATTTACGAATTGAACGAATCAAGTCCGCTTTCATCGCCAATATCTCCTAAACCCTGCAAATTCAGCCGCAAACTTGGGCTCAGTTAAGCTGGCAATGTCAACTGTTTTTCCCGGTGTCCTGGATTCAATCATTTTACCGTTACCGATATACATCCCGACATGGTGCACATAACCTTTGCCATGATTATAGGCAAAGAAGACCAGGTCACCCGGCAAAATAGCCTCCGGCGCAATTGGCATACCGCCTTCACGTTGATCGTCAGCATCTCTGGGGATTTCAAAGCCCAAAACCCGATGCAGCGTGTAGGCCAAACCGGAGCAGTCAAAACCATAAGCGCTGATACCGCCCCACAAATAACGCATTCCAAGAAATTGCCGTGCCATTGCCACCATTGTTTCACCAGCATTCTGTTCCGCAAATGGTACAATTGCCGCTTCCTTTTTTAAGTAGCCCTTCCCAAACGGTGTCGCAACCTCAAGAAAATCACCGTCAATTCCGGTTTCCGGCAGAATGGTTCCCAGGCTGACAACCATTAAGGGTTCCTTATTTGCATCATACAATTGAGCTGTTTTAACCGCAACTCGAACCGTTGATGTGACGGGTGGATAAGTGATCTGTCGATCAGTCAGTAATTTCGCCGGTACCCAGCCGGGATACCCCCTGGAATCCGAATCGTCTTTTTGATTGACAACAAACACCTTTGCCCAATCACCATCAAAATGGTCAATTATCAATTCATCATTAAATAACGCCTGTGTCTCCAAAAGATCATCATCGCTCAGTTGAACGGACGCTTCATCACTCATTTGAGCAACCCAGCTCTTGACGTCACCGGCCAACGCCGGTTGATCCACTTGTCGCGGTGCTGTTTTGGATTTCCAGATAGTTGCCACAGGTACTTTAACACGTCTTGTTTCCACCGTGACACCCCCTATTCGTTTTTAATTATGATACCACGAATATCACTTTCAATAAATAAGAGCGACTTTTCAATGCCAATCCATAAACCTAATCAAAAAAAGAAGCGCCGCCAAATCGCGCCGCTTCCATTTCGCCAAATCTTTTATTCAACTAATGGTCATTTTAATGACGGTCCTGAAATCCCAATCCAGGGACGTCAGGCAGTTGAATCCGCGCTTTTTGATTAATTAAGCCTCCCTGAACGGGATTGCTTGAAAACATCATTGAGGCATCCAAGTCGACATACTTCACATTGCGTTTGGCTGCAGCTAAATGAGCCGCTGCCGTTACCGAAACAGAAGACTCGATCATACTGCCGACCATACAGGAAATACCGGCTGTTTCCGCTAAAGTATTGATTTTTAAGGCATTATCAATACCACCGGCTTTCATCAGCTTTAGATTAATCAAATCGCATCCCCGCATTGAAATTAACCGCTGCGCATCTGCGACTGAAAAAACACTTTCATCCGCCATAATCATGGTTTGAGTATGCCGGGTCACGTAAGCCAGCCCTTCAAAATCAGCTGCCGGCACCGGCTGTTCAACCAGTTCGATTGCCAATCCCATTTGGGCCATCCGGTTAATTGCGGCAACTGCCTGTTTATGATGCCAGCCCTGATTGGCGTCCAACCGTAGTTTAACCGACGGGCCAACCGCTTGGCGAATGGCAGCTACCCGTTGCACGTCCGCGCGTTCCGATTGACTGCCAACCTTAATTTTTAATGTCGAAAAGCCTGCCGCAATCAAGTCCTGCGCTTGACGAATCATTTTTTCCGTTGAATCAACACTGACCGTATAGTCTGTTGTAATATGGTCCGCGTTACCGCCCAAAACTTGAACCAATGGGACGTGATAGTGCTGCGCAATCAGATCATTAACCGCAATGTTTAAGGCCGCTTTAGGACTCGAATTATGCACCATTGCCTGATCGATTGTTGCCTTAATATCTTCGGAATTAATCAGGGACTTACCAATCAATTTGGGCCCGATAATATCATTAATCGCTTCTTTTATACTTGAAACGGTGTCACCGGTAATGACCGGTGTGGGCGCTGCTTCACCAAAGCCCACCAAGCCATCACTATCGATCACCTTGATGATAAGTGTTTGGGCGGTTGTTACCGTTCGTAAAGCCGTTTTAAACGGTCGCTTTAAAGGAACCGCTTCTTCGGTAACCAAGATTTTTTTAATAACCGGCGTCACTTATAAGCGCCCCCCTACTTGATGTAAGCATCTTTAAAGTTGTAATTTGCGCCGGCAGTGTTGTAAATCACATCTTTAACGTTTGATTTAATTAACCATTTTTCACCGGATTGATACAGTGGAATAATCGCCTGGTCCTTTAAAGCCAAGGTTTGTGCTTTGACCATATCATTCCACCGAGACTGGGCATTGCTGCCGTCATCATTATTACTTGCATCGATCAACTGATCATATTGCGTGTTCTTCCATCCTGAAATATTACTTGGGTTTTTAGACGTTAAAATATTCAGGAAAGTAATCGGATCGGAAAAATCAGCAAACCAATTGGCAACCGTTGCCTGGAATTGATGGTTTGCCTGCCGGGATAAGATAACCCGACCGGGAATATTATTTAAAGTTACGTGAAGTCCTGGCAACTTCTCAAGTGCGCTTTGCAGGTATTCACTCAACTGCTTTTGATCATACGTATCCGAATTCAGCAATGTAAAGTGCAGTGATTTAAGCCCAACTTCCTGAAGGCCCTGCTTAAAGAGCTGCTTTGCCCGGGTCGGGTTATAGGACATGGACGCAGGCGCCGTTACATCTTTGGTAAAGTCAGTCCCATCCTTCGGTGAAACGGCCAGTCCTTTCGATACAAAGCTGTCAGTGCTGATTGCCCCGCCGGCAACAACTCGGTTTGCCAACAATGGCCGATTAATAATCATTGACATTGCCTGGCGGATCTTCAGGTTTTTAAAAGCCTTCAGTCGTTGATTAACGGCAATATAATAACTCGACGATTGCTGCCGTGAAACTAAATCTTTCTTCTTCTTCATTTGTTTGGACTGGGTGGCCGACAATTGAGCCATATCTAAGTTATCCTGATTAAATAAGTTTAGCCCGGTTGACGGATCCTTAACGACTTTGAACTTCACATTATCTAGCTTGACATGCTGTTTATCCCAATAAGTATTATTTTTCTTTAGTGTCCAATTCAAGTTTGTTCCGGTCCACTTTTTCAGTGTAAACGGCCCGTTATAAACTTGTGTGCCGGATGATGTCCCGTATTTGCTGCCATACTTATTAACTGTCTTGGCGTTTTGCGGGAAGAATACCGGAAAGCCCATCAGCAGCTTGAAGTACGGAATTCGCTGTTCCAGCGTCACCGTCAATTGATACTTGCCATTTGCTTTAATACCAAGCGACGAAACGGGGGCCTTTTTATTTTGGATTTTATCAGCATTTTTGATCCCCGAGAATAAATAGCCGTACTGGGAAGCTGTCTTGGGATTTAACGTCCGCCGCCAGGAATAAACGAAGTCCTGAGCGGTAACCGGATCACCATTGCTCCATTTAGCGTTCTTTCTAAGCTTAAATGTATAGGTCTTCCCATCTTTTGAAATAGTCGATGAAGTGGCAATCCCCGGCTCCACCTTGCTGTTCTTCCCAAGCCGAAACAAACCTTCATCAACGTTGTTTAAGACGTTAAAGGTGCCAACGGCCGTTGTCTTTGACGGATCAACCGTTGTTAATTCCGAATCAGTCGACGTTGTGATCGTTTTTTTCTGTTGGCCTGTTTTTTGGCCACACCCAACCAGAATTAACGAAATGCCGGCAATACTTGCTAACATCGATATGTTACGAGACATGTGCATCATCATCACTCCTCAAAATATGTGCGATTCTTAACGAACCCCGCTTAAACTCTAATTTAGCATAAATATTATAAAAAAACAGGCTTTTTTAATGAATTTTTCATCAAGCCCGTTAAATTTACATATTTAATTAATGACGGCAACCGCCATTCGCCGTGTATTATAAATTGCTTCGAACTTTTCCTTCGCCAGCCAATATTTGCCATCAATCGGATCACTGACATGAACCTTTTGATCGGAAAAACCATCCAACAAAACTGCATGGTTATTTACCGGTACCCTGCCAAAGGGATATATCTCCCAATCCGGTGCCTCAAAATGAACCGTGACATAAGTAACGACCGGATTATGTTTTGCGACTTCAGCATACAACCAGGCGGGGGCTGCACCGCTTAAATCAATCAGCCGGCCATATTGTCGGCCCCAGTTCAACAACGGCCGAACAAAAATCGCTTCAAACTTTCCCGATTGGTTTTTAAAAGGAGACCCACCAAAACCACGATAAGGATTACCGGCTTGATTGATCGGCATCGTTTTTAAAAATTGGCCGTAACTCAAATTTAGTGCGCGGCATTTAAAATGAAGCCCCATCAATAAACTGGCCGCCTCGCAACCATTGACGGCTCCCCAAGCCATTTGACGAATATTTTCTGCTCCCAACAAAATCTGTTCTGCCATCATTTAACCCCTAATTGTGATTTAACGTTGTCAACCATTTCAGTATACTGCGGCTGGCTGACTTTAAGCTGCTGCAAAGCATCAGTTAAGGATAACCGCAATCGGCCCTTTCGATCGATCACCGATTCAGCGTGAACCAGTGAACTTAAAACAGCTTCGTCTACTGAAGCCGCGGCTGCTCTAAAAAATAAATCGATTTGGTTATCGTTAAACCGGGTGATCGTCTCAAATTGACGCTTGGCAAAGTGATTAATCAGATTAGTCGTTGAAAAAGCAAAAACAATTTCACCACTGCCATTGCCAATGAAGCCGCCGGTTCGATTAATGCCGACCGTCGCGCGCTTGGCCAACCGCTTTAGTTGACGGGAATTTAAAGGCGCATCCGTTGCCAACACCGTAATGATAGAGCCCTTCTCCTCTTTTTGTTTATTGGCAGCAATTAACTTAGCCAGTGGCTTGCCGATGGGAATCCCATTAACAATAAAGTCATCCAAAAAGCCATAATTGGTCATTACCAGCGCACCAACTGTATACTGATGATCTTGGTCAACTTTAACAATCCGGGAAGAAGACCCGATACCGCCTTTCAAATCGTAACACATCATCCCCCGACCGGCGCCAACTGCCCCTTCGGCAAATTGACCGTCAGTGATGCTTAATGCCCGGGAAACGTCACTTTCGGTTAATGCCATTTTGCGAATGTTGGACACATCACCATCGTTACATTCCGCGACCACTGGATTAACGGTGCTGGTAGTATCACCGATTTCCTTGTTCTCTGCCAGCAGCTGCTTTGTCAACGCATTAATGGCGGTACCAACTCCGAACGTATTGGTAAGTAAAATTGGCGTCTCAATTGTTCCCAGTTCGTCAATCTGCACCAAACCGACACTTTTTCCGAAACCATTGATGACATAGGCGGCTGCCGGCACCTTTTTTCGAAATAAATTTCCCGGATGCGGCCGAATTGCAGTCACGCCCGTATGAACATCGCCATTGTCGATGGTGATTTGCCCTACCCGAACGCCCGGCACGTCCGTAATCAGGTTTAAACTGCCTTTAATCCCTTGAGATAAGTCGTTTACAAGTGGTTGTTCAAGTCCCATTTCAAATTTCCCCCAACATCGTTGTCCTAATGGCTGTTTAATGTTACCTGAAGCAGCATCATACCCATTGCGATTAAATTATTTAAAAAGTGCAGGCCAATCGGCACCTTGATATTATTGGTATGAACGTACAAATAAGCCAACGTACCGCCCAAAATTGCATACGTTAAGAAACTGATGACGTTGATATCTGCCATGTGTGGGAACGCAAATAAGACGCCACTAATTACAACTGCCAATGCTTTGGTCCTGGTCGTGAACATGGCGCCAATCAGAAAGCCCCGAAATACCAGTTCTTCCAAGATTGGCGAACAAAAGACCGCCGTAAACCCCATTAAAACCAAGGTGAAGTGATTGGTTCCCATTATTTGATAGATTACTTTGTTGTTTGCCGTTGATGTTTGATGATAAATTGCCTGGTTCAATAAGCCAAGCCCAATCTGAATAACAAAAAATGACACATACGCCACCAAAATCATCGAAACATCTTGACGGGTTAATGGCATTTTTGAGGATGCGCGTATTTTCGATAACAGTAGACAGCAATCGTGATTGCCAATGCAAACCCCAATAAATAAATGCCTGCCCAAGTGTACCGGCCAATTGCCGAATAGTGCCCATACATAATAAATGACAATGGTAATTGAACAATTAAAACCAGTACTACCAAGCCAACAAAAACGGCAATCCGCTCAAAATAGTCCCCTGCTCTTAGTTGGTTGTTTTTATCCATTTAGTCCTCCTGTTAATATGTTATGAATTGAACAGTTTGTCCAGCTTGTTAAAATCAACCGTTCCCAAACCAGTTGCCTGGTTATACAATTTTCCCGGTTGACCGGTGTAATATAAATTCGTGTTATTGGTTCGACTGTCCAAAACCGTAAATGGTGAATTGGTCTGCGCGGCAAAGCGATAAATCTGCGGGTTCCAAAAGCCCAACCGGCCAGAAGTATTATTTGACATTAAAATACTGGCAGCTGCCATCTGCGGGGCAACGACACTGGTGCCGCCGGAAACTTCCCACTCACCCGTAGCTGAGGAGTCTTTCTTGGGTGTTATGAAAATGGCATACCCGGTATTCGGATCCGCATTTGCTGATAAATCCGGCACATTACGGCCCTTAGCTTTGCCACTGACAGCAACCGGCTTATCCAGCAGTTTGGCCTTGCCGTTTTTAAACGACCAAAGTCGAGTGGCATCATAAGTGCCAACACCACTAAAGCCGGATTGATACTTGGGAACTGCATTATAGCGGCTGAATCCGCCACCACCGCCGGCAAAGAAAGTTTGAACCCAATCTTCAAAGCCGTTGAACTGCTGATTCTTATATTGCGGATACAGAAATTCGGAAGCCCAGGCCCGTTCCTTATTAATTTGAACCGTTTGCTTATTAACGTTATAAGTTCGCGGCAGTGTTGTTCCGCCGACAGCTGTCACAAAAGGCGAATTAGCCGGTGTGTCAACGCTCAATGCAGTACTGCCACCCGAGATTCCATCGTAAGCGCCATTATCGCCGCTGGCTGCAAACACGCTGATTCCTTGGGCAGCCGCCTGTTCAAATAATAAATTCATAATCTGATTGTATTTGGCAGGTGTCACCCCCTGCTTGATTTCATACGCCAGCTGGGCTTCACTCTGCCCCCAGCTCAACGATAAGACATCAACTGTATTCTGCCCGGTGGCTGCTGCCAATGAGTTAACCATTCCGGTAATATTGGGCTTGCCAATGTAGCTCGAATATTACTATCCGGCGCCACCGCGCCAGCCTGCTCAATATCGGTTGTCGTTTCGTTATAGCCGTCCCAAGTACCCCGATAGCCGTTTGTTCGATAAGTACTTAATCGATTAGATTTAACATCAATTCCCATCCCGTTCCAAAACCGGTAAGCATCGCTGGGATGATAATTGGCAAAAGAAATAATCCCAATCGTCTTACTACGGCCGGTTGAGCCATTATCATAAAGCTTTGAAACCCCATAATGACCGATAAACTTAGCCGGCGAATACCGTTTGGCAACCTCCGTTTGGCTCAGACCAACCGCTGCCCGCGTATAAAGGGAAGCCGGCTTGTAGGTAAGACTGCTTTTAGAAACGGTCGTGTATGTTGATAATCCCATGACTGCCAGAATTGACTTGGCAAATGATTTTGGAATGGTTGGCTTTTTTGTCGTCTTTTGGTAAGTTGTTTTATTCTTTGAAACGTTGACCAGCTTAACCTTAAATGCCTTCTGGATATTTTTAGTTGACCCCTTAACGGCCATAACCAAGTTACCACGATAAACAACCGTCTTTAGGTGGTATCGATTCAGATAGTGACGGAATTTTTGAACGTTTTTGGTAGGTTGACCGAATTTGTCGGCAAATTGGCCGGATGTGACAAATTTACGATAATTTTTAGCTGTCGGGTCAACTGATTGATAAACAAATTGATCCAATTTCTTTTGGCTTCGTGGTTTTAGCACCACATCGATCAATTGCTGTTTAGAAGCAGAAACAGCCGTTGTTTTGGTTTTTGCCGAAGCCGAAGAACTTTCAATTACGCCTGCCGTTATAGCAACAGTACTGGTCGCAACGATCAATATTAATTTCTTTAGTATCTTTTTTCGCATAAACTTCTCCTCGAATCAGACTATTTTGGGATTTGGCTTGCTTATTCTTCGGAGGCCCCTTCCGAACGGTGCTTGGCAGCTGCTTTCTCCAAAGCAGCCTTGCGTTGGTCTCTTGCACGAACAATTGAAATGACCAGTGGTGTAATCACCAAATGCATCACAACAATGGCACCGATCCAAATGATAATAAAGCGAATCGAGTTCCAGGCCATTTGCCTGGTTAAGTAAAATGCCCCTGTTAAAATTAAAATAATTAATAGCAAAATTAAGCCGACTTTTTTCTTCATAATTTAAATTAAACATCCTATTCTAAATTAGTAACGTTCAGAGCGCTGGTTTGTGACCCACTCCTTGGTCAAGTATAATTGATGTGAATACAATAACACAAGCATTACTCGGAGGTGAAGGAAATGTTGAAAGAATTTAAAGCATTTATATCCAGAGGAAATGTGATTGACCTGGCTGTCGGGGTTATTATTGGCGGTGCTTTTACAGCCATCGTCACCTCACTAACGACCAATTTGATCAATCCATTCATTGGTCTGTTTTTAGGCCGCATCGATTTATCCAATCTAGTTGTAAAAATCGGTGGAACAACCTTTAAATACGGTGCCTTTCTGAATTCGATCATCAACTTTTTAATTATCGCGTTTGTGGTTTTTGTCCTGATTAAAGCCATTAATCGCCTTGTCAAAAAGGAACCGGCAAAACCAACCCCGGACAAAAAAGAGGTGCTTCTGGAAGAAATCAGGGACCTGCTGAAAGAAGAAAATCAAACGCCAAAATAGGTTCCCAATTCAACCGCAAATGACTTTGAAACGCCAATTTATTGCGCTTCGTACGCCTTTGTTCTAGAATTAAGTTATTAGAAAAACTTTATAATGTCAAAAATTCGAGAAGAGGTTTTGTTATGAGAACGTTTGCTATCAGGGCCCGCGACGGGGTCATGGAATTAAATTATTCAGAAGATTCCAACAAACCGCCCTTTAGAAAGTTTATGATCACATACAACCCCAAATTTTCAATTGGCGATAACCTTGAAAATATTAAAGCCGCTTTAACCGGGCTCCCGGTTGATGCCGCTATCATCGAAAATTCATTGAATTACGAATTTTCAGATACGATCATTGGAATCAATCACCAAAAGATCGATATTGGTTTGGCGATTGCCAACATGATGAATATTCCGGTTGTTAATCTAAATAAAGTCAAAGCCGTTGGTCTGCAAAAAGCCGTTTCCGAAAAGGCCGATTACTTGAAATGGCACTTGGATTACTATGGCGAGTATAGCGGAAAACGAAACTATGGTCAGGAAGCCATGCTGACAATTGGTAACGGCTACTTTGGCCTTCGAGGCGCCTATGTTGAATCAAATGCCGACCAGGATAATTATCCCGGCATGTATGTCGCCGGCGTTTATAATCAACTGACAACCAATATTAACGGCCGTGACGTTGTTAATGAAGATTTGGTTAACCTGCCAAATTCACAGTTTATCAGTTTTGGTGTTGACCACCAAAAGCCGTTTAAAATCAAGAAGGAAGACATTCAAGATATTTATCGCAGCCTTGATTTAAAAACCGGTGTTTTAACCACGACCCTTCATATTCAATTGTCAACCGGCCACATTTTACAAGTCCGGGCAACTAAAGTAGCCAACATGACCAATTGGCACCGCTATGCCATAAAATACGAAATCAAGCCGATCAACTTTTCCGGCAGCCTGCAGGTTTACTCTGAAATTGACGGCAGCGTTATCAACGGCAACGTCGAACGATACGCCGATTTCAACCAGCACCATTTGGATATTATCGGCATGTCGGCTCACGACAACCAGATTTCAATGGCCGGTCAGACAAAGACTTCCAAAGTTGCTTTTGTTATTAACGCCAAACTGGATAGTCCAGATCTTGATCCGGCAAAAGTTATTAATACGGATACCGAAAACCAAATTATTCGCCAAACACTTAATTTGAATGTCGAACCGGAAAGCAGTTACGAATTTGAAAAAAATGTTTCAATTTTCACCGGTGATAGCGGTGATAATTCTCTTGAAGAAGCTGCGCAAAAAGAACTGAACGCTTCGTCATTTCAAGATACCCTGGCAGACAGTCAGAAGTTTTGGAAAAATGTTTGGCAGAAATCAGACATTCAGATTACCAATGATATTACCAGTCAGAAGCTGACCCGAGTAAATATTTATCACTTATTGGTAACCGGAGCCGCCTTGGCATCCGGAAAACTGGACGCTTCTGTAGGTGCCCGGGGGCTTCATGGTGAAGCTTATCGTGGCCACATTTTCTGGGACGTTACGTTTGACCTGCCGTTCTACGCAATTCACTATCCGGCAATTGCCAAGCAATGCCTGCTTTACCGTTATAATCGCATTGGCGAGGCCCGCAAATATGCCAAATCCGAAGATAAACAGGGGGCCATGTTCCCATGGCAATCCGGCATGTATGGTGATGAACAATCACAATTTGTTCACCTCAACCCTGTTAGTGGTAACTGGGACCCTGATAACAGCCGGCTCCAACGGCACGTTTCCATTTCCGTAGCCTATGATGTTTTGAAGTACGTTCAGATTACGGGTGACGATAGTTTTATGGCCAAGTATGGTTTGGAAATGCTGTTGTCAATTTGTAAATTCTGGGTCAGCATGGCTTCTTATGATAAAAAAGCTGATCGCTATGATATCCATAACGTCATGGGGCCCGACGAATTTCATGAAGAGTATCCAAATGCGGACGAGCAGGGTCTGACCAACAACGCCTACACCAATATCATGGTTTCCTGGCTGTTTGATAAAGTTGCCACCCTGGTTTCCAATCAAAAGACGGCCGTTTTAAAGGCGGCTAATGAGAAAGCCGGTACGGATGAAAAACTGCTAACGCAAATGCATGATATTGCCCACAAACTTCGGTTGGATATCAATGATGAGGCATCATCGGTCAGTTTGCCGGTTACTTCAACCTCTCTAAGCTAAATTTCGATGCCTACCGGAAAAAGTACGGTGATATTTCCAGAATCGATCGCCTGCTTAAAGGTGAAGGAAAATCACCGGATTCTTATCAGGTTGCCAAGCAGGCGGACACGTTAATGGCCTACTATGAACTGCCGTTTTCCGAGGTTCAGGATGTCATCACCCGCTTGGGCTACAAACTGCCGGCAAATTACTTTACCAGCAATCTGCGGTTCTACTTGGATCGAACCACCCATGGCTCAACATTGTCACGAATTGTTTACTCAGTTCTGGATGAAATGGACGGCAGCATGGATCAATCCTGGCAGTTATTCTCAACCGCCCTGTTTTCCGATTATTACGATATCCAAGGAGGGACCACGGCTGAAGGAATTCATTTAGGTGTTATGGGCGCCACGCTCCAGATTGAGACCGGTTGCTACGGAGGTGTTCGGCTGGAATCAAACGAAGTATCAATCAATCCGCATCTGCCACAGAATTGGCAAAAAATTTCATTTAAACAAGCCTATCGGGGAATCAATTACCAATTTGAAATCACCCACCATGATGTTACCGTCGCGGCAGATGCCGGTACACACGTTAAAGTAGCGGGTAAAGATTATTCCCTAACCAAAAATAAAGCGGCAACAATTTCCTACAAATAACGAGGAGTGACTTGAAATGGCAAAATTTTCTGACATTAAGGGATTTGTTTTTGACTTGGATGGTGTTATTACGGATACGTCTGTTTTTCACAGTCAAGCCTGGCATCAGGTAGCCGATAAAGTCGGCGCGCCATGGTCTAAAGAACTGGAAGACGGCTTAAAAGGCATTAGCCGAATGGATTCACTGGAGATGATCTTAAAGGCCGGGAATCTTTCTGATAAATACACGGAAGACCAAAAAGTCGCCTTGGCAACCGAAAAAAATACCAACTATTTAAAGTTGGTTGACCAAATGACGCCAGCTAACATCCTCCCGGGAATTAAAGCCTTCCTAGACGAAATTAAAGATCACGGTTACCTACTGTCATTGGCTTCCGCCTCAAAAAACGCACCGAAAGTATTGCAGAAACTGCAGTTAACAGACTACTTCCCAAAGATTGTTGATCCAAAGATCCTTTCCAAAGGTAAACCGGATCCGGAGATTTACCTGAAAGGCGCAGCATTAATTGATCTAAAGCCGGAACAATGCATCGGTGTTGAAGATGCTGCGGCCGGTGTTGAATCAATTAACGCGGCTGGTGAAACGTCGATTGGCATTGGTGACAAACAAACTCTAAAAGATGCGGACATTCACTTTGAGAATACGGCTGACATGACTTTAGCCAATATTAAAAAGCAAATGACCGAATAATTTGTTAATCATAACTTAATTAAAAAACGGGATTGAGTCCAACGCAGTAATGCCTTGGATTCAATCCCGTTTTTGATTTTCTAATCAGTCCTACTTGATCAAACCGTAATGTCTCAAACCATTCACAATCCCATGATTAATATTGGACGTTGTAACAAACGAGGCTTTTGCCTTAACATCGGGATGCCCATTGCCCATTGCCACTGGATAATCAACCTCTTCGAACATCTGCAGGTCGTTTAATTGATCACCAAATGCATACGATGGGATCTTATCCAAGTGCGCTTCGGACAGCATCGCCTGAATTCCGGTTTGTTTGGAAACACCCCAGTTCATGGTATCCAAACAACGCGGATTATTTCGAACCAACGATAATTTACCCTTGAAATGATCTTGGTAAAGTTTATCTTTATCATAATTAAAAACATTTAGGAAATTGACCTGATGGGTTTTATAGAAAGTCGGGTCAACGTGTGGTGTCAACCGCAGCAAACGATAATTAACCTTTGTTAATTCGTTTTCGGCAGTTAGCGCAAATTCCGCATTATTATAGAACGAAATCACATCACCCTGCTCTTTGGCAAAAGCCAAAATTTCTTCGATAACGTCATCCGGAATTTCTTCAGCTTTCAGTTTTTTACCTTCATACTGCACGTAACTGCCGTTTGCGCTGACTAATGAATCTATTCCGGTCTCATCAATGACATACTGAATTTCAAAAATGTTTCGACCGGTGGAAATAATCGGCAGAATATTATTTTCCCGTAATTCATTGACTGCCGCGATGTTTTCCTTAGAAACATTCTTTTCATTATCAAAAAAAGTCCCGTCAAGGTCAAAAAATACAACCGCTTTATACATTAGTTTACCTCCATTCGATTCACTAATCTTATTGTACTACTTATTTAAACCGCACTTGGAAAAAGCAACCTGAAAATTCCGATTTATAGATGTTGTGGTATCAAAATTTATGATACACTAGATATCGTATATTTTATTAAAAGAGGGGCTACCATGGTGATAATTACAGCAGGTATGATCGGCGTTGGCAAAACAACTTTAACAGGCAAAATCGCAGCACACTTAGGGACCAAGGCATTTTTTGAACCGGTTGGCGATAATCCTGTCCTGCCGCTCTACTACTCAAATCCTAAACAATATGGATTCTTATTACAGATCTATTTTTTAAATAAACGCTTCTCGATGATTAAACAGGCGCTAAGTGACGATAACAACGTCCTGGATCGTTCGATTTACGAAGATGCCCTTTTCACCCGGGAAAACAATGCGGACGGCAACATCAGTGATACAGAGCTGGCAGTCTATCTGAAGCTTTTGGATAACATGATGACCGAATTGGATCAGCTTCCAAAGAAGGCGCCCGATTTATTGGTCTATGCTGACAGTGACTTTGAAACAATTAAGTACCGCATCAAAAAAAGAGGTCGGGATTACGAACAGTTTGAAAATAATCCGGAACTGGAACATTACTATTACAAAATGTGGCGGGCATATCAGCAATGGTTTAAAAACTATGACGTTAGTCCAAAGCTTAAAATCGATCTTCAAAAGTATGACCTTTCAGAACCCCAAAATGTCGATCTGGTACTTGGAATGATTGATGAAAAGTTAGCAGAGATCCGCGATCCCCGTCAAGCAGCGATGTAAATCATCTATATTCACGATATTGTCACAATATTAATCAAACAAGGCCTTGAAACGTCCGCTTACGACTGCTTCAAGGCCTTGATTTCATTTGTTTGATCAATTTTCAACCGGTTAATTTTGAAGATTCCGCAATTTAACCCGCCCCCACTTTTGCTGCGGCGTTTTTTCATACCAAAGTGCCTTTTTAGAAATTAAATAGTCGACCCGGTGTCGATACCACCAGGCGGGTACGCCACTTGGCCCATCCCCCAGCACTTCGCCAATTACCTCAGGAATCTTTTTAAAATCAACCGGACTGACATGGGAAAGCAAAAATCGGTCGTAAAAATTAATTGGCTGGCTCATCAAATGGCCATTAATCATAATTCTAAGCGGGGTATTATCCTTTCGCAGATCCCGCCACAGATAACTGTGAGCAATTCGCGTATCCCTTAGCAACGGCTGTTCACCACTAAATAAATGGTATTTGGCAAAATCAGCTGTCGATAATTCACCCAAACTATGGATACTAAATAAGAATTGTTCATAAGAAAGAATCAGGGGAACATGAACCGATGTTACCTGATTTTGTGCGTCTCTTAAATAATCACACAACCAGGCAAAGCCACAGCTGTCATCCGGCAGATCCGTCCACCAAATCCGCAGCGGCTTTTGTTCAATAATAGCTTGATCCAATGCTTTAAGACCGGCAAGTATCGATTGATACCATTCATCGGTATCATCATGGCGTTCATGGGTATTGCGGATTTTCAATAGCGTTTTTCGGGTTTCAAGCAGATTGGTTTGCGCAATATCCCCCAATCCCAACAGTAATGGTAACAAAATAACCTGGCAGTCAATCTGATGGGTTGTATAATAATGTTTTAAAGTTACGGCAAAACCATCGCTAAATACTATATCAGCCACGCAAATCCCTCATTTTTTCAAAATTTTGATACTTCCTCGAAATGACAACTCTGAAAATTATAAACGTTTCCGGTACATAATTGCAAATAAATCATCAACCAATTCAAAAAAGATTGTGAAACTGCTGAAAATCGGCCAGGTTTCACAATCTTTTTAATGATAATTCCGACGTTTTTAGTTTTTAGAGGCGCTTCTTTTTATCCCGGTGGACGATAAAGACGTCACACGGGGCGTGAGCGATAACGAAGGCTGCCGTTGACCCCAATGTCAGGCGGGTAAAGAAATTCACACCCGTTGCCCCGATCACAATTGCGTCAATTTTCTTATCAGCAACAATTTCAGTGGCTAATTGGGTTTTGGGATCACCATAGGAAACAAAGCCTGCCACTTCCGACACCCCTGCTTTCTTGGCTTCGTCAACGTAACCCTGAACCAAATTCTCAAAATTATTTTTTAAATTTTCAATGGTTGACGGATCAACGTTGCCAAACCCAATCGAAGCTGATTTGGACACACCAATGAAGTCTCGATTATTAATAACCGCTACAATATATAATTTGGCGGCATTTCGATGAGCGATCGCAATCGCCTTTTTTACAGCTTTTGCGGCAGTCTTGGAACCGTCAACCCCTACCAGAATCCGGTGATAATTAAATTCCAACATATGAAACACCCCAATCGAATGTTATTTGGCTGTCAACTCATAAATGGACTGGCCGTAGATCGCCATTGCTTTCAGTAAATCATTAATCGGTTGAAATTCGTTGGCCTGGTGCATCGTATCTTGAGTTCCCGGGAAAAGCGCACCAAATGCCACGCCACGGGGCATCATCCGTGCGTACGTGCCGCCGCCAACAACTTCAGGTTTCACATCTTTGGCACCGGTCTGTTGGGCGTAAACTGCCAATAGGGTTTTGACAATCGGATCATCGGGATCAACATAATGTGGCACCATATGGCTGATTTCCTTTACCTCGCCACCAAGCTTATCAGCAACTTTTAATAATGCCTGTAAAATTTGCGTATCGTTTATTCCCTTTGGATAGCGGAAATTTGTATTGACCAAACCACCCGTTCGAAAGTCAAACTTCATAATCCCAACATTCATCGTCAACTCACCCATAACATCGTCAACATGGTTGACACCGATTTTATGAGCTCGCGTATCATCATGAAGATACTCGGCGATAAACGAAAGAAATTGTTTAGCGGCGCCTTCAAAATTAAATTGGTTCAGAAAGGCAGCCAAATAAGTTCCCGCGTTAATACCGTTTTCAGGCGCCATCGCGTGGGCCTGCTTGCCGATTAGATGCACGGCAATCCCATCGCCAGTCGCTTTAATATCACCTGATAATGGCTGTTTGTCCAAAAAGTCGGTAAAGGCGTCCACAAATTTTTCATTGTTATCCGTTTCAATCAAAGCCGTTGCGTTTCCCGGCACCATATTCGTTCGCAGCCCTGAATCAAATTCTTTAAGGGTGTATTCAGCACCATTCGTTTTACCAAAGGTTGTCTCGTAAGCCGCATTTCCCTTTTCACCATTGATAAGCGGAAATTCAGCATCCGGCGAAAATCCCAATGTCGCTGCGGCTCAACCTCAAAGTAATGCTTCATACCAGTCCAATCACTTTCTTCATCGGTACCGATAATCAAGCGGATCTTCATTTTTGGCAAAATCCCGTTGTCTTTTAACATCCGCAGCCCATAGTAGGCAGCTAAGCCGGGGCCTTTATCGTCAGATGTTCCCCGACCGTACAAATTACCGTTCTTCTCGGTCATTTCAAAGGGATTAGTTTCCCAGCCGTCACCGGCAGGCATTACATCTGCATGTGACTGCATCGCAAACGTCTGCTCGCCTGAACCGTACTCAATATACCCTACTAGATTGTCCAGATTTTTTACTGTAAAACCATCCCGTTCACCAAATGATAAAAATTTTTGAAGGGCTTTGGCCGGGCCCTCACCCAAAGGATAATCGTCTGTTTTGTGTTCGTCGTCCCGCACACTGGGAATACTGATCAATTCCTTTAAATCACTTAAATACTGATCACGATACTTCTCAGCCTGCTTTTGCCAATCGATTGTCATTGATTCTCACTCCTGTCATCTTATGTTTATATTTTAGCACATCTCACTGTGCTTGCAGGTCACGAGCAATGGTATACTGAGTTTGAAAAGATCTTTGAGTTGGAGGGGATTTTAAAGATGAAGGAAATTACAAACGATATTTTAGCAAAGGTTATTCGTAAGCGGCCTGCAGATAGTTAT
This sequence comes from Lentilactobacillus farraginis DSM 18382 = JCM 14108, assembly GCF_000583655.1. Lineage (GTDB taxonomy): Bacteria > Bacillota > Bacilli > Lactobacillales > Lactobacillaceae > Lentilactobacillus > Lentilactobacillus farraginis. The sequence continues at coordinate 170,297 of NZ_BAKI01000001.1, forward strand.
AAGGGCACTTATGGTCGGATTGCCTTAATTGGCGGTAGTCAAAACTTTGGCGGTGCCATTATTATGGCTTCATTGGCCGCAGTCTATTCCGGAGCCGGACTGGTTACCACAATAACTGATCCCACAAATCAAACCAGCCTTCACGACTGGCTGCCGGAAGCTATGTTTGTCGACTATCACGATTTAAAAACAGCGGCGCCAATTATTAAAAGCGCTGACGTGGTTGTCATCGGGCCGGGGCTGGGAACCGACAACAACGCGCTGTCTATTCTAACCAAAACCTTTGAATTGGCCCATGACAAACAAACATTGGTCATTGACGGCTCCGCTTTAACGTTGATTGCCCATAACCACTTGGCTCTGCCCGAAGCATCCCTGAATATTCTGACCCCTCATCAAATGGAGTGGCAGCGAGTCTCGGGTATTAAGATCGCCGATCAAACGCCCGAGAAAAATCAAGCCGCTGCCAACCAGCTAAACGCAATTGTGGTTGTCAAATCCCATCGAACAGAGGTTTATGCAGCCGGTAAAATTTATCAAAACACCGGCGGTACACCCGCGCAAGCAACCGGTGGTATGGGCGATACGCTGGCAGGGTTAATCGGTGGCTTTACTGCTCAATTTGATAATAAAACCAACGCAACCCTGGCCGCAGTTTACACTCACAGCGCGATTGCCGATAAATTGGCAAAAAAACAGTACGTTGTGTTACCTCACCAAATCAGTGAGGCCCTGCCAAAATTCATGCTTAAAAACCAGCGGACCAACTAATTTACAATTTTAAGCCAAGAGTGGGACGAAAGGCAGTTAACCGCCTTTTGTCTCACTCTTGTTTAAATCGATAACATCCAATTAGTCTTTTAATTGTGAGAACTGTAATCAAAAATTATTGTCATTCAACCCCCAAATGCACTAGAATATTGTTATATGTGTTAAAAAATCGTAGAGGTGAAGAGTTTGTGAGTAAAAAGAGAATCGAATGGATTGACGTGGCCAAAGCCATCGGGATTGTCGCGGTTGTATTTGGTCACGCCATGACTCGGCATGGGACTATGTTTCACTTCCTATATTGGTGGCATATGCCAATCTTCTTTATTATGGGTGGTTTTTTCTTAAAACCCATTATTAATAATAACTGGTGGGGATTTATCAAAAAACGAATTATCCCGTTATTAATTTCCTATCTCATTTGCGGCAGCGGCTTAATCCTGCTTTCACACTTTATTAGAGGTGAAAGCTGGTCATACACGGCGTTTTATTTTGTCCGCCTACTATGGGGTGGCCGAACACTGAATCACTACCTAAGTGTCTTCTGGTACATTAACGTTTATTTACTGGCTTTGGTTCTCACATCCATTGTGATTACATATGTCAAAACACGTGAGTACCAAATCATCATCGCTTTTATTTCGCTAATTGTTTCGACCAGTTATAAACACGTCTGGTTCTTCAATTGGAAATATATTCCCTGGGATTTTGACGTTGCGTTCATTGCGTTGTTCTTTATGTTGTTCGGTTATTTATATTTCCATAAAATTCAGCAGTTCGTAAAAGATTTATGGATTATGATTCCATGTGGCTTAATCACACTATGGATTTTCTGGATGCAGCATATGGATCGCTTTAATTTTGCTTTTTACTTAAAGTCCAAAATTATTCACGCAACTTTCCATCATATTCCAATTTCGCGGGTATCCTACATTTTGTTTATCCCGATTCTAATTTGTATGGTGGTCTTTAGCTTCAGTTATTACCTCTGTCAATTTTTCCCACAATTCGTTATTAAGCCAATTCAATTGCTTGGCCAACAAACCCTTGGGATTATGTATCTTCACAAGGCAGTCATTGATATTATTGATGAAATGGGCTACAAGAGTGCCATTATGGAAACCATTCTGGCGGTTATTATTTCATTCATCTTATCGCTGCTGTACGCTTACTTAAAACGCCGATTTAAGCAGAACCGGCATAAAAACATCCCCGTCAATGGGTAGCCAATCGGGTTAACTCTCAGAATTTTAAGTTCAGTCAATTAAAAATGGTGATCGGTCGCTTCTTCAAGAAGAAACCGGTCACCATTTTCAATAATTTAAAAACTGCTTATTTAACAACAATATTAACAATTTTGTTTGGCACAACAATCATCTTTCGAATCGTCTTGCCTTCAAGATAATGCTTAATATGTTCATCCGCTTTGGCAGCCGCTTCAACATCATCTTTAGCAGCATCTCGAGCAATCTTCAAATGCGCCCGAACTTTGCCGTTAACCTGAACAACCATTTGAACGGTATTTTCAACTAGTTTATCCGGATCATAAGTTGGCCACTTTTCGTACGTAATTGTTTCATCATGACCCAACAATTGCCAAAGTTCCTCTGCAATATGCGGCGCAACCGGTGACAGCATTTTAACGAAGCCTTCCATATATTGGATTGGCAGGGCATCCACCTTATAAGCTTCGTTAACAAAAACCATCATTTGAGAAATACCGACATTAAAGCGCATATGCGCAAAGTCATTCGTAACAATTTTAACCGTCTGATTATAAATTTTGTCAAGTTTACCATCATCAATCGTGGTTACCCGGTCACGCAAATGATTGTTGTCATCAATCATTAGTCGCCATACCCGGTCCAACCAGTGATGGGCACCATTGATTCCTTCAGTGCTCCAAGGCTTGGCAGCATCAATCGGCCCCATAAACATTTCATAAACCCGCAGCGTGTCAGCACCGTATTCCTTAACAATATCATCCGGGTTAATGACGTTTCCCTTTGACTTCGACATTTTTTCATGATTGGTACCTAAAATCATTCCTTGGTTAACCAACTTTTGGAACGGTTCCGGTGTTGGAACAACTCCCAAATCATACAGGAATTTATGCCAGAAGCGGGCATATAACAAGTGAAGCACCGCGTGTTCAGCACCGCCGACATACAGATCTACCGGTGACCAATACTTCAACTTATCCGGCGCAGCAATCGCCTGGTCATTATGCGGGTCAATGTAGCGCAGCCAATACCACGAACTACCAGCACTGTGGCATTGTGTTTGTCTCACGTTTTCCTTTACGGCCATTTTCATCAACAACGTTTACCCAATCAGTCAGATTAGCTAATGGACTTTCCTTACCGCCGGACGTTTGAATATCCTTGGCCTTGGGCAGCCGCAACGGTAGCTCATCTTCAGGAACCAGCGTCGTTTCACCATCTTCCCAGTGGATTACTGGGATTGGTTCTCCCCAATACCGTTGACGGGAGAAAATCCAATCCCGAAGTCGGTAATTGACTTTTTCTTTACCGGCATGATGATCTTTAAGCCAATCAATGGCTGCCTTAATGGCATCTTCTTTGTTCATACCGTCCATAAAGCCGGAATTAAAGTGGGGGCCATCGCCGGTATAAGCTGCGTCTGCAACATCGCCACCTTCAATCACCGGGACAATTGGTAAGCCGAATTTTTTTGCAAATTCATAATCCCGATCATCATGAGCCGGGACCGCCATAATCGCACCCGTTCCATATGATTCAAGCACATAGTCACCAATCCAAATTGGCACTTCTTTGCCGTTAATCGGATTAATTCCATAAGCACCGGTAAAGACCCCACTCTTGTCCTTGTTTAAATCCGTTCTTTCCAAGTCGGATTTACGTGAAACCTTTTCTTTATAGGCCGCAACCGCTGCCTTTTGTTCTGGTGTTGCAATCTGATCGACTAATTTGTGTTCAGGGGCCAAAACCATGTATGTAGCGCCAAATAACGTGTCGGGACGAGTCGTAAACACTTCGATTTGATCATTCTCATGTCCTTTTACTTTGAAGAAAACACTGGCTCCCCGTGACCGGCCAATCCAGTTTCGCTGCTGCTCTTTAATGCTTTCAGGCCAATCAACCAAATCCAAGTCATCAATTAACCGATCCGCATAGGCCGTAATTTTCAAAACCCATTGCCGCATTGGTACCCGATAAACCGGATAGCCGCCCCGTTCGGTCTTTCCATCAACAACCTCTTCATTGGCAACAACTGTCCCACCCATGAAATCCGGCGCCCAGTTAACTTCGATATTATCTTCATAGGCCAGGCCCTTTTTATATAACTGTTCAAAAATCCACTGCGTCCATTTGTAATAAGCCGGATCAGTGGTATTAATTTCCCGATCCCAGTCATACGAAAAACCAAGTGAGCGAATTTGTCGCTTAAAGGTTTTGATATTTTGAGCCGTAAAACTGCGTGGGTTGTGGCCGGTCTTTAAGGCATATTGTTCTGCCGGCAGGCCAAACGCGTCCCAACCCATTGGATGAAGCACGTTTTTACCCTGCATCCGGGCCATTCGGGCCATAATATCAGTTGCTGTATAGCCTTCAGGGTGCCCAACGTGAAGCCCCTGACCTGATGGATAAGGGAACATATCCAAAACGTAGTACTTCTCCTTGTTGGTATCATCCAGCGTTTTAAATGTCTTGTGTTCTTTCCAATAATGCTGCCATTTACGCTCAATTACATCATGATTGTATGCCATTTCTGTAACTTCCACCTTTCAATTTCTTAAATTAACGAAAAAAAGCCTACAGGAAGCCATATTCAACTTCCTATAGGACGATTAATCGCGGTACCACCTATATTCTTAACGCCGACCACGGGCGTTGAGCACTCTAAACATTGATAACGGCGATTAACCGACTTAACCTACTAAATTTCAATCAAGCATTCGACGATGAGTTCATCATTAATCAATCCGGATTTTCAACACCCATCCGGTTTCTTAAATTGATTCATAATTACTAATTCGTCTCTTCATTTTCATTAATATTGAGATTGTTGCCTATTATCATAACAAATCATTCCCCAAAAAACAATACATACACGTGCTATAATAACTATATTCAACCTAAAAAGAAAGCCGCGGAATCAATGAAATATTTACGTCATCATTTATTTTGGGTATGGTGCGGCGCGTTACTTGTTTTTCTGGTTTTTATGACTGGCGTTTTAACCCATGCAAATTGGATCAGTCGCTTTGACAGTCAAATCGCCAGCCTGATCAGAGGCACAGCCACCCCACAATTGACGTTGCTGATAATTCATTTTACTAAACTGGTCAACGTCTTACCCGTAATTGCATTTACACTGGGCATGACACTGATTTTAATCCTGTTTCGAAAAAGTCGGGCGGCCTTTTTCCTGCTAATCAATAGTTTGGGGCTGGCAGGCCCGGTTAATACGTTGTTTAAATACCTGATTAACCGCCCACGGCCAACCTTTCACCATTTAGTCAGCGTTCACTCAACCAGCTTTCCGAGCGGTCATTCAATGAGTGCCATGATGCTTGGTGGTAGTCTGATCATTATTGGAAATCATTTTCTTAAAAGCCAAAGCCGCCGGTTTATCTTTGATCTATTAGTCGGCTGCTTGATTTTGCTGGTCGGACTAAGCAGAATTTATGTCGGCGTCCACTTTGCCAGTGACGTTGTCGGTGGCTGGAGCCTGGGCCTAAGCTTGTTATTAAGCAGCCGATTTATTTTTGAAAAATTTTTAGGAGGGACAGCATGACAAAACGTTTACCCAATGCCTTACAGTTCAGCCATCAATTGCTAAAAGCAGCGGTTTCACCAAATGACTCGGTGATCGACGGTACAATCGGCAACGGTCATGACACGTTGTTTTTAGCAAAATTGGTGGGTAAATCCGGCCAAGTCTACGGTTTCGATATTCAAAAACAAGCGCTCCAAAATACCACCGATCGGTTGCTACGACATAAAATTGATTTAAAGAACATTCACCTTTACCAACGGAGCCATGCAAATATTAATCAGGTATTGCCCGAATCTCAACAAATTACTGCCGCTATTTTTAATCTGGGCTATCTGCCTGGTGGTGACAAAGCGATTGTCACTAAAAGTAAAGCTACCACGGCAGCTCTAACAGCCTGTCTTGATCACTTAGCCGTTAACGGTCTGGTCATTGTAGTTGTTTATTATGGTCATCCCGGCGGCCAGACTGAAAAAGAAGCCGTGCTTCATTTCTGTCAGACCCTCCCACAAGAAAAATACGGTGTTTTAAAATACCAGTTTATCAATCAAATGCATGAGCCGCCCTTTTTGTTGGCCATCCAAAAAATTAAATAACTTTGAAATCTTTAAGGAGACTGAGACGGAAGTAATTTTGTCCAGTCCCTTTTGTGTAATCCCGAGAAAACGTGTGCCAAGGGGCAACTTCCTGACCTTTGGCACACGCTTTTTAGTTTCGCTTTCGATCAAACCAATTAATCACGTAAGCAGCCAAGATTAAAAGCAGGCCGACGATAAACACATTATGAAGTGATTGATATAAAATCAGCCGTAGTTTGGGCAGGATTTCACCCGATAACTGATTAGCAGTCTGTGGATTGATAAGCTTGTCCATCATTTTCAAAGTTGCTCCGTTTGTCTGAGAGACGCCTCTTAACATCGTCATGTTCATAACAATCCCAAAGACAGAAATCATCAGGGTCTGCCCGAGTGTCCGGCATAACGTATTAAATGAGGTTGCAACACCAATTTCTGAAGGTTTCACAACGTTTTGAACACTAATAATGGAAGTCGTTGTGGTTAAACCAAAGCCGGTCCCGCAAATTGTTGAAATCAACAGGAACGCAACAAACGGCGTATAAGCCGGAATGAGAACCATGACAATTGCCCCGACCAAAATAAATGCCAAACTAATATTGATAATCTGGTTTGGTGAAAGCTTCACCAATAATTTACCGGCAATAAATGACCCGACAATCCACATTAATGAACTTGGCGTTACCGCAAAGCCGGCCATCGATGCTCGCAGTCCTAAAATACCCTGTGTCCAATCCGGTAAATAAACTTCATAGGCAATCAAAAAACCGCTCATTAAGGCAATTACCAGATTTTGAACAACAAATGTCCGTTGGCTAAAAAGTTCCATTGGAATCAGCGGGTCACTTGCCAGCCGTTCTTTTCTGATAAACATAATGCCACCAACGACCGTTAAAATAATGCATCCGGCAACCACTTGCCAGTTAATTACCGTTTGACCAATAATTTGAAATGCATACATGATTGCCAGCAGCGTAATTGTCAGCCAAATGGTCCCACCAATATCCATATGACTATCAATTTTCTGTTTTTCTTCTTGAAGAAAGAACTGAATCATCAATAACACAATCACGCCAATCGGCAAGTTAATAAAAAAGATCCAGTGCCAACTAAGATTGTCGACAATAAAGCCTCCCAATAACGGCGCGATTACCGAAGCAATTCCCCAGGCAGAACTGTTTAATCCTAATACTTGGGCGCGTTTTTCCAAGGGATAGATGTCAGCGATAATCGTATTGGCAACGGGTAATATGGCTCCACCACCAATTCCTTGAATTGCCCGCCAAGCGATCAACCCCATCATTGATTGAGAGAACCCGGACATAACCGATCCCAAAATAAAAATGGTTGTGCCAACCATAAAGATCGGCTTACGACCGATACTATCTGCCAACTTGCCGTAAATCGGTGTCGCAATCGCGTTAGTCAGTAAAAAAATGGAAAATACCCAATTCATTAAAGCGACACCCCGAAGGTCGCCAACAATCGTCGGCATGGCGGTCGAAACAATTGTCCCCTCAATCGCGCACATAAACGTCGCGATAAAAAGCGCGATTGTCACAAAAATAACGTTTCTTTTTGAAGCTGCTGCAGTCATTAAATAACCCCTCTCAAATTAAATAGATTTGATAAAATGTTTTCTGAAGACAAAAAAAGACCGGTACAAAAAAGATTTTGTACCAGCCCCATCCCACGTAATTGAATACGTAATTAAATATTAAATTATTTGTTAAAATAAGCTTTTAAGGCATCAACTTTATCGGTATGTTCCCAAGGCAGGTCAATATCGGTTCTGCCAAAATGCCCGTAAGCAGCCGTTTGTTCATAGATTGGCCGTTTCAAATCAAGCATTTTAATGATGCCGGCTGGACGTAAATCGAACAAGGCCCGAGCCGCTTCAACTAATTTTTCTTCTGAAACCTTTCCGGTACCAAATGTATTGACGTCAATGGAAACCGGTTTGGCAACCCCGATGGCATAAGCCAATTGAATCTCAACTTCATCAGCCAGGTGAGCCGCAACGATATTTTTAGCAATGTATCGGGCAGCGTAACTGGCAGATCGGTCAACTTTAGTGGCATCCTTCCCGGAGAAAGCACCACCACCATGATGGGCAAAGCCACCGTAAGTATCAACGATAATCTTTCGACCGGTTAAGCCGGCATCGCCTTCCGGTCCGCCAATTACAAATCGGCCGGTCGGATTAACCAGGTACCGGGTATTATCATCCAAATACTTGGCTGGAATTACCTGCTTAATGATTTTTTCAATCACATCTTGACGCACCTGGTCCAGCTCAACGCCGTCTGAATGCTGGGTACTCAAGACAACCGTGTCAACTCGAACCGGTTGATTGTTGTCATCATATTCAACCGTTACTTCAGCTTTTGCATCCGGCCCCAAGTAACTAATGGTGCCATTCTTTCGCAGCTCAGCCTGTTTTCGCATCAATTTATGCGATAACGAAATTGGTAAGGGCATTAATTCCGGCGTTTCATTAATGGCATACCCAAACATCAAGCCCTGATCACCGGCGCAATTTGATCAAACGGATCCGTGTTGCCGTTTCTTTCTTCCAACGCCTCATCAACCCCCTGCGCAATGTCAGGTGATTGTTCATCGAGTGCAACGATCACTGCACAGGAATCGCCATCAAAGCCGTAACGACCATCGCAATAACCAATCCGCTTAATCGTATCACGGACGACTTTTTGAATATCGACATAGGCTTTAGTTGAAATTTCACCAAACACCAGCACCAAACCAGTAGTTACTGAAGTTTCACAAGCAACCCGAGCGTCAGGATCTTTTGCTAATAATGCATCCAGAATTGCATCACTGATTTGATCAGCGATTTTATCCGGATGTCCTTCTGATACAGATTCCGAAGTAAATAAATGTTTTTCGCGCATTTTATTTCCCCCTATATATTTTTTAGGTTACAAGGCTTCTTCACGTCCAGCGTGAATCCTATCGGGAACTCATAACTTCACTATGTTATCATAATTTTTTTATTTTTGGAAGCTTTATTTTAAAGACCTCGTTGACCGGTTTGCCAAAAAACATTAAGATAATTTTATTACCATTAACTTGAATGAAACCCTTTTCTGCAGATGATAAACGCATAACTAAGATAAAACGGAGGTGACGTGAAACTTTGACAGTCAAGCAAACCAATCTGATCCGCTCCGACATCCGGATACTTGTCCCGGTCCTAATCTGGGGGCTCTTTTCAAAAGTTGGCTTTCGTTTGTTTTTAACCAATCACGACCTAAGCTACCTGCTTTTATTGGCCCTTAGTTTTTCTGGAATTCTCAGTCAAGTAACCGCAAAAAATAAACAACCGGTTATCCTGATTGGCTGGGATAGCGTTTTTTTAATTTTAGGCATCAAACTATTTTTTAGCTCCTCGGCATTCAACGGCTGGCTGTTGCTGCTCGATTTCATCCTGGCCAACCTACTCAGCCTGACGCGGCTAATTAACGAACCGCATTGTCAATGGATTATCTACGGTGTAATCAGCGGTAGTGGTATGACCTTTCTATTCAACATTACCGCTCATCATTACTTTTCACTGATTTCGTTAATGAGTATCACCCTACTTATTTTTGCCAATATTTTCTTTTCATTTTCAATTTTTATCAAAGTGGGCAACCGGCTCTCACTAGTTGTTATTATGGGATTGATTTTGGCAATTTGTGCTACCTTGATGCTGGGAGCGCTAAAAATTTTAATTATCATATTAATCTTAGGGTTCTACCTATTTTTTGAATGGCGCGTAAACGTTAACAAATACGATACCCGAAGTGATACATCACTGATTTGCCTACTGATTTTTTCGCTGGTTGCCTGTCTCTAATCAAATGTTAAATCTTTCTTTACTTATTTTAATTTTGTGCAAAATCAGCGGCCGTTTTGATTAACGAAGTCTTTAAAGTGTTAATATACTATTGATCAAAAAACGACGGGGGATATCATTCATTGAATATCAGAGTAATCGGCGACATTCGGACCGGCAAAATTCAACCTTCGTTAACCGGAAATGCCATTGTAGACGACGCACTAATTCAAAACTTTTGTAACGAACTAAAGGATCGGGTTAGCAAAACCAATCTTCAAGTCAACGTCATTGCAGAACACTTTTTTAATCCGGCCATTCAAACGGATGACCTTCTCTTGGTGGATCGGCGAATCCTAAATCTATTACCAGCCAATGTTCAGTCCCAATATCGAATTATTGATATTGATCACACTGATTTGGTTCGCGGTAATGTTTTGAAAGTGTTGGAATTGCTGAGACAATTTCATTTAGATACTTAGACATTGGACCTTACAAATAATTTTGGCAGACTAATAAAAAACTCATTGATAACAGCTGTTTAAAACGGCTGCCGTCAACGAGTTTTTTTTAATAATCTGTTTTTAATGACGCTTATTTTTTCCAATGTAAATAACCAGCATGCCAATCATCAACCCGATAGTCAGGATAATGGTACCAAACCACGCCGCTTCCTGATCGGCAAATGGTAATTTAACGTTCATGCCATAGAAACCCGAGACAATCGGCGGAATCGCTAATAATAATGACCACACTGTCAAAAATTTCATCGTTTGATTCAACTTATTATTCAACAGATTGCCATAAGCCGCCTCAGTTTCGTTAATAACGTCTCCTTGAACACTAAACATCGTCTGACACTGTCGATACTCGACAACCAAATCGGAAAGCTGCTGGGTTACCTGTCGCGCCAAATCGGTTGTCATTCCCAGTCTTTGCCGAAGCACGCCCTGCAGCTCTTCTAAAGCCACCAAGTTACCGGCGGTTGCCGACCTTAGATAAACAAGTCGGGTTTTCAAAATCGTCAGTGAATCCAAGCGCCGTTTGGTAATTGCCGTCAACCGATGACTGGCCAAGTTATCCGCTCGCTGACTAACTTCGTCCAACATTTGAAAGTAAGGCCCAAGAATCCCTTTCAGGATTGTAAAAATATGGTCGCTAATTAATGAGAAGCCCGTTTGAGACTGCTGATTAATCAACTTGGCTTGTTCTTCACTATGACAGGCAGTAATGATGATATCATCATTAAATCCTAAAAATATCGGCACAGTAATTGCACTGTCAAGGCCGCTTGCCAATGCCCGAATCACCACAACACCTGTACCCGTCATGGCATCGTAAGTTGCTCGGGGCTGTTCATGCCGATCAAGCATGTAACCCTTGAATTTTTCGGGCAGCTGGTACTTATCGATAACGCGATCAAGTTCCGCTTGTCGGGGATTAGCCGCTTCAATCCAAATATAATTTTTTAATTGATGAATCCTTACCATTGCCGTCTTCCTCATAAATGTAATTGCGCTAATATCCTGTTCAAATTGTAGATGAAGGATTGCATGAATTCAATATTTTTCACAGACTTTTAACCTTAGTGGCTTTTTTGGCGATTAATTAATTGGAAAGCAATTAGCATGACACCGATTGAAATAATCGAGATTATCATTGCCACCCTGGTAGACGAACTTACCAGCAGAAAGCCCAAAATAAACAGAAAGAAAGCCAGACTTAAATAGTCGGTAATCGGATAACCCGGCATCCTAAAATGACTGCTTCCCTTAGGATGTTTGCGACGGTATTTAACGTGGACAACCAAAAGAACCACCCAGACAACGACAAAGTTAATCGTTGAAACACTGGAAACCAAGTTAAACACCCCTTCAGGAATGAAGTAATTTAAAACAACAATAATTAATAAAAATGCTGTTGAGAAGTTGAGTGCGATATTTGGCACACCATTTCGACCAAGCTTGGTAAGAAAGTTGGACGCATTGCCGCCCATACTGAGGGCATACATCGTTCGGCTGGTGCTAAATAGGCAACTGTTGGTAGCCGAAATGGCCGCTGTCAGAACCACAAAATTCAAGATACCGGCCGCACCAACAATTCCAACCCCGGAAAAGACCTGGACAAACGGACTGGCAGTTGTCGTAATGTCATTCCATGGATAGACACTCATAACCGCAACCATTGATCCAATATAAAACAGGCCGATCCGAATTGGCAGACTGTTAATCGCCTTGGGCAGGTTCTCTGCCGGATCATTGGTTTCACCGGCAGTCAGCCCAACCATTTCAATTCCGACAAACGCAAAAACGACCATTTGAAATGATAATAAAAAGCCGTGGGCCCCCTTTGGAAATAAACCACCGTGGCTGATCAAATTACTGAATGAGGCAGTGGAAGCGCCGACCTTAACTGAAAAAATTGCCAATCCAAAACCAACGATCACCAGCAAAATAATTGCGACTACTTTAATCATCGAAAACCAGGATTCCAATTCGCCGAATAGGCCAACGTTCACCAAATTAGCGGCAAAAAGGCAAAGCAGAATCGCCAACGGCGGAATCCACTGGGGAACTCCCGGAAACCAGTATTTAATATAGATTCCGGTTGCCGTTAAATCGGCCATTGCCAAACTAATCCAGCAGAACCAATATGTCCAACCGGTAACAAATTCCCAACGATCACCTAAATATTCCTTAACGAAATCCAGAAAAGAATGCTTTGACGTATCCGATAGCAGTAACTCACCGATCGCCCGCATCAACAAAAAACAAAATATCCCAACAACCAAATATGAAATAATAATTGACGGACCCGACGTATGAATCGCACTTCCGGAGCCCAGAAATAGTCCGGTTCCAATCGCACCACCAATCGCAATCATTTGAATGTGCCGACTCTTTAACGAGCGCGATAAACTGGTTGCATTTTTACTCTTTTCCATCATTTTCCTCCAATACTTTCATCGACAGTAAAAAACGCCCCCGGTACCTGCAAAAACAAGTACCAGGGGCGTTTGTCATAAACGCGGTTCCACCCAAGTTCTACAATTCATCCTTGAATTGCCTTTCAACGCAGATAAAGGATGCAGCCTTTGTAATTCGCCATAATAATCGTATCGACTTTCAGCGGTTGCCGACTCTCTTTTCATTAACTATTTAGTATACGGATTCATGAACAATTGTCAAGCATATATAGACAAAGAATATTTAGCGCATGATATTTGAAATTCGAACGAAATTATAGTAGGTTAGAACCAATAAAAGTAAAAGGTACTTTAATATTCGGGAGGTCGATTAAAATGGCATCACATACCGCACTGTTAATAATTGATTACACAAATGATTTTGTCGCTGACAAGGGAGCGTTATCCTGCGGGCTGCCAGGACAAAAACTGGCACCAAAAATTGTTGACTTGGCTGATAAATTTGTTTCGAATGGCGACTGGGTTATTTTCCCAACCGACGTTCATACACCCAACGACCCTTATCATCCTGAAACCAAGCTTTTTCCGCCCCACAACGTCCGAAACACTTGGGGCCGAGAATTTTATGGCCCGGTTGCAAAGTGGTATCAGCAAAATAAAGGCCAGGAAAAAGTTTATATGTATGACAAAACCCGTTACAGCGCTTTTGCCGGCACAGATTTGGATTTGAGAATGCGTGAACGCCACGTTGATACACTTCACCTGGTTGGTGTCTGCACCGATATTTGCGTGCTGCATACTGCCGTTGACGCCTATAATTTAAACTACAATCTTGTGATTCATCAAAAGGGAGTCGCAGCTTTAGGACCAGAAGGCCAAACTTGGGCACTGGACCACTTCAAGAATGTTTTGGGTGCCAGTGTTGTTGACTAATCAAGTCTGATTCACCCATTGGTTTAGAATGCCCTTTGCAAAATTCCTCTTTTTATTGTTTAATTGTTCTCGAAGAGATTTTTCGACCTCGATGATCAAAACAATTTTCTTCTCCGCAACGTCAGTCAATACAAATTGACGATTGTGTGAATAAGGAGGAACAGTGTATGAGCGATAAGTTACCAACCTATAACCACGATCAATGGCAAAAGGCCAAGGACGCGGTTTTAGAAGAATATGAAGATTATAAGCAGCTGTTGCGGCGCCAAGGCGTCGACTACACTATCAAGAATGCCCGTAAGCTGCTGATCTATCAAGACCTGGTTGCTGAATGGCAGCATAAATTAGACACTGTCATTACCGATTTGGAAGATAATATATTCGCTCTCAGTGTCTTTAATGATTTAAAAAAACGCAAAGTCAGTTCGCTTTTGGAGCGCGGTTATACGCATATTTCAAACTGGCCGGACTTCAACCCCAGTCCGTTGGCCCTTTGGCTTGAACTGGAAGAAGACGAAGCCATGGCTTAAAAGATTAATCGGATTTGTCAAACCAAATTTTAAAG